>NZ_JBIVPT010000001.1:140237-573687 GCF_044754785.1 Streptomyces sp. NPDC092952 | reverse complement strand
CGGCGGCGTTCGCACCGGTGTGGGGGGGGGGGGGTTGGCTCGGGCCTAGGCCCCCCCCCCGCCCCCGCCCCCCCCCCCCCGGCGGGCGGGGGGGGGGGGGGCCCCCGCCCCCCCCCCCCCCCGACTGCGTGCGCCGTATCGTGGAACGGGTACGCCGCAGACATCCCCGTTCGACAAGGATCGACGGGCCGACGCAGAGAGGCGCCGTGCAATGGTGCAGATCAAGACCCCCGAGCAGATCGCCAAGATGCGTGAGGCGGGGCTGGTGGTCGCTGCCATTCACGCGGCCACCCGCGAGGCGGCGGTGCCCGGCGCCACCACGCACGACCTCGACCAGGTCGCCCGCAAGGTGATCGCCGACCACGGCGCGAAGTCGAACTTCCTCGGCTACGGCGGCTTCCCCGCGACGATCTGCACCTCGGTCAACGAGGTCGTCGTCCACGGCATCCCGGACGAGAAGACCGTCCTCAAGGACGGCGACATCATCTCCATCGACGCCGGCGCGATCGTCGACGGCTGGCACGGCGACGCCGCGTACACCGCTTTTGTGGGCACCGGACACGCTCCGGAGCTGATCGAGCTCTCCCGGGTGACCGAGGAGTCGATGTGGGCCGGGATCGCCGCGATGAAGGTCAACAACCGCCTCGTCGACATCTCGAAGGCGATCGAGTCCTACATCCGCCGCCAGCCCCGCCCCGCCACCGGCAAGTACGGGATCATCGAGGACTACGGCGGCCACGGCATCGGCACCGAGATGCACATGGACCCGCACCTGCTGAACTACGTCGCCCGCAAGCGCGGCAAGGGCATCAAGCTGGTCCCCGGCGTCTGCCTCGCCATCGAGCCGATGGTCTCGCTCGGCACGGCGCGGACCGAGGTGCTCCAGGACGACTGGACCGTGATCACGACGGACGGCACCTGGTCCTCCCACTGGGAGCACTCGATCGCCCTCACCGAACAGGGCCCCCTGGTCCTCACCGCCCCCGACTGCGGCCGCGAGAAGCTGGCCCAGTACGGGATCGAGGCGGCGCCGGACCCGCTGGGCTGAGCCGGGATCGCGGGGCGGAGCCCGCGCGGCGGGCCGAAGCCCGTGAGGCGCTCCGGCGCCGAGCCCGCGAGGGCCGCGTGGGGGAGGGGCCGGGATCGAGGCGGCGCCGGACCCGCTGGGCTGAGCGGCGGGCGGTCGGGCGGAGCCCGGCGCGGCGGGCCGAAGCCGGGGCTTTACCGAGGTCTAAGGATCTCTCCGGCTGGGCAAACTTGACGGATTCGTCTTTTGAGGTCCGCTGACGTAGACTGACTCGTCGGCTGTCGTGCATCGGTATGTCCGCATGCGATGCCGAGAGTCGATCAAGGTAGCCGATTCGAAAGGCGAAGCGTGGCCAAGAAGCAAGGTGCCATCGAAATCGAGGGCACCGTGATCGAGTCCCTCCCGAACGCCATGTTCAAGGTGGAACTCCAGAACGGTCACAAGGTCCTCGCGCACATCAGCGGCAAGATGCGGATGCACTACATCCGAATCCTTCCGGATGACCGGGTCGTCGTGGAGCTCTCTCCGTACGACCTGACGCGTGGCCGGATCGTCTACCGCTACAAGTAGATCTTGCCTCTGCCCCGCATCCGCGAGGCGACGGCACTGACCCGGAGAACCTGACATCCCATGAAGGTCAAGCCGAGCGTCAAGAAGATCTGCGACAAGTGCAAGGTGATCCGCCGTCACGGTCGGGTCATGGTCATCTGCGACAACCTGCGCCACAAGCAGCGCCAGGGCTGACGCACGACCACCTGCATCTCGCAGTACTTCGCGCGACGCACGTAATACGTACATACGCAGAGTCCGTCCACGCTTCGGCTGACGACACCTCCGGCGGGGGCCGGGGACCTGGGCGTACCACCTCTCCTCCCGAGAGGTCGGCGATCAGGAGCGGCACTGTGGAAGACCCCCGAACGAACAACTGGAGCCATTGAATGGCACGCGTTTCAGGTGTTGACATCCCGCGCGAAAAGCGCGTGGAGGTCGCCCTCACCTACGTCTTCGGCATCGGGCGCACCCGGTCCAAGGAGATCCTCGCCGCCACGGACGTGAACCCGAACACCCGTGTTCGCGACCTGGCCGAAGAGGACCTGGTCAAGATCCGCGAGTACGTGGACGCCAACCTCCGCACCGAGGGTGACCTCCGCCGCGAGATCCAGGCCGACATCCGCCGCAAGGTCGAGATCGGCTGCTACCAGGGTCTGCGTCACCGCCGCGGTCTGCCGGTCCACGGCCAGCGCACCAGCACGAACGCTCGTACCCGCAAGGGCCCGCGTCGCGCGATCGCCGGTAAGAAGAAGCCGGGCAAGAAGTAGTCCTCAGCGGACGCACTGCGGTCGTCCGGCCACCGGGCACCCGCAGCAACCAGCGGTCTTCGCTGTAGGACCGATCACCTCCCCTCTCCATCTGGAGTCAAGACATGCCCCCCAAGGGTCGTCAGGGCGCAGCCAAGAAGGTGCGTCGCAAGGAAAAGAAGAACGTCGCTCACGGCCACGCGCACATCAAGAGCACGTTCAACAACACCATCGTCTCGATCACGGACCCCTCGGGCAACGTGATCTCCTGGGCCTCCGCCGGCCACGTCGGCTTCAAGGGCTCGCGCAAGTCCACTCCCTTCGCCGCGCAGATGGCCGCCGAGTCGGCCGCCCGCCGCGCGCAGGAGCACGGCATGCGCAAGGTCGACGTCTTCGTGAAGGGTCCGGGCTCCGGCCGCGAGACCGCGATCCGTTCGCTCCAGGCCACCGGCCTGGAGGTCGGTTCGATCCAGGACGTCACCCCGACGCCGCACAACGGCTGCCGTCCGCCGAAGCGCCGTCGCGTCTGATCCGTCACGGCCGGTGACGGCCGTGCGTCCATGACGCGGGTGCGGGCGGTATGTCCCTTCCGGGGCATGCCGCCCGTATCCTTGTTTCATCTGTCGGGCATCAAATAGTGGGTGCCCACGACTGAAGGATTTTCCTCATGCTTATCGCTCAGCGTCCTTCGCTGACCGAAGAGGTCGTCGACGAGTTCCGCTCCCGGTTCGTCATCGAGCCGCTGGAGCCGGGCTTCGGCTACACCCTCGGCAACTCCCTGCGCCGCACGCTCCTCTCCTCGATCCCCGGTGCCGCTGTCACCAGCATCCGGATCGACGGTGTCCTGCACGAGTTCACCACCGTGCCGGGCGTCAAGGAGGACGTGACCGACCTCATCCTCAACATCAAGCAGCTGGTCGTCTCCTCGGAGCACGACGAGCCGGTCGTGATGTACCTGCGCAAGCAGGGCCCCGGCCTGGTCACCGCCGCGGACATCGCGCCGCCGGCCGGTGTCGAGGTGCACAACCCGGACCTGGTCCTCGCCACGCTCAACGGCAAGGGCAAGCTGGAGATGGAGCTGACCGTCGAGCGCGGTCGCGGCTACGTCTCCGCCGTCCAGAACAAGCAGGCGGGCCAGGAGATCGGCCGTATCCCGGTCGACTCGATCTACTCGCCGGTGCTCAAGGTCACCTACAAGGTCGAGGCGACCCGTGTCGAGCAGCGCACCGACTTCGACAAGCTGATCGTCGACGTCGAGACCAAGCAGGCCATGCGTCCCCGTGACGCCATGGCGTCGGCCGGCAAGACCCTGGTCGAGCTGTTCGGCCTGGCGCGCGAGCTCAACATCGACGCCGAGGGCATCGACATGGGCCCGTCGCCGACGGACGCCGCGCTCGCCGCCGATCTGGCGCTGCCGATCGAGGAGCTGGAGCTCACGGTCCGCTCGTACAACTGCCTCAAGCGCGAGGGCATCCACTCCGTGGGTGAGCTCGTCGCCCGTTCCGAGGCCGACCTGCTCGACATCCGCAACTTCGGTGCGAAGTCGATCGACGAGGTCAAGGCGAAGCTGGCCGGTATGGGCCTGGCGCTGAAGGACTCGCCTCCCGGCTTCGACCCGACCGCCGCCGCCGACGCCTTCGGCGCCGACGACGACGCGGACGCCGGTTTCGTGGAGACCGAGCAGTACTGATCCACCTCCCCGGCCGGGCCTTCCGCCCGGCCGGGGCCATGGTCTTCCACGCGGCGTCCGCCGCGTGGGAACTGACACCGGTACCTGACACGGCCGGTGCAGCACACAAGGAGAAACACCATGCCGAAGCCCGCCAAGGGTGCCCGTCTGGGCGGCAGCGCCGCGCACGAGAAGCTTCTTCTCAACAACCTCGCGAAGTCGCTGTTCGAGCACGGCCGCATCACCACGACCGAGGCCAAGGCCCGTCGCCTGCGTCCGGTCGCCGAGCGTTTCATCACCAAGGCGAAGAAGGGCGACATCCACAACCGTCGCCTGGTGCTGCAGTCGATCACGGACAAGGGCGTCGTCCACACGCTCTTCACCGAGATCGCCCCGCGGTACGAGAACCGCCCCGGTGGTTACACCCGTATCACCAAGATCGGCAACCGTCGTGGCGACAACGCCCCGATGGCCGTCATCGAGCTGGTCGAGGCGCTGACCGTGGCCCAGGAGGCCACCGGTGAGGCCGAGGCCGCCACGAAGCGCGCGGTCAAGGAGGACGCCCTCAAGAAGGACGCCGCCGAGACCGAGGCCGTCGAGGACGCCAAGCCGGCCGACGACGCCGAGTCCAAGGACGCCTGAGCGTTCTGAGACCGCAGGACGGGCCCGCACCACCCTTCGGGGCGGTGCGGGCCCGTTCCGTATGCACCTGCGAGCAGCTGTGAGAACCCGCGGAAAGGGACCCTGGGGTGAGTGACGAGGTGGAGCCCGGCTCCGTACGGGTACGGCTGGACCTGGCGTACGACGGCAAGGACTTCTCGGGCTGGGCGAAGCAGACCTCCCGGCGGACCGTCCAGGGGGAGATCGAGGACGCGCTGCGGACGGTGACCCGGTCCGCGCGGACGTACGACCTGACCGTGGCCGGGCGGACCGACGCCGGGGTGCACGCCCGGGGCCAGGTCGCCCATGTCGACCTGCCGGACGAGGTGTGGGCGGAGCACGGGGACAAGCTGCTGCGGCGGATGGCCGGGCGGATGGCGCCCGATGTCCGCATCCGGCGGATCGCACCGGCGCCCGCCGGGTTCAACGCGCGGTTCTCCGCGCTGTGGCGCCGGTACGCGTACCGGGTCTGCGACGCGCCCGGCGGGGTGGACCCGCTGGTGCGGGGTCATGTGCTGTGGCACGACCGGCCGTTGGACGTGGACGCGATGAACGCGGCGGCCGTCCGGATGACCGGGGAGCACGACTTCGCCGCGTACTGCAAGAAGCGCGAGGGCGCGACGACGATCCGGACGCTCCAGAGGCTGAGCTGGGAGCGGGACCCGGCGACGGGGATCATGACGGCGACCGTGCAGGCGGACGCGTTCTGCCACAACATGGTGCGCGCGCTGATCGGGGCCGCGCTCTTCGTGGGCGACGGGCGCCGGCCGGCCGAATGGCCCGCCCAGGTGCTCGCCGCCCGGGTGCGCGACCCCGGCGTCCACGTGGTCCGTCCGCACGGCCTGACGCTGGAGGAAGTGGCCTACCCGGCCGACGGGTTGCTGGCCGCCCGCGCCGAGGAGGCGCGCAATGTGCGCACGCTCCCCGGCTCGGGCTGCTGCTGATCCGCCGTCAGGGCCGCCGGGGCCGTCAGTCGGAACCGGCCTGGGCGGTGGCCGCCGCCGAGGCCTGGAGCTCGCCGCGGTGACGGATCTGACGGAACGTGAAGTTCGTCAGGTCGTCACCGGTGGCGTAGACGTTCTTGTCGGCCGTGGTGACGCTCTTGCCGTTGGTGAAGCCGCTGATCGCGAAGTAGGCGTAGCGGCCGTAGGAGTTGGCGGTGCGTCGGCAGACCGATCCGGCCGGGCAGAAGGCCGGCACGCCCGCGCCGGGCAGGGTGGCGATGCTGCCGCTCGACTGCCGGGCCGCCTTCTTCGCCTGTGCCTCCGTCCGGAACACCGCGAGGCCGACGGTGACGGCGACGCCGTCCTTGCTGTACGTGGCCCGGATCACCTGCTCGCAGCCGTTGTTCACCAGGATCGGGCCCAGCGCGCCCTTCGTCGTCGCGGCGCAGCTCTTCGTCTGCTGCGTCGCCCCCTTGGTGTAGACGCGGTCGCCCATGGTGAGCCCCTTGCCGGGGAAGAACGCGTCGACGGTGATCGGCGCCCGGTCCTTCTTCGCGTCGGACACGTAGTCCTTCGGGTCGGGCGGGGGCGGCGGGGCCACCGAGGAGAAGGACGGCTCGGGCTGGGCCGTCTCCTCCGGCAGATCGCTCGGTGCGGGAAGCTGGCTCGCGTTCTTGCCCGAGCCATGGGTGGTGTCGTTGTTGTTCGTCGAGATGACCGCCGCGGCCACGGCCGCGCCGATCGCCGCGGTGGCGAGCACGCCGCCACCGATCAGCAGCCACTTCTTGCGCCGGTTGCGCGCGGCGGACGCGTCGGCCATCGCCGCCCAGTCGGGAGTCCGCGAACCCCCTGGCCCCCCGAAGGGCCCCCCTTGCCCATAGCTCATGGGGCGAATCCTAGAGGAGGTATAAACCGGTTGGGCCAGGGCTTCGCGGCCCGTGACAATGATGCGTATGGGACATCTCGAAGCGGGCCATCTGGAGTACTACCTGCCGGACGGGCGGGTGCTGCTGGGCGACGTGTCGTTCCGGGTGGCGGACGGTGCGGTGGTCGCGCTGGTCGGGGCCAACGGCGCGGGCAAGACGACGCTCCTCAGGCTGCTCGCCGGGGACCTCCAGCCGCAGGGCGGCTCCGTCTCGGTGAGCGGCGGGCTCGGCGTGATGCCGCAGTTCGTCGGCTCCGTACGGGACGGGCGGACCGTACGGGACCTGCTGGTCTCCGTCGCCCCGCCGCGCATCAGGGAGGCGGCCCTGGCGGTCGACCGGGCCGAGGAGCTGATCCTCACCGTCGACGACGAGGCCGCGCAGATGGCGTACGCGCAGGCGCTCAGCGACTGGGCGGAGGCGCGCGGCTACGAGTCCGAGACCGTCTGGGACATGTGCACCATGGCCGCGCTCGGCATCCCGTACGAGAAGGCGCAGTGGCGCGAGGTGCGCACGCTCTCCGGCGGTGAGCAGAAGCGGCTCGTGCTGGAGGCGCTGCTGCGCGGGCCCGACGAGGTGCTGCTCCTGGACGAGCCGGACAACTACCTCGACGTGCCCGGGAAGCGGTGGCTGGAGGAGAGGCTGAAGGAGACCCGCAAGACGGTCCTCTTCGTCTCCCACGACCGCGAACTGCTCTCCCGGGCCGCCGAGAAGATCGTCAGCGTGGAGCCGAGCCCGGCCGGCAGCGACGTCTGGGTGCACGGAGGCGGCTTCGACACGTACCACCAGGCGCGCAAGGACCGGTTCGCCCGGTTCGAGGAGCTGCTGCGGCGCTGGGAGGAGGAGCACGCCCGGCTGAAGGCCCTCGTCCTGCGGCTGCGGCAGCAGGCGGCTAACAGCCCCGACATGGCCTCCCGCTACCGGGCGATGCAGACCCGCTTCAAGAAGTTCGAGGACGCGGGACCGCCCCCGGAGCCGCCGCGCGAGCAGGAGATCAGCATGCGGCTGCGCGGCGGCCGTACCGGCGTACGGGCCGTGACCTGCGAGAACCTTGAGCTGACCGGGCTGATGAAGCCGTTCGACCTGGAGATCTACTACGGGGAACGGGTCGCCGTCCTCGGCTCCAACGGCTCCGGCAAGTCGCACTTCCTGCGCCTGCTGGCCGGTGAGGACGTGGCGCACACCGGCACCTGGAAGCTGGGCGCGCGGGTCGTGCCCGGCCACTTCGCGCAGACCCACGCCCACCCCGAGCTGCTGGGCCGCACGCTGGTCGAGATCCTGTGGAAGGAGCACGCCAAGGACCGCGGCGGCGCCATGTCCGTACTGCGCCGCTACGAGCTGGAGCGCCAGGGCGACCAGCCCTTCGAGAAGCTGTCCGGCGGGCAGCAGGCCCGGTTCCAGATCCTGCTCCTGGAACTGGCCGGTACGACCGCGCTGCTCCTGGACGAGCCGACGGACAACCTGGACCTGGAGTCGGCCGAGGCGCTCCAGGAGGGGCTGGAGGCGTACGAGGGGACGGTGCTCGCGGTCACCCACGACCGCTGGTTCGCCCGGTCCTTCGACCGCTATCTGGTCTTCGGCTCGGACGGGGTCGTGCGCGAGACGCGGGAGCCGGTGTGGGACGAGCGCCGGGTGGAGCGGGCACGATAGGGCGGACGCGGCACGTTTTGACCCGTCCGGGGCCGGACGGGTAGTGTCGACGGTTGTTATGCGTATGGGCTGCGTGTTCTCACGCGAAGAGCCCTTGCGCTAGTTCTCTGGAGCAGTTACCAGTGGCTCGCATACGGGCGGTGTTCCCGGCACTGCGGGCCCCAGCTGCATGATCGCTTCAGAGGTGTCGTGTGTATGGACCCCATCCACTGAAGAAGCGAAGGCTACGAAGTGCGTACGTACAGCCCCAAGCCCGGCGATGTCACTCGCCAGTGGCACATCATTGACGCGCGGGACGTCGTCCTGGGCCGTCTGGCCAGCACCGCGGCGAACCTCCTCCGCGGCAAGCACAAGGCGATCTACGCCCCCCACATGGACATGGGCGACTTCGTCATCATCATCAACGCCGACAAGGTTCACCTGTCCGGCAACAAGAAGACCCAGAAGATGGCGTACCGCCACTCCGGGTTCCCGGGTGGTCTCCGCTCCGTCCGTTACGACGAGCTGCTCGCCAAGAGCCCCGAGAAGGCTGTCGAGAAGGCCATCAAGGGCATGATCCCCAAGAACAGCCTGGGCCGTCAGGTGATCTCGAAGCTCAAGGTCTACGCGGGCGACCAGCACCCGCACGCTGCTCAGCAGCCGGTCCCGTTCGAGATCACCCAGGTCGCGCAGTAGTTCCGGCCTCCCCCTAAGACCAAAAGAAAGATCTGAGGAGAATCGTGGCCGAGACCACTGTTGAGAACCCCGTCGAGGGCACCGAGGGCGAGGAGATCTTCGCCGAGGTGACCACCTTCGAGTCCGAGGTTCCCGTCGAGGGCGAGTACACCAGCGAGTCGCTGGCCTCCCGCTTCGGCGACCCGCAGCCCGCCGCCGGCCTGGGCCGTCGGAAGAACGCCATCGCCCGTGTCCGGATCGTTCCGGGCTCCGGCAAGTGGAAGATCAACGGTCGTACCCTTGAGGACTACTTCCCCAACAAGGTGCACCAGCAGGAAGTCAACGAGCCCTTCAAGGTGCTCGAGCTCGACGACCGCTACGACGTCATCGCCCGCATCTCGGGTGGCGGCGTCTCGGGTCAGGCCGGTGCCCTGCGCCTCGGCGTCGCCCGTGCGCTGAACGAGGCCGACGTGGACAACAACCGTCCCGCGCTCAAGAAGGCCGGCTTCCTCTCCCGCGACGACCGTGCGGTCGAGCGCAAGAAGGCCGGTCTCAAGAAGGCCCGCAAGGCCCCGCAGTACAGCAAGCGCTAATCCGCCTGCTCACCTGCTGTTCACGTTCGCCCCGGCGGCACACCTCGTGCCCGCCGGGGCGTTCGTTTATCGGCATCCCCAGGCGTATAACGGCATAAGCCGTTCATGGGCTTTTTTGTACGGCGTTGCGTCGATCACGTGGCGTCGTACGAACCGGTGGTGGGTACGCGGTGTTGTGCGCGCCGTGTGCCGTGCCGCTTTGGTTGATTTGGTTGTGCGGTTTCGGAGCATCTTCGGAGGACACCAGTGGGACGACTCTTCGGCACGGACGGTGTGCGCGGTGTCGCCAATGCGGATCTGACGGCCGAGCTGGCGCTCGGTCTCTCGGTCGCTGCGGCGCATGTTCTCGCAGAGAACGGCACCCATGACGGGGCCCGGCCGACCGCCGTGGTGGGCCGGGACCCACGCGCCTCCGGGGAGTTCCTGGAGGCGGCGGTGGTGGCCGGGCTCGCCAGCGCGGGCGTGGACGTCCTGCGCGTCGGTGTGCTGCCCACCCCGGCGGTGGCGTATCTCACCGGGGCGCTGGGCGCCGACCTCGGGGTGATGCTCTCGGCGAGCCACAACTCCATGCCGGACAACGGTGTCAAGTTCATCGCCCGCGGCGGTCACAAGCTCTCCGACGAGCTGGAGGACCGGATCGAGACGCTGTACCGGCAGCACCGGGGCGGTGAGCCGTGGGCGCGCCCGACCGGCGCCGGAGTGGGGCGGGTCACCGAGTACACGGAGGGCTTCGACCGCTACGTGGCCCACCTGGTCGCGGTCCTGCCGAACCGGCTCGACGGGCTGAAGGTGGTGCTCGACGAGGCGCACGGCGCGGCCGCCCGGGTCTCGCCGGAGGCCTTCGCCCGGGCCGGCGCCGAGGTGATCACCATCGGGGCCGACCCGAACGGCCTGAACATCAACGACGGCTGCGGCTCCACCCACCTGGAGCCGCTGAAGGCCGCCGTCGTCGAGCACGGCGCCGACTTCGGCATCGCGCACGACGGCGACGCCGACCGCTGCCTGGCCGTGGACGCCTCCGGCGAGGAGGTCGACGGCGACCAGATCCTCGCGGTCCTGGCCCTCGCCATGCGCGAGAACGGGCAGCTGCGCAAGGACACCGTGGTCGGCACCGTGATGTCCAACCTCGGCTTCAAGATCGCGATGGAGCGGGAGGGCATCCAGCTCGTCCAGACCGCCGTCGGCGACCGCTACGTACTGGAGTCGATGAAGGCCGAGGGCTACGCGCTCGGCGGCGAGCAGTCCGGCCACGTCATCGTGCTGGACCACGCCACCACCGGCGACGGCACGCTGACCGGGCTGCTGCTCGCGGCCCGGGTCGCGGCCACCGGCCGTACGCTCGCCGATCTGGCCGGGGTCATGCAGCGGCTGCCGCAGCTGCTGATCAACGTCCGGGACGTCGACAAGTCCCGGGTCGGCAGCTCCCCGGAGATCGCCGCCGCCGTCGCCGAGGCCGAGGCCGAGCTGGGCTCCACCGGCCGGGTGCTGCTGCGCCAGTCGGGCACGGAGCCGCTGGTGCGGGTCATGGTCGAGGCCGCCGACATCGAGCAGGCCCGCGCGGTCGCCGAGCGGCTGGCCGACGTGGTGAAGTCCGCGCTGGGCTGAGAGCCGTGCTTCCGCCGGGCGGACCGCCCGGCGGAAGCATCCGGGTCAGAGCTTGCGCAGGGAGAGCCGCTGGACCTTGTGGTCGGGGCCCTTGCGGAGCACCAGGGTGGCGCGGCCCCGGGTGGGGGCGACGTTCTCCACCAGGTTGGGCCGGTTGACGGTGCGCCACATCGTCGCCGCGTACTCCATGGCCTCCCGCTCGGAGACCTGGGTGTACCTGCGGAAGTACGACGACGGGTCCTGGAACGCGGTGTCGCGCAGCTTGCGGAAGCGGTCGAGGTACCAGCTCTCGATGTCCTCGGTGCGGGCGTCCACGTACACGCTGAAGTCGAAGTAGTCGGCGAGACCGACCCTGGTGCGGCCGTCCTTGCCGGGCAGCGCGGGCTGGAGGACGTTGAGCCCCTCGACGATCAGGATGTCGGGGCGGCGCACGCTGAGCCGCTCGTCCGGCACGATGTCGTAGATCAGGTGGGAGTAGACGGGCGCCGTCACCTCGTCCTTGCCGGCCTTGATGTCGGCGACGAAGCGGGTCAGGGCGCGCCGGTCGTACGACTCGGGGAAGCCCTTGCGGGACATCAGGCCGCGGGCCCTCAGCTCCTTCATCGGCAGCAGGAAGCCGTCGGTGGTCACCAGCTCGACGCGGGGGTGCTCGGGCCAGCGGGCCAGCAGCGCCTGGAGGATGCGCGCGGTGGTGGACTTGCCGACCGCGACACTGCCCGCGACGCCTATGACGAACGGGGTGCCGCTCTGGGCGCCGTGGCCGTTGCCCGCGTCGCCGAGGAAGGTGTTCAGCGCGCCGCGCAGCCCCGAGGTGGCCTGGACGTAGAGGTTGAGGAGCCGGGAGAGCGGCAGGTAGACGTCCCGTACCTCGTCGAGGTCGATGACGTCGCCGAGGCCGCGCAGCCGCTCGACCTCCTCGGCGGTCAGCGGCAGCGGCGTCTTGTCGCGCAGCGCGCTCCACTCGGCGCGGGACAGGTCGACGTACGGCGTCGCCGCGTGCTCGGCGCGTCGGTGGGTGCTCCGTGGCGGCGAAGTGATCACGGGTTCATTGTTGCGGGAGTTTTGACGCGGCGGGGGGTGGGCTCGGTCACGTGGGGTACGCCGGGGCGTCGCCTTGCGGTCCGCCGCTCAGTCCGCTTTTTCGAGCACGCAGAGCTTCCCGTCGTCGGGGTCGCCGACGTACGTCCACAGGACGGGGACGCCGTCGCTCCTGGCGTCGTAGAAGCCGCTGATCTCCCCGTCGCCGTACGTGAAGCCGAGGTCGACGGAGGTGGCCCCCTCCTCGTTGGTCGAATCGCCGGCGTCCCACTTCCCCGACGCGGAGAGCCTGGACGGGAGGTCGAAGCCGGCGTGGAGGTTGTTGTCGAAGTCGACGTAGTCGCCGCAGACCTGGGTGGAGCTGAAGGTGCCGTCCGCGGCGAGGACGAGGATTCCGCCCCGGTCGTCCTGCCAGGTCCCGGTCAGTTCGTCCGAGGACAGTGTGACCGGGGCGCCGTCCGGTTCCGGGGGGACGTTGAGGTAGCGCAGGAAGAAGAGCCCGACGACCAGGGCCAACGGGACGACGACCACCAGGACCGCGCCGATGGCCACGCCCACCAGGACGCCGCCCCAGATCGGCATCCGGAACCTCTGCGGGGGAGGCGGCGGGGCGGGGTGCGGCGGGAGGGACCTGAGGTCCCAGGCCGGCCGCTGTGGCGCGGTCTCCGGTTGCTCTTCCTCGGTGCCGGACATGCGCACACACCCCCCAGGTGCTCGGACGGCGGACCCGTACGGACGTCGCCGTGCCGTCATGATGCACCCGGGGGCACTGGCCGTCGGCTGCGGGGTGGTGTCCGCACCCCCGTGGCGGACACCACCCCGCCAAGTCAGGGCTTCTGCCCCTTGCGGTCCACGACGGCGCCCCTGACGCGGGCCTCGCTGAGGGTGATCTGCCCCGCCTTGAACGCGATCGGCGGCGGCTTCTGCCCCTCCTTGCCGGGGAACACGAACGTGTAGTCCTCGGCCACCACGAAACGCTCGCCGAGGTAGTCGAAGGTCCGCGGGTCGAGCAGGATCTCCCGCTGGTCGTGGCCGACGTCCTCCTTCCGGGTGATGGCGATGGCCTCGCGCCCGGCGGCGTCCTTCACCAGGTGGCCGGTGACGCGGACGCCGGGGATGGTCGCCATGGCCCGGTAGACCCGGGCGAGGGCGGCCGGGGCGATCGGGTACGTCCCGGCGACCAGGCTGATCGCGCGGAAGCTGTGCTGCGCCCTGCCCTCGGGCGGGTTCTCCGCCGTGTGGCCGGTCGGGTAGAGGCGGCGGATCCCCGCCAGCAGCCGCGCCGGGTCGTCGGGCAGGGCGTTCGCGGCGCGGTAGACCTGTCGGGCCGTGCGGTAGTCGGTGTCCTTGCCGTGCTCGGCCGCGGCGGAGTTGTCGTACGGGACCCAGGAGTCGGCGGTGTCCGAATCGGTGCCCTGGGTGCCGTCCGGCCCGTTCGTGGCACTCACCCTCGTCGTCCTGGTGTAGATCCACTGGTGGTCGAGCGGCTCCGGCGGGACGGGCAGCCTCTCCAGGGCGTCGGCGGCCCGGTTCAGCACCTCGGCCGCGCTCGTCAGCCGGAGCGGCTCCGCGGTCGAGGCGGGCCCCGAGCGGTCCGGCGCGGTGTCCCAGAGTTGGGTGCCGAGCACCGCCGCCACGGTGAGCGCCGCGGCCGCCACGACGGCGACGGTCCGCCGCCGGGCCCACGGGTGCCGGGGGCGGCCCGGTGCGGCGGCCTCGACGAGCCGCCGGCGGCCCGGGGCGAGCGCCGTGCGGTCGGGAGCGGGCGCGTCGGCGCGGAACTCGCGCAGCCGGGTCATTTCGTCCATGACGAGGTCAGCTCCATGGCGTCGGGCGTGAACGTGGGGTCCGCGCCGAGGGCCTCGCGGACCTTGCGGCGGGCGCGGTTGAGCCGGGACCGTACGGTGCCGAGCGGGATGCCCAGGGCCTCGGCGACCTCCTGGTACCCGAGGTCGGCCCAGGCGACGAGCAGCAGCACATGGCGGTCGCCGGGGGAGAGCCTGGCGAGCGCGGCGGCCAGGGGGGCCCGGGCGGCGATCCGCTCGTCCACGTGCTCGCTCCAGGAGTCGGCCACCGGGTCGCGGCCGGTACGGGCCAGGGCCCGCAGCGCGCGCTCCTCGCCGCGCCGGTGCTTGCCGATCAGGTTCGCGGCGATGCCGTACAGCCAGGGGCGGGCGCTGCGGCGGGCGGTGTCGTAGCGGTGCCGGGCCCGGAAGGCGGCGAGGAAGGTGTCCGCCGTGATGTCGTCCGCCGTGCCCTCCCCGAGGCGGCGGGCGGCGTAGCGGTGGATCTCCGGCGCGTGGCGGTCGTAGAGGCCCGCGAACGCCTCGGGCTCCTCGATCGACCGCGCGACGAGCTCGGCGTCGTCGTGCGGGCCCGTCGGTGGTCCGGTCACATCGGCTCCTGGGTTGGGCGGGCGGGCGTGTCATCCCCTGTTCCCCGCCGGGGGCGGAAAGGTTCACGGGGCGCCGTCCTCCCCGACGTCCGGCGGGTCTTCTGCGACGATGCGAAGGAAAAGAGGCGGATTGGTGGAGAAGGGGCTGGTATGTGCGGGATCGTCGGTTACGTGGGCGGGCAGTCGGCGCAGGACATCGTCCTCGCGGGCCTGAAACGCCTGGAGTACCGGGGCTACGACTCGGCGGGGCTCGCCGTGCTCGCGGACGGCGGGCTGGCCGCCGCGAAGAAGGCCGGCAAGCTCGTCAACCTGGAGAAGGCGCTGAACGAGGCCCCGCTCCCGGCCGGCACCACCGGCATCGGGCACACCCGCTGGGCCACCCACGGCGCCCCCACCGACGCCAACGCCCACCCGCACCTGGACAACGCGGGCCGGGTCGCCGTCGTGCACAACGGGATCATCGAGAACTTCGCCGCCCTGCGCGCCGAACTCGCCGACCGCGGCCATGAACTGGCCTCCGAGACCGACACCGAGGTCGTCGCCCATCTGCTGGCCGAGGCCTACTCCGTCTGCGCCGATCCGGCGGAGGCGATGCGCCTGGTCTGCCGCCGCCTCGACGGCGCCTTCACGCTCGTCGCCGTCTTCGCGGACGTGCCGGACACGGTGGTCGGGGCGCGGCGCAACTCGCCGCTGGTGGTGGGGGTGGGGGAGGGCGAGGCGTTCCTGGCCTCCGACGTCGCCGCGTTCATCGCGCACACCCGCTCCGCGATCGAGCTGGGCCAGGACCAGGTGGTCGAGCTGCGCCGGGAGGGGATCACCGTCACCGGCTTCGACGGACGGCCCGCCGAGGTCCGCGCGTACCACGTGGACTGGGACGTCTCCGCCGCAGAGAAGGGCGGCCACGACTCGTTCATGGACAAGGAGATCGCCGAGCAGCCCCGGGCCGTCGCCGACACCCTGCTCGGCCGGACCGACGGCGAGGGCTCGCTCCGCCTCGACGAGGTCCGCATCCCGCCGCACGAGCTGCGCGAGGTCGACAAGATCGTCATCGTGGCCTGCGGCACCGCCTTCCACGCCGGGATGATCGCCAAGTACGCCATCGAGCACTGGACCCGCGTCCCCTGCGAGACCGAGCTGGCCAGCGAGTTCCGCTACCGCGACCCGATCCTCGACCACCGCACCCTGGTCGTCGCGATCTCGCAGTCCGGCGAGACGATGGACACCCTGATGGCGCTGCGCCACGCCCGCGAGCAGGGCGCCCGGGTCCTCGCGATCTGCAACACCAACGGCTCCACCATCCCCCGCGAGTCCGACGCGGTGCTCTACACGCACGCCGGGCCCGAGGTCGCCGTCGCCTCCACCAAGGCGTTCCTCACCCAGCTCGTCGCCTGCTACCTGGTCGCCCTCTACCTGGGCCAGGTCCGGGGCACGAAGTGGGGCGACGAGATCCGCACCGTCGTCCGCCAGCTCGCCACGGTCCCCGGCGCCGTCGAACGGGTCCTGGCGGACATGGGGCCGGTACGGGACCTCGCCCGCTCCCTCGCGGACCGGGGCACCGTCCTCTTCCTGGGCCGCCACGTCGGCTACCCGGTGGCCCTGGAGGGCGCGCTGAAGCTCAAGGAACTGGCGTACATGCACGCCGAGGGGTTCGCCGCCGGGGAGCTCAAGCACGGGCCGATCGCGCTCGTCGAGGAGGGGCTGCCGGTCGTCGTGGTGGTGCCCGCGCCGCGCGGCCGGTCGGTGCTGCACGACAAGATCGTCTCGAACATCCAGGAGATCCGGGCGCGCGGCGCCCGCACCATCGTCATCGCCGAGGAGGGCGACGAGACGGTCGTCCCGTACGCCGACCATCTGATCCGGCTCCCCGTTACGCCTACGCTTCTTCAGCCGCTGGTCTCGACCGTGCCGCTCCAGGTCTTCGCCTGCGAGCTGGCCAGGGCCCGCGGCAACGACGTGGACCAGCCGCGCAATCTGGCGAAGTCCGTGACCGTGGAGTAGCCCGGTGCGCCGGTGGGCGGGCCGGAGAGGGACGAGGGGAAGACGCGTGATCATCGGGGTCGGGATCGACGTGGCCGAGATCGAACGGTTCGACGCGGCGCTGGAGCGTACGCCCCAGCTGGCCGACCGGCTCTTCGTGGAACGGGAGCTGACGCTGCCCAGCGGCGAGCGGCGCGGGGTCGCCTCGCTCGCCGCCCGGTTCGCCGCCAAGGAGGCCCTGGCGAAGGCGCTCGGCGCCCCCGCCGGGCTGCTGTGGACCGATGCCGAGGTGTACGTCGAGGAGAGCGGGCAGCCCCGGCTGCGGGTCCGGGGCACGGTCGCCGCCCGCGCCGCCGAGCTGGGCGTACGGCACTGGCACGTCTCGCTGAGCCACGACGCGGGAGTGGCGTCGGCGGTGGTTGTCGCGGAGGGTTGAGCACATGCGTACCGCCCACAGCGTCGAGACCGTACGGGCCGCCGAGCGGGCCCTCATGGAACGGCTCCCCGAAGGCACCCTGATGCGGAGGGCCGCCGCCGGGCTCGCCGCCGTCTGCGCCGATGTGCTGCGGCGGCACGGCCGGGTGTACGGGGCCCGGGTCGTCCTCCTGGTCGGCAGCGGCGACAACGGGGGCGACGCGCTGTACGCGGGCGCGCTCCTCGCCCGCCGGGGCGCCGGCGTGCGCGCCGTGCTCATCACGCCCGACCGTGCCCACCCCGGCGGCCTGGCGGCGCTCCGCGCGGCCGGCGGACGCACCGCGACCGCCGCCGAACCGGAGCCGTGGGGCGGCCGCGTCGACCTGGTGGTGGACGGGATCACCGGCATCGGCGGCCGGGGCGGGCTGCGTCAGGAGGCCGCCGAGGCGGTGCGGGCGCTGGCGGCGACCGGCGCGCCCCTGGTCGCCGTGGACCTGCCCAGCGGGGTCGAGGCCGGGACCGGGGAGGTGCGCGGCGAGGCGGTCCGCGCCGATGTCACGGTCACCTTCGGCACGTACAAGCCGGGCCTGTTCGTCGATCCGGCCGCCGAGCGGACCGGGGCGCTGCACCTCGTCGACATCGGGCTCGGCCCCGAGCTGCCCGCCGTGCCCGAGCTGGAGGCGCTCCAGTACGCGGACGTCGCGGCCCTGCTGCCGGTCCCGGCCGCCGAGAGCGACAAGTACCGGCGCGGGGTCGTCGGGATCGTCGCAGGGTCGGCCCGCTACCCGGGCGCGGCGGTGCTGGCCGTCTCCGGGGCGCTGCGGGGCGGGGCCGGTGCGGTGCGGTACGTCGGTCCGGGCGCGGACGCGGTGATCGCCCGCCATCCGGAGACCCTGGTGCACGCCGGACCGCCGTCCGGGGCGGGCCGGGTGCAGTCCTGGGTCGTCGGCCCCGGGCTCGGTGACGGCCCGCAGGCGGAGGGCGCGGTCCGCGACGTGCTGGCCGCCGAGGTCCCGGTGCTGGTGGACGCGGACGGGCTGCGGCTGCTGGACGTCGCCGCGGTCCGGGCGCGCACCGCCCCGACCGTGCTCACCCCGCACGCCGGGGAGGCCGCGGCCCTGCTCGGCGCCGCCCGCGAGGAGGTCGAGGCGGGGCGGCTCACCGCCGTACGGGAGCTGGCCGCCCGCTACCGGGCCACGGTCCTGCTCAAGGGTTCGACGACGCTGGTCGCCGCCCCGGACCCGGACGCCCCGGTGCGGGTCAACCCGACCGGCACGTCCTGGCTGGCCACGGCGGGCAGCGGCGACGTGCTCTCCGGGCTGACCGGCTCCCTGCTGGCCGCCGGGCTCGGCCCGCGCGACGCCGCGTCCGTCGGCGCCCACCTGCACGGGCTTGCCGCCCGCCACGCCTCGGACGGCGGCCCGGTCGCCGCCCAGGACGTCGCCGACGCGATCCCGGCGGCCTGGCGGGACGTACGGGCCTGAGCGATCCTGGCCGCAGACCCCGAGGCAGCGGGAGGCCCGCCGTGACCAGCAGCGACGTACGCGTACGCAGGGTGTACGAGCCGAAGGAGGACGCCGACGGGACCCGGGTCCTGATCGACCGGCTCTGGCCGCGCGGCGAGTCCAAGGAGCGGGCCGCGATCGACAAGTGGCTCAAGGACGTGACCCCCTCGTCCGAGCTCCGCTCCTGGTACCACGCGGACCGCACCGGCGCCCGCTTCGACGAGTTCGCCGAGCGCTACCGCACCGAACTGACCGACCCGGTCCACGGGGCCGCCGTCCGGGAACTGGTCGAACTCGTCGAGGAGGGCGGCCCGGTGACCCTGGTCACCGCGGTCAAGGACGTGGCCCACAGCCACGTCCCGGTCCTCGTCGACCATCTGGAGCACGAGCTGCGCCACCACCGCTGAGCGGGGCCCGCCGCCGCGCTCTGAGAGACTGGGCGCGATGAACGAGACAGCGTCCTTGAGAGCCCGGGCCGAGATCGACCTCGACGCACTGCGCGCCAACGTGCGTACGCTGCGCGCCCGTGCGGGGGGCGCGCAGCTGATGGCCGTCGTCAAGTCCGACGCGTACGGGCACGGAGCGGTGCCCTGCGCCCGCGCCGCGCTGGAGGCCGGGGCGACCTGGCTGGGCACCGCCACCCCGCACGAGGCGCTCGCGCTGCGGGCGGCCGGGCTCGGCGGCCGGGTGATGTGCTGGCTGTGGACGCCGGGCGGGCCCTGGCGCGAGGCGATCGAGGCCGACATCGACGTGTCGGTGAGCGGGATGTGGGCGCTGCGCGAGGTCGTCGCCGCGGCCACGGAGGCCGGCGTCCCGGCCCGCGTCCAGCTCAAGGCCGACACGGGCCTGGGCCGCAACGGCTGCCAGCCCGCCGACTGGCCGGAGCTGGTGGGCGCCGCCCGCGCCGCCGAGGAGGCGGGCTCCCTCAGGATCACCGGCCTGTGGTCCCACTTCGCCTGCGCCGACGAGCCCGGCCACCCCTCGATCCAGGCCCAGCTCACCGCCTTCCGGGACATGGTGGCGTACGCCGAGAAGGCGGGCGTCCGGCCCGAGGTGCGCCACATGGCCAACTCCCCGGCGACGCTGACGCTCCCCGAGGCCCACTTCGACCTGGTGCGGACCGGGATCGCGATGTACGGCGTCTCGCCCGCCCCGGAGCTGGGCACCCCGGCCGAGCTGGGGCTGCGCCCGGTCATGCGGCTGGTCGCCTCGGTGGCCCTGGTCAAGCGGGTGCCGGCCGGGCACGGGATCAGCTACGGCCACCACTACACGACCGGTGCCGAGACCACCCTGGGCCTGGTCCCGGTCGGCTACGCGGACGGCATACCGCGCCACGCCTCCGGCCGGGGCCCGGTCCTGGTCGGCGGCGCCGTCCGGAGGGTCGCGGGCCGGGTCGCGATGGACCAGTTCGTCGTCGACCTCGGCGGCGACGTGGTCGAGGTCGGCAGCGAGGCGGTGCTCTTCGGCGCGGGCGACCGGGGCGAGCCCACCGCCGAGGACTGGGCGGTGGCGGCCGACACGATCGCGTACGAGATCGTCACCCGGATCGGCACCCGCGTACCGAGGGTCCATCTGCACGCCACCGCCTGAGGCACCGGGCCCGGCCCGACGGACACGACAAGGAGCACGGCACGGTGAGCGAGAGCGCTGCGGGGGACGCGGCCGCGACGGCGGCGGCCGCGGTCGGCTGGCGCCGGGCGGGCATCGCCGGTGCCGCCATAGGCGTGCTCGCGGCCGGGGCCGCCGCCGGTGTCGCCGTCGAACGGCTCACCGTCGGCCGGAGCATGCGGAAGCGGGCCAGGCTGACGCTGGACGCCACCGGCCCCTACGGCTCGCTGCGCGGGCTGCCGGGCCGGGCCACCGCCGACGACGGCACCGAGCTGTACTACGAGGTCGACGAGGTCGCCCCGGACGGCGCCCCGGAGACCCCCGGCGGGGCCGCCGCCCCGGGCACCCGCCGCCGCAGGCTCTTCGGCCGCAAGGACCCCGTCCCGGTCACCGTGGTCTTCAGCCACGGCTACTGCCTCAACCAGGACTCCTGGCACTTCCAGCGGGCGGCGCTGCGCGGCCTGGTCCGCACCGTCCACTGGGACCAGCGCAGCCACGGCCGCTCCGAGCGGGGCCGGGCCCAGGCGGACGGCGTCCCCCTCGGCATCGACCGGCTGGGCCGGGACCTGAAGGCGGTCATCGACGCGGCGGCCCCCGAGGGCAGGCTGGTGCTGGTCGGGCACTCGATGGGCGGCATGACGATGATGGCGCTCGCCGCCCGGTACCCCGGGCTGATCCGGGACCGGGTCGCCGCGGTCGCCTTCGTCGGCACGTCCAGCGGGCGGCTCGGCGAGGTCACCTACGGGCTGCCGGTCGCGGGCGTGAACGCGGTGCGGCGGGTGCTGCCCGGGGTGCTCCGGGCGCTGGGTTCGCAGGCGGAGCTGGTGGAGCGGGGCCGCCGGGCCACCGCCGACCTCTTCGCCGGGCTGATCAAGCGGTACTCGTTCGGTTCGCGGGACGTCGACCCGGCGGTGGAACGGTTCGCCGAGCGGCTCATCGAGTCCACCCCGATCGACGTGGTCGCCGAGTTCTACCCCGCCTTCACCGAGCACGACGAGAGCGCCGCGCTGCCCGCCTTCCGGTCCGTCCCGGTGCTGATCCTGGCGGGCGACAAGGACCTGATCACCCCCAGCTCGCACAGCGAGACCATCGCGGACCAGCTCCCGGACGCGGAGCTGGTCATCGTGCCGGACGCCGGCCACCTGGTGATGCTGGAGCACCCCGAGACGGTGACGGACCGGCTGGCGGACCTGCTGGTACGCATCGGGGCGGTACCGGCAGCGACTAACGTGGGCGGACATGGAAGCACCGCACATCAGCACGGAGACCGGGACGACTGAGCCGGACGGCCCCGCCGCGCCGGACGCCGTCACCGTGGACCTGGCCGTCGAGTCACCCGAACAGATGCGTGAGCTGGGCCGCCGCATCGCCGCGGTCCTGCGCCCCGGCGACCTCGTGATGCTCAGCGGCGAGCTGGGCGCCGGGAAGACGACGCTGACCCGGGGGCTCGGCGAGGGGCTGGGCGTGCGCGGCGCGGTGACCTCCCCGACCTTCGTGATCGCCCGGGTCCACCCGTCGCTGACCGGCGGGCCGGCCCTGGTCCATGTCGACGCCTACCGCCTGGGCGGCGGGCTCGACGAGATGGAGGACCTGGACCTGGACGTGTCGCTGCCGGACTCGGTGGTGGTCGTGGAGTGGGGCGACGGCAAGGTGGAGGAGCTGTCCGAGGACCGCCTGCGGGTGGTCATCGAACGCGCGGTCGGCGACACGGACGACGAGCGGCGCGCGGTGACCCTGATCGGGACCGGCGCCCGCTGGGCGGGGCTGCGCGAGGTCTGAGGCCGGGCGCGGTACCGGATTCCGACAGGCTGTCGGCATATTGTTGCGCGTGGCGGGGCGGGCGTGGTGACATGGATGGCGAGAGCGCGGTTAGGTCTGCCTAACCACGCCTTCCACCGGAGCCTCAGGAGGCATCCATGACGACGTCCGCAGAACATGAAGTGCCGCCGCCGCCATCGATGAAGGACCTGCTGGCGGCCTGTGCCGCGGCCACGGCGGTCTCCACGCCGCCGTCGGCGGACGGGCCGGAGGAGACCCCGGCAGCCGGGTCCGAGCCCGCCGCTGCCGCCGCCCCCGCGCCCCGTTCGCCGGGGCCGGGCCTGGAGCGCGCTTCCTGAGAGGCGCCCCGGCGGGACGCGCTCGGGGCGTGCCCGGGGCTGTGCTCAGGGGGTGACGATCACCTTCGTACCCCCTATGGCGAAGTCCCACATGACGTCGCCGTCCTCCCGGGCCATCCGCACGCCGCCCGTCCGCAGCGCCGGGTCCGGGCTCTCCATCGTGCCGTCCACCGCCGCGCTGAACCCGACGGACACGTTGTCCACCAGCGCGAACCGCACCACGTGCTCGATCATCACGCCGTCCGAGCCCTTGGTCGCGGGGCCCTGGCGGGTGCCCACCTCGTACGAACCCGGCTTCGGGCTCAGCGCGCTCGGCATCACCGGGAAGGTCCGCAGCACCTTCCCGGCCGCGTCGACGAGCCAGACCCGCCGCTTCTCCAGGGCGTAGACGACCCGCTGCCCGGTGCCGGAGTCCTCGGGGAGCGCGGCCGGGCGCGGCTTCTTCTCCTTGGGCTTGGCGTCGTCGGTGGCCGGAACGGCGCCGGACGCGGAGGGCTGGGGGGCCGCGAGGTTGTCGGGGACGTTGGCCGACGCCTGGAAGGCCAGGAACCCGACCGCGGCCAGTGCCGCCGCGGTGAGCCCGGCCACGATTCCCGAGCTGCCCTTGGACACCGTGCGTGCCCCTTTCGCTTCCGTAAGTCGTACAAGCGTTTAGCGTTTACGTCGTACCCGTGTGCACGGTGACGGTAGCAGCAGGGAGCGGTCCCACCGGGACGCCGGACGGGGCACCGTGCCCGCGTCGACGGAGCCGTACGCTGTTCGTGTGCTCTTGCTCGCCGTGGATACCGCAACCCCCGCCGTCACCGTCGCCCTGCACGACGGGACCGCCGTCGTCGCCGAGTCCGGCCAGGTCGACGCCCGCAGACACGGGGAGCTCCTGCTGCCCACCGTCGACCGGGTGCTCGCCGAGGCCGGGGTGGGACTCGACGCCGTGACGGGCCTGGTCGTCGGCGTCGGCCCCGGACCGTACACCGGGCTGCGGGTCGGGCTGGCCACCGCGGCGGCCTTCGGCTCCGCCCTCTCCGTGCCCGTGCACGGCCTGTGCACCCTGGACGGGCTGGCGTACGCGGCGGGGCTGGCCGGGCTCACGGGCCCGTTCGCCGTCGCGACGGACGCCCGCCGCAAGGAGGTCTACTGGGCGCGGTACGAGGACCCCCGCACCCGGACCGCCGGGCCCGCCGTGGACCGGCCCGCCGACATCGCCGAGCAGCTCGCCGGGCTGCCCGTGGTCGGCGCGGGCGCCGTGCTCTACCCCGAGGCGTTCCCGGACGCCCGGACGCCCGAGCACGTCAGCGCCGGGGCGCTGGCCGCGCTGGCCGCCGAGCGGCTCGCCGCGGGCGCCGAGCTGCTGGCACCGCTCCCGCTGTACCTGCGCAGGCCCGACGCCCAGGTGCCGAAGAACTACAAGGTGGTCACCCCGAAGTGACGACCACGACCGCCGTGCTGCGCGAGATGCGCTGGTGGGACATCGAACCGGTGCTGGAGCTGGAGCGCGAGCTGTTCCCGGACGACGCCTGGTCGGCCGGCATGTTCTGGTCGGAGCTGGCCCACTCCCGGGGCCCCGGGGCCACCCGCCGCTACGTCGTCGCCGAGGACCCCGTCACCGGCCGGATCGTCGGCTACGCGGGCCTCGCCGCCGCCGGCGACCTGGCCGACGTGCAGACCATCGGGGTCACCCGCGACCACTGGGGCGGCGGCCTGGGCGCCGCGCTCCTCACCGACCTGCTGAAGCACGCCACGGCCTTCGAGTGCGCCGAGGTGCTCCTGGAGGTCCGCGTCGACAACACCCGCGCCCAGAAGCTCTACGAGCGCTTCGGTTTCGAACCGATCGGCTTCCGCCGCGGCTACTACCAGCCGGGCAATGTCGACGCGCTCGTCATGCGCCTCCACGTACAAGGAACAGAGACCGACTGATGGCTGACGAACCGCTCGTACTCGGCATCGAGACCTCCTGCGACGAGACCGGCGTCGGCATCGTCCGGGGCACGACCCTGCTGGCCGACGCCGTCGCCTCCAGCGTCGACACCCACGCCCGCTTCGGCGGCGTCGTCCCGGAGATCGCCTCCCGCGCCCACCTGGAGTCCATGGTCCCCACCATCGAGCGCGCCCTGAAGGAGGCCGGGGTCTCGGCCCGCGACCTCGACGGCATCGCCGTCACCGCGGGCCCCGGCCTGGCCGGCGCGCTGCTGGTCGGCGTCTCGGCGGCGAAGGCGTACGCCTACGCGCTGAACAAGCCGCTCTACGGGGTCAACCACCTCGCCTCGCACATCTGCGTCGACCAGCTGGAGCACGGCCCGCTGCCCGAGCCCACGATGGCGCTGCTGGTCAGCGGCGGCCACTCCTCGCTGCTCCTCGCGCCGGACATCACCGCCGACGTGCGGCCGCTCGGCGCGACCATCGACGACGCGGCGGGCGAGGCGTTCGACAAGATCGCCCGGGTGCTGGACCTGGGCTTCCCCGGCGGCCCGGTCATCGACCGGCTGGCCCGGGAGGGCGACCCGGCGGCCATCGCCTTCCCGCGCGGACTGACCGGCTCGCGCGACCCCGCGTACGACTTCTCCTTCTCCGGGCTGAAGACCTCGGTGGCCCGCTGGATCGAGGCCAAGCGCGCGGCGGGCGAGGAGGTGCCGGTACGGGACGTGGCGGCGTCCTTCCAGGAGGCCGTGGTGGACGTGCTCACCCGCAAGGCCGTACGGGCCTGCAAGGACGAGGGCGTCGACCACCTGATGATCGGCGGCGGCGTCGCGGCCAACTCGCGGCTGCGGGCCCTGGCCGAGGAGCGGTGCGAGCGCGCCGGGATCCGGCTGCGGGTGCCCCGCCCCGGGCTGTGCACGGACAACGGCGCGATGGTCGCCGCGCTGGGTGCCGAGATGGTCGCCCGCAACCGCCCGGCCTCGGACCTGGAACTGTCCGCGGACTCCTCGCTGCCGGTGACCGACCCCCACGTACCGGGCGCCCACTCGCACACCCACGACCACGACCACGTCCACGAGATCAGCAAGGACAACCTCTACTCATGACCGTCGCCCTCATGTGGGAGGCCCGCGCCACGGCCGGCCGGGGCGGGGAGCTGCTGGAGTGGGCGCGGGCCCGCGCGGCCGAGCTGGCCGTCGAACCGCTCCGCCGCGAACTGCTGCGCGCACCGCAGGACCGGGTCCTGGTGATCACCTGGTGGCCGGGCGGCCCCGACGCCGCGCTGCCCGAGCTGCCCGAGCCGGACGCCGCGCTGGTCACCCGCCCTGTGCACCGCTGGCGCTTCGAATCCGTCGAGACCACCGGGGCCGCGGGCGGCTGAGGCCCCGGACGGCTGAGGCGCCGTCCCGCTCCGGTGGCCGGTCGCGGACTTCCCCGAAAGAATTTCCCGAAGTATTTCGCGGGAGCTGTCGATCCGGCCGGGTCCCGTTCGACGCAGGGGTGAGAGGCGGGGAAGAGCCCCGCCGCACAGAACCGGGAGCCACCATGCCGCGCTTCATGACGCTGATCCGCATCGACGAGGAGAACCTGCCGAAGGAGGCCCCGGACCCCGACTTCGAGAAGCGGATGGGCGCCCTTTTCGAGGAGATCACCAAGGCCGGGGTCATGTTGGAGACGGCCGGGCTCCACCCGACCTCCCAGGGCGCCCGGGTCACCTGGTCCGGCGGGAGGCTCACCCAGACCGACGGGCCCTTCACCGAGACCAAGGAGGTCGTCGGGGGGTACGCCGTCCTCCAGGCCAAGGACATGGCGGAGGCCCTGGAGTGGACCCGGCGCTTCCTCAGCGCCCACCCGGAGAACTGGACGGTGACCTCCGAGGTCCGGCAGATCGACGAGGCCACCATGGGCGCCTGACGGCCCGTCCGGCTTGCCCCGTCCCGGCCCGGCTGCTGGGATGGGGCACCGTGACAGCGACAACCCAGGCGGTCGAGGCGGTCTTCCGGATCGAGTCCCCGCGGATCGTCGCGGCCGTCACCCGTATCGTGCGCGACCTCGGCATCGCCGAGGAGCTCGCCCAGGACGCCCTGGTCGCCGCGTTGGAGCAGTGGCCCGAGTCGGGCGTCCCGGAGCGGCCGGGCGCCTGGCTCACCACCACCGCCCGGAACCGCGCGATCGACCTCGTACGCCGCCGGGAGGCCTACGCGCGCAAGCTCGCCGAGGTGGGCCGGTCGCTCGCGGACGTGGAGCCGCCCGAGCCCGCCGAGCCGGACGCCATCGACGACGACCTGCTCCGGCTGATCTTCACCGCCTGCCATCCGGTGCTCTCCACCGAGGCCCGGATCGCCCTCACCCTGCGGCTCCTCGGCGGCCTCACCACCGAGGAGATCGCCCGCGCCTTCCTGGCCCCCGAACCGACCGTCGCCCAGCGCATCGTCCGGGCCAAGCGGACCCTGGGCCGCGAGGGCGTCGCCTTCGAGGTGCCGTACGGGCCCGACCGGGCCGCCCGCCTCGGCTCCGTCCTCGAAGTGATCTACCTGGTCTTCAACGAGGGCTACGCGGCGACGGCCGGCGACGACCTGGTCCGCCCGGCGCTCTGCGAGGACGCGCTCCGGCTGGCCCGGGTGCTCGCCGGGCTGATGGAGCACGAGCCCGAGGTCCACGGGCTGGCCGCGCTGCTGGAGCTCCAGGCGTCCCGCACCGCGGCCCGCACCGGCCCGGACGGCGCGGCGGTGCTGCTCGCCGACCAGGACCGGGCCCGCTGGGACCGGCTGCTGATCCGGCGCGGGGTCGCCGCCCTGGAACGGGCCGTCGCGGCGACCGGCGAGGGCGCCGGACTCGGCCCGTACACCGTGCAGGCCGCGATCGCCGCCTGCCACGCGCGGGCGGCGACGTACCAGGACACCGACTGGGACACCATCACCGCCCTCTACGACCGGCTCGCCGCGATCGCCCCCTCCCCGGTCGTCGCCCTGAACCGGGCCGTGGCCGTCTCCATGGCCCGCGGCCCCGAGGCCGCGCTCGCCCTGGTCGACGCCCTCGCCGCCGATCCGGCGCTGGACGGCTACCACCTGCTGCCCAGCGTGCGCGGCGATCTGCTGGCCCGGACCGGGCGCACCGGGGAGGCGCGCGCCGAGTTCGTACGGGCGGCCGGGCTGACCCGCAACGCCCGGGAGCGGGCCATGCTCCTGGACCGCGCGGAGCATCCGGCCCGCGGGATCCGGTGAGTCCCGGCCCCCGGCCGGGGTGCCGCGCGCCGTGGGCGCCGCCGGATGCCGAGGGCCCGCGCACCGCCCCGGCCGCCGGACCGTAAGGTCATGCCCATGTCTTCCCGCGCCCAACTGCCGCCCCCGCCGCCGCCCGTTGAGCTCCGCTCCTGGCCCGACCAGGAGGCGCTGCTCACTGACCGGGCGGCGGTCCTCGGCGGGCTGGTGCGGGCCCATGTCGGCCCGGGGCGGCTGGTGGTGCTCTGGCTGTGGGGGGTGCTCGGCGCGTTCGGCTGGCTGCTGGTGGGCTCGGCACTGGTCGCCTTCGAGGAGTCCTACGACCCGATCGGCGCCGTGGCCGGCCTGACCATGCTGATGCTGGGCATCGGCTGCCTGGTCCCCGCCGTCCTGCTCGTCGCCGTCGGGGTGCGCCGCGACCGCCGGGTCCGCGCGCTGCTGCACGCCTGGGGCGCCCTGGACCGCGATCCGGCGCGGGACGCGGCGCTGCGGATGCCGGGCGCGTCCAGCGTCTGGCTGGTGCTCTCCTTCGTGCTCTGCGCGGTCGGCCTCGGCACCTGCTTCGCCGTCCCGGCGAACGCCGCGCCGGACGGGTACGGCTGGAGCCTGGTCGCCCTCGCCATGGGGCTGGGGATGATCGCCTGGCTCGTCGGACTGATCGGTCTCGTCAAGGCGTTCGCCCACCGGCGCTGGGTACTGCGGGTCCTGGCCGGGGCGCCCGCCCCGGCGCCACGCCTCCCGGCCCGGGACGGTGCCCACCGCTGACCCTGGACCTATCCTGGCGGGGCACGGATGTCCGACAGGGGGAGAACGACATGCAGTGGTACTGGTGGGTGCTCATCGTCTTCTGGATGGGCGGCTTCGGATGGGTCGTCGACAACGTCCGTACGGCGTTGCGCAACCGGCACGAGCGCAAGCTCGAACTGCTGGACACGGCCCGCCAGGAGCGGCTGGCCGTCGAGGCGGCGAGCAAGCCGCCGGAGCCGGTCTGCGGCTGCACGCACCATCTCGCCAAGCACGACAAGCAGGGCCGCTGCCACGAGCGGGTCGAGGTGCCGACCGCCTGGGACGAGAACAAGAAGCCGGTCCGCTTCGAGTCCGGCCAGTGCAACTGCCAGCAGTACGTGGGCCCGCAGCCGCTCTCACAGGTCTACGCGGACGACCTGACCGACCTCGCCTGACCGCCCCGCTCAGCCGGTGGGGCCGGCCAGCGGGTGGCCGACGAGCATCGTCGGCGCCCCGGCCACCCGGGTCAGGAAGACGGTCGCGGAGTTCGGCCCCTGGAGCTTCATCCGGCGCCGCAGCTCCTCCGGTTCGACCGCCGAACCGCGCTTCTTGACGGTCAGCACGCCCACCTTCCGCTCCCGCAGCAGCGCCTTCAGCTTCTTCATGTTGAACGGCAGCCGGTCGGTGATCTCGTACCCGGTCGTGTACGGGGAGGCGTACGGCCGGTCGGCGGTGATGTACGCGATGGTCTCGTCGATCAGCCGGCCCTCGCACCGCGCGACCAGGTCGGCGACCAGATGGGCGCGGATCACGGCGCCGTCCGGCTCGTACAGGTAGCGGCCGACCGGGCCGACGGGCGGGGCGGGCAGCGGGGCCCCGGACCACAGGGTGGCGGCCGCCGGGAGCAGCGTGGCGCGGTACGCGCCGGCCGTGAACCCCTCGCCGAACCAGAGGACCGCCTCCTTCACGTCGCCGCCGTCCGAGATCCACTCGGCCTCGGCCTGCTCGGGGATCGCCTCGTGCGGGATGCCGGGGGCGATCTTCAGGGCGGCGCGGGGGGCCGCGAGGGCGGTGCCGACCGCCCAGGACAGCGGCGGCGAGTACGCCTCGGGGTCGAAGATCCGGCCCCGCCCGCCGCGCCGCGCCGGGTCCACGAAGACCGCGTCGCAGGACGAGGTGTCGACGGCGGCGACATCGGCGCACCGCACCTCGATCAGACCGTCCAGCCCCAGTGCGGCGGCGTTGGCGCGGGCCACCTCGGCGGTCAGCGGGTCGCGGTCCACGGCGAGTACGGAGATGCCCGCGCGGGCCAGCGCGATGGCGTCGCCGCCGATGCCGCAGCAGAGGTCGGCGACGCGGCGCACCCCGCCCGCCGCGAACCGCCCGGCGCGGTGGGCGGCCACCGAGGTGCGGGTCGCCTGCTCGACGCCGTTCGGCGTGAAGTACATCCGGTACGCGTCCTCGGCGCCGAACTTGGCCACCGCCCGCTGCCGGAGCCGGGCCTGTCCGAGCGCGGCCGACACCAGGGCGGCGGGGTGGGTGCGGCGCAGCCGGGTGGCGGTGGCGAGCTCCTGGGCGGGGTCGTGGTCCCGCAGCCCGGCCAGGAGCGCGGCGCCCTCGGGGGTGCGCAGGGCCCGGAAGCCGGCGAGGGGGTCGGGGGCGTCGGACGGGTCGGTGCCGGACGGGTCGTTCGGGGCGAGAGCGTTCACCCGTCCCATTGTGAGCCAGCCGGGTAGACCGGCGGTCCGGGCCGCGGTGTCGGGCCGGGAGGCCGGTCGCCGGCTGGCAGGATGCGGCGCCATGCAACTTGTACGACAAAACGAAAAAAGCACCGCAAAGCCACCCAGATCGTCCGGCTCCCCGGGCCGACGGCGCGGGCGCCCGCGCCACCCCGCCGGCGCCGTACTGGCCGCACTCCTGGTCGCGGCGGTCGGCTCGGGCTGCGCCTCCGGGTCCGGCGAGACCGGGCGGGGAAGCGGGCCCCTCGCCGGGAACCCGGGCCCGGCGGCGGGCCCGAACCCTGCGGCCGGGCTCCCGGGCGTCCCCGGACTCCGCCGCGGCCTGGCCCGCCTGCCCGGCGAGCGCTACGGGAACGCGCGGCTCGCCCCGGCCGTCCGGGCGAGGATCGCGAAGAAGTGGGGGCTCGACCGGCCGCCGCTGATCGCCCCGCTGCCGCCCCTGGTGAAGCCGCGCGTCACCACCCGCGAGGGCTTCGAGGTGACCGGCGGCGACGACACGCTGCCGCCGGTCTTCACCACCGTCCCGACCACGGACCGGGTCGTCTTCCTGACCATCGACGACGGAGCGGAGAAGGACCCCGAGCTGCTCCAGATGATGGACGAGCTGGACATCCCGTACAGCGCGTTCCTCAGCGACGACGAGGTGAAGGACAACTACGGCTACTTCGGCGAGGCCCAGCGCCTGGGCACCGTTCTCGGCAACCACACGCTCCACCACCCCTACCTCCCCGGCCTCTCCCACGACGAGCAGCGGCGCGAGATCTGCGGCCAGCAGGACCTCATGGCGGAGCGGTACGGGAAGCGGCCCCGCCTCTTCCGTCCGCCGTACGGCAACTACAACGCCGACACCCTGCGCATCGCGCGGTCCTGCGGGATCAGGGCCGTGCCGCTGTGGAACGCCGAGGCGTTCCCGGACCGCATGGAGTGGCGCGAGGACGACCAGGAGCTGCGACCGGGCGACATCATCCTCACCCACTTCCGCGGCCGGGCGGCCTGGGGCGGCAGCATGGCCGACCTGGTCCGGGCGGTCCTGAGAACCGTCACCGAGCGGGGGTACGCGGTGGCCCGGCTGGAGGACTACGTCTGACGGCCCGGCTCCGACGGGCTCTCAGCCGCCGGAGTCCAGGCACTCCCGGTTGTCCCCGCCGCTGCGGCACTGATGGCCGGAGTGCCCCGGATCCTCCACGTGCGAGGGCGCGGGGGCGGGCGGGTGCGCGCGGCCGTGCTCCCCGACACCGGTCAGCACCGCCGCCACGCACAGCACCATCCCGGCCACCAGCTGCGCACCGCCCGCCCACGGCCGGCCGCCGCGCATCAGGACGAGGGCGAACAGCAGGGCCACCGCGGCGAAGCCGCCGAGGGCGAGGACCGGGCCCCAGTCCGTCGGTGGCGGACCCGCCGGCCCCGGCGGCGCCCCCTTCTCCGGCCCCGGGGCGCCGGGACCGCCGTGCGAGAGGGCCAGCTGGAGGGCGACGACCGCGCCGATCACCCCCTCCAGGAGCAGCAGCAACAGCCCGAGCAGCGCGTCGAGGCAGCCGTTCACCGCGGCCGCCCGGCGCCGACCGTCCGGCGGGGGAAGGGATCGGGTCATGCCCCCACGGTCGTACGGAACGCTCCGGTCCGTCCGTACGTTGCCCCCATGGTGTCCGGACCGTTGTCCGGACCATGCCGCCCCCGGCGGCTCGAAGCCCCCGGCGGCTCGAAGGCGACGCCACGACCGCTCGAATTGGCACTCCGCTTGACCGAGTGCTAATCGCGGTCATAGTCTCGGTGCTGGCACTCACCACTGGAGAGTGCCAAACCACTGCGCGACTGGCAGGTCCGGCACCCGCGACGACGGATCGACCTGGTCGCCACCCAAGACTGTTACCCCGTGAGATCTCCGAAGGGGGAGACTGGATCGTGTCGACCGCCAGCTCCAAGGTTGCGATCAAGCCGCTCGAGGACCGCATTGTGGTCCAGCCGCTCGACGCCGAGCAGACCACGGCCTCCGGCCTGGTCATTCCGGACACCGCCAAGGAGAAGCCCCAGGAGGGCGTCGTCCTGGCCGTGGGTCCGGGCCGCTTCGAGAACGGCGAGCGCCTTCCGCTCGACGTCAAGACCGGCGACGTCGTGCTCTACAGCAAGTACGGCGGCACCGAGGTGAAGTACAGCGGCGAGGAGTACCTCGTCCTCTCGGCTCGCGACGTGCTCGCGATCGTCGAGAAGTAATTCACCCACGTTTTCTGTTCCGCGCCCCTGGCCCCCTGCGATAACCAGCCGGGTCGGGGGCGCGGTTCGTTCGAGAGGAAAGCTCAGCTCCCATGGCGAAGATCCTGAAGTTCGACGAGGACGCCCGTCGCGCCCTTGAGCGCGGCGTCAACAAGCTTGCCGACACGGTCAAGGTGACGATCGGCCCCAAGGGCCGCAACGTCGTCATCGACAAGAAGTTCGGTGCCCCCACCATCACCAACGACGGTGTCACCATCGCGCGCGAGGTCGAGCTCGACGACCCGTACGAGAACCTCGGTGCCCAGCTGGTGAAGGAGGTCGCCACCAAGACCAACGACATCGCGGGTGACGGCACCACCACCGCCACCGTGCTCGCCCAGGCGCTCGTCCGCGAGGGTCTGCGCAACGTCGCCGCCGGTGCCTCCCCGGCCGCCCTGAAGAAGGGCATCGACGCCGCGGTCAAGGCCGTGTCCGAGGAGCTCCTCGCGACCGCCCGCCCGATCGAGGACAAGACCGACATCGCCGCCGTGGCCGCGCTCTCCGCGCAGGACCCGCAGGTCGGCGAGCTCATCGCGGACGCGATGGACAAGGTCGGCAAGGACGGCGTCATCACCGTCGAGGAGTCCAACACCTTCGGTCTGGACCTCGACTTCACCGAGGGCATGGCCTTCGACAAGGGCTACCTGTCCCCGTACATGGTGACCGACCAGGAGCGTATGGAGGCCGTCCTCGACGACCCGTACATCCTCGTCCACCAGGGCAAGATCGGCTCGATCCAGGAGCTGCTCCCGCTGCTGGAGAAGGTCATCCAGGCCGGTGGCTCCAAGCCGCTGCTGATCATCGCCGAGGACGTCGAGGGCGAGGCGCTGTCGACCCTCGTCGTCAACAAGATCCGTGGCACCTTCAACGCCGTCGCCGTGAAGGCCCCCGGCTTCGGTGACCGCCGCAAGGCCATGCTCGGCGACATCGCCACCCTCACCGGTGCGACCGTCATCGCCGAGGAGGTCGGCCTCAAGCTCGACCAGGCCGGTCTGGACGTGCTGGGCACCGCCCGCCGCGTCACCGTCTCCAAGGACGACACCACGATCGTGGACGGCGGCGGCGAGCCCGGCGACGTCAAGGGCCGGGTCAACCAGATCAAGGCCGAGATCGAGTCCACGGACTCCGACTGGGACCGCGAGAAGCTCCAGGAGCGCCTCGCGAAGCTGGCCGGCGGCGTCTGCGTGATCCGCGTCGGTGCCGCCACCGAGGTGGAGCTCAAGGAGAAGAAGCACCGTCTGGAGGACGCCATCTCCGCGACCCGCGCCGCGGTCGAGGAGGGCATCGTCTCCGGTGGTGGCTCCGCCATCGTCCACGCCGTCAAGGTCCTGGACGGCGACCTCGGCAAGACCGGCGACGAGGCCACCGGTGTCGCGGTCGTGCGCCGCGCCGCGGTCGAGCCGCTGCGCTGGATCGCCGAGAACGCCGGCCTGGAGGGCTACGTCATCACCTCCAAGGTCGCCGAGCTGGAGAAGGGCCAGGGCTTCAACGCCGCCACCGGCGAGTACGGCGACCTGGTGAAGGCTGGCGTCATCGACCCGGTCAAGGTCACCCGCTCCGCCCTGGAGAACGCCGCGTCCATCGCGTCGCTGCTGCTCACGACCGAGACCCTGGTCGTCGAGAAGCCGGCCGAGGAAGAGGCCGAGGCCGGCCACGGCGGCCACGGTCACTCGCACTGACGCACCGCCGCCAGGCAGGCGCACAGCCGCAGAAGGCCCCCTGCCCCACCGCTTCGACGGTGGGGCAGGGGGCCTTTCGGCGTACCGGGCCTTCGGCCCCGGCGGTCTCAGGCCGAGCGGCCGAGGCTGCCGGAGTGCACCGGGTCCGCGAAGGGCAGCCCGGCCGTGAAGCGCTCCAGCTCGTCCAGCGCCTGATCGGCCATCCGGTGCAGCTCGTCGCCGAGCGAACCCGCGACATGCGGGGTCAGCAGCACGTTCGGCAGCTCGTACAACGGCGAGTCCGGGGCGGGCAGTTCGGGGTCGGTCACATCCAGCACCGCCCGCAGCCGCCCGGCCGTCAGCTCCGCCAGCAGCGCCTCCTCGTCGACCAGCGAACCCCGGGAGGTGTTGATCAGGGTGGTACCGGTCGCCATGGCGGCCAGCTGTGCCGCGCCGATCAGATGGCGGGTCTCCGGGAGCTGCGGGGCGTGCACCGAGACGACGGAGCTGCGCGCGCACAGCTCGTCCAGCGGGACGGACCGCACCCCGAGCCGCGCCGCCTCCGCGCCGTCCACGAACGGGTCGTACAGCAGGACGTCCAGGTCGAAGGGGCGCAGCAGCTCGATCACCCGGCGGCCGATGCGGGAGGCGCCGACGATGCCGACGGTGCGGCGGTAGTTCCCGGTTCCGTCGAGCTCCGCGAGCCAGTCGTGGCCGGTGCGCAGCTCGCGGTAGCGGCGCGCGGTGTGCAGGACGCGTTTTCCGGCGAAGAGGATCGCGGCGAGGGTGAACTCGGCGACGGGGAGGGCGTTGGCCCCGGCCGCCGAGGTGACGGCGATGCCTCGTTCCCAGCAGGCGTCCGTGATGTGGTGCTTCACCGATCCGGCGGCGTGCACGACGGCGCGCAGCCGGGGCGCGGCGGCCAGTACCCCGGGGGTGAGCGGGGTCGCGCCCCAGCAGGTGAGGAGCACCTCGGCCTCGGCGAGCGCGGCGGCCACCTCGGGCGTCGGCGCGGTCAGGTCGTGGGCGACGAGGTACGGGTCGGTGCGGGTGAGGGCGGCCAGCCGGGTGCGGTGCCGGTCGGTGAGGAGGCGGTCGGCGATGCCGGGCCCCATCGCGAGCAGGGCCGTCGGCCGGTTGTCAGTGGCGTGGGGCATGGTGGAACACGTACTCCTCGGGGCTCGCGACGGGGTCACTTGACGCTGCCGGCGGTCAGTCCGGCCTTCCAGTGCCGCTGGAGCGAGACGAAGGCGACGATCAGGGGGACGACGGCGAGGAGGGAGCCGGTGACGACGAGCGGGTAGAAGCTCGGCTCGCCGTGGGTGTTGGTGTTCCAGGAGTACAGGCCGAGGCTCAGCGGGAAGAGCTTGCGGTCCGAGAGCATCACCAGGGGGAGGAAGAAGTTGTTCCAGATCGCGGTGAACTGGAAGAGGAAGACCGTCACGAAGCCCGGCATGACCATGCGCAGTCCGATCGACCAGAAGACGCGCAGCTCACCGGCCCCGTCGATACGGGCGGCCTCCAGGGCCTCGTTCGGTATGTAGCCGGTGCTGAAGACCCGGGCGAGATAGACGCCGAAGGGGTTGACCAGCACGGGTATCAGCACGGACCAGTAGGTGTTGACCAGGCCGGTCTTGGAGGCCAGCAGGTACATCGGCAGGGCGAGCGCCGTGGTGGGCACCAGCACCCCCATCAGCACCAGCCCGAACAGCTTCTCCTTGCCCCGGAACTCGTACTTGTCGAAGGCGTACCCCGCGGCGACGCAGATCAGCGAGCAGACGAGCGCCCCGCCGCCCGCGTACAGGAGGCTGTTGAGGTACCAGCGGAAGTAGATGCCGTCGCCGTAGGAGGCCAGGTTCGACAGGTTCTCGCCGAGGTTGAAGCCCTCGAAGGAGAACGCGTTGCCCGCGAGCAGCCCGCCGGTGTCCTTGGTGGCGGCCGTGACCAGCCAGACGAGCGGGAAGAGCATGTAGACGACGGCGAGCAGGAGGAATCCGTTGACGGCGGTCTTCGACATCCAGCGGCCGCGGGAGGCGGGGGAGTTCATGCTTTCTTGCCCTTCCGGCCGGTGAAGCGGGTGACGACGAAGGACAGCAGCGCGGCCGTGAGCGCCAGCAGGATGGAGGCGGCCGCGGCGAGGCCGTAGTCGTTGCGCTCGAAGGCCGCGGTGTACGCGTACATGTTCGGCGTCCAGGTGGAGGAGACGGCCGAGCCGGTCCCCTTGTTGAGGATCAGCGGCTCGGTGAACAGCTGGAGCGAGCCGATGACCGTGAACAGCGCGACCATCACCAAAGAGGAGCGGATCAGCGGGACCTTGATGGAGAGCGCGGTGCGCCAGGCGCCGGCCCCGTCGACGGTGGCCGCTTCGAGCACCGAGCGGTCGATGGCCTGCAACGCGGCGTAGAAGATCACCATGTTGTAGCCGAGCCACTCCCACAGGGCGATGTTGACGATGGAGGGGAGGGCGCCGTCGGGGGAGAAGAAGTCGAAGCCGATCCCGCCGGACTCCATGGCGCTCACCACCGGGCTGAGCTGCGGGGTGTAGAGGTACACCCAGATCAGCGCGGCGATGATGCCGGGCACGGCGTGCGGCAGGAAGAGCGCGAGCTGGAAGAAGCGGCGGGCGCGGGCCAGCGTGGAGTCCAGCAGCAGGGCCAGGGCGAGGGCTCCGACCAGCAGCAGCGGAATGTAGAACAGGCAGTATCCGAGGAGTACGCCGAAACCCTCGCGGAACGCCCGGTCGCCCAGAGCCGCCGCGTAGTTGTCGAGTCCGCTGAAGACGGTCTCGGTGCCGCCGAAGCCCAGGCCGGACTGCTTCTCGGTGAACAGGCTGAGCCAGACCGCGTATCCGATCGGCACCACCATGCACACGGTGAACAGTACGAAGAAGGGCCCCAGCAGGATGGCGGCGGCTCTGGTCGTCCGGGCGCGCTTCATCAGCCTGCGTCCTCGACCTTCAGCCCGCGCTTCTTCAGCTCGTCGACCGTGGCGTCGTGCCCGGCCTTCACGGCGTCCTTGATGGTGGTGCCGCCGCTGGCGACCTTGCCGAACTGGTCCTTGATGACGGTGTTCGACGTGCCGGTCGCCGGGCCCCAGGCCCAGTTCTGGCCGATCGACGTGGCGGCGCCCTCGAACACCTGGTAGATGTCCTCGCCGCCGTAGAAACCGGCGTCGAAGGCCTTCTTGGCGACCGGGCGCAGCGACGCGGCGGCCGGGAAGGCGCTGGAGGTGCCGGACTCGATGCGGGCCTTGATGCCTTCCTCGGTGGTCGACATCCAGGTGGCGAACTCGACCGCGGCCTTAGCCTTCTTGCTCGTCTTGGTCACCGCGAAGGTGGAGCCGCCGAGCATGCCGCTGGCGGGCTGCCCGTCCCAGCTGGGCATCGGGGCGACGGCCCACTTGCCGCTCTGCTCGGGCAGCGTGCCCTTGAGGACACCGGCGCCCCAGGCGGCGCCCAGGTAGCCGACGGTGCCGCCGCTCTTGAGGGAGTTGGTCCACTCGGGGCTGAACGAGGCGTTGGAGCGGATCAGGTCGTCGTCGAGGAGGCCCTGCCAGTAGTCGGCGACCTTGTTGGTGGCCGCGTCGGCGGTGGTGATCTTCCAGGTGTCGCCCTCGGGCTTGTACCACTGGGCGCCGGCCTGCCAGGCCATCGCCTGGAAGGTGGTCGGGTCGTCGGGGAAGAAGGTGCCGATCCGGGCCTTCTTGTCGGCCTTCTTGATCTTCTCGGCGGCCTTGCGGAACTCGTCCCAGGTCTTGGGGACCTCGACGCCGTACTTCTCGAACAGGTCCTTGCGGTAGTAGAAGGACTGCGGCGAGGCGTCGAACGGGACGGCCCAGTTCTTGCCGCCGAGGGTGGTCAGCTCGACCGCCTGCGGGAGCAGCTTCTTGCGGATGCCCTCGGTGAAGTACGCGCCGATGTCCTGGAGGGCGCCCTGGCTGACGTACTCGGGGAGCTGCGGGTACTCGATGGAGACCAGGTCGGGGGCGTTGCCGGCCTTCACCGCGTTGGAGATCTTGGCGTAGCCGCCCGCGTTGCCGGACGGGATCTCCTCGTACACCACCTTGATGTTCTTGTGCGAGGCGTTGAAGGCGTCGACGACCTCCTTGGACCCCTTGGCCCAGCCCCAGAAGGTGATGCTGACGGGCTTGCCGTCGCTTCCGGCGGCTGCGTCGTCGTCCCCGCTGCCGCCGCAGGCCGTGAGAAGGGCGAGGGCGGTGGCGGTGCCGACGACGGCGAGGGACGTTCTGCTCGTACTGCGGCTCACAGCGAGGCTCCTGAACTGGCGGCAACATTGGCGTTGGCGGTGATCCTTGGACCAGCCGTGACCGAAGTCAAGAGCGAAAGATCGATTGATCGAAAAAAGATCAGACAAGTTACGTACGGATAGGGTGCGGAATACCCTGCGGAGCCGGGAATCGGCCCCCGGGTCCGCATGGGGTCCGCTCGTACGGTTACGGGTGGTTGCGCGCCCCGCAGGAGTCCCGCACCCGCAGCTGCGGCAGCAGCGTCAGATGGCGCCGGGGCGCGCCCGCGCCCTGTCCCAGCCGCTCCACCAGCAGCTCCGTCGCATGGCGGCCCACGTCGCGCTTGGGCGGCGCCACCGCCGTCAGCGGGGTGTCCGCCAGCGCGGCCACCTCGTCGTCGTAGGCGATCAGCGCCAGGTCGTCCGGGACCCGTACGCCCAGCTCGGCCAGGCGCTGCACCACCTGGATCGCGTCCACGTCGTTGTGGACCAGCGCGGCCGTCGCCACCCCGGAGAGGACCGCCTCGCGCAGTGCCCGTACGGCCTGCTCGAAGGCGTCCGGGAAGAGCTCGGACGGCACGGAGTCGATCACGGCCTGCGGGGCGCGCAGCCCGTGCACCGCCAGGGCCTCCGCGTACCCGGAGCGCACCGCGACGGCGGTCGGGGAGTCCGCGCGGGCCATCAGGAGCGGCGCCCCGTGCCCGAGCCGGACGAGATGGCGCACCGCCAGCAGCACCCCGTACGCGTGGTCCGAGCAGACCCGGTCCAGGCCGTCCAGCGGGGAGCCCGCGGCGGGCCTGCGCTCCAGCAGCACCGTCGGCGCGGGCAGCGAGGCGATCCAGTCGCCGAACGCGGCGGGGTCGCCCGGGTCCTGCCAGCCGGGCGCCACCAGCAGCCCCTCGGCGCCCGCCGAGAGCAGCCCCTCGGTGCGCGCCTGGTCCTCCTGCGGCCGGTAGTCGGAGATCCGCAGGACGAGCCGGGCGCCGGCCCGCGCGGCGGCCTCGTGGGCGCCCCGGATGACCTCGGCGAAGTAGTACGTCGAGGAGGGCGCGAGCATGCCGAGGACCGGCCCGCCGCCCGCGGGACCGGAGCCCGCGCCCGGCCCGGCCGCCGGGCCCGCGGCGTCCCGCGGCCAGGAGACCGATCCGTGCACCCGGTCCAGGAGGCCCCGGCCGGCCAGCTCCTCCACGTCCCGCCGTGCGGTGACCGGGGAGACGCCCAGAAGGGTGGCCAGGTCCGAGACCCGGGCCGAGCCCCGCTCCCGTACCAGCCCGAGCAGGCGGTCATGACGTTCGGCAGCACTTTCGCGCACGGCAGCAGTCCCCTCGCAGTTGTGGCCCGTCGCAGGCGGGGCCCGGTCCGAGGGGGTGCCCGACACCCCCTCGGACCGGGCCGGGGCCGGTGTCCGACCCTAAACCAAGAATGATCGAACGACGGGAGTTTCGATCATTCGGGCGAGATGCATTGACGTTCGATCAAACCGAGTTCAGGATTCCGGCGGTACGGGCCGGCCCCCGCCATCGACTGTTCACTCCGCCCCCGCCCCTTCGTACGGAGGAATTGTGAGACATCGCATCACCGCCGCCGCGCTCGCGGCCCTGACCACCGCCGGAGCGCTGACCGCCGCGGGCCAGACCGCGGCGCAGGCGGCACCCGCCGCCCGTACCTTCCACGTCGACTGCGCCGCCGACCCGGCCGGCGCCACGGGCAGCGCGAAGCACCCCTGGACCTCGCTCGCCGAGGCCAACGCCCACCCCTACGGCCCCGGCGACCGGCTGCTCTTCAAGCGCGGCAGCACCTGCGACGGCACCCTCGCCCCCACCGGCGGCGGCTCCGCCCGCGCCCCCTTCACCATCGCCGACTACGGCCCCGGCCCGGCCCGCGCCCGGCTCGACGGCAAGGGCGCCCACGACGTCGTCCTGCTCGCCAACACGCAGTACGTGCACCTCAAGGCGCTGGAGATCACCAACGCCGACAACCCCGGCAGCGAGCGCAACGGCGTCCGCCTCCGCCTCACCGACTACGGGGTCGCCCGCGGCTTCGACCTCTCCGGCCTCTACATCCACGACGTGCGCGGCGGCGACTCCAAGACGCTCTCCGGCTCCAGCGCGATCCACATAGCCGTCGAGGGCACCGCCAGGGCCAGCTGGTACGACGGCCTGGACATCGGCAACAACCGCATCGAGGACGTCGACCGCGAGGGCATCTACTTCAAGTCGACCTTCTCCAAGCGCGACCTGGTCGGCGACCAGCAGGACCCGAAGGCGTACCCGGGGGAGTGGACGCCGAGCACCCGGGTCCGCGTCCACCACAACACGCTGAAGTCGCTGGCCGGTGACGGCATGAAGCTCGACACCACCAGCGGCGCCCGCGTCGACCACAACCGGGTCGACGGCTTCCAGCTCCGCTCGCCCTCCGCCAACGCGGGCATCTGGACCTTCAACACCGACGACACCACCGTCGAGCACAACGAGGTCTCCGGCGGCGGCAACACCCACGACGGCATGTCCTTCGACGCCGACGGCGCCTCCCGCAACACCGTCTTCCAGTACAACTACAGCCACGACAACAAGGGCGGCTTCCTGCTGATCTGCCCGTACAGCGGCGCCAAGACCATCGGCACGGTCGCCCGCTACAACGTCAGCCGGAACGACGGCGCCCGCCTCATCCAGAACTGCTGGGGCCCGATCCTCGACACCCGGATCTACAACAACACCTTCCACAACAAGGAGCAGATCCCCGGCTACCTCGTCCAGGACGACGCGGGCAGCCCCGAGACCACCCAGCACGAACTGGCCGTCCGCAACAACGTCTTCGTGAGCGAGGGAACCGGCGGCTACGCCTTCAAGAACCCGACCGCCGGGCTCACCTTCGACCACAACGTCTTCCACGGCATCGTGATGACCCGCCCGAACCCCGGCGGCAGCACCGCCGACCCGAAGCTCCTGGGCGACTTCCGGCTCGGCGCCGGCTCGCCCGCCCTCGCCGCCGGAGCCGTCATCGAGGACAACGGCGGCAAGGACTACTTCGGCAACCCGCTGAAGCCCGGCGCCCCCAACATCGGCGCCTACGGAGGACGCGGCGTGCGCTGAGGAGGAACCGGCGCCACGGAGCGGAGCAGCGCTCACCGGGCAGCAGGTGAGCACTCACCAGGAAGTGGGTGGGTGCTCACCCGGGAGCGGGTGAGCACTCACTGCGGACCGTACTTGCGGCCCGTCCTGGAGGTGACCCCTCCGAGCAGGCCGCGGGGCGTCACCTTCACCAGCCCCATCAGCGCCTTGTAGCGCGGGTCCGGGACCGAGAGCGACTTCCCGCGCGCCAGGTCCGCCAGCGCCGCCTCCACCAGCTTGTCCGCGTCGAGCCACATCCAGTTCGGGATGTTGCCGGTGCCCATCCCGGCCCGCTCGTGGAACTCCGTCCGCACGAACCCCGGGCACAGCGCCATCAGCCGCACCCCCGAACCGGCCAGGTCCTTGGCCGCGCCCTGGGTGAACTGCACGACCCACGCCTTGGACGCGCCGTACGTCCCGCGCGGGACGAAGGCCGCCACCGAGGCCACGTTGACCACCCCGCCGCGCCGGCGCTCGCGCATCGTGGCCGCCGCCGCCGAGGTCAGCCGCAGCACCGCCTCGCAGTGCACCTTCAGCATCTTCAGCTCGTCGGCCATGGGCACGTCCAGATACTGGCCCTTGTTGCCGAACCCGGCGTTGTTGACCAGCAGGTCCACCGGGTGCCGACGGTCCGTCAGCCGCTCCTCGACCGAGGCGATCCCGTCGTCCTCGGAGAGATCGGCCCGCAGGACGTCGGCCTCGATGCCGTGCCGGTCGTGCAGCTCGGTCGCCTGCTCGCGCAGCCGCTCCTTGTCGCGCGCCACCAGCACCAGGTTGTGCCCGTCGGCCGCGAGCCGCCGCGCGAAGGCGGCACCGATCCCCGCGGTCGCTCCCGTAATCAGTGCAGTCGTCATACGCGGCACGTTAACGCCTGTCCGGTACGCGACGACCGGCTGTCCACGGCGGCCGCCGCGCGCGGCGGTCAGTCGCCCGCCGGGTGCGCGGCGGCGTACTCCCGCGCCGCCCGCGCCGTCTCGGGATGCAGCGCCTCCCCGGCCGCGAGCAGCCCCGGCAGCAGTTCCCGCCGGGTGGTCGAGGCCAGGAACTCCCGCTCCACGGTGACGTCGTGGTCCGGCCGGTGCACGATCTCGACCGGGTCGCCGGCCCGGACCGTGCCCGGAACGATCACCCGGAGATAGGCCCCCGGCGCCGCCGCCCGGGTGAACCGCTTGACCCAGCGCGGCTCGTCGAGATGGCCCGCGAACGTACGGCACGGAATCCGCCCCGACGTCACCTCCAGCACCAGGTCCGGTCCGATCCGCCAGCGTTCGCCGATCAGCGCGCGGCTCACCTCCACCCCACGGGTCGTCAGGTTCTCGCCGAAGGCGCCGTTGGCCAGCGGACGGCCGAGCTCCCGCTCCCAGACGTCCAGCTCCTCCCGGGCGAAGGCGTACACCGCCTGGTCGGAGCCGCCGTGATGGCGCAGATCGCACACCGCGTCCCCGGCCACCCCGCTGCCGCCGGTGCCCTTGGGCCCCGGATCGCTGATGTGCACCGGCCCGTCGACGGGCCGCTTGTCGATGCCGGTCAGACTGCCGGGGGCATCGCTGTACGGGACGGCCGTCGGCCGTCCCGCGTTCACGGTCAGCAGCGTCGGCCCGGTCGGTTCCATGGAGGTCATACCGACCACGCTAACCACCACATCCTCAAAGCCGCACCCCGATATCGCGCGGGCGGCCCCAAGTGTCACTTATGGTTGAAGGGTGATCGAAGCCCGTCATCTCCGTGTCCTGCGTGCCGTGGCCGCCACCGGATCGTTCTCCGCCGCCGCGCGCGAGCTGGGCTGCACCCAGCCCGCGGTCAGCCAGCAGATGAAGGCCCTGGAGGGCTCCGCGGGCACCCCGCTGCTGATCCGTACCGGCCGCGAGATGCGGCTCACCCAGGCGGGCGAGGCGCTCGTCCGGCACGCCTCCGGCATCCTCGCCGGGCTCACCGCCGCCGAGGAGGAGGTCGCCGCCATCGCCGGACTGCGGGCCGGCCGGGTCCGGCTCGTCTCCTTCCCCAGCGGCAGCTCCACCCTGGTGCCCGGCGCGCTCGCCGCGCTGCGCGAGGCCCACCCCGGCACCCGGGTCTCCCTCGTGGAGGCCGAGCCGCCGCGCTCGGTCGAGATGCTGCGCGAGGGCGACTGCGACATCGCGCTCGCCTTCCGCTACGGCGCGAACTGCGGCGAGTGGGACGACCTGGTGGTCCGCCCGCTCCTCGCCGACCGGCTGATCGGCCTGGTCCCCGAGGGGCACCGGCTGGCGGACAAGGACGCGGTGGGCGTCGCCGAGCTGGCCGACGAGTCGTGGATCGCGGGCTGCCCGCGCTGCCGCCGCCAGCTCGTGGAGGTCTGCGAGGCGTCCGGCTTCACCCCCCGGATCGACTTCGCCACCGACGACTACCCGGCGGTGGTCGGCCTGGTCGGCGCCGGGCTCGGGGTGGCCGTGCTGCCGGAGCTGGCGATCGAGTCGGTACGCCCCAAGGGGGCGCGCACCGTGGCGGTGGAGCCCGCCATCGAACGGGAGATCGTCGCGCTGACCCTGCCCGACCTGGCCCAGGTCCCGGCGGTGGCGGCCACCCTGGACCGGCTGGCCCTGGCCGCCGCCCGCTGAGCGGCGCGTCGGCACACGGCGGCCCGGTCCCGGTCCGAGCGGGCCGGGACTGCGTGAGGAAACGTTTCTGTGTTGGTGGGCCGGTGCCGGGATCAACCGTGCGCCGACGGGGACGGCACGCCCGAGGAGGCCGCCGCCGGGACCAGGCGGCTGCGGGCCCGGCCCATGAGTTCTTCGCGTTCGTCCTCGGTCAGACCGCCCCACACGCCGTAGGGCTCGCGTACCGCCAGGGCGTGGGCCGCGCACTCGGCGCGCACCGGACACCGCATGCAGACCTCCTTCGCCGAGTTCTCGCGGGCGCTGCGGGCCGCCCCGCGTTCGCCCTCGGGGTGGAAGAAGAGTGAGCTGTCGACCCCGCGGCAGGCCGCCAGCAGCTGCCAGTCCCACAGATCGGCGTTGGGTCCGGGAAGGCGGGAGAAATCTGCCATTGCTTGTCCCCTCGAAACCGTGCTGAGTCGGAAACGTCGTTGTGGTCCGTCGTCGACTGTGCCCACGACCGTACATCTACGGTGTAAGTAGATGTAAATATGACTGATTGCGAATCTATCCACAGACACCAGCAAAAGGGAAGAAAACCCGCTAAATGGGGCATGCCTGGCCGTGAAGTTTCAGTTGCGGGTTGAATGAACCGCGTCGCTCTCCTCCGTGTACGCGCCCTCACGTAGAGTGCCGAACTCGGTTGTCCGCCCCGTAACTCTTTCGAGTGACCGTCGTTGAGAGGGCGGAGGCGGTTGACGGAAAAGCGATCGGGCAGGTGTCCGAGAGTGTCGACCGCACAGGTGACGACTTGTTACAGCCTGGAGGCTCAAGGTGACGCGCATCAGCTGCGGAGGACGGTCATGACATCCGTCCTCGTCTGCGACGACTCCCCGCTTGCCCGAGAAGCGCTCCGTCGCGCGGTCGCGACCGTGCCCGGGGTCGAGCGGGTCACGACGGCGGCCAACGGCGAGGAAGTCCTCCGCCGCTGGGGCGCCGACCGTTCGGATCTGATTCTGATGGACGTACGCATGCCCGGTCTCGGGGGTGTGGAGACGGTGCGGCGGCTGCTCTCCGCCGACCCCGGCGCCAGGATCATCATGCTGACCGTCGCCGAGGACCTGGACGGGGTCGCGCTCGCGGTCGCCGCCGGTGCCCGCGGCTATCTGCACAAGGACGCCTCCCGGGCGGAGCTGCGTGCCACGGTCACCCAGGCGCTGGCCGACCCGACGTGGCGGCTCGCCCCGCGCCGGCTGCGGTCGGCCGAGATGGGTGCCGCGCCCACGCTCACCGCGCGGGAGATCCAGGTGCTCGAAGGCATGAGCCACGGCCGCTCCAACGCGGAGATCGGCCGCGAGCTGTTCCTCTCGGAGGACACGGTGAAGACGCATGCCAGGCGGCTGTTCAAGAAGCTCGGCGCCTCGGACCGGGCGCACGCGGTGGCCCTCGGCTTCCGCTGGGGCCTGGTCCGCTGAGGTACGGCCGCGGCCGGCGGCCGGCCGTGTCCCCGTCCGCGCACCCGCGGGCGGGGCGACGCGACCGGTCGGCGCCGCGCGGGTTCCGCGCCGGCCGCGGAGCCCGTCGCGCCGCCGGTATGTGACGCTTCCCGGCCGATGCCGCATCCTTGAGACGTGGAGTTCCTCGGGAACGATTCGGTCGAGCGGAAGGGGAGGGCGCAGGGCATGACTTCCGGCGCACCCGCTCATAACGCTTCGGTGCACAACTCCGGACGCGGCGGCACGGACGACGCGGCTCCGGGGCACCATGGTCCGATGCGCGACGACGAGACGACGGGGATCGGGGCCCTGGTGCACCGCGCCGTCGAGGGCGACGCGCAGGCCACGCACGACCTGCTGGCCCATGTCCACCCGCTCGCGCTGCGCTACTGCCGGTCGCGGCTGAACCGGCTGCCCGGTGACGCCCGCCACTTCGTCGAGGACCTGGCGCAGGAGGTCTGCGTGGCGGTGCTGATGGCGCTGCCCCGCTACAAGGACACCGGCAGGCCCTTCGAGGCGTTCGTGTTCGCCATCGCGGGCCACAAGGTCGCCGACCTCCAACGGGCCGCCATGCGGCACCCGGGGTCGACGGCCGTGCCGTCCGACGAGATGCCCGAGCGGCCGGACGACTCGCTCGGGCCCGAGGAGCGCGCCCTGCTCAGCAGTGACGCGGCCTGGGCCAAGAAGCTCCTCGCCAACCTTCCGGACAACCAGCGCGAGCTGCTCGTCCTCCGGGTCGCCGTGGGGCTGACCGCCGAGGAGACCGGGCAGATGCTGGGCATGTCCCCGGGCGCGGTCCGGGTCGCCCAGCACCGGGCCCTGAGCAGGCTGCGGGCCCTCGCCGAGCAGTAGCGAAGCGGCGGAGCCCGGGTCCGGGGCCGGTGCGGGATACGCGGTACGGGGCCGCCACGGCCCCGTACGAAGCTACAGAACCTCCAGGTGATCTTGTTCGTGGAATGAGACGCGTCCGAAGGCCGTTAGCATGGACATCCGCACCGATCAAGGCCATTTGGGGAAGGTGTCATGACTGCAAACGTCGACGGAGTGCCCGAGAAATTCGCGACGCTCGGGCTGACATACGACGACGTGCTGCTGCTGCCCGGCGCATCCGAAGTGCTGCCCAACGCGGTCGACACCTCGTCCCGGATCTCCCGCAACGTACGGGTGAACATCCCGCTGCTCTCGGCGGCGATGGACAAGGTCACCGAGTCCCGCATGGCGATCGCCATGGCGCGGCAGGGCGGCGTCGGCGTGCTGCACCGCAACCTGTCCATCGAGGACCAGGTCAACCAGGTCGACCTCGTGAAGCGCTCCGAGTCCGGCATGGTGACCGACCCGATCACCGTCCACCCGGACGCCACGCTGGCCGAGGCCGACGCGCTGTGCGCCAAGTTCCGCATCAGCGGCGTCCCGGTCACCGACCCCGCGGGCAAGCTGCTCGGCATCGTCACCAACCGCGACATGGCCTTCGAGACCGACCGCGGCCGCCAGGTGCGCGAGGTCATGACGCCGATGCCGCTGGTCACCGGCAAGGTGGGCATCTCCGGCGTGGACGCCATGGAGCTGCTGCGCCGCCACAAGATCGAGAAGCTTCCGCTGGTCGACGACACGGGCGTGCTCAAGGGCCTCATCACGGTCAAGGACTTCGTGAAGGCCGAGCAGTACCCGAACGCGGCCAAGGACTCCGAGGGCCGCCTCCTCGTCGGCGCGGCCGTCGGTGCCAGCCCCGAGGCCCTGGAGCGCGCGCAGGCGCTGGCCGGGGCGGGCGTCGACTTCCTCATCGTCGACACCTCGCACGGCCACAACAGCAACGCGCTGAACTGGATGGCGAAGATCAAGTCCAGCGTCGGCGTCGACGTCATCGGCGGCAACGTCGCGACGCGCGACGGCGCCCAGGCCCTGATCGACGCCGGTGTCGACGGCGTGAAGGTCGGCGTGGGCCCCGGCTCGATCTGCACCACCCGCGTGGTCGCCGGCATCGGCGTCCCGCAGGTCACCGCGATCTACGAGGCCGCCCTCGCCGCCCGCGCGGCCGGTGTCCCGGTCATCGGCGACGGTGGCCTGCAGTACTCCGGCGACATCGGCAAGGCGCTCGCCGCCGGTGCCGACACGGTCATGCTGGGCAGCCTCCTCGCGGGCTGCGAGGAGTCCCCGGGCGAGCTGCTCTTCATCAACGGCAAGCAGTTCAAGTCGTACCGGGGCATGGGCTCGCTCGGCGCGATGCAGAGCCGCGGCCAGGGCCGCTCGTACTCCAAGGACCGCTACTTCCAGGCCGACGTGGCCTCGGACGACAAGCTCGTGCCCGAGGGCATCGAGGGCCAGGTGCCCTACCGGGGCCCGCTCGCCAACGTGCTGCACCAGCTCGTCGGCGGCCTGCGCCAGACCATGGGCTACGTGGGTGCCGCCTCCGTCGACGAGATGGAGACGAAGGGCCGCTTCGTCCGGATCACGTCCGCGGGTCTCAAGGAGAGCCACCCGCACGACATCCAGATGACGGTCGAGGCGCCGAACTACAGCAGGAAGTAACGCACCGACGCAGCCGAGGGGCGGCCGGGGTTCCCCGGACCGCCCCTCAGCCGTGTGTCGGGGATACTGGACAGCGCAGACGTAGAGGGAAAGGCCACACCATCGTGACTGAGATCGAGATCGGGCGCGGCAAGCGCGGCCGCCGGGCGTACGCATTCGACGACATCGCCGTCGTTCCGAGCCGTCGCACCCGCGACCCGAAGGAGGTCTCGATCGCCTGGCAGATCGACGCCTACCGCTTCGAGCTTCCGTTCCTGGCCGCTCCCATGGACTCCGTGGTCTCCCCGCAGACCGCGATCCGCATCGGCGAGATGGGCGGCCTCGGCGTCCTCAACCTGGAAGGGCTGTGGACCCGGCACGCCGACCCGCAGCCGCTGCTCGACGAGATCGCCGAGATGCCCGTCGAGTCGGCCACCCGCCGCCTCCAGGAGATCTACTCCGCGCCGATCCAGGAGGAGCTGATCGGGCAGCGCATCAAGGAGGTGCGTGACGCCGGTGTGGTCACCGCCGCCGCGCTCTCCCCGCAGCGCACCGCTCAGTTCTCCAAGGCCGTCGTCGACGCGGGCGTGGACATCTTCGTCATCCGCGGTACGACGGTCTCCGCCGAGCACGTCTCGGGCGCCGCCGAGCCGCTCAACCTGAAGCAGTTCATCTACGAGCTGGACGTCCCGGTGATCGTCGGCGGCTGCGCCACGTACACCGCCGCCCTGCACCTGATGCGGACCGGCGCGGCCGGGGTGCTCGTCGGCTTCGGCGGCGGCGCCGCGCACACCACGCGCAACGTCTTCGGCATCCAGGTCCCGATGGCGACCGCGGTCGCCGACGTGGCCGGTGCCCGCCGCGACTACATGGACGAGTCCGGCGGCCGCTACGTGCACGTGATCGCGGACGGCGGCGTCGGCTGGTCGGGCGACCTGCCGAAGGCCATCGCCTGCGGCGCGGACGCCGTGATGATGGGCTCCCCGCTGGCCCGCGCCACGGACGCGCCGGGCCGGGGCCGCCACTGGGGCATGGAGGCCGTCCACGAGGACGTGCCGCGCGGCAAGCTGGTGGACCTGGGCTCGGTCGGCACCACCGAGGAGGTCCTGACCGGCCCCTCGCACACCCCCGACGGCTCGATGAACATCTTCGGCGCGCTGCGCCGGGCGATGGCGACGACGGGGTACAGCGACCTCAAGGAGTTCCAGCGCGTCGAGGTCACGGTGGCGGACTCGCAGCACCGCCGCTGATTCCTTCACGTACGACGGGAGGGCCCGGACCGCGCACGATGTGCGGTCCGGGCCCTCCCGTTCGCGTGTGCGGTCAGCCCGCGGCCTTCTTGGCGCTGGAGAACGCGGCGACGGCCGCGATGACGATGAAGACGTACTCCAGGAAGCCCGCGCCCGCCTTCCATGCCTCGTTCAGCAGGCCGAAGTGGTCGAAGAACAGCTCGGAGACCGTGACCGGCATGTTCTTGGCGGAGATGATCGCCACACCGAGGAGCTGGCCGAAGTAGACGGCGACCAGCGAGAGCACGGCGCTGACGACCGGCAGTACGGGGTTGCGGCCGCCGACCTTGCCGGCCGCGAAGCCGACGAGGAAGCCGACGCCGACGGCCGCGTAGCCGATCTCGCGCTCGATGCCACCGATGATGGCGCCGTAGACGGCGGCGGCGACCACGGCCGCGACGACGGCGGCGGCCAGGCCGAGGCCGATGTTGTCGCGGACCGGGGCCGGCGGCGGGGCGTACGGGGCGCCGCCGAACGGGGCACCCTGCTGGCCGCCCGCGAACGGGTTGCCGGACGGGGCGGCCGGCGGCTGACCCGGCTGGCCCTGCTGGCCGGCGAACGGGTTGCCGCCGCCGGGCTGGGCGTCGTGGGGCTGCTGGGGCGGCGGCACGGACTGGCTCATGGTGGAAATCCCCCCTGGGACCGAAACGCACTGCTGTGCGATGAGTGACGCCGCAGGCTAGCAGCCGCCTGTGACATCGCCCACCGGAATCCGGGGAGCGGGATTCCTCAGAGCCGGTGCGCCGCCCCCGCCGGGGTCGCGCCGCGGGTGTCCAGGAGGAGCTGGGCCTTCACCGCGAGGCCCTGGAGGTCGTAGGTCCGGTGGTGCTGGAGCAGCACCGTGAGGTCGGCGCCGGCCGCCGCCTCGTACAGCGAGTCGGCGCGCGGGACCGGCAGCTCGCGGACCCGCCAGTCGTGGACGTACGGGTCGTGGTAGCCGATCTGGGCGCCCATGTCCATCAGCCGGTTCGCGATCTCCCGGGCCGGGGAGCCCTCCTGGTCGGCCAGGTCGGGCTTGTACGTGACCCCGAGCAGCAGCACCCGGGCGCCGCGCACGGACTTGCCGTGCTCGTTCAGCAGGGTGGCGCAGCGCTGGATCACGTACCGGGGCATCCGGTCGTTGATCTCCTGGGCCAGCGAGACCATCCGCAGCGGGTGGCCGGGGGTGCGGCTGTGGTACGGGAGGTAGCCGGGGTCCACGGGGGTGCCGTGGCCGCCGACACCGGGGCCCGGCCGGAAGGGCTGGAAGCCGAAGGGCTTGGTCTCGGCGCACCGGATGACGTCCCACAGATCGACCCCGAGGTCGTGGCAGAGCACCGCCATCTCGTTGACCAGGGCGATGTTGACGTGCCGGAAGTTGGTCTCCAGGACCTTGGTCATCTCGGCCTCGCGCGGTCCGCGGGCGCGGACGACCTTGTCGGTGAGCCGGTTGTAGAAGGCGGCGGCCGATTCGGTGCAGGCGGGGGTGAGGCCGCCGATGACCTTGGGGGTGTTGGCGTAGCCGTGGGTCCGGCTGCCGGGGTCGAGGCGGCCGGGGGAGCAGGCGAGGTGGAAGTCGCGGCCGGCCCGCAGCCCGGAGCCCTCTTCGAGCAGCGGCCGCAGGTAGTCCTCGGTGGTGCCCGGCGGCACGGCCGACTCCAGCAGGACGGTGGTGTGCGGGCGCAGCCGGGCGGCGAGCGCGCGGGCCGCGTCGCCGACGGCGGTCAGGTCGAGGGAGTGGTCGGCGCCGAGCGGGGTGGGCGCGCAGATCACCGCGGTACGGACGCGGCCCAGCTCGGCCGGGTCGGTGGTGGGCCGGAAGCCTCCCGAGAGCATCCGGCGGATCTCGGAGGCGGTGAGCGACCCCTCGACGGGGGTGCGGCCCGCGGCGAGCTCGGTGCAGGCGCGCGGGTCGATGTCGTAGCCGACGGTCTGCACGCCCGCGGCCACGGCGGCCTGGGCGAGCGGCAGGCCGAGGTGGCCGAGTCCGATGACTGCGAGGTCTGCGGGCATGAGGACGGCCGTCCTTCCCGGTCGGTCTATGACCATGAGGGCAGAAAGCGCAACCGCTGTGGACAGCGCAATGTAACACTAGGCTTATATATGACCTATATGTCGCATTGTTGACCGCCTGTCGTCCTGGTGTTTTCCACAGGCGGTGGCCGAAGTCGGGGACGGCGGACAGAATCGAGAGGTGGGCACGGCGCGCCGACCGCCCGGTCGGCGGCCGCCCACGTGCCGGACCACCCCGATCCACCCGGGAGGCAGCAGTGAGGACAGCGACACTGGGACCCGCGGAGCGTGCCGAGGCGCTGGCCGCGATGGCCGAGCGCGAACTGGACGTGCTGGTCGTGGGAGCGGGCGTGGTCGGCGCCGGCACGGCGTTGGACGCGGCGACACGAGGGCTCGCCACGGGCCTGGTCGAGGCGCGGGACTGGGCCTCCGGTACATCGAGCAGATCGAGCAAGCTGATCCACGGCGGGCTGCGCTATCTGGAGATGCTCGACTTCGCGCTGGTCCGGGAGGCGCTGAAGGAGCGCGGGCTGCTGCTGCAACGGCTGGCCCCGCACCTGGTGAAGCCGGTGCCCTTCCTGTACCCCTTGCAGCACAAGGGCTGGGAGCGGTTCTACGCGGGCTCCGGCGTGGCGCTCTACGACGCGATGTCGGTGTCGTCGGGCCATGGCCGCGGCCTTCCCGTCCACCGGCACCTCTCCCGCCGCCACGCCCTGCGGGTCGCCCCGGCGCTGCGGAAGGACGCCCTGGTCGGGGCCCTTCAGTACTACGACGCCCAGATGGACGACGCCCGCTACGTGGCCACCCTGGTGCGCACCGCCGCGGGGTACGGCGCACGGGTGGCCAACCGGGCACGGGTGATCGGCTTCCTCCGGGAGGGCGAGCGGGTGGTCGGCGCCCGGGTGCAGGACGTCGAGGCGGGCGGGGAGTACGAGGTCAGGGCCAAACAGGTGGTCAACGCCACCGGGGTCTGGACGGACGACACCCAGGCGCTGATCGGCGAGCGCGGGCAGTTCCACGTCCGGGCCTCCAAGGGGATCCACCTGGTCGTTCCCAAGGACCGCATCCACTCCTCGTCGGGCCTGATCCTGCGCACCGAGAAGTCCGTCCTCTTCGTGATCCCGTGGGGGCGGCACTGGATCATCGGTACGACGGACACCGACTGGGACCTAGACAAGGCGCACCCGGCGGCGTCCAGCGCCGACATCGACTATCTCCTCGAACACGTCAACTCGGTGCTGGCCACGCCGCTGACCCGGGACGACGTGGAGGGGGTCTACGCCGGGCTGCGGCCGCTGCTGGCCGGCGAGTCCGACGCCACGAGCAAGCTCTCCCGCGAGCACACGGTGGCCCATCCGCTGCCCGGCCTGGTGGTCGTGGCGGGCGGGAAGTACACCACGTACCGGGTGATGGCGAAGGACGCCGTGGACGAGGCGGTGCACGGGCTGGACCAGCGGGTGGCGGCCTGCGTCACCGAGGAGATCCCGCTGCTGGGCGCGGAGGGCTACCCGGCCCTGTGGAACGCCCGCGCCAGGATCGCGGCCCGCACCGGCCTGCACGTCGCCCGGCTGGAGCATCTGCTCAACCGCTACGGCTCGATGACCGAGCAGGTCCTGGAGCTGATAGTCGCCGATCCGGAACTGGGCGAGCCGCTGCCCGCGGCGGACGACTACCTGAAGGCGGAGATCGTCTACGCCGCCTCGCACGAGGGCGCCCGCCATCTCGACGACGTGCTGACCCGCCGCACCCGGATCTCCATAGAGACCTTCGACCGGGGTACCCACAGCGCCAGACTCTGCGCCGAGCTGATGGCCCCGGTGCTGGGCTGGGACGCGGGCCAGATCGACCGCGAGGTCGAGCACTACGAGAAGCGGGTCGAGGCGGAACGGGAGTCGCAGCTCCAGCCCGACGACCTCACGGCCGACGCGGCCCGGCTCGGCGCCCCGGACATCGTCCCGATCTAGGACGGAGGCCGGGGAGTCCCCGGCCGGGGACTCCCCGGTTCGGGGCTCCCCGGGCAGAACTCCGCGTCCAGCAGTGCGGGTTCCAGGGTGTCGGCGTCGGTGAGGGTGTCCGTGTCGACGCGGTAGGTCAGGGTGTGCCGTCCGTCCCGGGTGGTGGCGGTACGGACGTAACTGCCCGCGATGCGTCCGTTGTGCCCCCAGACGGTGATGCCGCAGGAGAGCTTCTCCGGGTAGAGGCCCAGGCCGTAGACGCCGTGCGTGGCCCGGGTGTCCGTCATCAGGGCGAGCTGGGCGGGGGCGAGGAGGCGGCCGCCCAGCAGGGCCGCGTAGAAGCGGTTCAGGTCGTCGAGCGTGGAGACGAGGGAGCCGGCCGCGCCCGCCGCGCGCGGGTCGAGCGCGGTGACGTCGCGGAGGGTGCCGTCGGCCGGGTCGCGGGTGTAGGCCCGGCCGTGCGGGGCGGGCAGTTCGGTGCGGGCGCCCGGGAAGGAGGTGCCGGTGAGGCGGAGCGGGGTGATGACGCGGTCGCGGATCTCGGTGGCGTAGTCGTGTCCGGTGACCCGTTGGACGACGAGTCCGAGGACCGCGTAGTCGGTGTTGGAGTAGGCGTAGCGGCCGGGCGTGCCCGTCGGGCGGTGGGCCAGGGCGGTGCGGACCGCCTCGAGGACGGAGCGGGGGTGGGCCGAGGGATCGGCGGTGTAGTCGTAGAGGCCGCTGGTGTGGTCGAGCAGCCGGCGCAGGGAGATCCGGCGGCCGTCGTTGCCGTGCCCCCGTATCAGCCCCGGCAGCAGCCGTTCCACCGGGTCCGACAGCCGCAGCCGGCCCTCCTGGACGAGCTGGAGCACGACGGTGGCGACGAAGGTCTTGGTGATGCTGCCCGCCCGGAACCGGTCCCCCGCCCGGATGTTGGGCCCCGTCGAGCGGTAGGTGCCGTACCGTGCGGGGGAGGACCCACGGGCCAGCAGCGCCGCGGTGGGCGCGCCGCCCTCGGCGACGAGCCGGGGAAGGTAGGCGGCCGCAGGAGTGAGGTGTGGTTCGCTGGGCAGGGGTGTCGTCCCCAGGCCGAGGAGCGCCAGCACCAGCGGGGCGGCGAGCAGCGCTCTGGGTATCGGCATGGCGGGGATTCCCTTTCTCCGGGCCCATCATGACGCGCCCGTGGACCCGGCACCACGACCGGCGCCGGGGTGAGGGACAATGAACGCTCTGCCAGGGCGGGTTGATCGCAGAGGGGACGCATGTCGGAGGCGGAGCAGGCACGGGAGCCCCAACGGGACAAGGACGGACGTCTCCTTGCGGGGCGGTACCGGCTCGGGGAGGTGCTCGGCCGGGGCGGTATGGGCACGGTCTGGCGTGCCGTCGACGAGACGCTGGGCCGCACGGTCGCGGTCAAGGAGCTGCGGTTTCCCTCGGCCATCGACGACGACGAGAAGCGACGGCTGATCACGCGCACGCTGCGCGAGGCGAAGGCGATCGCCCGGATCCGCAACAACGGCGCGGTGACGGTCTACGACGTGGTCGACGAGGACGACCGCCCGTGGATCGTGATGGAGCTCATCGAGGGCAAGTCCCTCGCCGAAGCGGTGCGCGAGGACGGCGTTCTGACGCCGCGACGGGCGGCCGAGGTCGGCCTGGCGATACTCGACGTGCTCAGATCGGCGCACCGCGAGGGCATCCTGCACCGCGACGTGAAGCCGTCCAACGTACTGATCGCCGAGGACGGCCGGGTCGTGCTGACCGACTTCGGCATCGCCCAGGTCGAGGGCGACCCGTCGGTCACCTCGACCGGCATGCTCGTCGGCGCCCCGTCGTACATCTCGCCCGAGCGCGCCCGGGGCCACAAGCCGGGACCGCCCGCCGACCTCTGGTCGCTCGGCGGTCTGCTGTACGCGAGCGTCGAGGGCTCCCCGCCGTACGACAAGGGGTCGGCCATCGCCACCCTGACCGCGGTGATGACCGAGCCGCTCGACCCGCCGAAGAACGCCGGTCCGCTGACGGACGTCATCTACGGACTCCTCGCCAAGGACCCCGAGCAGCGGCTCGACGACAAGGGCGCCCGCGCCCTGCTCAACGACGTGATCCACGCGCCGGAGAAGGCGGAGCCCGTGCCGCCGCCGTCCGCCGAGGCCACCCGGATCATGGCGCTGCCCACGGCCCCGCCCGAGCCCCGGCCCAAGGCCGCGCCGAACGCGGCGGAGCAGGGCGAGGGCGCGCGGGACCGGCTGCGCGGCGCGCTGCGCTCGGTACGGAACGCGAAGCCGGCCGCGGCGGCCGGTGCGGCAGCGACCGCGGCCACGCCGTCGGCGGCCCCCGCCCCGGCGGCGAAGGCCGGTAGCGCGGCCGGCGCGGCCACCCCCGCGAAGCCCGCCACCCCGCCCCGCCCGGCCCCGGCGGCGCCGCCGGCCCCGCCGCGCGCCTCCCTCACGGACGTGGTCCCGCGCCGCACCCTGGCGATCATCGCGGCCGTGATCGTGCTCGCCGTGGTCGGCACCGTCGTCGCCCTCTCGACCGGCGGGGACGACAAGAACGACGGAGCCAAGGGCAAGAACGACGCGCCCGTCTCCACCGGTCCCTCGAAGACGGCCGACGGCGCCGCCGAGCCCGACAGCGGCACCGGCGGCGGCAGCGGCAAGAACCAGGACCAGAAGGGCGGTCAGGGCCAGGACCAGAACGGCGGTCAGGACCAGAACCAGGGGCAGAACGGCGACGGGAACGGCAAGGAGGACGGCAAGCAGGGCGATGCGCTGCCGGACGACTACCGCAAGGTCACCAACAAGAAGTTCCACTTCAGCCTGGCCATGCCCGAGGACTTCCGGTTCGACAAGATCGCGGGCGCCAACTCCGGCGCCATCTACGACGAGGACGGCGGCTACCCCCGCATCCAGATCGACTTCACCGGTTCCCCCGGCGGCGACGCGGCCGGGGCCTGGAACGCCGCGCGGGCCGGTGTCGCCGCCACCAGCAACGGCTACCGCCACCTGGGCATCAAGAAGGTCGACTACAACGGCTACCCGACCGTCGCGGACTGGCAGTTCGAGCGCAACCAGCAGGGCCAGCGCGTGCGGGTGCTCAACCGGGGCTTCAAGGTCGACTCCTCCCACGGCTACGCCATCATGATCAGCTGCAAGGCCGACAAGTGGAACGACGAGGAGTGCCGGACGCTGCGCAGGACCGCGTTCGACACCTTCAAGCCCCTCGGCTGACCGGGGCCCGCCGGGAACGGGCGGGCCGGCGGCGGCCCGGATGCGGGGACCCGGCGGCACGGCCGCCGCTCGCCCCGTATCGTGGGGGCCGAGGGCCGCATGCGGCCGGGCAGCCGTAACGACAAGTCAGTCGCGGGGTGTGCGACCCCTGTTGACGGGTAGACCGCGGCCAGGGACCGGCACCGTCTTCGTGGCTGGGGGACAGCGCGCTCTGGGGAGGCGTCGTGGACGACTACGCGGGTCGGGTGCTCGCCGACCGCTACCGCCTTCCGCTGTCTTCGGACGACCTGTACGAAATGGTCCAGACCCGGGCGTTCGACACCTACAGCGGGCAGGAAGTCCTGGTCCGGCAGGTGCCGTTGCCCGAGGTGGTGGACGCCGAGGTACTCGACGCCGACGGCCCGGGCCCGGCCGCCGGGCGGCCCGGTGCCCGGGGCGCGGGCGGACCCGTCGATCCGGCCGTGCGGCGCGCGGTGGAGGCGGCGCGGGAGGCGGCCCGGGTCCCCGACCACCCCCGGCTCGACCAGGTCTTCGACGTGTTCGCCCAGGAGGGTTCGCTCTGGATCGTGAGCGAGCTCGTCGAGGCCCGCCCGCTCGCCGCCCTGCTCGCCGAGCGACCGCTGACCCCCTTCCGGGCCGCCGAGATCGGCTCCGACGTGCTGGCCGCGCTGCGGGTGCTCCACGCCCACGGCTGGACCCACCGGAACATCACCGTCCGTACGGTGCTGGTCTGCGACGACGGCCGGGTGGTGCTGACCGGGCTGGCGGCCGGGGCGGCCGAGGAGGCGCTCTGCGGATACGTGTCGACCCCGGCCGCGGAGGACGACGAGGACGACGGATACGGCGCGTACGACGAGTACGGCGATGAGTACGACGCCGACGCCGAGGGCGCCTACGGTGACGACGGGCCGGACGTCGGGCTCCGCGACGGGAGCGGGTTCGCCCGCCCGGCGCCCGACGCCGGGCCGGCCGGGATCTTCGCCCCGCCCAGGCCGCTGGTGCCGCCCGCCCCCGCTCCGCCGGCCGAGATGCCCGCCCCGCGCGGCCCGGCGGCGATAGAGCCGTCCCGGCCGGAGCCGGGCCGGGGCGCGCCCGAGGACGGGGCCGCGCCGGCAAGGGCCGGGCGCCCCGGAGCCATCGCCGCGTACCGGGCCGGTGCCCTCGCCGCCGCCCGGGTCAGCGAGGACCGGCGGCGCGCCGAGTCGGAGGAGACCGGCAACCTGCCGGTGCAGCGCTCCGTGCGACCGGCCGAGGCGGACCGGACCGACCAGTTCCGGAAGATCCCCGCGGGCGGCTCCCAGGCCCTGCCCGTGCAGCGGACCGCGCAGCCGCCGGCCCGGCCTTCCGCCCCGCCTTCCGCACAGCCGGAGCGGACGGGCGGCTGGGACGAGGACGGCACGGGCGGCCGTACCGGCTCCGGCTACCGGGGCCCCGCCACCCCGCTCGCGGCCGAGCGCGCCCGGCAGACCAGGATCGCCGTGGTCGGCGCGGTCACCGAGCGCTGGGCGCCCGAGCAGGGCGGCCCGGTCCACGAGAACTGGCGGCTGGCCCCGCCGATCGGCCCCGCCACCGACCTCTGGGCGCTGGGCGCCCTGCTCTACCGCGCGGTCCAGGGCCATGCCCCGTACCCCGAGGAGAGCGCCGCCGAGCTCGTCCAGATGGTCTGCGGCGAGCCGCCCGCCTTCGCCGAGGAGTGCGGTCCGCTGCGCCCCGTCGTCGAGTCCCTGCTGCGCCAGGACCCCACCGAGCGGCCCGACGTCGAGGAGCTGAGCGGCTGGCTGCGCTCGCTGGTGCGCTCGGCACCCGAGCCGGAGGCCGGGCTGGACGTCGTACCGCTGCCCTCCGCCGATACCGGCCGGCTCCCCGTCGTACGGCGCCGGGGCGAGCTGGTCCGTCGGCGGCGCGGCAAGGGCGCCGCCCACGGCCGCCACCGCCACGCCCGGGGGAGGGCCGAGCGGCAGGACACGCCGCTCAGCGAACTGTTCGACCAGCCCGCCCAACCCCCCGAGCCGCCCCACCCCTCGTACGAACCGCGCGAGCCCAGGCCCTCGAAGGCGCCGCGCACCCCGTCCCGCTCCCGCTCCGGCGACCACGACGACGACGGGGGGCGCTCGCCCCGGCGGCTCGGGCGGCTGCTCCTGGTGCTGATCCTGCTGGCGCTCGTCGCGGCCGTCGCGTACGCCGTGGTGTTCATGCCCGGGGCGGGCGAGCCCGGTCCCGGCGCGGCCGCCCCCGGGGTCTCCGGTACGCCGCAGCCGGGCACCGGCGGCCAGGACGGCGGCACCTCCCCGGCCACGCCCGGCGAGCAGCAGCCGCAGACCAGCCGTTCCGCCGCCGCCCTCGCCTCCGGCTACACCCTCCGCAAGGACCCCGAGGGGTTCGAGGTCGGCGTCCTCAAGGGCTGGGGGCGCACCCCGGCCAACGCGGACCGTCAGATCCGCTACGGCAGCGGCGGCTTCAGCCTGCTCGTCGTCCCCGGCCGGGACGCCGTCGAGTCCGCGGGCGGTGACCCGCTGGCGTACCAGGCGGGCAAGGAGCGGGAGTTGCAGCAGTTCCGCGACTCCGAATGGTCCGGGTCGAGCGGGCTGCGCCGGATCGACGTGGGCCGACAGGCGATGGCGGAGGGCCAGTTCACCTGGCGCGACGCGGCCGGCCGGTCGGTGTACGCCCGCAACCTGGTGATGGTGGTGAACGGCCGCTACCACGTCGTCCAGGTCATCGGCCCGGAGGGCGAGCGCGACAAGGTGACGGAGATCTACGAACAGGCCATCGCCTCCTACCGGGTGACGGGCTGACGCCTCTGCGTACACCTCGCGCCCCGATCCGGGCCACTGGCGGAGCGACAAGCATCACAGTGCGGTCTCGTGGGTGGTGCGAGGTTCCGTGGCCGCTGGTCCGCTCCGTAATCTGGCAGCCGAGTAAACGGGGCGGGGCGGGGATGACGTGGACCGATCACAGAGCACGGAAGCGGGACTGCTGCTGGCCGGAAGGTACCGGCTGGGCGAGGTTCTCGGGCGCGGCGGCATGGGGAAGGTCTGGCGCGCGCACGACGAACTCCTGCACCGCACGGTCGCGGTCAAGGAGCTGACCGCGGCGCTCTACGCGGCCGAGGCCGACCGGGCCGTGCTGCACGCCCGTACGCAGAAGGAGGCGCGCGCGGCCGCCCGGATCACCCACCCGGGCGTGGTGACCGTGCACGACGTGCTGGAGTACGACCAGCGGCCCTGGATCGTCATGCAGTACGTGGACGGCCCCTCGCTCGCCGACGCCGCCAAGGAGAGCGGCGAGGTCGAGCCGCGCGAGGCCGCCCGGATAGGCCTCCACGTCCTGAGCGCCCTGCGCGCCGCGCACGCGGCGGGGGTACTGCACCGCGACGTGAAGCCGGGGAACGTGCTCCTCGCCAAGGACGGCCAGGTGCTGCTCACCGACTTCGGGATCGCGGCCATCGAGGGCGACTCCACCATCACCCGGACCGGCGAACTGGTCGGCTCCATCGACTACCTGGCGCCCGAGCGGGTCCGCGGCGCCGACCCCGGCCCCGCCTCCGACCTGTGGTCGCTGGGCGCCACCCTCTACACCGCGGTCGAGGGCGGCTCGCCGTTCCGCCGTACGTCCCCGATCTCCACCATGCAGGCGGTCGTCGCGGAGGAGCCCCCGCCGCCCCGCCGGGCGGGCGCGCTGGGCCCCGTGATCACCGCGCTGCTGCGCAAGGAGCCGGACGAGCGCCCGTCGGCCGCCGAGACGGAGCGGATGCTGCTGGACGCCATGGAGGGGCGCGAGCCGGTGGCGGCGCAGGCGTACGTGCCGACGCAGGTCGTCCCCGACGAGATGCTGCGCTCGCTGGGGACGGACGGCTCGGGCACCGCGCGGCTGCCGCAGCCGGCGGACGGGACCCCGCCCGCCGCCCCCGCACCGGCCGCCGTCACCCCGGCCGCGTCCCCGGCCCAGGCCCCCCGGCGCGGCCGCTGGCGCACCGCCGTCCTGGTCGTGCTGGCCGCGGCGCTGGTCGGCGGCGGTGCGGGGCTCGCCGCGATGAAGCTCGGGGACCGTACGGACAAGAGCGTCGAGCAGGGCGCGGCGGCCGGTCCCATCGACGCGGGGGACCCCGCACCGCCGAAGTCCCGGTCGCCCGAGCCCGGCAAGAGCCCGGAGGGCACGAAGAAGACCAAGCCCGTACCCGACGGCTGGCACCGGGTGGACGATCCGGCGGGCTTCAGCCTGGCCGTGCCCGACGGCTGGGAGCGCCGGACGGAGGGCAACCAGATCGACTACACCCCGGACGGCGGCCTGCACTACATCCGGATCAGCGTCGACCCGTCGCCCGACTTCGACAACCCGTACGCGCACGCGCAGAGCCTGGAGCGGCAGCTCGCCGAGCGGCTCCCCAGCTACCAGCGCCAGGCCCTGGAGTCCAACATCTACCGGGACCAGCCGGGGGCGGTCTGGGAGTTCTCCTGGACCGAGACCAAGAACCACTCCGGTCCGCGCCACGCGATCGACCAGCTGTACTTCGGCGAGAACGGCGGCCCGGAGTACGGGCTGTACATGACGGGTCCGGAGGAGGACTGGGAGACGACGCGGGAGCAGTTCGAGACGATCCTGCGAAGCTGGCGTGCCCCGGAAGGATCCGGCTGAGATCCCGCTGATCAGGGGCTTTGTTGCCAGTGATCGCTGGCTCGTTTGTGGGGAGTGTGAAAACCCGTTACCCACGGGTACCCAAAGCGTGCGGCTGGACGTACTCTCGCCCTCATGACGGACTCGCAGGCCCCCACGTCCACCTCCGCCGCCCCGCTCGGCACCAACCCGGTGGCCGCCGCCCCCAAGGGCGCGCGCACCGCCGCCGATGTGGTGACCCCCGAGGTGGTCGCCCAGCTGACCCGGGGGGTGGCCGGTTCGGGCCGCACCGCCAACCACACCCCCTTCACCGGGGAGAAGCTGGCCGACCTCCCGGAGTCCACCCCCGAGGACGTGGCGGACGCCTTCGCGCGGGCCCGCGCCGCCCAGCCCGCGTGGGCCGCGACGCCGGTCCGTGCCCGCGCCGCCGTACTGCTCCGCTTCCACGACCTGGTGATCAGCCGCCAGGCCGAGGTGCTCGACCTGATCCAGCTGGAGACCGGCAAGGCCCGGCTGCACGCCCACGAGGAGGTGCAGGCCGTCGCCGTCGCGGCCCGCCACTACGGGCGCCGGGCCGCCGCCTACCTGAAGCCGAAGCGGCACACCGGGGTCGTCCCGACCCTCACCAAGGTCACCGAGCTGCGCCAGCCGCGCGGCGTCGTCGGCCAGATCGCGCCGTGGAACTACCCGCTGGAGCTGTCCGTGGGCGACGCGCTGCCCGCGTTCGTCTCCGGCAACGCCGTCGTGATGAAGCCGGACACCGAGACCGCGCTGACCGCGCTGTGGGCCCGTGACCTGCTGATCGAGGCCGGGCTGCCCGCCGAGGTCTTCCAGGTGGTCATCGGCGACGGGCCGGTGGTCGGCCCCGAGGTCGTCAAGCACGCCGACTACGTCTCGTTCACCGGCTCCACCCGCACCGGCCGCGAGGTCGCGCAGGGGGCGGCGGCCCGGCTGGTCGGCGTCTCGCTGGAGCTCGGCGGCAAGAACGCCATGCTGGTCCTGGAGGACGCCGACGTGGAGAAGGCCGCCGCGGGCGCCGTCCGCGCCTGCTTCTCCTCCGCCGGACAGCTCTGCATCTCCATCGAGCGGCTCTACGTCCACGAGTCGATCGCCGACGACTTCGTGGCCCGCTTCGCCGCCCGCACCAGGGCCATGCGGCTCGGCGGCTCCCTCGCCTACGGGGCCGACATCGGCTCGCTGGTCGGCGAGCGCCAGCTGGAGACCGTCACCCGGCATGTCGAGGAGGCCGTCGAGAAGGGCGCCACGCTCGTCGCGGGCGGCGTCGCCCGCCCCGACATCGGCCCGCTGTTCTACGAGCCGACCATCCTCGACGGCGTCGAGGCGCCGATGGCCGTGTGCGGCGAGGAGACCTTCGGCCCGGTCGTCTCCATCTACCGCTTCACCGACGAGGACGAGGTCGTCGCGCAGGCCAACGCCACCCCGTACGGCCTGAACTCCAGCGTCTGGACGAAGGACTCCCGGCGCGGCCACCGGGTCGCCGCCCGGCTGCGGACCGGCACCGTCAACATCAACGAGGGCTACGCGCCCGCGTACGGCAGCGTCCAGTCGCCGATGGGCGGGATGAAGGACTCCGGTCTCGGCCGGCGGCACGGCTCCGAGGGCATCCTCAAGTACACCGAGGCGCAGACCGTCGCCCAGCAGCGGCTGATGCCGCTCGCCCCGTCCTTCGGCATGGACGACGAGAAGTACGCCGCGTTCATGAGCACCAGCCTCAAGGTGATGAAGGCGTTCCGTCTGCGCTGACCCCGCGCCCCTCCCCGCAGCACCGCCCGCCCGTTCCGCACCGAGGAGAGCCATGTCCCAGGACAGCCCTGCCCAGAACCGGTCCGCCGCCCCGGAGGCGGGCGGTGACGACGCCGCCCACGACTACGACGTGGTCGTGATCGGCTCGGGCTTCGGCGGCGCGGTGTCGGCCCTCCGGCTGACCGAGAAGGGGTACCGCGTCGGCGTGCTGGAGGCGGGCCGCCGCTTCACCCGCTCCGAGCTGCCCAGGAACTCCTGGGACCTGAAGAACTTCCTGTGGGCCCCCACGCTCGGCCTGTACGGCATCCAGCGCATCCACCTGCTGGGCAACGTCATGGTGCTGGCGGGCGCGGGCGTCGGCGGCGGCTCGCTGAACTACGCCAACACCCTCTACGAGCCGCTCGCCCCGTTCTTCGACGACCCGCAGTGGAAGGACATCACCGACTGGCGCGAGGAGCTGGCCCCGTACTACGACCAGGCCAAGCGGATGCTGGGGGTCCGGATCAACCCGACCATGACCCCCTCGGACGTCCACCTGAAGGCCGCCGCGCAGACCATGGGCATCGGCGACACCTTCCACCTGGCACCGGTGGGCGTCTTCTTCGGGGACGGCGAGGACGGCGACGGCACGGCGCGGGCGAAGCCCGGCGGCGAGGTCCCCGACCCGTTCTTCGGCGGCGCCGGCCCCTCCCGCAAGGCCTGCACCGAGTGCGGCGAGTGCATGACCGGCTGCCGGCACGGCGCGAAGAACACCCTCAACGAGAACTACCTCCACCTCGCCGAGAAGGCGGGCGCGGTCGTCCACCCGATGACCTCGGTCGTCGCCGTCACCGAGAACACCCGGGGCGGCTACGCCGTCAGGACCCTCCCCACCGACAACCGGAAGAAGGGGAAGGGGCGGACGTTCACCGCCCGCCAGGTGGTCGTCGCCGCGGGCACGTACGGCACCCAGACCCTGCTGCACCGGATGAAGGACACCGGGCTGCTGCCCCTGATCTCGCCCCGGCTCGGCGAGCTGACCCGTACCAACTCCGAGGGCCTGGTCGGCGCGCAGACCACCGACCGCCGCTACCGGAAGAAGCACGGGACCGCCCGGGCCGACTTCACCAAGGGCGTCGCCATCACCTCCTCGGTCCACCCGGACGAGAACACCCACATCGAACCCGTCCGGTACGGCAAGGGCTCCAACTCGATGGGCGCGCTGACCGTCCTCCAGGTGCCGTACGGCGCGCACCGGGTCCGCCGCTGGCTGCTCGAACTGGTCAAGCACCCCACGCTCGCCGCCCGGTCGCTCTCCAACCGCCGCTGGTCGGAGCGGACCATCATCGGGCTCGTCATGCAGTCGCTCGACAACTCCCTGACGACCTACCGCAAGCCCGGCGGCATCGGAAAGGGCCTGCTCACCGCCCGGCAGGGCCACGGCGCCCCCAACCCGACGCAGATCGAGGCGGCGACCCGCGGCGCCACCCTGATCGCCCAGGAGATCAACGGCTTCGCCGGGTCCAACGTCGGCGAGCTGATGGGCACCCCGCTCACCGCGCACTTCCTCGGCGGCTGCCCGATCGGCGCCACGGCCGAGGACGGGGTCATCGACCCGTACCACCGGCTCTACGGGCACCCCGGCATCTCCGTCGTCGACGGCTCCGCGGTCTCCGCGAACCTCGGGGTCAACCCCTCGCTCACCATCACCGCCCAGGCCGAGCGCGCCATGTCCTTCTGGCCCAACAAGGGCGAGGCCGACCGGCGCCCGGCCCAGGGCGAGGAGTACACCCGGCTGACCGCCGTCGAACCGCGCTCCCCGGCCGTGCCGAAGGACGCCTTCGGCGCGCTGCGGCTGCCGTTCCTCGGGATGCCGGCCGTGCCGCCGAGGAAGAAGCCGTAGCCCCGCACAGGAAGAGGTAGCCCCGCGTACGCGGAAACGGCCGGCCCCGGGCGTCCCCGGAGCCGGCCGTTTCCTGGGGTGACCGGACTGCTGTCCCCTGCCGACCGGTCACGCACGCCGGGGCGCGGTCCCACGGCGCACCTTTCGAATGCGCCACACGCTCCGGCGGAGTCACGCGTGGTGCGCCTCCCGGGGCTGTCCCCGGTCGGCACCGTCACACACCGGGACCAACGAATCCGCGCCGGATCCGGTCACGCGCCGTACGGGTGAGAGCCCGCCCGAACGCCCGCCCGAACCCCTCGGACGGTCAGGCGCGGCCGCGGCAGAGCTCCAGCAGTGTCATGGCGAGCGAGGTGCCGGGCTTGCCGAGCGCGTTCCGGTACGAGCCGAGGACCTCCATCTCGCGGGAGAGGTTGATCCGGCGGCCGCCGGAGGTGATCCGGGCCTCCTGGATCACGGCCGAGACGGCCATCCGTTCCTGGACGAGCCCGATGATCCGGTCGTCGAGGGTGTCGATACGGGCCCGCGCGTTGTCGATCAGCGCGGCGGCCTCCTCGGTGTGCGCGCCGGTCTTCTCGGCAGCGGTCTTCCCACTGGTGGCGGTGGTGCCGGGGTTGCTCATGACGGTGGCTCCTCGATGGGTGCGGGCCCCGAGCCGAACGGTCCGTAACGCCAAGGCGCCCCGGGCCTTTCGGCCCGGGGCGCCTGGAACGTTGCTGGAATCAAGCAACACGACCATGGCAGCCGGCGGGCCGGGTGCCATAGGTAAAGACGAAGGTCGTGTGCTGAAGCATGGGACCAGTATGGCCCGACCGCCGCGGCCGGACCAACACGGGGCCCGGATGCTGAGACGCCCCGTCCGGGGTACGGCCGGGGACGGTCCCGGACGGGCGGGACGTCGCCGGGCCCGGCGACCCCGGTAGAATCGACCTATACAGACCCCCCTTCACCGCCGGAAGGCCGCCCGTGCCCGCAGCACCCCCCGCCGCCCCCGACACCGCCACCGACGTGGTCCTGGTCGTCGACTTCGGCGCGCAGTACGCCCAGCTCATCGCCCGCCGTGTCCGTGAGGCCCGGGTCTACAGCGAGATCGTCCCGTCCACCATGCCGGTGGCCGAGATGCTGGCGAAGAACCCCCGGGCGATCATCCTCTCCGGCGGTCCCTCCTCGGTGTACGCCGAGGGCGCCCCCTCGCTCGACCGCGCGATCTTCGAGGCCGGCGTCCCGGTCTTCGGCATGTGCTACGGCTTCCAGCTGATGGCCACCACGCTCGGCGGCACCGTCGACGACAACGGTGCCCGCGAGTACGGCCGCACCCCGCTCACCGTCTCCAAGAGCGGCTCCACCCTCTTCGAGGGCACCCCCGCCGAGCAGTCGGTCTGGATGTCGCACGGAGACGCCTGCTCCGCCGCCCCCGAGGGCTTCACCGTCACCGCGTCCACCGACGTGGTCCCGGTCGCCGCCTTCGAGAACGACGAGAAGAAGCTCTACGGCGTCCAGTACCACCCCGAGGTCCTGCACTCCACCCACGGCCAGCAGGTCCTGGAGCACTTCCTCTACCGGGGCGCGGGCATCGAGCCCAGCTGGACCACCGGCAACGTCATCGAGGAGCAGGTCGCCGCGATCCGCGCCCAGGTCGGCGACAAGCGCGCCATCTGCGGCCTCTCCGGCGGCGTCGACTCCGCGGTCGCCGCGGCCCTCGTACAGAAGGCCATCGGCTCCCAGCTCACCTGCGTGTACGTCGACCACGGCCTGATGCGCAAGGGCGAGACCGAGCAGGTCGAGAAGGACTTCGTGGCCGCCACCGGCGCCAACCTGAAGGTCGTCGACGCCAGCGAGCGCTTCCTGAAGGCCCTCGCCGGGGTCTCCGACCCGGAGACCAAGCGCAAGATCATCGGCCGGGAGTTCATCCGCGTCTTCGAGCAGGCGCAGCTGGAGATCCTCCAGGAGGACGGCCCCGAGGTCGCCTTCCTCGTGCAGGGCACCCTCTACCCGGACATCGTCGAGTCCGGCGGCGGCACCGGCACCGCCAACATCAAGTCGCACCACAACGTGGGCGGCCTCCCCGACGACATCGAGTTCCAGCTCGTCGAGCCGCTGCGCCAGCTGTTCAAGGACGAGGTCCGGATGGTCGGCCAGGAGCTCGGCCTGCCCGACGAGATCGTCCAGCGCCAGCCGTTCCCCGGCCCCGGCCTGGGCATCCGGATCGTCGGCGAGGTCACCAAGGACCGGCTCGACCTGCTCCGCGACGCCGACGCCATCGCCCGCGAGGAGCTGACCGCGGCCGGCCTGGACCGCGACATCTGGCAGTGCCCGGTGGTCCTGCTCGCCGACGTCCGCTCGGTCGGCGTCCAGGGCGACGGCCGCACCTACGGCCACCCCATCGTGCTGCGTCCGGTCTCCTCCGAGGACGCCATGACCGCCGACTGGTCGCGCCTGCCGTACGAGACCCTCGCCCGGATCTCGACCCGCATCACCAACGAGGTCGCCGACGTCAACCGCGTCGTGCTCGACGTGACGAGCAAGCCGCCGGGGACCATCGAGTGGGAGTGACCTCCGTCTGAGGTCGTTCCTCCAGGCCAACGCCGATGCCGCCGTCCATCTCCCTGGGCGGCGGCATCGGCGTTCGCGCGGCGGCCGTGGACGCGGCGCACCCGGCTCCGAGCGGGGCGGGAAGCGCGACGACCCGTGCCCCCGCCCTGCCACCCGCCCCCGTACCCCTGGTCACTTGGGGAGACCGGCGGTACCTTCCGGTTTCCCACGACCGGGATTCCGAGGAGCCGCCATGACCGAGTCCACACCCGCCCCCGCCCCCGTACCCGTGGACCGGCTCCACTTCGCGATGCCGCCCGTGCACGACTCCCCGGCCGAGGAGCGCGCGTACCGCAAGGAGCGGCTGGCCGGGGCGCTGAGGCTGTTCGGGCGGTACGGCTATGAGGACGGCGTCTCCGGGCACATCACCGCCCGCGACCCGGAGTTCCCCGACTGCTTCTGGGTCAACCCCTTCGGGGCCCCGTTCGACGGACTCGCGCCGGACGAGCTGATCCTGGTCAACGGCGACGGGCAGGTCGTCGAGGGCCGCCGCCACGTCAACCAGGCGGCGTTCGCCGTCCACGCGGCCGTGCACCGGGCCCGCCCGGACACCGTCGCCGTCGCGCACACCCACTCCGTGCACGGCCGGGCGCTGGCCGCCCTCGGCGAGCTGATCGAGCCGATCACCCAGGAGGCCTGCGCCTTCTACGAGGACCACGTCCTGTACGACGCCTACACCGGGGTCGTCGTCGACGAGGAGGAAGGGCGCCGGATCGCCGCCGGGCTCGGCGGGCACAAGGCGATCGTGCTGCGCAACCACGGACTGCTGACCGTCGGCGACTCGGTGGACGCGGCCGCCTGGTGGTTCATCTCCCTGGAGCGCGCCTGCCAGGTCCAACTGGCCGCGCGGGCCGCCGGGAAGCCGGTGCGGATCGGCCACCGGGAGGCGCTGGCCACCCGGGACCAGCTGGGCAGCGACCTGGTCGGATGGATCAACTACCAGCCCCTCTGGCAGCGGATCAGTCGCACATTCTGACGATACGCCCCCGGAGCGTGCCCCGATGCGGCCCGGAGTCCCGCCGTACGGCACAATTCGCTGCAATAGCAGCCGAGTTGGCTGCACCGGGCTGGAGAGGGCGGCGTTCCCAGTGGTGTTGGACGAGGCGAGGGCGGGCGGCGCCCACCGGGGCGGCTGCACCTGCGGCGACTGCCCGCACGGGGCGCGCGAGGGCCACCGGCGCGCGGTGGCCGCCTTCCTGGCCAAACGGGACGAATTCGCCGCCGGCCAGGGGCTGCCGCCCGGCGTCGCGCAGTCCGTCTCCGCGACCCGCCAGTGGGTCTCGGACGAGCTGACCCAGTCGGCCAGGACCGTCGCCGAACGCGGCCGCGAGGAGGGCGACGCCTGGCTGTACCGGGTCTGGCGGCGCACCCTGATCACGGTCTGGGGCGCCCTCGTCCTCCTCCTCGTCGGGGAGTCGGTCACCGCCATCGGCGCGGGCTGGACCAACGCCCGCACCGCGGGGCTGCTCGCCGGGCTCGTCACCGCCGCCCTGCTCACCGGCGCCGCCCACCTCCACCGCGCCCGCGGCGGCCTCCTCGCCCCGCTGATCGGCGAGGACAACCGGCTCTCCACCTCCCGCGCCGTCGCCGTCTCCTGGGTGCTGCTCGCGGTCTTCTCCGTGCTCGTCCTGGCGCTCCAGCTGGCCGGTGCCTCCGGGCACGCCGAGCGCGACGCGCTGATCGAGGGGCTGGACCTGGCCCGGAGCGCGGGGGTGGTGACCGTGCTGGCGCTGGTCTGCGCCGTCGCCGTCGTCGTCCGCCGGGTGGTGACGGTACGGACGCTGTCCGGGCGGCTGCAGAAGCTGCGGGCGGACCGGCCGCGCGCCGCCGACCCGTTCACCGACGACTCCGGGCGGGCCAGCTTCACCGATGTGCAGTACCTGCTGATCAGCACCGTCGCCGTGGTGTTCGCCGCGGTCCGGCTGGCCCGGCGGCCCGAGCAGCTGCCGGACCTGCCCTGGGGCCTGGCGCTCCTGGTGACCGTCTCGGCGCTCGCCTACTTCGCCGGGAAGTACGTGGAGGGCGGCCGGCCGGTGATCCTCTCGGTGGTCCGGGCCCGGGAGGCCGGGGACCTGGACGCGCCGGTACGCACCGGCGACGACATCGAGATCCGGGGCGCGGGCTTCGTACCGCCCGGCGCCGGTACACCCGACCGGCTGGCCCGGATGGTCGTCCGGATCGGCCGGGTCCACGTCCATGTGCCGCTGATCCCGGTCACCGGCGGCTTCGCCAACCCGACGGACGGGGTCCTCACCGTGCCGGTCCCGGTGGAGGTCGAGCCGGGCGTGGTGGAGGTGCAGGTCGTCACCGCGGCCGGGGTGGAGACCAACCCGGTCGAGATCGAGGTGACCGACTGACCGGCGGGCCGACCGCCGCCGTGAGCAGCGCGTTCCCTGCGTACGCTGCATAAGCTCGGAAGTACGGGGTCTACGGAAGGTGGGGCAGACACATGCAGGGATACGGAGCGAATCTACGCGGCCTCGGCGAGCGGCAGGGGCTCAAGGAGATGGCGCGGGAGCACGCCCTGCTGCCGCTGCGGGTCTTCCTCGGTGTCACCTTCGTCTACGCCGGACTCGACAAGCTGACCGACAGCTCCTTCTTCCGGGCCACCGGCCCCGGCTCCATCGGCGAGACCATGCACGCGGTGCGCGACTCGTCCGCGATCCCGGCCCTGGTCGACCTCGCGCTGAAGAGCCCCGGCACGTTCGGGTACGCCATCGCCATCGGTGAGGTCCTCGTCGGCCTCGGCACCTTCTTCGGGCTGTGGGGGCGGCTCGCCGCGCTCGGCGGCGCGCTGATCTCGCTGAGCCTGTGGCTGACCGTGAGCTGGGCGGTCACCCCGTACTACTTCGGCAACGACCTGGCCTATCTCATGGGCTGGCTGCCGCTGGTGCTCGCCGGGTCCGGGGCGTTCTCCCTGGACGCCTTCCTGGCGGCGCGGCGGCGACGGATCAGGTAGCTCACCCAGGTCACCAGCGTGGCCAGCCAGAGGCCGCCGAAGAACAGCGGGAGGAAGAACGTCCAGGGGGCGTCCCAGTAGCCCGCGGCGTCCGCCGCGTACCCGACCGCCAGGGCGATCATGACCAGGCCCGCCACCGCCCGTCCGGGGCGGATCTCATGAATCGGCACGGGTGACCTCCAGCTCTCCGATGCTCATGTCGAGCCGCAGCTCGACCGTACCGGCCGGTTTGCCGCCGGGGGGCGGGGGCAGGGTCCGGTGCACCTCCTGGGCGGGGTTGATGCCCGCCTCGTGGCCGATCCCGTCCGCCAGTCCGCCGAACCGGTTCACCGGCAGCGCGATGTCGCCCACGGCCACCCGCGCCGCCACCTTCACCGTCACGTCCTTCGGTACGACGACGACCGCGCGGCCCGCCCCGACCTTCACGGCGGTGGTGACCGTCTCGCCCTCGGGGACCGTGAGCCCGGTGAGGTCCAGCCGGGCGTCCCCGGTGCCCAGCCGGTACTGCGGCTGCACCGCCGCCACCGAGGCGGGCCGCCAGGTCTCGCGCACCCAGTGGGTGCTGATGTCCTTGGGCAGCGCGGCGGAGCCCACCAGCAGTACGGCGGTGATCGTCGCGAGCAGCACCGTGCCGAACCCGGTCCGGCCCAGGAACGAGCTGACCACCATCCCGAGCCCGAACACCGCCAGCGCGGCGGCCAGCCCGAACTGCAGGCTCGTACCGAACGGCCGGCCCTCCCAGGTCAGCCCCGTCCCCAGCCCGCCCGCGACCAGCGCGCACAGGAAGACCGCCCCGCCGATCGAGGCCGGGCCCCGGGTGCCGCGCTCCGGCCGGGGGGTGCGGAACGGGGAGTCCGGCGTGCCCGCCGGGCGGTCCGCGCGCGGCGGCAGCACCGCGTCGGCCGGCCCCCACAGATATCCGGCGCCGACCGGCCCCGTCGTCCCGTCCTTGACGATCGGATCGCGCCACCACGACGGGCTGCCCGGCGACGGAGGGGCCCGCACCTCCGGCGGCGCGTCCGGCACCGCCTGGGCCGCCGCCGGCCGGTGCGGATCCTCGGCCGCCGCTGTCCTGCGGTTCTGCGTCCACACGGCGAAGCCGACGACCGCCAGCGACAGCAGCGCGGAGAACGACAGGGTGCCGCCGTTGCCCAGCATCGACAGGAAGAGGCCGCAGCCGATCAGCGCGAGGAGCACCGCGACCAGCGAGGCGCCCTCCACCCGGCCGGACAGCAGCCTGCGCGCCTCGTTCTCCTCCTCGCCGTCCGCCGGGATCAGCAGCCAGGCGAAGCCGTAGAAGATCAGCCCGATGCCGCCGGTCACCGCGAGCACGCCGAGCACGATCCGGAAGATCACCGGGTCGACGTCGCAGTACCGCCCGAGCCCGCCGCACACCCCGGCCACGACCTTCTGCCGCGGGGTACGCCGCAGCAGGGGCGGAGGAGCGGGGGGCGGCGGCGCGGCACCGGGGGCGGCGTCCTGGGGAACGGTCATGGCTCCATGGTGACCGTCCGCCGCCCCGACCGGGACCGGGACCGACCCTGGCCGATCCCTGATATTGGCTCCGGGCGACGCCGGCCCCGGGGGCGGAGGACCTTAGGGGGCCGACCCTGATGCCACGGCCCGTGCGGGCATGTGACGATCGGTGCATGCCCGCCACCACCCGAGCCCCCGGCTCCCGCCCCGCAGACTCAGAGGAGCCGCCGCCCCGGAAGCTGTACCGCAGCGCCGACGGGCGGTTCCTGGGCGGGGTCGCGCGCGGCCTGGCCGGGCATGTCGGGCTGCCCGTCGTCTGGGTGCGGTTCTTCTTCGTCGGCCTGTTCTTCGCGGACGGGTTCGGCGCGGTGCTCTACGCGGTGTTCTGGATCGTCGTCCCGCTCGGCGTCGGCGGCGTCGAGGCGCCCCGCCCGGTCTTCGAGACCGGCCCGGACGGCCGCCGCAGATTCCGCAAGCCCGACAAGGGCCAGGTCTTCGCGCTGATCGCGCTGTTCATCGGCGGTCTGGTCTTCGTCGGCAACGTCGACATGAGCAGCGGCGCCAACCGCTACATCTGGCCCGCCGTGCTGATCGGCGGCGGCTCCGTCCTGGTGTGGCGGCAGGCCGACAACGCCCGCCGCGCCCGCTGGATGGAGGTCGGCCGCCGCCGCCGGGTCCTGCACCTGGCCCGGGGGCTCGCCGGGGTCGCCCTGGTCGGTGTGGGCCTGGCCGTCTTCGTCGTCGTACGCGGCTCCGCCGCCCAGCTCGGCAACGTCCTGACCGCCGCGATCGCCGTGCTCACCGGCATCGCGCTGCTGGCCGGCCCCTATCTCGTCCGGATGACCCAGGACCTCTCCGAGGAACGCCTGATGCGCATCCGGGCCCAGGAACGGGCCGAGGTCGCCGCCCACGTCCACGACTCGGTGCTGCACACCCTCACCCTGATCCAGCGCCGCGCGGAGGACGCCGGGGAGGTCCGCAGGCTCGCCCGCGCCCAGGAACGGGAGCTGCGCAACTGGCTGTACAACCCCGAGGGCACCGGCAAGGAGGAGGACGACGAGCCCGAGACCCTCGCCGAGGCGGTCAAGCGCGCCGCCGCCGAGGTCGAGGACAAGCACGGCGTCCCGCTGGAGGTGGTCGTCGTCGGCGACTGCCCGCTCGACGAGAAGCTGGTCGCGCAGATGCAGGCCGCGCGCGAGGCGATGGTCAACGCCGCCAAGTACGGTGGCGAGGGCGGTGCCGTACAGGTCTACGCGGAGGTCGAGGGCCGCACGGTCTTCGTCTCGGTCCGCGACCGGGGGCCGGGCTTCGACCTGGACGCCGTACCGGGGGACAGAATGGGCGTACGAGAATCAATCATCGGCCGGATGCAGCGCAACGGGGGCACGGCGCGGCTGCGTCCGGTGCCCGGCGGGGGCACGGAGGTCGAGCTGGAGATGGAGAGGGCGAGCGATGACCATGACCACTGAGGGGGCGGCCGGGGGCCCGGAGCGCCGGGTACGGGTCGTGCTCGTCGACGACCACCGGATGTTCCGCACCGGCGTCCAGGCCGAGATCGGCCGCACGGAGGAGACCGGCGTCGAGGTGGTCGGCGAGGCCGCCGACGTCGACCAGGCGGTCACCGTCATCACGGCGACCCGCCCCGAGGTCGTCCTCCTCGACGTCCACCTGCCGGGCGGCGGCGGCGTCGAGGTGCTGCGCCGCTGCTCCTCGCTGATGGGGGCCGTCGACAATCCGGTGCGGTTCCTGGCGCTGTCCGTGTCGGACGCCGCCGAGGACGTCATCGGGGTCATCCGGGGCGGTGCCCGGGGCTACGTCACCAAGACCATCACCGGCGCCGACCTGGTCGACTCGGTCTTCCGGGTCCAGGAGGGCGACGCGGTGTTCTCGCCCCGGCTGGCCGGCTTCGTCCTGGACGCCTTCGCCTCCACGGACGCGCCGCCGGTGGACGAGGACCTGGACCGCCTCACCCAGCGCGAGCGCGAGGTGCTGCGGCTGATCGCCCGCGGCTACGCGTACAAGGAGATCGCCAAGCAGCTGTTCATCTCGGTGAAGACGGTCGAGTCGCACGTCTCGGCGGTGCTGCGCAAGCTCCAGCTCTCCAACCGGCACGAGCTGACCCGGTGGGCGACGGCCCGGCGGCTGGTCTGAGCCGCCGGACCCCACCGCGACATCAGGCCGGGTCGAGCGAGATGTTCAGCTTCTCGCCGATCCGGTCGAAGCCGATGCCCGCGTAGATCCGCTCCACGGCCTCGTCGGCCGGCTCCAGCCACACCACCCGGCAGCCGCGCTCGAACGCGGTGGCCGTCAGGTGGGCGGAGAGCGCGGCGCCGATGCCCCGGCGGCGGTAGGCGTCGGCGACGGCCAGCCCGGCCAGCTCGGTGAGCCCGTCGACCGGTACGGAGCAGCCGCCCGCGCCGACCGGTACGCCGTCGAGCGTGGCGAGGGCCGCGACCCCGCCGCCCTCGGCCGCCGTGCGCAGCCACCGCGCCGTGCCGTCCTCGGGCTCGCCGGTCCCGCCGTAGCCGTGGTGCTGGACGAGCGCGGCGGCGGCGAACTGGGCTTCGGTGGACGGCTCGACGGTCGTGAGCTCCGGCACCGGCTTCGGCGTCCGCAGCCCGTCCGGGACGCAGGCCATGATCGGGGCCCGGTTCTCGACGGTGAACCCGGCGGCCAGCAGCGCGGGTTCGACCGCGGGCGCCGAGCCGGGCAGGAACTCCAGCCGGGGCAGCCGGTCGTGCGCCCGGAAGGCGGCGACCAGCGCGTCGATGTCCTCGGCGGTCGGCTCCGCGTCCTGGTCGGGTATGGCGTAATTGGCGTACTTGAGGGACCAGTCGGGGTTGTACCGCACGGTGAACGGCCCGACCCGGAGGTGGTCCGGGGAGCGCTGGGCGAGCGTGCGGGCGTGGGTCTGGACGTCGGCGTCCACGGGCATGTCGGTTCGTCCTCGGGCCGGTTGATCGGTGGTGGGCCGCCGCCGTGACGGCGGACGGCCCGGACCGGCGTCGGGGAGCCTATGCCACCCGGGTCGCCCCGGCGAAGGGCATCTGGTCGATCGGGGCGATCCGGACCGGGGTGCCGGGGCGCGGGGCGTGGATCATCTGCCCGTTGCCGATGTAGAGCCCGACATGGCTGATGCCGGAGAAGAAGAACACCAGGTCGCCGGGGGCGAGTTCGGAGCGGGAGACCCGCCGTCCGGCGTTGATCTGGGTGTACGTCGTCCGGGGCAGCGAGACCCCGGCGGAGCGCCAGGCGGCCTGGGTGAGCCCGGAGCAGTCGAAGGAGGAGGGGCCGGTGGCGCCCCACACGTACGGCTTGCCGAGCGCCCCGTACGCGAAGGCGACGGCCGCGGCGGCGCGGGCACTGGGCGCCTGGACGGAGCCGCGCGGCAGGGAGCGGGAGGCGCGGACCGCCGAGCCGTGGTCGCTGTTCTCGTACGAGGAGCGCTCGGTCGGGGTCAGGCGGTCGAGGAGCCGGCGGGCCTCGGTCAGCCGGGTGGTGATCGTCGCCTTGCTCTTCCTCAGCTCGGCGCGGCGGGCGGTCAGGTCGGCGAGCTGCCCCTTGGCCTCGGCGCGGAGCGTGGCGATCCGGGCGACCTGCCGGCGGACCCGGTCGAGCGCGACGGACTGGCGGTCGGCGATCCGGTCCAGGTAGGAGGCGCGCTCCAGGTACTGGTCGGGGTCGGAGGAGAGCGCCAGCTGCACGGAGGGGCCGAGGCCGCTGGTGCGGTACTGCGCGGCGGCGAAGGCGCCCAGCTCGTCGCGGGAGGTGTTGAGGCGCTCGGTGCGGCGGGCGGCCTCGTCGCGCAGGTCGTCGAGGGCCTTCTCCGCGGCGGTGGCCTTCTCCTTCGCCCCGTTGTACCGCTCGGTGGCGATCTCGGCCTCGTGGTACAGCCGGTCCACCTCGGACTTGACCTGGGCGGGGGTGCGCTGCGGTTCGGCGTGGGCCGCGGGGCCGGGCAGTGCGGCGGCGGTGGCGGCCCCGGTGAGGGCGAGGGTCGCCGCGGTGCGGGCAGCAGGGCCGGTGTACAGGCGCTGCTTGGGTTTCCGATGCGCTGCCACGGGGGCGTGCGTCCTTCCTGACGACTGCCCGACGGGGGGTACCGGCGGGCCCGCCGGTACGTTCGGCGGAGTGGCCGGTCCCGTCGGGGCGGGGCGCCCGGTCCGTCAGTGACGCTAAACCCGGGACACGGGCCGGAGTCGTAATGACGCATATTGCTCGTTTTTGGCGTGGCAATGCCGTCGATTGATCGGAAAAATTACGCCAGAGTCACGCAATTGGTACAGGTGCGAGCCGAGCGACACGGAGGCGTGTTTGCCCGGCGAAGGTGGACCTGCCTGTCGGGGGGTGGTATGGCCATGGCTAGGCTGCGGCCTCATGGACGTACTCATTCATGCCTTCGTCGCCCTGCACATCATCGGCATCGCCTCCCTGCTGGGTGGATTCCTCACCCAGATGAAGGCGATGGGCGCGGGCACGGCCCGCTTCGTCCCGGCGATGCTGCACGGTGCGCTGACCATGCTGGTCACCGGTATCGCGCTCGTCGGGATGCGCGAGGCCGACGGCGGCCACGTGAACAACATCAAGATCGGTGTGAAGCTGCTGATCCTGGTCGTCATCCTCGCGCTCGTCTACATCAAGCGGGACGAGGAGAAGGTCGACAAGGGGGCCTTCGCGGCGGTCGGCGGGCTCACGCTCGCCAACATCTTCATCGCCACGCTCTGGGTCTGACCCCGCTCCCGGCTGCCGGGCGGACCCGGCAGCCGGTGCGCGGCGCGCGTGCCTCGGTCGTGGCGGGCGTCATGGAGCCCGTCGTGGACTCCGTCGTGGACTACGCCGGGCGCACGCTGCCGTAGATCGGCATGTAGTAGATCGACTCCTCGCGCACGTTCGCCCCGGGCTTCGGTGCGTGGATCATCATCCCGTCGCCCTTGTAGATGCCGACGTGGCTGATGTCGTCGTAGAAGAAGACCAGGTCACCGGGGCGCAGATCCGCCGTCGCGACCCGGGTGCCGATCTTGACCTGGTCCCAGGTGGTGCGCGGGATGTCCACACCGGCGGCCTTCCAGGCGGCCTGGGTGAGCCCGGAGCAGTCGTACGACGCCGGGCCCGTCGCGCCCCACACGTACGGCTTGCCGATCTGGGCGCGGGCGAAGGCGAGAACCTGCTCGGCCTTGCTGCTGGTGCCGCTGCCCGTGCCGGACCCGGTGCCCGTGCCGGTCCCCGTGCCGCCGGACTTCTTCGCGTCCTCGGCGGCCTTGCGTTCGGCCTCGGCCTGCTGCTTCGCCAGCTCCTCGGCCTTCCGCGCCGCCTCCGCCTCCTTCTTCCGCTCGATCTCCGCGAGCCGCGCCTTCTCCTCGGCGGTCAGCTTCGACAGCAGCGTGCGCGCCTCGGTCAGCTTCGTCCGGACGTCCTGCTTGCTGGTGCGCAGATCGGCCTGGGCCGTCGTCAGCGTCTCCAGGCTCCGTACCGCCTCGGCCCGCTTCTTCGCGGTCCTCTCCTGCTGGACGCGGAAGTCCGTGACCGCCTTCTGCTGGCGGTTGGTCATCCGGTCCATCAGCTGGCTCTGGTCGAAGTACGACTGCGGGTCGTCGGCCAGGAAGAACGTGGCGGTCGGCGCGATGGAGCCGTTGCGGTACTGCGCGGCCGCGAAGGCGCCCAGCGTCCTGCGGGCCTCGTTGAGCTTGTCGGCGCGCTCGGCGACGTCCTCCAGCAGGGCGTCGACCCTGGCGCGCTGGGCGGAGGACGCCTCCTTCGCCCGGTTGTACTTCTGGGTCGCGGTGCCCGCCTGCCGGTAGAGGTCGTCCACCTGCTTCTGGACGTCCTCGACGCTCGGCCTCGGATTCGGCGCGGCCACCGCGCTCTGCGTGGAGAGCAGCGTCACGGACGCCAGGGCCGCGGTGGTGAGCCCGACGGCCGGTGCGGTGGAACGCACCCGGGCGCGCGGTTTGCGGTGCGATGCCAAGAGGGGCATCTCCTTCCGTGGACCGCCTGCCGGGACAGGGCGGGTTCGGGCGAACGGAAGGCCGCCCTACGGTCCATGTGTGGGGGAAGGACCGATTCACCCCGATGGTGCGTGGTGGATCCCCGGCTCCGGACTCCCGCACGGGCAGCCCGGATTCGGCGCGGGCGCCCGCTCGGCGTGGGTCGCCGCAAGGGGGCCGGGCCGCCCGGTCGAGCACGCTAGCCAACCCGTGGTGCCGCTGGGAAGGTTGATGTTCGAAATGCCCGATACATTTTCGTGACCTGCGTAACGGGGGTCCGGATGCTCACCCCGCGTGGGCCGCCGCTGCCGCTCCGTACCGTCTCCCCGAACGGCCGCCGGGCGCCGGGGGCCAGCCCGTAGACTCGACAAGCGATGAGCAGCCTCTTTGACGACAGTTTCCTGGCCGGCCTCCAGCACTCGGAGGAAGAGCCCCCGCCGCCCCCCGAGGACACCGCGCCCGAGGAGGTGCCGGAGGGGCTGTTCGATGGCGTGTTCGACGGCCCGCCGCCCCGGGACGCCTACTACCGCGACGGCGCCCCCCGCCCCGTCATCGACCCCGAGGCGCTCCTCGACGGGCTGAACACCGAGCAGCGCGCCGCGGTCGTCCACGCCGGCTCCCCGCTGCTCATCGTCGCCGGGGCCGGCTCGGGCAAGACCCGGGTGCTCACCCACCGGATCGCCCACCTCCTCGCCGAGCGCGGGGTGCACCCCGGCCAGATCCTGGCGATCACCTTCACCAACAAGGCCGCCGGCGAGATGAAGGAGCGCGTCGAGCAGCTCGTCGGACCGCGCGCCAACGCCATGTGGGTCATGACCTTCCACAGCGCCTGCGTCCGCATCCTGCGCCGCGAGTCCAAGCGCCTCGGCTTCACCTCGTCGTTCTCGATCTACGACGCGGCCGACTCCAAGCGGCTGATGGCCCTGGTCTGCCGCGATCTCGACCTCGACCCGAAGCGCTTCCCGCCGAAGTCGTTCACGGCCAAGGTCTCCAACCTGAAGAACGAGCTGATCGACGAGGAGACCTTCGCCGGCCAGGCCGCCGACGGCTTCGAGAAGACCCTCGCCCAGGCGTACGCGATGTACCAGTCCCGGCTGCGCGAGGCCAACGCGCTGGACTTCGACGACATCATCATGACGACGGTCCACCTGCTCCAGGCGTTCCCCGACGTCGCCGAGCACTACCGCCGCCGCTTCCGCCACGTCCTGGTCGACGAGTACCAGGACACCAACCACGCCCAGTACACCCTGGTCCGCGAGCTGGTCGGCCCGGCGGGCGAGAACGACGCCCCGGCCGAACTGTGCGTCGTCGGTGACGCCGACCAGTCGATCTACGCCTTCCGCGGCGCGACCATCCGCAACATCCTCCAGTTCGAGGAGGACTACCCCGACGCGACGACGATCCTCCTGGAGCAGAACTACCGCTCCACGCAGACGATCCTCTCCGCCGCCAACGCCGTCATCGAACGCAACGAGAGCCGCCGCCCCAAGAACCTCTGGACCAACGCCGGCACCGGCGCCCGGATCACCGGCTACGTCGCCGACACCGAGCACGACGAGGCGCAGTTCGTCGCCGACGAGATCGACCGGCTGACCGACGCGGGCGACGCCAAGGCCGGTGACGTGGCGGTCTTCTACCGGACCAACGCGCAGTCCCGCGTCTTCGAGGAGATCTTCATCCGCGTCGGCCTGCCCTACAAGGTCGTCGGCGGAGTGCGCTTCTACGAGCGCAAGGAGGTCCGCGACATCCTGGCCTACCTGCGCGTCCTCGCCAACCCCGAGGACACCGTCCCGCTGCGCCGCATCCTCAACGTGCCCAAGCGCGGCATCGGCGACCGCGCCGAGGCCATGATCGACGCGCTCTCCCTGCGCGAGAAGATCACCTTCCCGCAGGCGCTGCGCCGGGTCGACGAGGCGTACGGCATGGCCGCCCGTTCCGCCAACGCCGTCAAGCGGTTCAACACGCTGATGGAGGAGCTGCGCACGATCGTCGAGTCGGGCGCGGGTCCCGCGGTGGTCCTGGAAGCGGTCCTGGAGCGTACGGGCTACCTCGCCGAACTCCAGGCGTCCACCGACCCGCAGGACGAGACCCGGATCGAGAACCTCCAGGAACTCGCCGCGGTCGCCCTCGAATTCGAGCAGGAGCGGGGCGAGGCGGGCGAGGAGGGCGCCGGTACGCTCGCCGACTTCCTGGAGAAGGTCGCGCTCGTCGCCGACTCCGACCAGATCCCCGACGAGGACGAGGACGGCTCCGGCGTCATCACGCTGATGACCCTGCACACGGCGAAGGGCCTCGAATTCCCGGTCGTCTTCCTGACCGGCATGGAGGACGGCGTCTTCCCGCACATGCGGGCCCTGGGGCAGACGAAGGAGCTGGAGGAGGAGCGGCGCCTCGCCTACGTGGGCATCACCCGGGCCCGCGAGCGGCTCTATCTGACCCGGGCGGCGATGCGCAGCGCGTGGGGCCAGCCGTCGTACAACCCGCCGTCCCGCTTCCTGGAGGAGATCCCGGACCAGCACCTGGACTGGCGGCGGAAGGGCCCGATGGCCGCCTCGGCGGGACCGACCTCGGGGATCACGTCCTCGCTCTCCGCCTCCCGCGCGCGCTCCGGCCCCTCGGGCTTCGCGACCCGGCGGACCTCGGACAAGCCGACGATCACGCTGGCCGTCGGGGACCGGGTCACGCACGACCAGTTCGGGCTCGGCACGGTGACGGCGGTCGAGGGCGTCGGCGACCAGGCGAAGGCCACGGTCGACTTCGGCGACGAACGCCCGAAGAAGCTGCTGCTCCGCTACGCCCCGGTCGAGAAGCTGTAGGCGGAGAAAACGCGGAGGGGGCCCGAGCGGATGCGCTCGGGCCCCCTCCGCGTTGCGGCTCAGGTCGGGTTGACGCCGTGGCTGCGCAGCCACGGCAGCGGGTTCACCGCGGCGCCGCCGCCGGGCCGCACCTCGAAGTGCAGATGCGGGCCGGTCGAGTTCCCGGTGTTGCCCGAGTACGCGATGACGTCACCGGCCTTGACCGGGCCCGAGCGGATCCGGGTGCTGCTGAGGTGGCAGTACCAGGTCTCCGTGCCGTCGGCCATGGTGACGATCGCCATGTTGCCGTACGCGCTGTTCAGCTGGGTGCGCACGGTGCCGTCCGTCGCGGCCATCACGGGCGTGCCCTCCAGCACCGGGAAGTCGATGCCGGTGTGCACGGACATCCAGTTGATGCCCGCCTGACCGAAGTACGCGCTGAGCCCGTGCTGCTTGACCGGCAGCACGAACTTGGGACGCAGCGCCTCCTTGCGGGCGGCCTCCTCCTCGCGCTTCTTCTTCTCGGCGGCCTGCCGTTCGCGCAGGTCGATACGTTCCTGGGTTCGGCTGGCGCGGTCGGCGAAGTTCTCCGCGTTGGCGCTGAGCTTGGCGAGCTGGGTGTCCAGCTTGTTGTTGGCCTCGGCGGGCTTGACGGAGTCGGCCGCCGCCAGCGCCGTGGTGTCGTCCTTCTTGTCGTCCCCGCCGAGCCCGCCGACCGAGGCCGCGGCGATCCCGGCCACGCTCATCACGCAGGCGGACGGAATGGCGACGGTCAGCAGCGCGGAACGCTTCGCGGGCGTACGACGACGGCCGCGGCCACCACCCCGGGTGGCGGGGCGGTCGGGGGAGCGGCGCGGACCGGACGCGAGCTCGGTGCTCTCCGGCCCGTCGGGACCGTCCGCCGCGTCGAGGTCGTCGGCGGCGTCCGTGCCGTTGGTGCCGTCCGTGGCGGCGGTGTCGTTCGCGCCGTCCGGGGCATAGGGGGCGTACGGGTCGTACGCGTAGAAGGCGGTCCGGTCGGCGTAGGGCTCGTACTCCGCGTAGTCGTCGCCGTGCGCGGGGTGTGCCTCGTGGGTCTCGTGCGGCAGCCGCGCGGTCTCCATGGTCTGCGTGAGCTGCTGGTCGAAGGCGGGCTCGGGTGCGGGCGCGGCGCCGGTGTTCCAGGCGGTGGCGTCGTAGGCGCCGGTGTCGTACGCGGCCGTGCTGTTCACCGCCGCGTCGTTCATGGCCCAGTGGCCGTCCGTGGACCAGCTGCCGGTGTCCCACTGCCCGGTGCTCTCCGGGGAACCGCCCTGGGCCGGGATGCCGGGGAAGACCGCGGTGGAGGTGGTGGCGTCCGTGCCGTAGTCGGCGGTCGTCCAGACGGCCGTGGTGCCGTAGGCCGGGCCCGTCGTGTACTGCGGCTCCGTGTACGGCTGCTCCGGGTAGTGCGGCTCCGTGTACTGCTGCGGCTCGGGCTGCGTGGCGTACGGGGCGTAGGCGTCGTACGAGGCGGTCGGGTGCGCTCCGGTGTCCCACTGGGTGGAGTCGTACTGGCCGCTGTACCCGTCGACATGGCCGATGCCGTAGCCGCCGCCGTACGTGCTGTCGTGACCGGCCTGGAACGAGCCGAAGAGCGGATCGCCGTGGAAGCCGCCGGTCGCTCCGCCGTCGTGTCCGGCGTACCCGGCGTCGGGGTGCTGGTCGTTCACCAACTTCTCTCTCGCCTCGGCAGCAGGACCTGTGCTCTGGGGTCCGGTGGGGGAATCCCAGGGGGAGCAGTGGCCGCGACTGTACCCGCCGCTACCTGACGTCGACAATCTTCCACGGGTTCCGGCGGCTCAGGAAACGGGCAATCGGCCGCCTTTCGGCGGCCAGTGCACAGACCCTTGGCTCTATGTTCGAAGTCTGTTCTATTTGCGGCGTCACTGTCGGTTGCGAAGGCCGGGTCGGCGACGGGGGCCGTACGCCGCACTGCGGTCCGTGGGTCCGGTGAGGTCTGTGGGGCCTGTGGGGCTCAGGCTGCTCCCGCATCCTCGGCGGGTCCGGCCGCCGGGCCGCCGGATTCCTCCAGCGCCTCGCGGATCGCGGCGACCACGGTCGGGTGCACCGGCAGTGCGAGGTGGCCGATGCCCGTGACGCGTACGTTCTCCGCGTCCAGGTCGGGGTGGTCGATGCGGGCGGCCTCGGGCGGGACGATCACCCGGTCCAGCTCGCCCCAGAAGCTCACGAAGCGGGTGCGGCAGCCGGGCGCGGGCAGGCGCAGCTCCTCGATCGGCGCGGATCCGGTGCGCATCTGCCGCACGATGGGGTGAGCGCTGGCCAGGGGGGCGACGGCGGTGCCGCCGTGCGGGGTGCCGAGCGTGACCAGGGTGCGGACCCGCTGGTCGCCGCCGAGCCGCTGGACGTAGTAGCGGGCGATCAGTCCGCCGAGGCTGTGCCCGACGATGTCGATCTCCTGGTGCCCGGTGCGGGCGCAGATCTCCTCGACATGCCGCCCGAACAGCTCGGCCGCAGTCCGGATGTCGCAGGTCAGCGGTGAGTAGTTGAGCGATTCCACATGGCGGTGGCCGTGCTGGGCGAGGGCGCGGCGCAGCAGGACGAAGACCGAGCGGTTGTCGATGAAGCCGTGCACCAGGACGACCGGGGGAGGCTCCTCGCCGGCGGGCGGGACGGGGGCCCGGGCGGGGGTTCTGGCGGAGGCGGCGCGGCCGGTGGTGGCAGGGCCGGTGGCGGGGTCGGCGGTGTCGGTGGGTGGTTCGGCCGGGCACGGTGCGTTCCGTCGTTCACCGGTGATGCCGGTCGGGTAGAGGAGCACATGAGCCGTGAGGGCCACCAGTTCCAGGGCGGTGGCCTTCAGCAGCGCGGCGGACGGCCCGGTGGGACGCGGCCCCGGACCGAGCGGCGGGGGGAGCGGCAGTGACGGGAGAAAAGGCAGGACCTTCATGGCCGACCTCCGGCTTCGACGAGCGGGGGAGGCGGCTGTGCGGTCACCGGCGCGCGGTACGGACGGACCGGCGGACCGGGCCGGCCGTACCACCGCGCCGTGCGGCTGACGGCACGCTGGTACGGGCGACCTCGTCGCGGCTCCCCTGGCGACCGGTCCCCGCACGGCTGGCGTGCCGCGTGCATACGGGGGCGGTGCCCGGTGAACATGTCCCACTGTGTGATTTCCCCCTCCCCGTCCACCGCGAAACGACGGCTTGCGGGATGCTGTAGATAACGTTCGTTCACATCCCCGGCCCTTCAGGCGCGGGAGAGGCATGTGGAGGCAGTGATGGGTGTGACCGGTCCGATCCGTGTGGTGGTGGCGAAGCCGGGGCTGGACGGCCATGATCGCGGGGCCAAGGTGATCGCGAGGGCGCTGCGCGACGCGGGTATGGAGGTCATCTACACCGGGCTGCACCAGACGCCCGAGCAGATCGTGGACACCGCGATCCAGGAGGACGCCGACGCGATCGGCCTCTCGATCCTCTCCGGCGCGCACAACACGCTCTTCGCCAAGGTCATCGAGTTGCTGAAGGAGCGCGAGGCGGAGGACATCAAGGTCTTCGGCGGCGGCATCATCCCGGAGGACGACATCGCCCCGCTGAAGGAGCAGGGTGTCGCGGAGATCTTCACCCCGGGTGCCACGACGACCGCGATCGTGGAGTGGATCAACGCGAACATCCGCCACCACGCGGAGGCCTGACCTCCCCGGGCCGGGCCTTCACGGGCCGGTCCTCTGCGGTGTCTTTCCCCGACCTGGCCGCCCCTGATTCGGCCCGGCCCTGATTCGGCCCGGCCCTGTCCCGGTCCCGTCCCTGGATGGGCCGGGCCGGTCCTGTTCCCGGTGGCGTGCGTCCTCGGCCTCGGCCGTGTGCCCGGCGGGATCAGCCCTCGGGCCTGTTCCCGGCGGCCCGTCTCGGCCCGTGCCCGGGTCCTCGCCCCGTGGCTCTGCACCGTCCCGCCCGGTACCTGGCCCGCCCGGGTCCTCGGCCTGCTCGTGCCGGTGCCGGTGCCGGTAGGGGTGGGCCGAGGACCGGGCGGGGGCGTCAGGGCGGGGTCAGCTCCGCCACCATCTCGGCGCGCAGCCGCAGCGTGGAGACGAGCCGCTGGAAGGCCTCGGACCAGTAGCCGCCCGCGCCCGGTGAGGCGTCCGCCGACTCGTCGGGCGTGGTCGTCAGGACCTCCAGGCGGTCCGCCTCCGCCGGGTTCAGACAGCGCTCGGCCAGGCCCATCACACCACTGAAGCTCCATGGGTAGCTGCCCGCGTCCCGGGCGATGTCCAGCGCGTCCACGACCGCGCGGCCCAGCGGACCGGCCCAGGGGGTCGGGCAGACGCCCAGGAGCTGGAACGCCTCCGACAGCCCGTGCGCGGCGATGAACCCGGCGACCCAGTCTCCCCGCTCGGCCGCGGGGAGTATGCCGAGGAGCTTCGAGCGCTCGGCCAGCGACGACGTTCCCGGGCCGCTCGACGGCGGGGCGGACGGGGCGCCGAGCAGCGCGCGGGCCCATCCGGCGTCCCGCTGCCGTATGGCCGCCCGGCACCACGCCGCGTGCAGCTCCTCGGCCCAGCCGTCCGCGACCGGGAGGGCGACGATCTCCCGGGCGGTACGGTGGCCGAACCGCGCGGGCCAGGTGGCGAGCGGCGTCGCCTCGACGAGCTGGCCGAGCCACCACGACCGTTCCCCCCGGCCGGACGGCGGCACCGCCACCACGCCGTCGCGCTCCATCGCCCCGTCGCACTCGTGCGGGGCCTCCACGGCGACCGATGGTTCGTCGCCGGTGAGATCCGGACTCACGCAGGACAGCGCCCGGGACGCCATCCGGGCCCCGAGCGCCGACTCCGGCAGGGCGGAGAGCAGCTCGGCGGCGGTGGAGCGGACATTGCGACTGCGGTCGGAGAGCGCCTGCTCCAGGAAGGGCTCGTCCACGGGGGAGAGCCCGGTGCGCAGCGAGTCGACGAACATCAGCCGGTCCTCGGCCCGCTCGGTGGCCCAGGTGGCGGCGAGCAGCGTCAGCGCTCCGGCGGGGTCGTGCGCCCTCAGGGCCGCGAGCAGCGCGACCCGCTCGGCGAACAGGCCTTCCTCCCACAGCCGGACGACCGCCCCGGAATCCGCCGGAAGGGGGCGCGGTGCGCCGGCGGACGCGCCGCGCAGGGCGAATCGCCACTCGGGATTCAACCCGGCCAGCCACAGCCCGCGCGGGCCCGCGAAGGCCAGCACCTGCGGCCGCAGGTCGGTCCGGGCCCGGGCCGCGTCGAGCAGGGCCGGGAGCAGTTCGGCCGGGGCCCGGAAGCCCCGGCGGTTGGCGGCGGCCAGCCACTGCGGGATCAGCTCCGTGAGGTCGGGGGCCGCGCCGCGCCGCCCGCCCGAGCCGCCCGGTGCCGACCGGTCGGCCAGCAGCTGGGCGAGTCTGCGCCGCGCGGCCGGGGGCGGTGTGGGCCGTGGGTCGGCGGGCGCCGGACCGGGCCGGTCGGCGCCCGGGGCGGGCAGCAGCCCCGCCCGCCGCCGCACGGTGTGGGCCGCCGCCGCGTCGAGCAGTCCGGCGGGCCCGCCACCCCCGGTGGGCGGGCGGCGGTCGGTACCGAGGAGCGCCGTGGTGACGAGTTCCTCCCACGGGGCGGATGCGATGGTGCCGGGCATGGATGGTCCCCCTTCTCGTCCTCGTTCGTGTTCACGCGGTCGCGTTCGACCGGTCGTGTCAGATGAGCGGTACGGGCCCGCCCGCGCCGTCGTCCCCGGCCGCTCCGGGCCAGGCCGCGTACGGGTCGAAGCCGCGGTGACCGCACTCGCCGAAGACCGTGACCGGGGAGCCGCCGGACAGTGCGGCGAGCTTCCACAGCCCGGGCCTCGACAGGGCGGCCTGGGTGACCGGCAGCCCCTCGCCGCCCGCCGCGTCCAGCAGTTGCCAGCCGTCCCCGGACGGCACGGGTATGACCGCGCGCAGCGTCACCGGCCAGGCGTCCAGCCAGGGGTCCTCCCGCAGCGCCGCGCCGTACGCACCGACCGCCTCGGCCGCCGTGCCGCCCGGCGGGGGCGTGCCTGCCCGCTCCACCACCGTGAACTCCCCGGCCGGCTCGGCCCGGAGCCGGCCGGTGCCCGGACGGAACATCAGCCCGGCGTCGACCGTGGCGCCCACCGGCAGGGACAGAGCGGGGGAGCGGCCGGCCGCCCCGAAGGAGAGCAGCAGTGCCGTGCGGCCCGTTCCCCTGCCGTGCAGCCAGACGCGACGCGTGACGAGCCTGCCGTCGGAGGCGTCGTACTGGGCGAGGACCAGCCACTCGTCCCGGACCGGCGGGCCCTCGGCGGGGGCCGTCAGACCCACGCGCGTACGGACCGTGGCGGCCAGCGGTCCGGGCAGCCGGTCGACACCCAGCCAGGCTCTGTCCAGCAGATGCAGCAGCCCGCACTCCTCCAGCAGGCGCACCGGCCAGTCCGGGCCGGAGGCCGGGACGGCCCCCAACTCCCGCACCCGGGACGCCAGCCCCGGGGCCTGGGCGTCGACCATCCGGGCCGCCGTCTCCTCCCAGAACGCGTAGCCCGGCTGCCCGGCCGCCGCCAGTCCGGTCCGCAGCAGATCGGCCAGCCGCTCCTCCAACTCCTGGGCGCCGGCGGTGATGCGCTCGGCCCGGCGCTCGGCCCGCCGTCCGGCGGCCTCCGGGTCGGCCGGGCCCGCGGTCGGGGCGGTGCCCGCCGCGCTCCGCTCCGGCCGCCCGGCCGACCGCTCCCGGCGCTCCGCCAGCCACGCGGCCGCCCAGTCCGGCACCTCGCCCCCGGGCGGCACCGATCCGTCCGACGCCCAGACCAGCAGCAGGCCCAGCGCGTGCTTGCACGGGAACTTCCGGCTCGGGCAACTGCATCCGTACGCGGGGCCGGTGGTGTCCACCACCGTCCGGTACGGCGTGCTCCCGCTTCCCTCGCACAGCCCCCACACCGCCCCCGACCCGTCGCATCCGTGCCCCGACCACGGACCGCCCGGACCGAGCTTCGTCCCCGCCCGGCGCGACGCGTCGTCAGGAGCGAGGGCCAGTACCTGCTCCACCGTCCAGCGCGCCACCGGCCCGGCGGTGCGCGTGGTTTCTCCCCCGTGAGATAGCAGCATGCCGACGACGGTAGAGCGCCCCACTGACAATCGCCCTGACCTGCTGATTCACCGTCACGCAACCCACTTGACTTGACCTTCCCTTTGCGATTTTCTGCGGACATCAGACCCATCGATCCGGGGGGATCCAGCACATGAGCCACACCATTCGCCCCATCCGCACCACGGCCCGCACCATGCTCCGCGCCGCCGCCTGCGCGGCTGTCGTCCTCGGCCTCGGAATCGGCCTCACCGCCTGCTCGGGCACGGCCGAGAAGGTCGACAGGACCGTCGACAAGGCTGTGGACGACGCCGTGGACGAGGTGGTCGACGAGAAGTACGAAGTCACCTACGAGGTCACCGGATCGGGCGTCGACGAGATCCAGTTCCACGTCGACGGCGGCAAGGCCATGGACCCGAAGATCGAGAAGGTCGCGTCGCCCACGCTGCCCTGGCGCAAGACCGTCACCCTGCGCGGGATCACGCCGCCCGGTGTCACCCCGATCGCCCTCGACGCGGACGGGGCCGGGGTCACCTGCTCGATCACGTACAAGGGCAAGGTGATCGAGGAGGGGAAGGGGAAGGACATGCTCGCCGCCGGCGGCTGTGTGGCCGTGTCGCCGGTGGTCGGCTGACCTCGTGTCAGCAACGCCCCGACCGGCTCCGGCGGCCGGTCGGGGGCGATTGTCAGTGCCGTGGTGCACGGTGGAGAACGCATCGGGTCGACCGACCCGGAGGGGGGATCCACGACCGTGTCCGAATCCACTGCCACCGCCGGCGCACAGGCTCTCCGACCGCATGCCGAGGACGCCTTCGCCGATGAGCTGAAGGCCCTCGCCGCAGCCGACGACCGCCCGCGCCCCGCCCGTTGGCGGCTCTCCCCGTGGGCCGTCGCCACCTACCTCCTCGGCGGCGCCCTGCCCGACGGTACGGTGATCACCCCGAAGTACGTGGGCCCGCGCCGCCTCGTCGAGGTCGCCGTCACCACCCTCGCCACCGACCGGGCCCTGCTGCTCCTCGGCGTTCCCGGCACGGCCAAGACCTGGGTGTCGGAGCATCTGGCCGCCGCCGTCAGCGGCGACTCGACCCTGCTCGTCCAGGGCACCGCGGGCACCCCCGAGGAAGCCGTCCGCTACGGATGGAACTACGCCCGGCTCCTCGCGCACGGACCGAGCCGCGAAGCCCTGGTGCCCAGCCCGCTGATGCGCGCCATGTCCGAGGGGCTGACGGCGCGCGTCGAGGAGCTGACCCGCATCCCCGCCGACGTGCAGGACTCGCTCATCACGATCCTGTCCGAGAAGACACTCCCCGTGCCCGAGCTGGGCCAGGAGGTCCAGGCGGTCCGCGGATTCAACGTCATCGCCACCGCCAACGACCGCGACCGCGGGGTCAACGAGCTGTCCAGCGCCCTGCGCCGCCGGTTCAACACCGTCGTGCTCCCGCTGCCCGCCACGCCCGACGCCGAGGTCGACATCGTGTCCCGCCGGGTCGACCAGATAGGCCGCTCGCTGGACCTCCCGTCCGCCCCCGACGGCGCGGCCGAGATCCGCCGCGTCGTCACGGTCTTCCGCGAGCTGCGCGACGGAGTCACCACGGACGGACGTACCAAGCTCAAGTCCCCCTCGGGAACGCTGTCCACGGCCGAGGCGATCTCCGTCGTCACCAACGGCCTCGCCCTCGCCGCCCACTTCGGGGACGGGGTGCTGCGCCCCGGGGACGTCGCGGCGGGCATCCTCGGCGCGGTCGTCCGCGACCCGGCGGCCGACCGGATGGTCTGGCAGGAGTACCTGGAGACGGTGGTCCGGGAGCGGGACGGGTGGAAGGACTTCTACCGCGCCTGCCGAGAGGTCTCCGCATGACCGCGACCGGACACCCCGCGACGGGGGCCGTGCGGCCTGCGGCGGAACGCCCGCCGGGGCCGCTGCTGTTGGGCGTCCGGCACCATGGGCCCGGATCCGCGCGGGCCGTCCGGGCGGCGCTGGACGCAGCCCGCCCGAGGGCCGTGCTGATCGAAGGCCCCCCGGAGGCCGACGCGCTGCTGCCGTTCGCCGCCGACGAGCGGATGCGGCCGCCGGTCGCCCTGCTCGCCCATGTCGTCGGCGACCCGGGGCAGGCGGCGTTCTGGCCGATGGCGGCGTTCTCGCCCGAGTGGGTCGCCCTGCGCTGGGCCCTCGGTCACGGTGCCGAGGTCCGGTTCATCGACCTTCCGGCGGCACACTCCCTGGCCATGACCCGGGCCGAGGCGGAGGCGGCGGACGGCCCCGGCGGCGCCGGGGAGGCCGACGGGGCCGGGCGCGTCCCCGTCGACCCCCTCGGGGTGCTCGCCGAGACGGCGGGCTACGACGACCCCGAGCGCTGGTGGGAGGACGTCGTCGAGCACCGCACCGGGGGCGGCGGAACGGCGGACCCCTGGGCCCCGTTCACGGTGCTGGCCGAGGCGATGACCGCCCTGCGCGAGGCGTACGGCGACGGCGGCCACCCCCGCGACGCCGTGCGCGAGGCGCACATGCGCATCCAACTGCGCAAGGCCGTCAAGGAGTTCGGCGAGGACACCGCGGTCGTCTGCGGTGCCTGGCACGTCCCCGCGCTCGCCGCGCGGACCACGCTCACCGCCGACCGCGCCCTGCTCAAGGGCCTGCCCAAGGTCAGGGCCGAACTGACCTGGGTGCCCTGGTCGCACCGCAGGCTCGCCCGCAGGAGCGGCTACGGGGCGGGCATCGACTCGCCCGGCTGGTACGGGCACCTTTTCGAGGCCGGGGACCGCCCGGTCGAGCGGTGGATGACGAAGGTCGCCGGACTCCTGCGCGAGGAGGACCGGTTCGTGTCGTCCGCCCATGTCATCGAGGCCGTCCGGCTCGCCGCCGCCCTGGCCGCGCTCCGCGGCCGCCCGCTCGCCGGGCTGCCCGAGACGACCGACGCGGTCCGGTCCGTGATGTGCGACGGCTCCGACGTACCGCTCGCGCTCGTCCACGACCGGCTGGTCGTCGGCGAGACCCTCGGCGAGGTACCGGACGACGCCCCCGTCGTCCCCCTCCAGCGCGACCTCACCCGCCAACAGCGCACCCTCCGGCTCAGACCGGAGCCGCCGGAGCGGGAGCTGGAGCTCGACCTCCGCAAGGACAACGACGCGGCCCGGAGCCGACTGCTGCACCGGCTCCGCCTCCTCGGCGTCGACTGGGGCGAGCCCGCCGCCGGCCGGGGCGCCACCGGTACCTTCCGGGAGAGCTGGCGGCTGCGCTGGGAGCCCGAGCTGTACGTACGGGTCGCGGAGGCGGGCATCTGGGGCACCACCGTGCTCACGGCCGCCACCGCGAGGGCCGGGGCCGGGGCCGCCGGGGCGACCGCGCTCGCCGAGATCACCGCGCTCGCCGAGCAGTGCCTGCTCGCCGGGGTCCCCGACGCGCTGCCCGGCGTGATGCGGGCCCTCGCCGACCGCGCCGCGCTCGACGCCGACGTGGGCCGCCTCGCCGAGGCCCTGCCCGCGCTCGCCCGTACCCTGCGCTACGGCGACGTACGGTCCACCGACACCGCGGCGCTCGCCGGGGTCGCGGCCGGGCTCGCCGAGCGGATCTGTGTCGGCCTGCCCCCGGCCTGCACCGGCCTGGACGCCGAGGGCGCCGCCACCATGCGGGACCGGCTCGACGGCGTCCACGCCGCGATCGGCCTGCTCACCGGCGTGCCCGCCACCCGCACGGACGCGAAGCCGGGCGCGGGGGAGGCCGCCGGGGAGGACGGGCTGCGCGAGCGCTGGACGGCCGTGCTGCACCGGCTCGCCGCCCGGGACACGGTCGCCGGAACCGTCCGGGGCCGCGCCGCCCGACTGCTCCTCGACGAGGGACGGCTCGCGGAGGACGAAGCGGCCCGGCTCATGGGGCTCGCCCTCTCGCCCGGCACACCTCCGGCCGACGCCGCGGCGTGGATCGAGGGCTTCGTCGGCGGGGCGGCGGGCGGCGGCATGCTGCTCGTCCACGACGAACGGCTGCTCGGCCTGGTCGACGCCTGGCTCACCGGCGTGCCCGCCGACCGCTTCGCCGACGTGCTGCCCCTGCTGCGCCGCACCTTCTCCGCGTACGAACCGGGCGTCCGCCGCACCCTGGGCGAGCTGGTGGGCCGCGGCCCCCGCGCCGGGAGAGCCGGGGGAGCACCGGGCACCGGGGCCGCGGCGACGCTGCCCGGATTCGGGCCGGAGACGGACGCGGCCAGGGCCGCCGCGGCCGAGGACGTGGTCCTCCTGCTGCTCGGCGCCGGTCCCGGCACGGCCACACCCTCCGGCGCCGGGACCGCTCCCCGCGCCGGCACCGACACCGACACCGAGGAACAGCGGGGGGCGACGGCATGACGACGACCACGAACACCCCTGACACCACGAATACCCCGGACACCGGGAACGACGAACGGCTGCGCCGCTGGCGGCTGGTCCTGGGCGGGGACGGCGCCGAGGGCACCGGCCGCGCCCTCACCGGCCGCGACGCCGCGATGGACGCCGCGCTGGGCGCGCTCTACGGAGACGGGGGCGCCACCGGCGCCCGGAACAGGACCGGCCGCTCTGCCGGGCTCGGGGCGTCCGCTCCCTCCGTGGCCCGCTGGCTCGGCGACATCCGTACGTACTTCCCCAGCACCGTCGTCCAGGTCATGCAGCGCGACGCGTTCGACCGGCTCGACCTCGCGGCGCTGCTGCTGGAGCCGGAGATGCTGGAGGCCGTCGAGGCCGACGTCCACCTCGTGGGCACGCTCCTCTCGCTCGGCAAGGCCATGCCCGAGACGACGAAGGAGACCGCGAGAGCGGTGGTCCGCAAGGTCGTCGAGGACCTGGAGAAGCGGCTCGCCTCCCGCACCCGGGCCACGCTCACCGGCGCGCTCGACCGCTCGGCCAGGACCGACCGGCCCCGGCACCACGACATCGACTGGAACCGCACCGTCCGGGCCAACCTGAAGAACTACCTCCCCGAGTACGGCACCGTCGTACCCGAACGGCTCATCGGCTACGGGCGGGCCGCCCGGTCGGTGAGGAAGGACGTCGTCCTCTGCGTCGACCAGTCGGGTTCGATGGCTGCCTCCGTGGTGCACGCCGCCGTCTTCGGCGCCGTCCTCGCCTCCATGCGCACCCTGCGGACCAGGCTCGTCGTCTTCGACACGGCGGTCGTCGACCTCACCGACCAGCTCGACGACCCCGTCGACGTGCTCTTCGGCACCCGGCTCGGCGGCGGTACCGACATCAACCGCGCGCTGGCCTACTGCCAGTCGAGGATCACCCGCCCCCCCGACACCGTGGTCGTGCTGATCAGCGATCTCTACGAGGGCGGGATACGCGACGAGATGCTCAAGCGGGTCGCCGCGATGAAGGCGTCCGGGGTGCAGTTCGTGGCCCTGCTCGCGCTCTCCGACGAGGGCGCGCCCGCCTACGACCGCGACCACGCGGCGGCGCTCGCCGCCCTGGGCGCGCCCGCCTTCGCCTGCACCCCGGACCTCTTCCCCGAGGTGATGGCGGCGGCCGTCGAGAAGCGGCCGCTGCCCGTACCGGCCCTCGCGGCGGACGGGGAGGCCGGTCACTGAGGGGCACCCGTACCCGCGTCCGCGGGTCCGCGCCGGCCGTCACCGTCACCCCAATGGCACTGCCCGGCGGACCGCCCGGCGCGGAGCCGTCCGGCCCCGCCGCTTCCCGGACACCGGCAGGGTCTGTGACCGTAATCACCGCTCGGGCGCTATCTGTGATTTAGGGTCCTGCGGGCCTCGGGGATAACCTGCGAGATGGACATGCCGCGTGCCGGGCTCACCGTGTGCGCCCTCCTGGTGACCGTGCAGTCACGTTTTGCCCCTCGCGGCACGCCCACGCAGAAAACCAACCGCGAGACCATTGATTAAGGGACGGACGCGCGTGGACCTGTTCGAGTACCAGGCGAGGGACCTCTTCGCCAAGCACGGTGTACCGGTGCTGGCCGGTGAAGTCATCGACACGCCTGAGGCAGCCCGCGAGGCGACCGAGCGGCTGGGCGGCAAGTCGGTCGTCAAGGCGCAGGTGAAGGTCGGCGGCCGTGGCAAGGCCGGTGGCGTCAAGCTGGCCGCCACCCCCGACGAGGCGGTCGCCCGCGCGACCGACATCCTCGGCATGGACATCAAGGGCCACACGGTCCACAAGGTGATGATCGCCGAGCTGTCTCCGGAGATCGAGGCGGAGTACTACGTCTCGTACCTCCTCGACCGGACCAACCGCACCTTCCTGGCCATGGCCTCGGTGCAGGGCGGCATGGACATCGAGGAGGTCGCGGAGAAGACCCCCGAGGCCCTCGCGAAGGTCCCGGTCAACGCCGTCGACGGCGTCGACATCGTCAAGGCCCGCGAGATCGTGGCCCAGGCGAAGTTCCCGGCCGACGTGGCCGAGGGTGTGGCCGAGGCCCTGGTGACCCTGTGGGACACCTTCGTCGCCGAGGACGCCCTCCTCGTCGAGGTCAACCCGCTGGTGAAGACCAAGGACGGCCGCATCCTGGCCCTGGACGGCAAGGTCTCGCTCGACGAGAACGCCGACTTCCGCCAGCCCGAGCACGAGGCCCTTGAGGACAAGGCCGCGGCCAACCCGCTGGAGGCCGCCGCCAAGGCCAAGAACCTCAACTACGTCAAGCTCGACGGCGAGGTCGGCATCATCGGCAACGGCGCCGGCCTGGTCATGTCGACCCTGGACGTCGTCGCGTACGCCGGTGAGAACCACGGCAGCGTGAAGCCCGCCAACTTCCTCGACATCGGTGGCGGCGCCTCCGCCGAGGTCATGGCGAACGGCCTGGAGATCATCCTCGGCGACCCGGACGTCAAGTCCGTCTTCGTCAACGTCTTCGGTGGCATCACCGCGTGTGACGAGGTCGCCAACGGCATCGTCCAGGCGCTCGAGCTGCTCAAGTCCAAGGGCGAGGAAGTCACCAAGCCGCTGGTCGTGCGCCTCGACGGCAACAACGCGGAGCTGGGTCGCAAGATCCTTTCCGACGCCAACCACCCGCTGGTCCAGCGCGTGGACACCATGGACGGCGCGGCCGACAAGGCCGCCGAGCTCGCCGCGGCTGCGAAGTAAGGGACGAGGGACTCCAACACCATGGCAATCTTCCTCACCAAGGACAGCAAGGTCATCGTCCAGGGGATGACCGGCGCCACCGGCATGAAGCACACCAAGCTCATGCTCGGTGACGGCACCAACATCGTCGGCGGCGTGAACCCGCGCAAGGCCGGCACCTCCGTCGACTTCGACGGCACCGAGGTCCCCGTCTTCGGGACCGTCGCCGAGGCGATGGAGAAGACCGGCGCCGACGTGTCCGTCCTCTTCGTGCCGCCGGCCTTCGCGAAGGCCGCCGTCGTCGAGGCGATCGACGCCGAGATCCCCCTCGCGGTCGTCATCACCGAGGGCATCGCCGTCCACGACTCGGCCGCCTTCTGGGCGTATGCCGGCTCGAAGGGCAACAAGACCCGGATCATCGGCCCGAACTGCCCCGGCCTGATCACCCCCGGCCAGTCCAACGCCGGCATCATCCCGGGCGACATCACCAAGCCCGGCCGCATCGGTCTGGTGTCCAAGTCGGGCACGCTGACCTACCAGATGATGTACGAGCTCCGTGACATCGGCTTCTCGTCCGCCGTCGGCATCGGTGGCGACCCGGTCATCGGTACGACGCACATCGACGCCCTCGCGGCGTTCGAGGCCGACCCCGAGACCGACCTGATCGTGATGATCGGCGAGATCGGCGGCGACGCCGAGGAGCGTGCGGCCGACTTCATCAAGGCCAACGTCACCAAGCCGGTCGTCGGTTACGTCGCGGGCTTCACCGCCCCCGAGGGCAAGACCATGGGCCACGCCGGCGCCATCGTCTCCGGCTCCTCCGGCACCGCCCAGGCGAAGAAGGAGGCCCTCGAGGCCGCCGGCGTCAAGGTCGGCAAGACGCCGACCGAGACCGCCAAGCTCGCCCGCGAGATCCTCGGCGCCTGACCGCTCCCGCATCTGGCCGGAGCGTCACCGCACAGACGGCGCGGGCCCGTACCCCTCGAACCGAAGGGGTACGGGCCCGCGCCGTTTCCGTTCCCGGGCGTCCCGGTCAGCCGGTGCCGGGGACCAGCCGCGCCGGGCCCCGGAAGAGTTCGCCGCGGAGCTTCTTCTCCAGGCTCAGCTCCCGGGGCTCCGGCTCGTGGGAACCGCCGTGCGGCGGGACCCCGCCGATCCGCCGGGCGGGCGCCGCCGGGGTCTCGTGCCGGGTCGGGGCCGTCGCCAGGGTGAACAGCGTCAGCCCGGCGAGCAGCAGGGTGAACCAGAAGGTCGTCCGGGTCCACCGCCTGGCCCTGCGCTCGCTGTCCGTACGGACCAGGACGGGCGCGGGGAGCGTGCCGGGGGACGGGGACAGGGCGAGTGCGCCGAGCCGTTCGGCCAGCGGCGCCGGGTCCTCGGCGGCCTCGTCGCCGTCGGAGGGTGCGGGCACCAGCGCGTCGATCGCGGCCCGCGCGTTCAGCAGCCGGTTCGCCGCCGCCGGGGTGCTCGCCTCCGTCTCCGCCGCCGTCTCCGGCAGGCCCAGGCCCAGGCCGTCGTGGAGCACCAGGGTGCGGCGGTAGCAGGGCGGCAGCGCGAGCAGCGCGTCGAGCAGGGCGTGGTCGGCGGGCTCGGCCGGGGGCGGGTCGGGCCTGCGGTGCGCGCGGCGCAGCCGGTGCCAGGGCGACAGGGCGTACTCGTACCCGGCCGCCCGTACCCACCCGACCGGGTCCCGGTCCACCGCGACCTCGGGCCAGTGCTCCCAGGCCAGGGCGAAGGCGCGGGCGACGGACTCCCGGGCGAGGGCCCGGCGCCCGGTCAGCAGGAACGTCTGGTGGAAGAGGGCGGTGGCGCAGTGCGCGTACAGCGCGTCGAACGCCTCGGCGGCCCGGTCCCCGGCGCCGGGGGGATCGTCGGGGGCGGCGGTGGCGATGGCGGTGATGGTGGTGACAGCGGTGGTCTCGGTGTCGGGGGTTCCGGTGGGGGAGGGGCGGTCAGAGGGGGTGTTCTTCGAACGCCGCGTCATGCGGTTCCCTCCCATGGGCTACACCACGGAATAAAGCACATAAACATATATTGGGCGACACAGCGGGTATTCGACTGTTACGCGCATTAGGCGCGTGTCGTTGGCAGCATGGCCGTGTGAGCCAAGTAACCGAAAGCGGCCCGATGTTGTCGGCGGATCAGGGCCGGTCCGCCGCACTCCCCCTGGCCCTGCTGCGGGGAGCGGTCGCGGCCGGACTCGGGCTGGGCGCGATCACCGTTCTCGTCCTGGCGTTGTGGATCAGCTCCCCGGACTCCGGGGAGAGCCCCGCGAGCGCCCTCCACACGGCGGCCGCGCTCTGGCTGCTCGCCCATGGCGCCGAGCTGGTCAGGGCCGGTACGCCGAGCGGGGTGCCCGCCCCGGTGGGGGTGGTCCCGCTGCTGCTCGCCGTGGTGCCGGTGTGGCTGGTGCACCGTGCGGCGCGCGACGTCCTGGTGCCGGACGAGGAGCGGCCCGCCCTCTCGGCGCCGGTCGGCCTGGCGGCGGTCGTCGGCGGATATCTGCTGGTCGGCGCGGCGGTCGCGTACTACGCGCGGGGCGGTGCGCTGGCCGTGCGGCCGCTCGCGGCGCTCTTCCCGGCGGTCGCCGTGGTGGCGGGCGCGGCGGCGGCCGGGGTCTGGACGGCGGCCGGACATCCGGTCGCGCTGCCCGCCGGAGCCCCGGCGGCCCTGCACCGGGCGCTGGCGGGCGGCCGGCTCCGGGAGCGCGCGGGGACGGTGTGGCGTGCGGCGGCGGCCGGGGTGGCGATGCTGGTCGGCGGCGGTGCGCTGCTCGTCGCGGTCGGGTTGGTGTGGCACGCGCACCCGGCCCGGCAGGCGTTCGTCCAGCTCTCGGGCGACTGGCCGGGCCGGGTCGCGGTGCTGCTGCTCGCGGTGGTGCTGGTGCCGAACGCGGCGGTGTGGGGTGCGGCGTACGGGCTCGGCCCCGGCTTCGCCCTCGGTACGGCGTCCACGGTCACCCCGCTGGCCTTCTCAGGCCGCCCGGCGCTGCCCCGTTTCCCGCTGCTGGCCGCGGTGCCCGCCGAGGGCGCCGGGACGCTCCCGAACTGGGCGGCGCTCGGGGTGCCGGTCGCGGCCGGGGTGACCGTCGCCTGGTTCACGGTGCGGCGGGCCGCGCCGCCGTACTGCGAGCGCGAGGAGGCGTGGGGCCCGGGGGCGACCGCGCTGGTGGCCGCGGTCGCCGGGATCGGGTGCGGGATCGGTACGGCGGTGCTGGCCGCGGCGGCCGGGGGGCCGCTGGGGACACGGGCGCTGGCGGAGTTCGGCCCGGTGTGGTGGCTGACCGGCGCGGCGGCGGCGGCCTGGGTGGTGGTGCTGGGCGTGCCCGGCGCGCTGCTGCTGCGGTTCTGGCGGCTGCGGGGGCCGGTCCGCAGCGGCTGGTGGTGGCTGACCGGCGCGGTGCCGGCGCGCGAGCGGGAGCTGGCGCGGGCGCGGGAGAAGGAACGTGCGCGGGAGCGGGCCGAGGCGTACGCGTCCGCCGCGGCCACCTCCGGCAACGCCGGAACGCCGTCCGCGCCCGTCGCGGACCCGGACCTCGCGCCGTACGACTTCCTGCCGGCCGACCCCTGGTACGGGCGGACGGCCCGGCCCGAGGAGGCCGGACCGTCCGGGAGCGCGGGAGGGGCGGGACTCAGTCCCTGACGCCGAAGATCGGCTCCAGCGGCTTCGGCAGCTGCTCGTTGCAGGACAGCTGGCCGGCCTTGGTCAGGGCGTCGTTCACGCAGGTGTAGTAGTCGCGGTAGACGAGCTGCACGGTGAAGGTCATGGCGACGATCGAGAGCGCGAGCAGCGCCGTCACCAGGCCGCTGACCGCCGCCGTGGTCTGCTGCCTGCCGCCGACCGGGGCCGCCGGGGCCGCCGGGGCGCCCGGCGCGGCCCCCGGTGCCGGGGCCGCCGTGGCAGCCGCACCGCCCGCGGCCGGGCCCTTCGGCTTCGACCTGAGCGAGCTGATCGCCCAGTACACCGCGAGCGAGCCGAGCAGCAGGGCGATCTCCGGGAGGTCGAAGAGCGCGAAGAAGAAGGCCCACATGCCGCAGAGCAGCGCGTAGCGCGCCCGCCGCTGCGCGGGGTCCGTGGGGTCCCAGCGCAGCCCGCCCGGGGTGCCCTCGGGGCCGCCCTGGCCGCCGCCCGTCCCGCCCTGCCCCGGGCGGCCGCCGAAGCCGCCGCTCTGCCGGCCGGGCTGGCGGCTGCTCCACTGGCCCCAGGCGGGACGGTCCCCGGAGGAGCCCTCACCGTTCCCGGAGCCGTCCTCGCGGCCGTTCCCGTCGCCGTCGCCCTTCGCGATGTTCACCGGGCGGCGGGGCTGCCAGGGCTGGTCGGGCCGGTTCTCCGGCGGCGGGGCGAAGGGGTTGTCGTCGCTCCCGCCCGGACCCCTCCCGCCCTGGGAAGAGGCGTCCCGCTCGGGCAGCGGCTGGCGGAAGGCGGTGCGGCGGCGTCGGTCCGGCATGTGGTGAACGTCTTCCCCATCTCGTCATTTCCGCCCCGTGGACGGTTCGCTGTCCCCTGACGCTACCTCCCGGCCGGGAGCCGCCGAAAGCTGGGAGCGCGGCCGGGACGCCGGTGGCCGCGGCGCCGGACCGGCCGCCGCGGCGCGGGGCCGCCGACCCCCGTCCCACGGGGGTCCGCCGCGGTGCCGGTATCGTTGCTGGCGGTCGGCCGGTTCGTAGAGTTCCCCGTATCGAGGGGCTCGGTTCTTTCGTACGACCGTACAAATCAGCGTCGCGCCGCTCCCCGACGTGGGCGGAGCGCGCCGGAACACCACGCGAGAAAGGGCCCAGCCGTGGCCTCCCCGCCCCCCTCCGCCGCCCCGGCACGCCTGGTCGTGCTGGTCTCCGGTTCGGGTACGAATCTCCAAGCCCTGCTCGACGCCATCGGTGACGATCCCGAGGGCTTCGGCGCGCGGGTCGTCGCGGTCGGCGCCGACCGCGACGGCATCGCCGGTCTCGAACGGGCGGAGCGCGCCGGCATCCCGACGTTCGTCCGCCGGGTCAAGGACCACGCCACCCGGGAGGAGTGGGACGCCGCGCTCGCCGCCGCGACGGCCGAGCACCGCCCGGACCTCGTGGTGTCCGCGGGGTTCATGAAGATCGTGGGGCGGGAGTTCCTCGCCCGCTTCGGTGGCCGGTTCGTCAACACCCACCCCGCCCTGCTCCCCAGTTTTCCCGGTGCCCACGGGGTGCGCGACGCGCTCGCGTACGGCGTGAAGGTCACCGGCTGCACCGTCCACTTCGTCGACGACGGCGTCGACACCGGTCCGATCATCGCGCAGGGCGTGGTCGAGGTGACCGAGGAGGACTCACCGGAGGGCGAAGCCGCTCTCCACGAACGCATCAAGCAAATCGAGCGCAAGCTGCTCGTCGAGGCCGTGGGGCGGCTCGCCCGCGACGGTTATCGCATTGAGGGACGAAAGGTTCATCTCGGTCATGTCGGTGAATAAGCCCATCCGTCGCGCCCTGGTCAGTGTCTACGACAAGACGGGGCTCGAAGACCTCGCACGCGGTCTGCACGAGGCGGGTGTCGAGCTGGTCTCCACCGGCTCCACCGCCGGCCGGATCGCCGCCGCCGGCGTCCCGGTCACCAAGGTCGAGGAGCTCACGGGCTTCCCCGAGTGCCTCGACGGCCGCGTGAAGACGCTGCACCCGCGCGTCCACGCCGGCATCCTGGCCGACCTGCGCCTGGACACCCACCGCGAGCAGCTCGCCGAGCTCGGAGTGGAGCCGTTCGACCTGGTGGTCGTCAACCTCTACCCGTTCAAGGAGACCGTGGCCTCCGGCGCCTCGGCCGACGAGTGCGTGGAGCAGATCGACATCGGCGGCCCCTCGATGGTCCGCGCCGCCGCCAAGAACCACCCGTCGGTGGCCGTGGTCACCAGCCCCGCCCGGTACGCCGACGTGCTGGCCGCGGTGAAGGCCGGCGGCTTCGACCTGACCGCCCGCAAGCGGCTGGCCGCCGAGGCGTTCCAGCACACCGCCGCGTACGACGTCGCCGTGGCCTCCTGGTTCGCGGACGACTACGCCGCCGCCGACGACTCGGGCTTCCCCGACTTCTTCGGCGCCACGTACGAGCGCGGAAACGTGCTGCGCTACGGCGAGAACCCGCACCAGCCCGCCGCCCTCTACACCTCGGGCACCGGCGGCCTGGCCGAGGCGGAGCAGCTGCACGGCAAGGAGATGTCGTACAACAACTACACGGACACCGACGCCGCGCGCCGGGCCGCGTACGACCACACCGAGCCGTGCGTCGCGATCATCAAGCACGCCAACCCGTGCGGCATCGCGATCGCCGACGACGTCGCCGAGGCGCACCGCAAGGCCCACGCCTGCGACCCGCTGTCGGCCTTCGGCGGTGTCATCGCCGTCAACCGTCCGGTGACCACCGCGATGGCCGAGCAGGTCGCGGAGATCTTCACCGAGGTCATCGTCGCCCCGGCCTACGAGGACGGCGCGGTCGAGATCCTGGCCCGCAAGAAGAACATCCGGGTGCTGCGCTGCCCCGACGCCCCGACCGCCCCGGTCGAGGTCAAGCCGATCGACGGCGGCGCGCTGCTCCAGGTCACCGACCGCCTCCAGGCCGAGGGCGACGACCCGGCCAACTGGACGCTGGCCACCGGCGAGGCGCTGGGCGAGGCCGAGCTGAGGGAGCTGGCCTTCGCGTGGAAGGCGTGCCGCGCGGTCAAGTCCAACGCGATCCTGCTGGCCAAGGACGGTGCCTCGGTCGGCGTCGGCATGGGCCAGGTCAACCGGGTCGACTCCGCGAAGCTGGCCGTGGAGCGGGCGGGCGAGGAGCGGGCGCGCGGTGCGTACGCCGCCTCCGACGCGTTCTTCCCGTTCCCCGACGGGCTGGAGATCCTGACCGCCGCGGGCGTCAGGGCGGTGGCCCAGCCGGGCGGTTCGGTCCGTGACGAGCTGGTCGTCGAGGCCGCGAAGAAGGCCGGCGTGACGATGTACTTCACCGGCACGCGCCACTTCTTCCACTGAGGTCCCACGCACGAAGGGCCGGAACTCCGCGAGGAGTTCCGGCCCTTCGTGCGTGCGCGGGGTGCGTTACTTCTTGACCACCAGCGTGCCGGCGGCACGGTCGTGCCAGCCCTGGAGCTTGCCGGAGTTGTCGAAGAACGGCGAGAGGTAGACCAGCAGCGCGCCGATGTAGCAGAGGAAGACGCCGACGATCGGGATGATCCAGCGGATGAAGCCGGAGCCGAGGCCCGGGTTCATGCCGGTGTTCTCCTTGACGACCTTCAGGCCGAGGGCCATCTTGCCGAGCGTCTGGCCGAGCAGCGAGATCATCAGCCACTCGTAGAGCAGCGTGATCAGACCGAAGATCGCGATCATGCCGAACATCGTGGCGATGACGCTGCCGCTCGCGTCGTTCACACAGGCCTGGTAGCCCGGGTCCAGGGAGCTGCCGCAGTTCTCGATGTCCTTGGCGGCGCCCATCGCACCGGCGACACCGATCGCGCTGAGGATGGCGTAGAGCACACCGATGATCACGCCGTCGAGGGCGCGGGCGCCGAGGCGGCGGCCCATCGAGGCGACCTGGACGGTGCCCAGCACGGGCACGTTGATGTAGCCGTTGTTGGCCTGGAGGGTGCCCGGGGCCTGGGGCGGGTAGCCGTAGCCCGGCTGGCCCTGCGGGGGCTGCTGCGGGTAGCCGTAGCCCGGCTGGCCCTGCGGCGGCTGCTGCTGCGGGTAGCCGTAACCGGGCTGGCCCTGCGGCGGCTGGCCGGGCTGCTGGCCGTACGGGTTGTTCGGGTTCGGGTTCGGGTTCGGGTCGCCGAAACTCATCTGGGCGTTCCTCCAACGTGCACTGCGGGGACGATGCGGCCGCACGGAGGAAAGAAAGGTCAGTGGTCCGCCCCCCGGTACTACTGCGGCACTGCGGCCATAATCGTTATAAACAGAATGTAAGTTTGTCCAGTCGCGGTTGGGGCTTGTTGCGCAAGTGCAACATCACGCCACTGACGGCGGCCGAATTGGTACCTGGGCGGGGTCATCCGAGAGGATGGGGGCATGACTGCCCAGATTCTCGATGGCAAGGCCACCGCAGCCGCGATCAAGTCCGATCTCACCGTCCGTGTGGCGGCCCTCAAGGAACGGGGCATCACCCCCGGCCTGGGAACCCTGCTGGTCGGGGACGACCCGGGCAGTCGTTGGTACGTGAACGGCAAGCACCGCGACTGCGCGCAGGTCGGCATCGGCTCCATCCAGCGCGAACTCCCCGACACCGCCACCCAGGAGGAGATCGAGGCGGTCGTCCGCGAGCTGAACGAGAACCCCGACTGCACCGGGTACATCGTGCAGCTCCCGCTCCCCGACGGGATCGACACCAACCGTGTCCTGGAACTGATGGACCCGGCCAAGGACGCCGACGGTCTGCACCCGATGAACCTCGGCCGCCTGGTGCTGAACGAGGCGGGCCCGCTGCCGTGCACCCCGCAGGGCGTCGTCCAGCTGCTCCGCCACCACGGCGTCGAGATCAAGGGGGCGAACGTGGTGGTCGTGGGCCGGGGCGTCACCATCGGCCGCCCGATGCCGCTGCTGCTGACCCGCCGCTCGGAGAACGCCACCGTGACGCAGTGCCACACCGGTACGCGCGACCTCTCCGCCCACCTCAAGCAGGCCGACATCATCGTGGCCGCCGCCGGGGTGCCGCACATCATCAAGCCCGAGGACGTGAAGCCGGGCGCCGCCGTGCTCGACGTCGGCGTCAGCCGGGACGAGAACGGCAAGATCGTCGGGGACGTCCACCCGGGCGTGGCCGAGGTCGCCGCCTGGATCTCCCCGAACCCCGGCGGCGTCGGCCCGATGACCCGCGCCCAGCTGCTCGTCAACGTGGTCGAGGCGGCCGAGCGCAACGCCGCCGCCGCCGGCTGACCCGATCCGGAGGAAACCCCCATGGGTGCTGCTACGAGCCCGGCCGACCGGGCCGCCGAGACGGGCGGCCCGTCCGCGCGCCCGCCCGGGCCCCCGAAGACGGCGAGCGGGTCGCACGTGCCGGACGCGGACGAGCGCGCGGCGGACGGTCCGTCCGGGGCCGACGGGGCAACCGCGGGCGGGGACGATCCGGCCACGGCCGGGGAGAGCGGTGGCGCGCGCCGCTCGCGACGGTTCCCCTCGCTCACCCGGGACACCGCCCGCCCCGAGGGCGGTGGCCGGGCCGCCCCCGGCGACGCGCCCGCCCCGGCCCGGCAGTGGCCGCTGCTCGCGGTGCTCTGCACGGCCGGGATCGGGCTGCTGATCGTGGCGGTCGACCCCTTCGCCGAGGCGTTCCGGGTCGGCACGATACTGATCGGCTGCGCCCTGCTCGGCGGTGCCGTGCTGCGGCTCGTGGTGCCGTCGGTGGGCATGCTGGCGGTGCGGTCCCGCTTCACCGACCTGGTGACCTACGGGCTGCTCGGCTTCCTCATCGTGATGCTCGCGCTGGTGGCGCAGCCCAAGCCGTGGCTGGACATTCCGTTCCTGGAACAGGCCGTCCACTTCACCATCCGCTGACCCCGTACCCGGACCGGTGCCCGTCCCCTCCCCCGAGCGGGACGGACACCGGCTGACGGGGCCCACAGGGCGTACGGCCCTGCCGGGTGGCGGTCGAGCGTTCCCGCCCCGTCCGGATTCAGCCTGGTCGACGGGGTGGAACGGAACAAGGCATGGCCAGGGCCTGTGGCACGGAAGTGACCATTCCGCCACCGTGTGAGCGTCCGGCAACGGAGTGTTCCGGGCCCGGTGGCGGGGCGGCCGGGCGGCCCCGCCCGTGGGGTGCGCGGTGGCGGGCCGAGGGCCGTACCGGATTCGGCCGGGTGAGCGCTGTGTCACCGGTTGTGCGCGGTGCCACAGGGGGCAGAGCGGCCGGGAGGTTCCGGGTCGGATAGCCTGACCGCTGGATATCTCTTCACATCAAGATTCAGGGATGTCCAGCACCAGGGGCCAGGAACCCCCACCGCCAGCTGTCTAACGGAGATCGCCATGACCCGCACTCCCGTGAATGTCACCGTGACCGGCGCAGCCGGCCAGATCGGCTACGCGCTGCTCTTCCGCATCGCCTCCGGCCACCTGCTCGGCCCGGACGTGCCGGTCAACCTGCGTCTCCTGGAGATCCCGCAGGGCCTGAAGGCCGCCGAGGGCACCGCGATGGAGCTCGACGACTGCGCCTTCCCGCTGCTGCGCGGCATCGAGATCACCGACGACGCCAACAAGGCGTTCGACGGTGCCAACGTCGCCCTGCTCGTCGGCGCCCGCCCGCGCACCAAGGGCATGGAGCGCGGTGACCTGCTCTCCGCCAACGGCGGCATCTTCAAGCCCCAGGGCAAGGCCATCAACGACAACGCCGCGGACGACATCAAGGTCCTCGTGGTCGGCAACCCGGCCAACACCAACGCGCTGATCGCCCAGGCCGCCGCCCCGGACGTCCCGGCCGAGCGCTTCACCGCGATGACCCGCCTCGACCACAACCGGGCGATCTCGCAGCTGGCCGCCAAGACCGGTGCCGCCGTCTCCGACATCAAGAAGCTGACGATCTGGGGCAACCACTCGGCGACCCAGTACCCCGACATCTTCCACGCGGAGATCGCGGGCAAGAACGCCGCCGAGCTCGTCAACGACGAGGCGTGGCTGGCCGACACCTTCATCCCGACCGTCGCCAAGCGCGGCGCCGCGATCATCGAGGCCCGTGGCGCGTCCTCGGCCGCCTCCGCCGCCAACGCCGCCATCGACCACGTGCACACCTGGGTCAACGGCACCGCCGCGGGCGACTGGACCTCCATGGGCATCCCGTCGGACGGCTCCTACGGCGTGCCGGAGGGCATCATCTCCTCCTTCCCGGTCACCACGGAGAACGGCACCTACAAGATCGTCCAGGGCCTGGAGATCAACGAGTTCTCCCGTACGCGCATCGACGCCTCGGTGAAGGAGCTCACCGAGGAGCGCGACGCGGTGCGCGAGCTCGGCCTGATCTGATCCCCGATCCGGCCCGTACGCCTTCGGCGCGTACCCCCGTCGCCCCCGGCAGCACTCCGCCGCCGGGGGCGACCGCCGTTCGGCGGGTGTGACGGAACACCCCCGGGTGTCACGTTCCTTTCACGGGTGCCGCCAGGAGTTCCGGTACGGGGGTGCCCCCGCCGCCGGTACGGATCGACGCCGCGCACCCGGCCGTGCGTACGCCCGCTACTCGTGCCGCAGCTCGTCCGCGAACCCGCGCACCGCCGCCATGGCCCGCCGCTGGAACCAGGGCCCGAAGGTGATCCGGGTGGCGCCGAGCCCGCCGAGACGGCGCGGGCCGGGACCGTCCGGCCGGGCGAGCGCGTTGAGCGGGCCCGGGACGGCGGCGGCCAGCCGGGGCAGCGCCTCGGGCGGGGCCATGATCGGGTACACGCACTCCGCGCCCGCCGCCACGTACAGCAGCGCCCGGCGCACCGTCTCCGCCTCCGTCCCGGGATCCGCCTCCGGGAAGAGGGGCGAGCCGTGGACGTACGTGTCGACGCGGGCGTTGACGAAGAGGGCGTCGCCCGCCGCCTGCCGGACCGCCGCGAGCCGGTCCGCCTGCCGCTCGGCCTCGACGAGCACGCCGTCGGCCGAGTCCTCCAGGTTGCAGCCCGCGGCCCCGCTCTCCAGCAGCCGCTCCACCAGCTCCTGTGGCGGCAGTCCGTACCCCGCCTCCACGTCCGCCGAGACCGGCACGGAGGCCGGGACCGCCCGGACGATCCGGGCCACGGCGGCGAACATCTCGGCGGCGGGCGCCGCCCCGTCCGCGTACCCCAGCGAGTCCGAGACCCCCGCGCTGGGCGTCGCCAGCGCCGGGAAGCCCGCCTCGACGAAGGCCCGGGCGCTCGCCGCGTCCCACGGGCCGGGCAGGACGAGCGGGTCGTCCGGGGTGCGGTCGTGGTGCAGGGCGCGCAGGGCGGCGGCGGTCACGCGGGGCTCCTTCGGGCGGGGCGGGCGGTGGATCAGTGGTTGATGTCGCCCGGCGTGTAGTGGCCGGGGACCATGCGGGTGGTCACGGCGAAGCGGTTCCAGGCGTTGATCGCGACGATCGCGGCGATCAGGTGGGACAGCTCGGCCTCGTCGAAGTGCTCGGCGGCCCTGTCCCACACCTCGTCCGGGACGAAGCCGTCGGTCAGCACGGTCACCGCCTCGGTCAGCTCGATCGCCGCGATCTCCTTGGGCGTGTAGAAGTGCTTCGACTCCTCCCAGGCGCTGAGCTGGACGATCCGCTCGACGGACTCACCGGCCGCGAGCGCGTCCTTGGTGTGCATGTCGAGGCAGAACGCGCAGTGGTTCAGCTGCGAGGCGCGGATCTTCACCAGCTCGCCGAGGACCGGGTCGATCCCCTTCCGGGCCGCCCCGTCGACCCGGACCAGCGCCCGGTAGACCTCGGGGGCGTGCTGGGCCCAGGACTGCTTCAGACGGGGGGTGTGCTCGGGGTTGCGTCCGGCAGCGGGTGCGGTGTTCTCGTTCGTCGTCATGGGTACGACACTAAGGCCGCGATGGCACATGGGTATGGTCCATTCCCATGACGGAATCATGGGCCACTTTCGGCACCGACCTGCATCTCGACACCAGCGGCTCGACCGGGCTGCGGGCCGGTCTCATGGACGCCCTGCGCGAGGCGGTACGGACCGGACGGCTGGCCCCCGGCACCCGGCTGCCGTCCTCCCGGAGTCTCGCCGCCGACCTGGGCATGGCCCGCAACACCGTCGCCGACGCCTACGCCGAACTGGTCGCCGAGGGCTGGCTCACCGCCCGCCAGGGCTCCGGCACCAGAGTGGCCCGCAGGGCCGAACCGCGCCGCTCGGCCACCCGGGTGGTCCGGACCCGCCCGGCCGGCGCCCGGCCCGTCCACAATCTGCGGAGCGGATCACCCGACCTGGCGACGTTCCCCCGGACCGAGTGGCTCAAGGCGGCCCGCCGCGCCCTGGCCGCCGCACCCCACGATGCCTTCGGCTACGGCGATCCGCGCGGGCGCGTCGAACTGCGCACCGTGCTCGCCGACTACCTGGCCCGGGCCCGGGGCGTCCACGCCGACCCGGAGCGCATCATGATCTGCGCCGGATTCGCGCAGGCCCTGAAACTGATGGGGGACGTGCTGCGCAAGCGGCGGGTGCGGGACGTGGCCGTCGAGGCGTACGGCCTGTTCCTCCACCGCGACCTGCTCCGGGACGCCGGGCTGCGGCTGCCCTGCCTGCCGGTCGACGGGTTCGGGGCGAGGACCGGCGAGCTGGCCGGGATGCGGGGCGTGGGCGCGGTCCTGATGACGCCCGCGCACCAGTTCCCCACCGGGGTCCCGCTGCACCCCGACCGCCGGGCCGCCGCGGTCGACTGGGCGCGCGCCACGGGCGGACTGATCCTGGAGGACGACTACGACGGCGAGTTCAGGTACGACCGCCAACCCGTCGGCGCCCTTCAAGGACTCGATCCGGAGAGCGTGGTGCACCTGGGGACGACGAGCAAATCACTCGCCCCCGGGCTGCGGCTGGGGTGGATGGTGATGCCGGAGCGCCTGGTGGGGGAGGTGTGCGAGGCCAAGGGGGTGAGCGACTGGTCGTCCAGTGCGCTGGACCAGCTGACGCTCGCGGAGTTCATCGCGTCGGGCGCGTACGACCGCCATGTGCGCGCGATGCGGCTGCGCTACCGGCGCCGTCGCGACCAGCTCGTGGCGGCGCTGGCGGAACGCGCCCCGCACGTCCGGGTCAGCGGTATCGCCGCCGGGCTGCACGCCGTGGTCGAACTGCCCCCGGGCACCGAACCGGCGGCGCTCCGGGCGGCCGCGTGGCAGGGCCTGGCGCTGGAGGGGCTCACGCGCTTCCGCCACCCGGACGCGGAGCCCGAACGGGACGCGCTGGTCATCGGCTACGGAACCCCCACCGACAGCGCCTGGGCCGGCGCGCTGGACGCGCTCTGCCGCGTACTGCCCCCGGAGCCGGAGCCGGAGCCGGAGCCGGAGGTAGGGACATGGACCGGGACGGCCTGAAGGGCCGGGGTACCCCCGCCGCTTGCGGGCCTTTAATCTGACGAGCAGCCATATTGGCTCGATTCGTACGGCGGGGGAGACGGAAAAATGGCCAAGCGCAGGCTGAGGTCGAGCACCGTGGTGCTCGGAGGCATGGGGGTGCTCGCCGCGATGGTGACCTCCTGCGGCTCCGAACCGGACAAGCGGTGCGTCGACCGGCTGACCCAGGACAGACTGCCCAGCTACGAGTGCAAGAACAGCGGCGGCAAGGGCTCGTACTACTACGGCGGCAGCAGCAGGAACGGCAAAGTGGAGGGCGGCAGCTTCGACAAGTCCGCCGTCGAGCGCGGCGGCTTCGGCTGCTCCGGCAGCGGGGGCGGCTGACCGCCATGGAACGCCGCACCACGCAGCCCCGCCCCGACTGGCAGCGGACGGTGGAGGAGCAGGGAGTCGTCTTCCCGCTCACCCGCTACCCGGACGGTTCGCTCCGGCCGTACTGGGACGAGAGCGCCTACTACGTCTTCCCGCTGGCCGAGGTCGAGGCCCTGGAGGAGGTGGTCGAGGAGCTCCACGCCATGTGCCTGGCCGCCGCCGGACACATCGTCGAGAAGGACCGGTTCGCCGAACTCGGCATCACCGACCCCCGCCTGGCCGGCCTGGTCGCCCGGTCCTGGCACTGCCGGGACCGACTGCCGTCGCTGTACGGCAGGTTCGACCTCTGCTACGACGGCGGCGGCCCGGCGAAGATGCTGGAGTACAACGCGGACACCCCCACCTCCCTGGTGGAGGCGGCGAGCGCCCAGTGGTTCTGGATGGAGGACCGCTTCCCGGGCGCCGACCAGTGGAACTCGCTCCACGAACGGCTCGTCGCGGCCTGGCGACGACAGGCGTCCCTGCTGCCGCCCGGACCGGTGCACTTCGTGCACACCGAGGGCGACGAGGCGGGCGAGGACCTGATGACCGTCGCCTATCTGCGGGAGACCGCCGAGCAGGCCGGCCTCGACACGGAGGCGCTCGCCATCGAGTCGATCGGCTGGGACCGGCTCAGCGGGCGGTTCGTCGACGAGCGGCTCCGCTTCGTCCGCAGCTGCTTCAAGCTCTACCCGTGGGAGTGGCTGGCGACCGACCGGTTCGGCCCGCAGGTGCTGGACACCCTCGACAACGGCGGCGGCACCGGCACCACCTGCTGGATCGAGCCCGCCTGGAAGATGCTGCTGTCCAACAAGGCGCTGCTGGCGATCCTCTGGGAGCTCTACCCCGGCCACCCGAACCTGCTGCCCTCCTACCTGGACGGCCCCCGCGAGCTGGCCGCGTCGGGCGGTTACGCGGCCAAGCCGCTGCTCGGCCGCGAGGGCGCCGGGATCACGCTCCACGAGCCGGGCGCGCCCGCCGTGCTCCGGGACGAGCCGTGCTGCTACCAGCAGCTCGCGCCGCTGCCCGACTTCGACGGCAACCGGGTCGTGCTCGGCGCCTGGGTCGTGGAGGACGAGGCGGCCGGTCTCGGCATCCGTGAATCGGCCGGCCCGGTCACCGACGAGTACGCCCGCTTCCTGCCGCACGTCATCCTCTGAGGGCGCCCTGGCTCCGGGCGGGTCAGCCGAGCGGCGCGCCCGCCCGGAGCCAGCCGGCCAGGTCGTCCGTCACCCACTCGCCCGCCCCGGCGACGTCGCCGCCGATCGCGCCGAGGCCGAGCCGGTGCACGGAGGCCCGGTCGCGGCCGTGGTGGCGCATGAACAGGCCGTCGCCCCCGCTGTCGTCCCCGACCAGCGTCCAGCCGGGCGCGTACCGGGCCACCTCGAAGGTCTCGTTGCGTTCGGGCAGGGAGTGCGGGCCGTAGAGGTGGACGCCGTTGCCGAGCAGCACGCCCGGCGTCGACCGCCACAGCCGGGCGACCGACGGGTTGGGCCCGTCCCGCAGCCCGCGCAGCAGCGCCGCCCGGACGGCCAGGAACCCGGCGAAGGACTCCGCGACCGGGTACTCCTCCCCGTCCGTGCCGTCCCGCAGGACCACCGGGTACTCACCGGCCCCGGCCTCGCCCGTCCGGCCGAGGGCGAAGTGGTAGGCGTCACCGCCGTCCGGTTCGGCCGCGAAGCACAGCCGGTCGCCGTCCAGCCGCCAGGGGGCGGTGAGCGACTCGTGGGCGTCGGCGGGCCCGACGGAGGCGATCTCCGCGCGCCCGGCCCGCCCGTGCCCGTACGCGGACAGCCACCAGCGGTAGGACGGCGGCAGCGGGCCGACCCGCGCCTCCGCCGCCCCGATCAGCTCCTCGGACGGCGGGGCGGGGACGGTGCGGAGGCCGAAGCCGGGCGAGGCGTCGACCAGCTCCCGCAGCAGTGTCGGATCAGGTCTCACGGGCCGGAGTCTGCCAGCCGCCCGCGCCCGCGCGACAGGGCGGGGGGCCGGCCCGGGACGGCCCCGCGCGGCCCCTCAGCCGCGCCGCAGCACCGCGCGCAGCTGCTCCAGCCCCCAGTCCAGGTCCTCCTTGCTGATCACCAGGGGCGGGGCGATCCGGATCGTCGAGCCGTGGGTGTCCTTCACCAGCACCCCGCGCTCCATCAGCCGCTCCGAGATCTCCCGGCCCGTGCCCAGGTCGGGGGCGATGTCGACGCCGGCCCACAGCCCCCGGCCGCGCACCTCCTCCACCATGCCGCCGCTCACCAGCAGCGCCAGCTCCCGGTGCAGGTGCTCGCCCAGCTCGGCGGCCCGCTCCTGGTACTCGCCGGTGTTCAGCATCGCGATGACCTCCAGCGCGACCGCGCAGGCCAGCGGGTTGCCGCCGAAGGTCGAGCCGTGCTCGCCCGGCCGGAACACCCCGAGCACCGCCTGGGAGGAGACCACCGCCGACACCGGGACCACCCCGCCGCCCAGCGCCTTGCCGAGCACGTACATGTCCGGCACGACGCCCTCGTGCTCGCAGGCGAAGGTCTTCCCGGTCCGGCCCAGCCCGGACTGGATCTCGTCGGCGACGAACAGCACGTTCCGCTCGCGGGTGAGCTCGCGCACCCCCGCGAGGTAGCCCGGCGGCGGCACCAGCACCCCGGCCTCGCCCTGGATCGGCTCCAGGAGCACCGCCACGGTGTTCTCCGTCATCGCCCCGCGCAGCGCCGTGAGGTCGCCGTACGGCACGATCTCGAACCCCGGCGTGTACGGGCCGAAGTCCTCCCGGGCCTCCGGGTCGGTGGAGAAGCTGATGACGGTCGTCGTCCGGCCGTGGAAGTTGTTGGCGGCGACGATGATCTTCGCCATGCCGTCCGGGACGCCCTTCACCCGGTAGCCCCACTTGCGGGCCGTCTTCACCGCGGTCTCCACGGCCTCCGCGCCGGTGTTCATCGGCAGCACCGCCTCCATGCCGCACAGCTCGGCCAGGCGCGTGCAGAAGTCGGCGAACCGGTCGTGGTGGAAGGCGCGGGAGGTGAGCGTCACCCGGTCCAGCTGGGCCTTGGCGGCGTCGATCAGACGCCGGTTGCCATGGCCGAAATTGAGTGCCGAGTAACCGGCCAGCATGTCCAGGTAGCGGCGGCCCTCGACATCGGTCATCCAGGACCCGTCCGCCGTCGCGACGACGACGGGCAGCGGATGGTAGTTGTGCGCGCTGTGCGCCTCGGCGGAGGCGATGGCGGTTTCCGTGCTCGACACGGGGTCTCCGTTCGTCGTGGGGCGGGACGGATGGTGCGGGGCGGGGTGATGCCCACTTTGTATCGTCGGTCGGATCCGGTGCCGGGAAACCTGCGGACCCCGGCGCGCCAGGCGGGCCGGGAACCCGCGGACACCGCCGCACCAGGCCGGTCGGGGGCTGCCGCCCGCACCTGAGACAATGGGCCCCATGGCCTCTGAACGCCCCCGCGTGCTCTCCGGAATCCAGCCCACCGCAGGCTCTTTCCACCTCGGCAACTACCTCGGCGCGGTCCGCCAGTGGGTGGCGCTGCAGGACACCCACGACGCCTTCTACATGGTCGTCGACCTGCACGCGATCACCGTCCCGCAGGACCCCGCGGAGCTGCGGGCCAACACCCGGCTCGCCGTCGCCCAGCTCCTCGCCGCCGGTGTCGACCCGGAGCGCTGCACCCTCTTCGTCCAGAGCCACGTTCCCGAGCACGCCCAGCTCGGCTGGGTCATGAACTGCCTGACCGGCTTCGGCGAGGCGTCGCGGATGACGCAGTTCAAGGACAAGTCCGGCAAGCAGGGCGCCGACCGCACCACGGTCGGCCTCTTCACGTACCCGATGCTGATGGTGGCCGACATCCTGCTGTACCAGGCCGACCAGGTCCCGGTCGGTGAGGACCAGCGCCAGCACCTGGAGCTGACCCGGGACCTCGCCGAGCGGTTCAACGGCAGCTACGGCTCCACGTTCACCGTGCCGGACCCGTACATCCTCAAGGAGACGGCGAAGATCTACGACCTCCAGGACCCGTCGTCGAAGATGAGCAAGTCGGCGCCGACCCCGAAGGGCCTGATCAACCTTCTGGACGAGCCGAAGGCCACCGCCAAGAAGGTGAAGAGCGCCGTCACCGACACCGACACGGTGATCCGCTTCGACCGTGCGGAGAAGCCCGGCGTCAGCAATCTGCTGACCATTCTCTCGACACTCACCGGGACCGGAATCGCGGATCTGGAGCAGAACTACGAGGGCAAGGGCTACGGTGCGCTCAAGACCGACCTCGCCGAGGCCGTGGTCGAGTTCGTCACACCGTTCCGGACCCGTACGCAGGAATATCTGGACGACCCGGAGACGCTGGACTCGATCCTGGCCAAGGGAGCCGAGAAGGCCCGTGCCGTCGCGGCCGAGACCCTGGCCCTGACGTACGACCGGATGGGTCTCCTGCCCGCGAAGCACTGAGGCAGGGAGAGTCCAACGACCCTGGCGGTTTCCCGGCCCCAGGCGTCACACTGGCGACGGAAGCCGGACCGGTGGCCGAAAACAGGCCATCGTGCAGCGAGCATGAGGAGGACGATGTGGGGACCGTAACGCTCGGCGTTTCGATCGCGGTCCCGGAGCCCTACGGCAGCCTGCTCCAGGAGCGGCGCGCGAGCTTCGGGGATCCTGCCGCGTACGGCATTCCCACCCACGTCACTCTTCTCCCACCCACCGAGGCGCAGGCGGCCGACCTGCCCGCGATCGAGGCGCACCTCGCCCGGATCGCGACGGCCGGCCGCCCGTTCCCGATGCGGCTCTCCGGCACAGGGACCTTCCGCCCCCTCTCGCCGGTGGTCTTCGTGCAGGTCGTCGAGGGCGGCTCGGCCTGCTCCTGGCTGCAGAAGCGGGTCCGGGACGCCTCCGGGCCGCTGGTGCGCGAGCTCCAGTTCCCGTACCACCCGCACGTGACCGTGGCGCACGACATCGCCGAGGAGGCGATGGACCGGGCGTACGCGGAGCTCGCCGACTACGAGGCGAGCTGGACCTGCGGCTCCTTCGCCCTGTACGAGCAGGGCGCGGACAGCGTCTGGCGGAAGATCAACGACTTCCCGTTCACCACCGACGGCGCGGGTGCCGCGGTGCCCGCGCAGAGCGGCTGCGGCGCGGACGAGCCCTCGCTGCGGGGCTGAAACCCCGCAGGCGACGGGCCGGTACGTCAAGGACGCGGCCCTACAGCGGCAGACGCCGGAACAGCGGGCGCGGCACATGCCGCAGCGCCGACATCACCGCCCGGAGCGCGCCCGGCACCCACACCGTCTCCGAGCGCCGCCGCAGCCCCGCCACGATGGCCTCCGCCACCGCGTCCGGGGTCGTGGTGAGCGCCGAGGACTCCAGGGGCGCCGCGGCGAACCGGGCCGGGGCCGACATCGCGGAGCCCGCCGCCCGCACCGGTACGGGCACCGGCCCGGCGGCCGGTGCCGGGCGGAGCGCGCCGGGGCGTACGACCATCACATGCACCCCGGTCCCGTGCAGCGCGTCCCCCAGCCCCTGGGTGAACGCGTCCAGCCCCGCCTTGCTGGACCCGTAGATGAAGTCGGCGCGGCGGACCCGCTCGCCCGCCACCGAGGAGAGCACCACCAGCGAGCCGTGCCCCTGCGCCTGGAGCGCTCCGGCGCACACCAGCCCGGCGGAGACCGCCCCGGTGTAGTTCGTCTGCGCGACCCGGACCGCGGCGAGGGGCTGCTCCTCGTCGCGCCCCTGGTCGCCCGCGATACCGAAGGCGAGGAGCACCAGGTCGATGTCGCCCCCGGCGAAGACCTCGCCGAGCACGGCCTCGTGGGACGCGGAGTCGAGGGCGTCGAAGGCGACCGTGCGGACGTCCGCCCCGCGGGCCCGCAGATCGGCGGCGGCCGCGTCGAGGGCGGGGGAGGGGCGCCCGGCCAGATGGACCGTACGGGTCCGCAGGGCGACCAGCCGCCGGGCGGTGGCCAGGGCGATCTCCGAGGTGCCGCCGAGGACGAGCAGGGACTGCGGGGCTCCGAAGGCGTCCTTCACGGGAACACTCCTTGCAGGCAGAGGGGAGGAGGGGGAGGGAAGAGAGGCGGGTACGGACGGACGCGGCGCGGCGGTCAGAGCGACAGGCGGCGCGAGAGGTCGGAGCGGAAGGCGCCGCCCGGGTCCAGCCCGGCCCGCAGCTCCCGGAACTCCGCCAGCCTCGGGTACATCGACGCCAGCAGCTCCGGCCGCAGCCGGGAGTCCTTCGCCAGGCAGACCCGGCCGCCGGCCGCCGCCACCTCCGCGTCCAGCCCGTCCAGGAACCGGTCCAGGCCGGGCAGCGCGGCCGGCAGGTCGAACGCCAGCGTCCACCCCGGCACCGGGAACGACAGCCACCCCGGGCCACCCGCGCCCAGCCGCTTGAGCACCGCGTGGGACGCCGGGCAGCGCCGCTGGGCGATCCGGCCCACGATCCGGCGCAGCGCCTCCTCCCGGCCGTGCCCGACGACGAACTGGTACCGCACCGAACCGGCGCGCCCGGGAGCACCGCCCCACCGCCGGGGTCCGTCCTGCGGCTGGAAGAACGCGCCGAGCCGCTGGAGTTCGCCGACCCGGTACCGGGGCGCGGCGCGGTACCGGACCTCGCTCAGCAGCCCTCCGGCGGCCCCGCCGGAGCCACCGCCGGGCAGCGCCCGGGGCACGAGCGCGGACCCGGCGGGCAGCGGTCCGGGCCGGAACGAGAGCGGCACCCGCCGGGCGTACGCGGGGAGCGCGTCGCGGGGGACGTGCTCCGCCCGGGTGAGGACGGCGCGCCCGGTCGCCCGGCCCCGGGCGTGGAGGTCGACCCAGGCGGAGGAGTAGCGGTAGCGGTGGTCCCCGGAGCAGAGCCGGGCCAGCAGGTCGTCCAGGTCGACGGCGCGTTCGGTGTCGACCGAGAGCCAGGGGCTGCCGACCCGGCGGCAGCGGAGCGTGGCGGAGAGGATCACCCCGGTCAGGCCCAGCCCGCCGGCGGTCGCGTCGAAGAGTTCGGTGCCCGGCCGGACCGTACGGAGTTCGCCCCCGGCGGTCAGCAGCTCCAGCTCCTGGACGTGCCGGGAGAAGGAGCCGTCGAGGTGCTGGTCGAGCCCGTGGGCGTCGGAGCCGATCGCGCCGCCCACCGTCACCCGGCGGGAGGCCGGCGCGGCCGGGACGAACCAGCCGAGCGGCAGCAGCAGTTCGGCCAATCGGTGCAGGCCGAGTCCGGCCTCGCAGACCACCACCCCGGACCGCGCGTCGATGGTGCGGACCCGGTTCAGCGCGGTCATGTCGAGGACGGAGCCGCCCGCGTTCTGCGCCGCGTCGCCGTGGGCCCGGCCGTGGCCCCGGGCGATGGAGCCGCGCGGCCCGCAGCCGCGTACCGTCGCCACCGCCTCCTCGTACGAACGCGGACGGAAACGCAGGGCGGTCGTCGGGGCGGTACGGCCCCAGCCGGTCAGGGACACGGTGTCGACGGACATGACGGTGACCGTATCGCCCGGGAAAACCCTTTTGAGGTATTTGTTACAGCATTCACCGTTATGGCGTGCCGAAGGGAGTCCGGCCCGCACGGTGGCCGAGGGCTGATTCCGGCTCCCCGCGTTCGGTATTCCGCGTTCGGAAGGGTAGGCGTTACGGCATGGACTGGCTGAAAAACCTCCCCGTCATCGGGCCGATCGTCACCCGGCTGATGGCGACGCACATCTGGCGCTCCTTCGACCGGCTCCAGCAGGTCCACTGGGCGAGGCTCGCCGCCGCGATCACCTTCATCAGCTTCCTGGCGATCTTCCCGCTGATCGCGGTCGGGGCGGCGATCGGCGCCGCGCTGCTCACCCCGGAGCAGCTGCACCGGATCGAGGACCGGCTCATCGAGCAGGTGCCCGGCATCTCCGACCAGCTCGGCATCGAGAACCTGGTGGCCCACGCGGGCACGGTGGGGCTGGTGGCCGGTGCCGTGCTGCTCCTCACCGGGATCGGCTGGATCGGCTCGATGCGCGACTGCCTGCGCGCCGTGTGGGGGCTGGACGACGTGGACCTCGGCAATCCGGTGCTGCGCAAACTCAAGGACACGGGGCTGCTGCTGGGCCTGGGCGGGGCGGCGCTCGCCACCTTCGCGGTGTCGTCGGTCGGTTCGGTCGCCGTGGGCTGGGCGGCCGATCTGCTGGGCATCTCGGACCGGGGCGCGGGCGGGGTGGTGCTGCGGGTGGCCGCGCTGCTGGTGGCGGCGCTCGCCGGATTCCTGCTGCTGCTCTACATGCTGACGCTGCTGCCGGGCGTCGAGCCGCCCCGGCGCAGGCTGCTGGTGGCCGGGGCGATCGGCGCGGTCTGTTTCGAACTGCTGAAGCTGCTGCTCGGCAGCTACATCAGGGGCGTCGCCGCGAAGAGCATGTACGGCGCCTTCGGGGTGCCGGTGGCGCTGCTGCTGTGGATCAACTTCTCGGCCCGGCTGCTGCTGTTCTGCTCCGCCTGGACCGCGACACCGAGCCGCCGCGAGCTCGCCGGGAAGGGCGAGGACGCGGACGGCGACGGCGACGGCGGCGGCGGGAACGAGGGCGGGGGCGCCGACCGGGCGGCGCCCCCGCCCGTCACTCGTGGGAAGAACGGCGGCGCATCAGGTCCGGCAGCGGCCAGCGCCGGTTGACCAGGAACGCCCCGCCGGCCAGCAGCACCAGGACGCCCCCGGCGATGCCGAGCGCGACCCCGACGCCGCCCCCGCTCTGCTCGGCCGCCGCGGTCTTCGACCCGTTGCGCGCGGGACCGTTCTGGCCCGCGCCCTCGCCCTTGCTCTGCTCGCCGGTCGCGCCCTTGCCGGTCCCGGAGCCGGTGTCGGCGGACTTCGGGGCGACCAGCTCGCCGACCGGGGTGACCTTGCCGCTCGCGCCGAAGCCCCAGTCGAGGAGGTCGGCGGCCTCCTCGTAGACGGCGTGCGGCTTCTCGGACGACGGGTTCATGACGGTGACGAGCAGCACCTTGCCGTCGCGCTCGGCGACCCCGGTGAAGGTGTTCCCGGCATGCGTCGTGTAGCCGTTCTTGACGCCGGCGATGCCCTTGTACGGGGTGACGCCGGCGGCACCGGTGAGCAGCTTGTTGGTGTTCTGGATGGCGAAGGTCTCGCGCTTGCCGTTCTTCTTCGTCTCGCCGGGGAACTGCGCCTCGGCGGTCGAGCAGTACTCCCGGAAGTCCGCCTTCTGCAGCCCGCTGCGGGCGAACAGCGTCAGGTCGTACGCGCTGGAGACCTGGTTCGGCGCGTCGTACCCGTCGGGCGAGACCACCTTCGTGTCCAGGGCCTGGAGCTCCTCGGCGTGCGCCTGCATGGCGTCCACGGCCTTGGGGACGCCGCCGTACATCGAGGACAGCACGTGCACCGCGTCGTTGCCCGAGCGCAGGAACACCCCGAGCCACAGGTCGTGGACCGTGTAGGTGAGCTTCTCCTTGATCCCGACGAGGCTGCTGCCCTCGCCCACCCCGGCCAGGTCCTCGTCCTTGACGGTGTACTTCAGGGTCTTCGGCTGGAGCGAGGGCATCACGGTGTCCGCGAACAGCATCTTCAGCGTGGAGGCGGGAGGCAGCCGCCAGTGCGCGTTGTGCGCGGCGAGCACCTCGCCGTTCTCCGCGTCCGCCACGATCCAGGACCTGCCGGTGAGCCCCTTCGGCAGCACCGGCGCGCCCGGCCCGAGCTCGACCTGCGTACCGGCCCGGCCCAGCAGCTCGCCACCGACCTGGGACATGCCCGAGGGCGGCTTCGGCTGGTCCTTGGCGGTGTCCTCGCCGGCCGCCGATGCCGGGGTCACGGCGAAGGAGGTCAGGAGGGCGGCGGAAGCGACCGTCAGGGCGGTCTTCTTGAGAGCAGGCACGAGCGGAAACGTACAGGGTGAAGATATGAAAATGCGTCCGGATGGCTTGAACCGCCGGACGGTACGCCGGGACGGCCCACCCCGGCCACCCCGGCCGGAACGCCCCGGAGATACTGGGTCCATGAAGCTCAGCCGCCCCGTCTCCTGGTTCCTGCTCGCCTTCGGGGTGTGGAGCTGGTTCATCTGGATCACTTTCGTCAAGAACCTGTGGAAGGACGGCAGCGGACTCGCCTTCGACGACGCGGGTGACCCGACTGCGTACTTCTGGGTGCATCTGCTGCTCGCCATCACGTCCTTTCTCCTGGGGACGGCTGTCGGCGTGATCGGGTTCCGAGGCGTCAAGGCACTGCGCCGCGAAGGCGCGTAACGAGCGGTACCACCGCCCGGCCGTACGCCGGATGCGGCCGGCCGACCGACTGGAGGACAGATGGCAGTGGCGGGTCTCGCGGTGATGGTGGTCGTGGTGCTCGCACTGCTCGCCGTGGTCCACCGCTACCTCTGGCGCCGGTTCGTCGGTGACACGACGGTCGAGGGAGGCGTCCCGCGCCGGATCGGCACGGTGGCGGCGTACGCGCTGCCCCTGCTGAGCGTCGGCGCGCTGGTCGCCGGGCGGGCGGGGGCGCCCTTCTGGCTCCAGCGGGTGCTGGCCTGGCCGGGCTATCTGTGGCTGGCGGCGGTGCTGTACCTGACGCTGGCGCTGCTGGTGGGGGAGGCGGTACGGCCGCTGCTCCGCCGGGCGCTCGCGGCCCGCGCGAACCGGGCGGAGGCCGCGCGGATCGCGGAGCGGGCGGAACCGGCGGACCGCAGGGAACTCCCGGCACCGGCCGCCGGGCCCGCCGCCGCGCAGGGCCCCGCCACCCTCCTCGCCGAGACCCCCGCGCCGCCCCGCCCCGAACCGCCCAGCAGGCGGCTCTTCGTCGCGCGGGCCGTCGGCGGGGCCGCCGCCGTCGCCGGGCTCGGCACGGTCGGGTACGGCACCTACGGGGTGCTGCGCGGGCCGCGCGTCAAGCGGATCACCGTCCCCCTCGCCAAGCTGCCGCGCGCCGCGCACGGCTTCCGGATCGCCGTCGTCAGCGATATCCACCTCGGCCCGATCCTCGGCCGCGCCCACACCCAGCGGATCGTCGACACCGTCAACCGGACCCAGCCGGACCTGATCGCCGTCGTCGGGGACCTCGTCGACGGCACCGTCGCCGACCTCGGAACGGCCGCGGAACCGCTCGCCCGGCTCCGCTCCCGGCACGGCGCCTTCTTCGTCACCGGGAACCACGAGTACTACTCCGGTGCCGCCGCCTGGGTCGACAAGGTGCGGGAGCTGGGCCTGCACCCGCTGGAGAACGCCCGGGTCGAGATCGGCGGGTTCGACCTCGCCGGGGTCAACGACGTCGCCGGCGAGAGCGAGGGGCAGGGCCCCGACTTCGCCCGCGCCCTCGGTGACCGCGACCGCGCCCGCGCTGCCGTCCTCCTCGCCCACCAGCCCGTCGTCATCCATGACGCCGTCGCCCACGGGGTGGACCTCCAGCTCTCCGGACACACCCACGGCGGCCAGCTCTGGCCGGGCAACTACCTGGCGGATCTGGCCAATCCCACCGGCGCGGGACTCGACCGGTACGGCGACACCCAGCTGTACGTCACGCGCGGCGCGGGCGCCTGGGGCCCGCCCGTCCGGGTCGGAGCGCCCTCCGACATCACCGTCGTGGAGCTTGCCTCGCTCCGGGCATGACACTCCGTGACCGAATGGTTTCGGACTCCTTTGTGGCACCAAAGGTTTCAACTGCCGAACAAAAGGCTATGAGTCACAGTTTTGGTCTTCCCGATGTGAAAATCGTGTGATTGGGTGAACGCCTGAGCATGCGGTGATGTGCGTTCCTGCGCGCGACACCGAGGTGGGGCGTAAGGGAGAGCACGGCAGATGCGGTCGATCCGGGCACGGATTCTCGCGGTTATCGCGGTTTTGGTCATCGCAGGCGTGGTCGCCTGGCAACTGCTCCCCTCGGACGAGGTGAACAGCGATCCCGTCGGCGTCGGCACGACCGACGAGGTCACCTCGCTCGACCCGGCAGGGGCGTACGACGCCGGTTCCTGGGCGCTGTACAGCAACATCTACCAGTCCCTGCTGACCTTCAAGTCCGGTGCGGTCGTGCCCCAGCCCGACGCCGCCGAGAGCTGCCAGTTCATCGGCCAGAAGCTCCAGACGTACCAGTGCAAGCTCCGTGACGACCTGACGTTCTCCAACGGGCGGAAGATCACCGCCGAGGACGTCAAGTTCTCCATCGAGCGCATGATCAAGATCAAGACGGACGTCGGCCCCTGGGTGCTCTTCCCGAGCCTCAAGAACGTGGTGGCCGACGGCCTCACCGTCACCTTCAACCTCACCGCGCGCGACGCGACCTTCCCGCAGAAGCTCGCCACCGGCGCCGGTTCGATCGTCGACCGCGAGTCGTACCCGGCGGACAAGCTCCGCGAGGGGACCACGGTCGAAGGCTCGGGGCCGTTCCTGCTGAAGGCGTACCGGGCGGGCCAGATCGCCGAACTGGTCCCCAACCCCCGTTACAAGGGCGCGCTGAACAAGACCGGTGTCCCGGTCACCGTGCACTACTACAAGACCCCGGACGACCTCGAGAGCGCCTGGAAGGCCAAGCAGGTCGAGGTCACGCACCGCGAACTGCCGCCGACCACCCTCGCCGAGCTGAACCCCGGCGACCCCGACCTGCGCGTCACCGAGGCGGACAGCGCCGAGATCCGCAACATGGTCTTCAACGTCCGGCCCGGCTCCCCGCTGGCCGACAAGAAGGTCCGGCAGGCCATCGCCGCGACCGTCGACCGCGGACCGCTGGTGAGCAAGGTCTACAAGGGCACGGTCGAGCCGCTCTACTCGCTGATCCCGCAGGGCTACATCGGGCACAGCACCCCGTTCTTCGACGCCTACCCGGCGCCGGACCCGGCGCGCGCCAAGAAGCTCCTCCAGGAGGCCGGGGTGCAGCTCCCGGTGACCATCGAGTTCGGCTACCGCGGCGGCAGCGAGGCGTACGACAAGGAGACCCAGGAGCTCCGGCGCCAGCTGGAGGCCGACGGGCTGTTCAAGCTGAACATCCACTCGGTCGACTGGCAGAAGTTCCAGAAGGGCTACGCCTCCGGCAAGTTCGACGCGTACACGGTCGGCTGGCTCCCCGACTACCCGGACCCCGACACCTTCAGCCAGCCGCTCGTCGGCGCCGACAACAGCCTCCACAACGGCTACTCCAGCAAGAAGGTGAACGCCCTCATCGCCGACACGCTCCAGTACAGCGACCGCGGGCGCACCTCGGCCGACTTCAAGGAGATCCAGGCGCAGGTCGGCGAGGACGTGCCGCTGCTCCCGCTCTGGCAGAAGAAGGACTACGTCGTCAGCACGAAGGACGTCTCCGGCTCGCAGTACCTCTCCGACGGCACCGGCATCTGGCGGCTCTGGGAGCTGAAGCACATCTGACGCGTCCTCACGACGCGGCACAGGAGGGGGCGGCCTCCGGCACCGGCCGGGACCGCCCCCTCCGGCATGTCCCCGGAAGGGAGCCCCGTACCGCCCTACGCGCCCTGCGCGCCCCGTACGCGCCCTGCCGCGGCGCCGGGCAGGAACTCCTCCAGCACGCCGTGGATCTGCCGTACCAGCGGCCGCAGCAGCCGGAACCGGGTGAGCGCGACGGCCCGGGCGATGATCGGGGTGCCCCGCTCCACCAGGCGGCGGCTGCGCCCGGTGTGCTCCGTGCGGTCGTACACCCAGTACAGCACCAGGCCCATCTGCGACAGCCACATCAACTGCGGCAGCAGCTCGGCCAGTTCGGGGTCGGCCTTGGTGACCGACCCGGCCAGGCACTCCCGGTGGATGGCGATCGCCGCCTCGCGGGCCGCGACGGACTCGGCCGAGAACGGGCTGAGCGGGCTCTCCGGGTCGGCGGCGTTCTTGAAGAACTGGGCGGCGAAGCGGTGGTACGGCTCCGCCACGTCCAGCCAGGTGAGCAGCACCCCGCGGAGGCGCGACGCGAGGTCGCGCTCGCCCTCCAGGACCGGCCGGACGGCCGCCGCGTGTTCGGCGGCGAGCCGGTCGTAGAAGCCCTGGACCAGGTGCTCCTTGTTGGTGAAGTAGTAGTAGGCGTTCCCCACGGAGACGCCGGCCTCCTGGGCGATGGCCCGCATCGTCGTCCGGTCGTAGCCGCGCTCCTGGAAGAGCCGCAGCGCCGTTTCGAGGATGAGGGTGCGGGTCTGCTCGCTCCGGGGGGTCCGGGTTTCCTTCACGTCCTTCACTTCCTTCACCACGATCCCCGAGGGTATCCGGTGCCGCTCCGCCCGGCCGTCCGCACGGACCTCAGATGCTCATCGCCCGAGCGGTGTTGACCTGGGCCATCACCATCGGGAAGGTCTCCGGGCCGAGCGCCGGGAGCATCGTGGAGTGGGTCCGGCCGTCGCTGACCACGGTCACCTGCACGAAGCCGGTCGTCTGCTTCTCCTTCATCAGCAGGAACAGCAGGCCGATCAGGCAGAACAGCGCGAAGACGATCGCGAGCACGATCGCCACCGTCGGGATCTTCTCCTCGGTGCGGGTCAGGTCGGTGGCCGTCCACACCGCGCCCTTGAGCGGCATCGAGCCGCTCGGCGTGACGATCTGGTCGTTGACCACGGCGATGTCGCCGAGGACCAGCGTCGGCATCCCCGCGCCCGGCACCCCGGCCCCGGGGAACGCGCCCGGCATCCCCGGCTGCGGCGGCATGCCCTGGCCCGGGTGGGGCGGCATGCCCTGGCCCGGGTGCGGGGGTACGCCCTGCCCGGCCGGCGGGGGGACGCCCTGGCCGGGCTGCTGGGGCTCCGGACCCCACTTGTACGATTCGTCCGCGTACGGATTCGGATCGCTCAACGTTCCCCGCTCTCGGTCGGTCCTGTGCCCCGGGCCTGCTGCACCGGCGGCGGTGAACCGGTGGCGGGCTCCCGGTTCTGGTTCCGGTTCCGTGACGGTTCCGCACGACCGTACCGCCAGTCGGGGACGGAACGACAAGAGGCCCCTTCCACGCGGTACCCACCGCGGGGAAGGGGCCTCCTGGCACTGCCGTACCGGCCGGCGGTCAGAAGCGGCGCGTGATCAGCGCCCGCTTGACCTCCTGGATCGCCTTGGTGACCTCGATGCCACGCGGGCAGGCGTCCGTGCAGTTGAACGTGGTGCGGCAGCGCCACACGCCGTCACGGTCGTTGAGGATCTCCAGGCGCTGCTCGCCGCCCTCGTCGCGCGAGTCGAAGATGAAGCGGTGCGCGTTGACGATCGCGGCCGGGCCGAAGTACTGGCCGTCGTTCCAGAACACCGGGCACGACGACGTGCACGCGGCGCACAGGATGCACTTGGTGGTGTCGTCGAAGCGCTCGCGGTCCTCGGGGGACTGCAGGCGCTCGCGGGTCGGCTCGTTCCCCTTGGTGATGAGGAAGGGCATGACGTCGCGGTACGCCTGGAAGAACGGGTCCATGTCGACCACGAGGTCCTTGAGGACCGTGAGGCCCTTGATGGCCTCGATCGTGATCGGCTTCTCCGGGTTGATGTCCTTGATCAGCGTCTTGCAGGCGAGCCTGTTCTTGCCGTTGATCCGCATCGCGTCGGAGCCGCAGATGCCGTGCGCGCAGGAGCGGCGGAACGTCAGCGTCCCGTCCATGTCCCACTTGATCTTGTGAAGGGCGTCGAGGACACGCTCCTTCGGGTCGATCGAGACCTGGAAGTCCTCCCACACGACCTCGTCGGAGACCTCGGGGTTGAACCGGCGGATACGGAAGGTCGCCGTGATGTACGGCGAGGCGGCGGACTGCGCCTCGACCTTGTCCAGAGTCGGGGTTGCCATCAGTACTTACGCTCCATCGGCTGGTAGCGGGTCTGGACGACGGGCTTGTAGTCGAGCCGGATGGACTCGGTGCCGTCGGCCGCGACCTCGCGGTACGCCATGGTGTGGCGCATGAAGTTGACGTCGTCGCGGTTCGGGTAGTCCTCGCGGTAGTGACCGCCGCGGGACTCCTTGCGGGCCAGCGCGGAGGTCGCCATGACCTCGGCCAGGTCGAGCAGGTTGCCCAGCTCGATGGCCTCCAGCAGGTCCGTGTTGAACCGCTTGCCCTTGTCCTGGATCGACACGTCGAGGTACCGCCTGCGCAGCTCGGCGATCTTGTCCACGGCCGTCTTGATGGTCTGCTCGGTGCGGAACACCATCACGTTGGCGTCCATGCACTCCTGGAGCTCCTGGCGGAGCGCGGCGACGCGCTCGGTGCCCGTGGAGTTCCGCAGCCGCTCGACCTGGTCGACGACCTGCTGCGCCGGGTTCTCGGGAAGCTCGACGAAGTCGCTCTTCTCGGAGTACTCGGCGGCGGCGATGCCCGCGCGGCGTCCGAAGACGTTGATGTCGAGCAGCGAGTTGGTGCCCAGGCGGTTGGCGCCGTGCACGGAGACACAGGCGACCTCGCCGGCGGCGTACAGGCCCGGGACGACGGTGGTGTTGTCGGCCAGCACCTCGCCCTCGACGTTGGTCGGGATGCCGCCCATGGCGTAGTGCGCGGTCGGCTGGATCGGGATCGGGTCCGTGTAGGGCTCGATGCCGAGGTACGTACGCGCGAACTCGGTGATGTCCGGGAGCTTGGCGTCCAGCTGCTCCGGCGGCAGGTGCGTGAGGTCGAGGTAGACGTGGTCGCCCTCGGGGCCGCAGCCGCGGCCCTCACGGATCTCCGTGTAGATGGAGCGGGACACGACGTCACGGGACGCGAGGTCCTTCATGACCGGCGCGTACTTCTCCATGAAGCGCTCGCCGTCCTTGTTGCGGAGGATGCCGCCCTCACCGCGGGCGCCCTCCGTCAGCAGGATGCCCATGCGCCAGATGCCCGTCGGGTGGAACTGGAAGAACTCCATGTCCTCCAGCGGCAGGCCCCGGCGGTAGCAGGCGGCCTGGCCGTCACCGGTCAGGGTGTGCGCGTTCGACGTCACCTTGAAGAACTTGCCGGTGCCGCCCGAGGCGTAGATGACCGACTTCGCCTGGAAGATGTGGATCTCGCCGGTGGCCAGCTCGTAGGCGACGACGCCGGCGGACTTCTTGACGCCGTCCTCCTCGACGACCAGCTGGTCCAGGACGTAGAACTCGTTGAAGAACTCCACGCCCTCCTTGACGCAGTTCTGGTACAGCGTCTGGAGGATCATGTGGCCGGTGCGGTCGCCCGAGTAGCAGGCGCGGCGGACCGGGGCCTCACCGTGGTTGCGGGAGTGACCGCCGAACCGGCGCTGGTCGATCCGGCCCTCGGGCGTACGGCCGAAGGGCAGGCCCATCTTCTCCAGGTCGAGGACGGCGTCGATGGCCTCCTTCGCCAGGATCTCGGCGGCGTCCTGGTCGACCAGGTAGTCGCCGCCCTTGATGGTGTCGAAGGTGTGCCACTCCCAGTTGTCCTCCTCCACGTTGGCCAGCGCGGCGGCCATGCCGCCCTGCGCGGCGCCCGTGTGGGAGCGGGTGGGGTACAGCTTGGTGAGCACCGCGGTGCGGCTGCGCTTCGTGGACTCGATGGCCGCGCGCATACCGGCGCCGCCGGCGCCGACGATGACGGTGTCGTACTTGTGGATCTGCATGATTTCCTCTGGTCCCTCTGGCCCGGCGCCTAGCGGATGTTCGGGTCGAAGGTGAAGATCACCAGCGTGCCCAGCAGGACGGTGAAGACCGTGGCGGTGTACAGGAGCATCTTCAGCCAGAAGCGGGTGTTGTCCCGTTCGGCGTAGTCGTTGATGACCGTACGGAGACCGTTGGCGCCGTGCAGCATGGCCAGCCACAGCATCCCGAGGTCCCACAGCTGCCAGAACGGCGAGGCCCAGCGGCCCGCGACGAAGGCGAAGCCGATCTTGGACACGCCGCCGTCCAGCACGAGCTGGATCAGCAGGTGGCCCAGGACCAGGACGACCAGGACGATGCCCGACAGGCGCATGAAGAGCCAGGCGTACATCTCGAAGTTGGTGCGCGAACCCTTGGGGGTCTTGCCGGTGCGCTTGCGCGGCGGCTCGATGACCGGGGCGGGGTTGTCGACGTCGTACAGGGAGACACCCTCGACGGAGCCGATCGCGGCGGAGGACTCGGTGGACATGGGCCTCAGCTCCCGAAGACTGCGCGTACGGCGTGACCGAGGACCGGGTACAGGGCCCCGACCATCAGCACGATCCAGATGCCCACGACCGACCAGAGCATCTGCTTCTGGTAGCGCGGGCCCTTGGCCCAGAAGTCCACGGCGACGATGCGCAGACCGTTCAGCGCGTGGAAGAGAATCGCGGCCACCAGGCCGTATTCCAGCAGCGCGACGATCGGCGTCTTGTACGTGGCCACGACGTCGTCATAGGCCTCGGGGGAGACGCGGACGAGAGCGGTGTCCAGGACGTGTACGAACAGGAAGAAGAAAATGAGGACACCGGTGACTCGATGAGCCACCCAGGACCACATGCCTTCCCGGCCGCGGTACAGCGTTCCAGCCGGCACGGAAGAACCCTCCGGGAGCGGGGATTGGGGTCGGCCGGCTTGACTGTCGGTCTGACCCGGCCGGGTACGGTCCACCGGCCCCGGCCATCGTAGCGACGCATTGTCGGTTCGTTCGCGCGGGGGCCCGCGGTGTGATCAAAGTGGCAATCAAACAGGCACGGACGGGCTAGAACGGACCGCTCGGACCGGCAAACCGGTCACCTGGCCGGTCCGCCGATGCCGTTCCGTTACGAACCCGATACCAGGTCGATGATGCGGCCCCGGGCGAGTCGGCGCATCTCGTCCGCGCTGACGACCCGCTCCTGGTCGTGCTCGTGGCCCAGCCGGGCCCGGATGCCGGCGAGCACCTGGTCCGGCTGCTCGGCCGGCTCCAGCCCGTCCAGGCACATCACGAAGACATGGCCGAACCGCGACTCGTACGCGGCGTGCGCGGCCCGCAGGGCCAGATGGGCGGAGTGCGGCGCGGCGTCGTGCAGACCGGGGGAGACCTCGGCGGCGAGCGCCTCGGCGAGGTCGGCGGGGGCGAGGTCGTACCCCGCCTCGTCGGCCGCGGCGAGCAGCGCGTCCAGATCGGGGTAGGGGCGGTGGGCGGTCAGCCGCTGCGCCCAGCGGTGGCTTCCGCAGCAGTCCATCAGGGCGGCCTGGGCCTCGGCGGGCGGCACCGTGTTGAACACGTCGAGCCCGGGGGCGGCGTCGGGGCCGGAACTCTGGGCGGGTACGGCCGTCCGGGTGGCCGGCTGACGCAATTGCTCCGGGAGGCCGGCGCGGGGTTCGCTGGACCTGGACAGCGTGGGCTCCTCGGATCAGCGGCATCTGTGACCCTGGGGCGGTGGCGGCGGAGGGGACCGGACAGATGCGGGACGAAGGGGGCGAAGGGAGATACGAATGGTTCTCAAAGCTAGCGATCAGGGGCAACGCACGTCCGACAAATGCGCGAACTTCACCCGGACGGGAGAGTTTCGGAACGTCCGGTGAACCGTAGACCAGGGGGACGGAAAAGCTGTTCGTCCGGTGCCGCCCGGCGTTTCGGCCGGACGGCCCCCGCACACCCGTACACCCGGTGCTCCCCGCACCCCCGCAAGCCCGCGCCCCCGCGGGCAGCAGACAACGGAGGACTCTGACGATGTCGCCCTCACGCGGCGCGCTCGTGGCCGGTACGGCCCTCGTCGCGGCGGCCGCCGCGACGGTCGCGGTCGTCGCCTGGCCGGAGGGTTCCGGTGCCGGACCCGCCGGCCGGGAGACGGACGTACGTGTCGCCACCCCGACGCCCACCCGGAGCTACCCGCTCTCCACCGCGCCCCGCACCATCCCCGCCGTCCGGGAGCACCGCCCGGCCCACGGCCCCGGCTGGCGCCCCGGCCCGGACGGCGGGGTCGTCGTCGCGGGCGGCAGCGGGGCGCTCGCCGACGAGGGGCGGCTGCTGGCCGGCGAGCTGAAGATCCACTACCGGGGCGAGGTGCCCGCCCGCGCGGGCGACGTGGAGCTGGCCCTCGCCCCGGGCGGCGCCCCCGAGTCGTACACCCTCGGCGTCCACGACGGGCGGGTCCGGATCAGCGGGCCCGACGAGGCCGGGGTCTTCTACGGGACCCGCACCCTGAAGCAGTCGGTGCGCGCCGACGGAACGATGCCGGAGGGCGAGGTGCGCGACCGCCCCGACCGGCCGCAGCGCGGCCTCAACCTCGACATCGCCCGCAAGCACTACACCGCCGCCTGGATCGAGGACCGGCTGCGCGAGATGGCCGACCTCAAGCTCAACCAGCTCGGCCTGCACTTCTCCGACGACCAGGCCTTCCGCATCGAGTCCCGCACCCACCCCGAGGTGGTGTCGCCCCAGCACCTCACCCAGGCGGAGGTACGGCGGATCCTCGCCCTCGCCGCCCGGCTGCACATCCAGGTCGTCCCGGAGATCGACTCGCCGGGCCACCTCGGCGCGGTGCTCCGCGCCCACCCCGACCTCCAGCTGCGCAATGCGTCGGGGGTCCGCTCGACCGGGTCGCTGGACATCTCCAACCCCGGCTCGGCCAAGCTCGTCGACGAACTCCTCGGCGAGTTCACCGGGCTGTTCACCGGCTCCTACTGGCACCTGGGCGCCGACGAGTACCTCGCGCTGATGGCCCGCGACCCGGCCGCCTCCTACCCGCAGCTCCAGGCCGCCGCGCAGCGGAAGTACGGGGCGGCCGCCTCCATCGAGGACCTGACGACCGGCTGGCTGAACGACCGCGCGGCGGTGGTGCGCCCGCACGGCAAGAAGCCCAAGGCGTGGAACGACGGCTTCTTCCGCGACGGGACCGTCCGCGCCGACAAGGACATCGAGGTCGAGTACTGGACCGGGAAGGAGTACGGGGCCCGGCCGCCGGAGGAGTACCTGCGCGAGGGGCGCCGGGTGGTGAACCTCAACGACGAGTACCTCTACTACGTGCTCGGCCAGCCCAACAACTTCGTCTACCCGACCGGCGAGCGGATCTACGAGCAGTGGACCCCGCTGGTCCTGCGCGGCACCACCCCGGTACCGGCGTCCTACTCCGGGCAGATCCTCGGCGGCCGGTTCGCGGTCTGGGGCGACTTCCCGCAGGCGCAGACCCCGCAGCAGGTGGCCGACGGGATCCGGATGCCGCTGCGCGCCGTCGCCCAGAAACTGTGGGTCCCCGGGAAGCCCGCGCTGAGCTGGGAACGCTTCCGTGCCCTGGCGGACCGGATCGACGCGGCGGGCTGAGCCGCAATCCCGGTGGACAGGACGGGGCGCAGCGCCTACGTTCCGGAAGCCGTGCGGTCCGGGGAGGGGCGCACGCTTCCGCGTGCGCGCCGCGCGTCCGCGTACCGAACCATGGGGGGTTCCGTTTCCATGCTCTGCTCCACCTGCCGTCTCAGACCGCCGGTCACCGGTGACGGACGCTGCGCGCTCTGCGCCGGTGTCCCGGCGGCCCCGGCCTTCCACGCGCCGCAGCAGTACCTGCGCTCGCCCGAGGGGCTGGCCAAGGCCGTCGTCGTCCTGCTGTCGGCGGTCGCGGCGGCGGACGTGCTCGCCGTGGCCGCGGGGGCGAACATGCGGCGGCTGATCACGACCGGGATGGCCGACGGCTACGCGTCGGTCAGCGACGAGGAGGCGGAGCTCGCCGACAACCTGTACGCGGGGGCCGGGGGGCTCCAGGCCCTCGCCTTCCTGGCGACCGCGGTCGTCTTCCTCATCTGGTTCCACCGGGTGCGGCACAACGCGGAGATCTTCGACCGGTCCACGCAGCCGATGCGGCCCGGCTGGGCCATCGGCGGCTGGTTCATCCCGATCGCCAACCTGGTGCTGCCGCGCCGGGTCGCGGGCGGCATCTGGACCGCGAGCGCCCAGACCAACACCGACGGCAGCTGGCGCCATGTCCCGGCCACCGTGATGAACCTGTGGTGGGGCGTCTGGATCTGCTCGCTGCTCTTCTCCCGGTTCGCGCAGCGCAGGTACCTGGCGGCCGAGTCGCCGCAGGAGATCGTGGACGCGACCGGTCTGGTGATGGCGACCGACGCGCTGGACGTCGTGGCCGCCGTGCTCGCCGTCCTCTTCGTCCGCAAGCTCACCCGGATGCAGGGCGAGCGGGCGGCCCTCGGCGTGTACCCGCTCGGTACGGGGCCCGTGGCCTGAACCCGGAACGGACCGGGCGGAGGCGTCCGCGCCCCCGCCCGGTCCGTTCCGGTCAGTCCGCCGCGCCGGCGGGCGGCTGCCCGGTCTCGTCCCGCAGCAGCCGTACATACTCCCGCGTCCAGGACTCGACCGTGGCCCGGTCCCACAGGTCGGCCGAGTACTCCACGGCGCAGTGGAGCACGTCGTCGACCGGGGTCAGCACCAGGGTGAACTCCGACCGGGACGCTGCCGCGGCGATCTCCGTGACCGAGGTGGTGAGCCCCGGCAGTTCGATCCCGGTGTCCAGCGAACTCTCGTAGGCCAGATTGACGCTCAGGGTCTGCGGCAGCACGATGCCCTTGCGCTCCAGCATCGCCGGGGCCACCCGGCGCGGCGGCATGGCGTTCTCCATGCCCAGGATCGTCGTCCGGGTCACCCGGTCCGTCAGCTCCGCGAAGGTCCCGGCGCACGCGTCGCGGACCCGCAGGCCGAAGCCGATGGCCGTGCACCCGACCAGGGACTCGAACTCGCGGCTCTCCCGGCCCGCGTAGGAGACGTTCATCATCACGTCGTCCTGCCCCGACTTCGCCGCCAGCAGCCGGCCGAGCGCCGCGGCGGTCACCACGAAGGGGGTCGTCGCCCGGCGGGCGGCCAGCCGCTCCACGGCGGCCCGGACCTCGGCGTCCACGGTGAACTCGACGATCCCGCCCCGCCCGCTGAGCTGCTCCGGCCGCGGCCGGTCCAGCGGCAGATCGACGGAGAAGGGGGCGTCGACCAGTTCCTCCAGCCAGTACTCCGTGCGGCGCCCGGCGGTCGCCGCGTCGTGGGCGGCCTGCCAGTGCGCGTACTCCAGGTGCTGGGGCGCCTCGGCGGACAGGCCGTGGCCGGTTCCGGTGACGTCCGCGCGGTAGAACGCGGACAGCTCCTTGAGCACCGTGGTCAGGGCCCATCCGTCGCAGGTGCAGTGGTGCACGACGAACAGCAGCACCCACTCCTCGGCGCCGGTGCGCAGCAGCCGGGCGGAGATCATCTCGCCCTCGAAGATGTCCAGCGGGGTCTCGGCCATCAGCTCGGCGAGCCGGTCCGCCTCGGCCCGCCGCTCGGCCCCGGGCAGCGCGGTGAGGTCGTCGACCGGCAGGTCGAAGGGGCGCGGCTCCAGCACCTCCTGCCGCCAGGACTCCGCACCCTCCCGTACCAGCCGCGTACGCAAACCCTCATGACGGTCCGTCAGTTGCTGGAGGGCGGTGCGCAGGGAGCCGGGGGCCAGCGGCCCGGAGAAGGCGATCCGCAGGGCGACGTTGAAGACCTGCGGCCTGGAGTGCTGGGCGTGCACGGTGGCGAAGCGTGCCTGCTGGTAGCCGGCCGGGCCGGAGCGGACGACCCTTCCCGCCCCGGCGCCGTGCACGAACTCCGTCATGGCGCGCAGGGTGGGCTCCTGGTAGAGGCGCGAGAGCGGGTACTCGATGTCCCAGGCCTCCCTGATCCGGTTGACCAGCCTCATCACGGTGAGCGAATGCCCGCCCAGGTCGAAGAGGGAGACGTCCGGGTCGATCGCCGAGGCGGTGAGGTCGAACTCGGCCGCCCAGAGCGCCCGCAGCCCGTCCTCCGCGGCGGTGCGGGCACCGGCCCCCGGCCCGGCCGCGGCTTCCGGCTCCGGCCGGTCGGCCGGGGGGAGCTGCGCCCGGTCCACCTTGCCGTTGGCGGTCAGCGGCAGCTCGTCCAGCACCCGCCAGACGCGCGGCACCATGTACTCGGGCAGGTGCTGGTGGAGTTCCCCGGCCCAGGCGTCCGTACGGTCGTCGCCCGGCTCGGCGGGCACCACGTAGGCGGCCAGGAAGGTCTCGCCGTTGGTCCTGCGCAGGCCGGTGACGGCGGCCCGGCGGACCCCGTCGAGCCGGGTCAGCGCCTGCGCCACCTCCTCCGGCTCGACCCGGAACCCGCGGATCTTCACCTGGTCGTCGGTGCGGCCCACGAAGACGAGGTGCCCGTCCGCCGTCCAGCGGACCAGGTCGCCGGTGCGGTAGTGCCGGTCCTCGGTGCCGGACGCGGGGGTGAACCGCTCCCCGGTGAGGTCGGGCCGGTGCAGATAGCCGGTGGCCACCCCCGGTCCGCCGACGAGGAGTTCGCCCACCGCGCCGACGGGCACCGGCTTGTCCGCCGGGTCCACCACCCGCAGCGAGACGTTGTCGACCGGACGCCCGATCGCGATCTCCTCCGACCCGGGACCCGGCGCGACCGTCCCGGTGACGCACAGCACGGTCGTCTCGGTCGGGCCGTAGACGTTGACCGTCTCGTAGGGGGCCTCGGGGCGGGGGCGGGTCCTGAGCGCCTCGCCGCCCAGCAGCAGATGGCGCAGCGGCGGCTGGTCGGCCGCGGGCAGCCGCAGCACCTCCTCGCCCAGGGCCGTCGGCAGGATGCTGAACGAGATCTTCCGGTCCGCGTACCACCGGGCCAGGGCCAGCGGGTCGCGGCGGACCCGCTCGTCGGCCACGACGAGGGTCCCGCCCGCCGTCAGGGCCGGCCAGACCTCCAGGAGCGAGGCGTCGAAGCTCTGGCCGCAGACGACGGCGCTGCGGTCGTCGGCGGTGAACGCGAACCGCTCGTGGTGCCACTGGCAGAGGTCCACGAGGCTGCGGTGGGTGAGCACGACGCCCTTGGGCGTGCCGGTGCTGCCCGAGGTGTGGACGACGGCGAACGGCGCGGAGGGGGAGACGGCCGCGTCGGGCCCGGCTGCCTCCACCGGACCGGCGTCCGGGGCGACGACGGCGACCGACGCGGGCAGTTCCAGCTCCTTCGCCCCGGCCGCGTCGCTGATCACCGTACGGGCGCCGCTCGCGGCGATCACCTGGGCGGCGCGGACCCGGCCGAGCGACGGGTCGAGCGGCACGTACGCGCGACCGGACCGGGCCACCGCGAGCAGCGCCACGACGAGCTCCGCGGAGCGCGGCAGCCACACCGCCACCACGGGCTCCCGCTCCCCGTCCGCCGGCTGCCCGGCGAGCACGGCGGCGAGCCGCCCGGACCGTTCGTCCAGCTCCCGGTAGGTCAGCACGGCGTCCTCGCCGATCACCGCGGTCCGCCCGGGGTGCTCGGCAGCCCGCCGGGCGACCCAGCCGTGCACGGTGGTGCCGGCGACCGGCCGGACCGGGCCGCGCAGCCAGCTCCCCGGCACCTCGTCGCCCTCGGCCACCGGGCGCGCGAGCAGCGACAGCGGGGCGGCGGGCCGGTCGACGGCGGCGGCGAGCAGCTCGCGGAAGACCGTGAAGAACCGGTCGACGGTGTCCGGGTCGAACAGGTCGGAGTTGTACTCCAGATGGCAGCGGACGCCCTCCGGACGGTCGGTGAAGTACACCGTCAGATCGGTCAGCGCCTTGTCGGGCCCCTCGTCCAGCGCCTCCGCCTCGATACCGGGGAGGTCGAGGCGGAACGGTTCCGCCGACTGGAACTCGGCGCACACCTGGAACACCGGCGTACGGTCCGTCCGGCGCGGCGGCGCGATCGCCCGCACCACCTCCTCGAACGGGGTGCCCGCGTGGTCGTACGCGTCGAGCGCGACGGCGCGCACCCGTTCCAGTAGCGTCGCGAACCCGGGATCGCCGGTCAGGTCGACCCGCAGGGCGAGGGTGTTCACGAAGAAGCCGATCAGCTCCTCGGCCCGCCGCGGCCGGTCCGAGACCGGGATGCCGACGACGACGTCCTCCGCGCCCGTGACCCGGTGCAGCATCGCCGCCCATCCGGCCACCAGGGTCATGAACAGGGTGGCGCGCCGGTCGCGGCCCAGCCCCCTGATCCGTTCGGAGAGGCCGGGGTCGAGGGTGCGGAAGACGGCGCGGCCGGCGGAGGTCATCTCGGCGGGCCGGGGCCGGTCGGTGGGCAGGTCGAGGACGGGCAGGTCGCCGCCGAGCACCCGCGTCCAGTGGGCCAGGTCCCGCGCGGCGTCGGGGCCGCCGGCCGCCGCCCGCTGCTCCCGCGCGTGCTGGACACAGCTCCAGGTCAGCTCGGGCAGGTCGACGGGGGTGCCGTCGCGCTCCGCCCGGTAGAAGGCGGACAGGTCCCGGCACAGGACGGTCGCCGAGGCCGCGTCGACCACGATGTGGTGGAAGGACAGGACGAGGACGTGCTCGTCGGGCCCGGTCCGCACGAGGCGGCTGACGAACAGCGGGCCGTTCTCCAGGTCGAAGCGGCGGGTGCTCTCCGCCGCCAGCACCTCCCGTACGGCCTCCTCGGGCCGGGACGTACCGTCCACCACCGAGAAGTCGGGCCCGGCCGTCTCCCGTACCAGCTGGACCGCCGAGTCGCCGGCCGGGCGGAAGACGGTGCGCAGCCCCTCGTGGCGGTCGACGAGCCGGCGCAGCGCGGTGTGCAGCGCCCCGGTGTCGAGCGTGCCGCGCAGGCGGACGGCCTTGACCTCGTTGTAGGCGGTGCGGCCCGGCAGCAGCCGCTCCAGGAACCAGATCCGCTCCTGGCCGGGGGAGAGCGGGGCGGCCGGGGCGGGAGCGGGGGCGGGGCTGGGGGCCGGGCGCTCGCGGTGGCGGCGGCGCAGGGCGTCGAGCCGGGGGAGTCCGGCGCGCAACTGCTCCCCGGAGACGCCGAAGTCGACCAGGGCGACGATCTCGTCCGCCCCCGCGTCGGTGACCGCCTCGGCCACCGGCAGGACGGTGTCCACCGAGCCGATCAGGGCCCGCTGGTCGCAGTAGCGGCCGTAGGCGCGGCGGAAGACGACGTCCAGGTCGTCCTCGCTGAGCGACCGCAGATCGGTGGTGGCGCCCAGGCTGTGGGTGACCCCGCTGAACAGCGAGAGCGAGGCCCGCATGTACCGGGACATCGGGGCGAACGCCTCGGCCCGGGCGGTGTCGTGGTCGTCGGCGAGGTAGGTGTGCAGCAGGACGGCGACCCGCCCGGCGGCCGGGTCGAGGCCGTGCCGGGCCCGTGCGGCGCGGTAGCGGGCGATGTTCTCCCGGAGCTGGTCGACGTCCTGGGTCATCAGGTTGGTCACGATGCCCAGGTCGTGCGCCCCGGCGCGTTCGAACGACTCGGGGTTGCCGACCACCGCCGTGTAGAGCGGCGGCATCTCCTGGACGGGGCGCGGGAAGAGCCGGACCTCCCGTTCGCCGTCCCCGGTGGTGCGGCGCAGCGGTTCGCCGCGCCAGAGGCTCCGTACCTCCGCCAGCCGGTCGTACATCTCCTGCTTGTGCGGGCCGAAGCGTTCGGGGAAGAAGACGAAGTCGTTGGCGTTCCAGCCGCTCGCGACGCCGAGGCCGACGCGCCCGCCGGAGAGGTTGTCCGCCATGGACCACTCCTCGGCCACCCGGATCGGGTCGTGCAGCGGGAGCACGACCGAGCCGGCGTTGAGGCGGATGCGCCGGGTCTCCCGGGACAGCGCGGCGGCCAGGACGGCGGGGTTCGGGAAGAGGCCGCCGAAGGAGTTGAAGTGCCGTTCGGGCATCCAGAGCGCCTCGAAGCCGTGCTCGTCGGCGAACCGGGCGGCCTCCATGAGCAGTTCGTAGCGGCCCTCCCGCGGGCCGGTGCCGTCCTCCGGCTCCGGGTAGTCGCCGAAGAAGTAGAGGCTGAAGTCCGCCCGGCGCGGCGGGGCGGGGACGGCCGGGGCGGTCGCGGGGGCGGGGGCCGGTGCGGGGGCCGCCACCGGCGCGGGGGCGGTCCGGGCGGGCGCGGCCCCCGGGGCGGGCACTCCGCCCGTACGGAAGAACCCGGCGTTCCGCAGCTCCGTCAGCGACCCCCGTACGGCGTCGGCCACGTGCGCGATGTCGTCGTCGGTGTGTGCCGTGGAGAGGAAGAAGTTGCGCCACTCCCAGACGTGCACGCCGCGCAGCATCAGGTGGTAGTAGAGGAGTTCCATGTCGGCGCGGTGCTCGAAGCGGAACTGGGAGCCGAACCAGCCCATCCGCAGCGGGAACCCCTCCGCCTCGAAGAAGTCGTTGAGCCCGGTGGCCAGTTGGGCCGTACGGGCGTTGAGCCGCTGCTGGAGGCCCGGTCCCCGCTCCTTGAGGTGGGTGAGCACGGCGTGCGCCGCGGTCATCGACACGGGGTGCTGGAGGTAGGTGCCGCCGAAGAAGGTGGTGTCGGCGGTCGGGCCGCTGTCGTCGCCGTAGCTCCAGTAGCCGCCGTCGACCCCGTCCAGGATGTCGGCGCGGCCGGCGATCGCGCCGATGGGGAAGCCGCCGCCGAGGAGCTTGCCGTAGGTGGCGAGGTCCGGGGCGACGCCGTAGAGCTCCTGGGCGCCCCGGAGCGCGGGACGGAAACCGGTCAGCATCTCGTCGAACATGAGCACGATGCCGTGCCGGGCGGTCAGTTCGCGCAGTCTGCGGACGAACGCGACGGGCTGGAGCGAGGGGTGCCGGCTCTGCACCGGTTCGATGATCACCGCCGCGATCCGGGCCGCGTCCCGCTCGATGGCGTGGAGGGATTCCTCGCTGCCGTATTCGAGGACGGTCAGTTCGGAGACGGCGCTCTGCGGGATGCCCCGGGAGACGGGCACGGTCCGCTCCGGGGAGCCGTGCCCGGCGTCCCGGCCCAGCACCTGGTCGGCGTGGCCGTGGTAGGCGCCGGTGAAGGTGACGATCCGGTCGCGGCCGGTGGCGGCGCGGGCCAGTCGGATCGCCGCCGCGTTGGCCTCCGTGCCGGAGTTGGCGAAGGCGACCCGCTCCATCCCGGTCAGCTCGCACAGCAGCTCGGCTGCCCCGCCCGTCTCGACGCTGCGGGGGCCGAGCCGGATGCCCCGGGAGAGGTGCTCGTGCACGGCCTCCCGGACGAAGTCGGGTTCGTGGCCGAAGAGGAGGACCCCGAAGCCCATGGTGATGTCGGTGTAGCCGTTGCCGTCGATGTCCTCGATCCGGGCGCCCGCCGCGCGGCGGGCCGCCACCGGGTAGAGCATCTCCTTGGTCGACCTGCGGTATCCGACGATCGCCCGGCTGTCGGCGAGCCGGCGGCGGTGGCGCTGGGCCAGCTCCCTGGAGGCCGCCGTCCGCGCCGTGTACCGGCGTACGAGGTCGTCGAGGTGGTCCTGCTGGGCGCGGGGCGAGGTGGCGCGGACCATGCCCGCGTCGGGGGAGACCACCACGCGCGGCCCGTGCGCCCGGGGCTGCGGCGGGTCGGACTGCGGCGGGTCGGGCTGCGGCGCGTCGGTGGCCGGGGCCGGGGCCTGCCGGGTGTCGATCCGTGCGCCGATGTCCCGGGTGAGCTCCGCCATGGCGGCCAGCTCCCGGTCGAGGGTGGCGCCGAGGCTCTCCTGCTCGTTCACCGGACCACCTCTCCGTCCGGCACGGCCGGGTGGGCGCCCTGGAGCGCGAGCAGCTGGGAGAGCTGGGAGATCTGGGTGAGCATCTGGAGCTGGATCTGCGACAGCTGCTGGACCCGCCGGGTCAGGTCCAGCAGCTCCTGCCGGGTGACGGAACCGGCGTCCGCGACGGCGGCGTGCGCGACGGGCGGCGCGGAGTCGACCGGCGGCACGGGGGCGACGGCCGGTACGGGGACGACCGGCGGTGCCACGGGCAGGGGCGCGGGCACGGGGGCGGGCACCGGGGCCGGGGCGGGAGCGGATATCGGCCCGGAGGCCGCCGCCCCCGGCTCCCGGGGCAGCCGCGCGGCGACGAGTTCGGCGAGCAGCCGAGGCGTGCCCGTCTCGTCGAACAGCTCCCGCATCGTGACCTTGACCCGGTGCTCCTGCTCGATCTCCCGGAGCACGTTGATCATCAGGAGCGAGTCCGCGCCGAGATCGAAGAACGGGGTGTCGGGGACCGAGGTGAGGTCCTCCCCGAAGGTCCTGGAAAGGACACCGAGGATGCTGTCCAGCAGCCGCCTGGTCTCCGTCGCCTCTGACGTCATGGTGCGTTCCTCTCTCGCCGGGGAAATGGGTGCGCGGGGGCCGGGCGGGGCGCCGACCCAGTGGTGCCGGTGCTGGAAGCGGTAGCCGGGCAGCGGGACGCGCCGCCCTCCGGTGCCGGCCAGGAACGTCTCCCAGCGGAGCTCCGCCCCCGCGCAGTGCAGCGTCGCGGCGGCGCCGAAGAGCGCGGCGAGTCCGGTGGTCCGGTGCAGGGACGGCGTAGCCCGCACCCCGGGAAGGGCGCGGCGGGCCAGACCGCTGAGGGTGGTGTGCGGGCCGATCTCCAGGAGCACGTCGGGCCGTTCACCGGCCAGGGCGCGCAGCGCGGCGTCGTAGCGCACCGGCTCGCGGGCCTGGCGGAGCAGGTACTCCGGGTCCGGTGTCCAGCCGGGCTCGCGGACCCGGCCGTCGAGCGGGCCGACGAAGCGGGTCCGTACCGGTGCGAAGGAGGTCTTCGCCAGCACCGTCGCGAACGCGTCGAGCATCGGCTCCGTCGTCGCGGTGTGGAACGCCCGGTCGACCGCGAGGCGTTCGTACGGGACGGACCGCCCGTCGAGCGCGGCGCACAGCCGCGCCACGTCCGCCACGGGACCGGCCAGCACCTGGGACCGCTCCCCGTTGGTCACGGCGAGTTCCACGCCGGGGTGCGCGGCGGCCAGCTCCCCGGCCGCCTCCCGGGACAGGGCCACCGCCACCATGGCGCCCGGCACGCAGTGGTCCCGCATCAACCGGCCCCGGTGCGCCAGGAGTTCCAGCCCGTCCTCGACGGTCAGCGCCCCGGCCGCGTACAGCGCCGCGTACTCGCCGACGCTGTGCCCGGTCACCGCCGACGGTCCGATGCCCGCCTCCGCCCAGAGCCGGACCAGGGCGCACTGGAGGGCGAACAGGGCGGGCTGCGCCGTCGAGGTCGGCCAGACGGCCCCCGGCGCGCCGGTCCCTCCGCTCCCGTCGAGGAGCCCGGCCAGCAGCGGTTCGCCGGTGAGGCGCCGGTGCGCGTCCTCGCAGGCGTCGAGGACCTCCCGTACGACGGGGAACCGCTCGTACAGGCCGGCCGCGGCCCCCGGGCGCAGCGCCCCCTGGCCGGTGAACTGGAACGCCACCCGGGCGGGCCCGTCCCCCGGCACGACGGGAGCCGCCGCGTCCGCGCGGGCTCCGGGACCGGTGAGCCAGCTGTCGAGGGCGTCGGCCAGCGCGGCCGGGGCGGCGCCCCGGACCGCGATCCGGTGGCGGCCGTGCGAGCGCCCCAGGGCGGTGGTCGTGACGAGATCCGCCGGGGACAGCGCGGGCCGCCGGCGCAGTACGTCGCGCAGTGACCGCGCGTTGTCCACGAGGGCCTCCCGGCTCGTCGCGGAGACCAGGAGCACGTCCGGCGGGGGGACGGCGGCGGCGGGGCGCGGCCCGGGGTCGGGGGCCTCCTCCAGGATCAGGTGGACGTTGGTGCCGCCGACGCCGAGGGAGGTGACCCCGGCCCGCCGGGGGGTGTTGCCGTCGGGCCACGGCTGTGCGGCGGTCGGTGCGTAGAACGGGCTGTCCGCCAGCCCGAGCAGCGGATTGGGCTCGGTGAAACCGGCGATCGGCGGGATCACCCCGTGCTTGAGGACCAGCAGCGTCTTGACGAACCCGGCCAGCCCGGCAGCCGCGTCGAGGTGCCCGATGTTGGCCTTGACGGCCCCGAGGGCGCAGTAGCCGGTCCGGTCGGTGTCCTGCCGGTACGCCGCGCCCGCCCCCGCCAGCTCGATGGGGTCGCCCTTGAGGGTGCCGGTGCCGTGGGTCTCCAGATAGCCGATGGTCCCCGCGCCGACGCCCGCGTGGTCCAGCGCCCGGCGCACGGCCCACTGCTGGCCCCGCGCGCTGGGCGCCGCGAACGCCTTCTTGCCGGAGCCGTCGTTGCACACGCCCCAGCCCCGGACGACGCCGTGCACGGTGTCGCCGTCCGCGAGCGCCCGTTCCAGCCGCTTCAGGACGACGGCGACGACGCCGTTGCCCCCGACGGTCCCGTTCGCGGCCGCGTCGAACGCCCGGAGCCGGCCGGACCTGGAGAGGATGGAGCCCTTGACGTAGTGGTAGCCGAGGACCTGCGGTACGTGGACGGCACTGGCGCCGACCAGGGCGACGTCGCACTCGTCCAGCAGCAGCGACTGGGCGGCGAGCTGCACCCCCACCAGCGAACTGGAGCAGCCCGTCTGCACGTTGACGGCGGGGCCGGTGAGGCCGAGCCGGTAGGCGACCCGGGTCGCGTTGAAGTCGGTGAAGTTGCCGACCATGACCTGCATGCCGGCCAGCCAGTCGCCGATGTCCTCGTTCGGCAGCACGTTGTTGAGCAGGTAGGACTGCATGTTGTACAGGTGGTAGCCAGCGCTGGCGTAGACCCCGATCCGCTTCCCGTCCCGCTCGTCCGGGTAGCCGGCGTTCTCCAGGGCGTGCTGGGCGCACTCCAGGAACAGCCGGTGCTGGGGGTCGGTCAGCCGGGCCTCGCGGGCGCTCATCCCGAAGTGCCGGGCGTCGAACCCGGCGATGTCGTCCAGGACGGCCGAGGCCCCGACGAAGTCGTCGCGCCCGTACTGCTCCTCGGGGACGCCCGCGTCCTTCAGCTCGTCGTCGGTGAAGCGGGTGAACCGGTCCTCGCCGTCGCGCACGACGCGCCACAGCTCCTCCGGGGTGTCCGCCCCCGGCAGCCGGAAGGCCATCCCGACCACGGCGAGACGGGGGTCCGGTGCGCGGCCGTCCATCAGGTGCTCCCTTCGCGTACGACGTCGCCGCCGGGTCCGTGCGACGGTTCGGGTCCGCCGGCCGCCGGGGCGCGGCGCAGCACGAGCAGGGCCAGCAGGGCGACACAGAGGACGATGGCGAGGCCGTGCAGGCCGGCGACCACCCGGAACGGGGAGAAGGACTCCAGCAGCGCCCCGCTGACCAGCATCCCCAGCCCGAACCCGGCGTTCTCGGCCGAGGCGGAGAGCCCGAAGAGGCGCCCGCGCTGCTCGTCGGGGACCGCCTGGAGCCGGGACACGTAGACGACCTCGGTGAACCCGTCCGCCACCCCGGCGACGAGCGCCGCGGCGAGCACCGGCACGGTCGGCAGCCCGCTGAACACGACGATGAACGCCGCCGACATGACGCAGGCGCCCACCGCGAAGGCCCGCTCGCCGAAAGTGCGCCCGGTCCGGCGGGTGTACCGGGACAGCGCCTGCTGGGCGATGATCGTGCCGACCGCCCAGACGGCCCAGAACCGGCTGACGAAGGTGGCCGGATGGGCGGGGTCCAGCAGGCTGGAGTAGACGGGCAGCGCGACGTTGTGCGAGGAGGAGCCCAGCCCGTCGACGGCCCGCACGGCGATCATCGCCACCAGCAGCGGCGCACCGGCCCACAGCAGCCGCAGGGACGCGGACGGGGCGCCCGGCGTCGCCTCCCCGCCGCCCTCGGACGCCTCGGACCGGGCCCGCGTACGGATCGGCAGCGACATCAGCACCGAGGCGGAGACCAGGAACGTGGCCGCGTCCAGGGCGAACGCCACCGTGTACCCGAGCTGTGCCACCACCACCCCCGCCGAGGCGAAGCCCGCGATCATGGCGAGGGAACGGCCGGTGACCAGCAGCCCGTTGGCGCGGGTCCGGTGCTCGGCCCCCACGATCTCCGGGATGCTGCTGCGCAGCGCGACCTGGGAGAGGGTCGAGCAGCTCCCGGTGACCACGGCCAGGCAGTACAGCAGCGAGACCCGGCCGGCCTCCGGGGCCAGCAGCAGCGCCAGGAGCGCCAGCGCCTGTCCGAGGTCGGCGCCCACGATGAGCCGCTTGCGGTCGTACGACGAGACGAGCCGCCCGCTGACGAAACCGGCCGCCACGCTCGTCCCCAGCCGCACCGCCATGAAGAGTCCCGCGGCCAGGGCGCTGCCGGTGACGTGGTAGACGAAGACGTTCAACGCGACCATGTTCAGGTAACTGCCGTACGCGGAAACACCGTTACCGAGAACGAGCAGCCGGAAATGCTTCATGCGCGACCTTCCGGAAGGCACGGGAGGACCGGGCGCCGGCCGCCCGCCGCCCCGACCTCATGGTCCGGACCGAACGCCCAACACCCCTTCTGTCCCGTGGGGTTCACTGATTCGCACGCGTACCTGCCAACACGGTCAAGCTTTGCCCGCCGGCCGAACGGCGACAATGCGCCAACGGCATACCACCGGTGTTCTGCCGGTCGCCCGCCGGACGGGCCGGTCAGCGCAGCAGGTCGCCGAGGGCCCGGCCGGGGGCCGGGGCGGGGAGCACGTAGCCCACGGCGGACGCCCGGTGCTCGACGAAGGCGTTCATCGCGTCGGCGGCGGCCAGGCGTTCCTGGACCCGTACGAAGAGGGCCGGGTCGCGCAGATAGGCGAGGAAGAGCAGCCCCCGGTCGCCGGGGCCGTCGTCGTAGGAGTAGCCCCGGCGCAGCATCCGGGCGCCGCCGTCCAGACGCGAGTGGGCGAGGCGGACGTGGGCGTCGGCGGGGACGTCGTAACGGCCCTGCGGCGACTTGGCGTACAGGTCCACCGGGTCGTGCTCGTGGCGCCCGCCCAGGGGCGCCCCGCCGGTCCGGTGGCGTCCGACGATCCGCTCCTGCCGGGACACGGGCAGGGCGGCGAAGGCGTCGACGGCCATGTGGATGCGCCGGTAGACGAGGTAGGTGGAGCCGTCGTCGTGCCAGACCCAGCGGGCGAGTCCGTCGCCGGCCGGGTTCTCCGTGCCGTCCTTGAAGCCGAAGAGATTGCGCGGGGTCCCGCCGGCGGGGTGCGGCGGCAGGAACCCGTACTGCCGCCAGCGCGGGACCAGCACCCCGGCGGCGCTCGCGGTGAGCCGGGCGGCCGCGCGGTCGCAGGCGGCGGCGGTCGGCCCGCAGAGCTGGACCAGTACGTCACCGCCGCCGCGCCGGGCGTCGAGGCGGTCGCCCGGGAAGGACGGCAGCTCCCTCAGCCGGGGCGGGGCGGTCAGACCCAGCGCGCGGTACAGGCCGGGGCCGGTCGCCACGGTCGGCGTCACCCCGGGGACCGGCCGGGACGCCTGGCCGGCCCACCAGTCGGACAGGACGCGGCGGACGGCCGCCGCCCCCGGGCGGGCCGGGGCCAGGTCGTGGGCGATCAGCAGGACGTGGGCGGGCTGGGCGGTGGCGATGCCCGGCTGGGTGCGGAGGGCGGGCCGGCCGCCGCGCCCGGGGACGACGGAGCCCTTGGTGTCACCGGCGGATTCGCGGGCCGGGTCACCGGGGGCGGAGGTGCCGCACGCGGTGGCGGCGGCGAGCGGGGAGAGAAGCAGCGTACGGCGGCGGGGAGGGGGCGCAGTGGTCACCGGGGCTCCAGGACGGTGGCGGGGAGCGCGGCCGGGACGGAGCACGCGCCAGGATCCGCCGGGCGGCGCGGCGTGACGATACACCTTCCGCCATGAGATCTCTTGTCATGAAATGTCGGGTGAACGGCCCACGGGTGCGTCCGCTGTGGAGTGCCGCGCCGGCCGCACTGGTCACGGTGGTGCTCCTGGCCCTGTCCGGATGCGGTTCCACCGGTGCCGACGCGAAGCCGGGGCCCTCCGGGCCGCCGGCCGTGCTGCGGGTGCCCGGCCGGTACCCGTCCATCCAGGCGGCCGTGGACGTCGCCCGATCGGGGGACGTCGTGCTGGTCTCATCGGGTGTTTACCACGAGGCGGTGACCGTGCGCCGCCCCCGGGTGGTGCTGCGCGGCGAGGACCGCGACGGGACCGTGGTCGACGGGCAGTTCCGGCGCGCCAACGGCATCACCGTCACCGGTCCGGGTTCGGTGGTGGAGAACCTGACGGTCCGCAACCACCTGGCGAACGGCGTGCTCTTCACCGGGGTCACCGACGAACGCCTCCAGGGAGTGGGCGCCGGCGGCGAGGGCTACGACCCGCTGGACACCGTGAGGTTCCCGCCCCTGAAGGGCTTCCGCGCCTCGTACGTCACCGCGTACGACAACGCCCTGTACGGCATCTACGCCTTCGACGCGCGCGGCGGCGTCATCGAGGACTCCTACGCCTCCGGGCAGGCCGACTCCGGGATCTACGTCGGCCAGTGCGACCCCTGCGACACCCTCGTGCGGAACAACACGGTGGAGCACAACGCCATCGGCATCGAGGTCACCAACGCCTCGCGCGCGCTGTACGTCGTCGCCAACACCGTGCGCCGCAACCGGGTCGGCGTGACCGTCAACTCCAACAACCTGGAGGCGCTGGGCCCGCAGCACGAGGCGGTGATCGCCGGGAACACCGTCACCGGCAACAACGACGACCTCGGCCCCGAGCAGGCCGACGGCGGCTTCGGCATCGGTATCGGCATCGGCGGCGGCACCCGCAACCGCGTCGAGCGCAACCGCATCGAGGACCACCGGGTGGCCGCGCTGCTGCTGCGGGACGTCCAGGGCTACCCCGTACGCGGCAACAGCGTCCGGGAGAACGCGATCGGCGGCGGCACCGGGCTGGTCCTCGCCGCCGCCCGGACCGGGGGCAACTGCTTCACCGGCGGCGGCCCGGCCACGACCAGCCCCCGGCCGCTGCCGTCCGCCGTCACCTCCTGCCCGGGCCGGGACGTCCCGCTGGCCGTTCCGGGCACCACCGCCCCGGTGCCGGTGCCGCCCGGGGTGTCGTTCAAGGAGGTCGCCCGGCCGCCCGCCCAGCCGCGGATGCCGGACGCGCGGACCGCCCCGGCCCGCCCCGCCGTGAACCTGCCCGGCCCGGTCGACCCGGCCCGCTACCGGCTCCCGGCCCCGGCCGCCGACTGAACTCCCCGGCCGCCGCCCCATCCCCCCGAGCCGATCCGGAGAACCCCCTGGTGCCCGTACCGCCCCGTCCCCGGTGGACCTCCCTGCCGAAGAAGCCGCGCGTCGTCCTGCTCGCCCTCGCCGGACTCGTCCTCGTCGGCGCCGCGGTGTTCCTGGCCCTGCCCCATCAGGAGGGGCCGCGCCCCGTCACCCTCGACGAGGCCCAGCGCCTCGCGATGACCCGCTTCACCCTGTACGAGGCCGGAACCGTACGGGTCGACACCACCGTCGAGGCCGGCGGGGGCACCACCACGGTGCACGGCCTGGTCGACTTCCGTACGCGGCACGCCGTCGGCGGCTACACCGCGACCCGCGCCGGCGGCACCGAGACCGGGCTCATCGCCTGGGACACCACCGGCCTCGCGGTCGCCCCCGGACCCGCCTCCGCGCCCGGACCCGGCGGGATGGCGGCGACCGTGCGGGCGGCGGCCGCCGTGCAGCCGCGCTCCTGGTCGCCCCGCGCCTACACCGGGGACCCCCTCGACAGCGCACTGCGCCTGGTGATGTCCCTGGCGGCCGACCGCCCCGACAACCCCCAGCTGCTCACCCGGGCGGGCCCCCGGCACCTGCGCGAGGAGACCCTCGGCACCACCGCCTACGCGGTCCTCTCCGGCCCCCGGCGCGGCGGCGGCCCCCGGGACGGCCGCTCGCCGCTGACGTACTGGGTCGACGGAGCGGGACGGCTCGGCCGTCTGGAGGCCGTCATCGCGTCGCTGCCGGACCCGGCCCGGATGGAATTCGCCCCCGGACCGGCCGGCCTGCACGTCCCCACCCGGCCCTGGCCGGGGGAGTCCGGGCCCCCGCCGTCGATTTCCTCCGGCCGTTCGGGAGCCCGGTAAAGCATTCCTTCGTGGAGTGTCGCGGCGGAAAGGGATCGGAAGACCCGGATAATGCCCGCACCCCGGGAATTAGGGAAAACGGCCCCGGGGAAATTTCTTCGGAGCGCCCTTCCGGGTACTTGTCCCCCTTTCCCTCGAAGGGTGATTGAGTATCGATTTGCTTTCCGCTTACATGCGGAATTGATCCGTTGTTCCCGTGGAACCACAGAAGGGCTGACGTGTGGCAACGATGAAGGGCAGAGCGGCCGCCGGATCCAGGGCCGGGTCCAGGGCCAGAGGCCTGGTGGCGCTGACGGCGGGCGTCGCGGTCACCGCCGTGCTGCCGGTCGCCCCGGTGGCGGTCGCCGACGCCGGGGACGGCAGCCTGACGGTGCGTGTCGTGCGCGAGGTCAACGCGAACGGCCGGTGGGACGACGTCCTGGAGCCCGGAATGGGCGGGGTGAAGGTGGTGCTCACCGACACCGCGGGCGCCTCCCTCACCGGCACCACCGGCGCGGACGGCACGGTCCGCTTGGAACCGGGCGACCGGCTCACGGGCGGCAAGTACCGCGTAGAGGTGAAGAACCCCGGACCCGGAGTCCTCTTCCCGGGATTCGCCCTGCCCAAGGACGATCTGAGCGACCCGAAGGCCCTCTCGTCCAACGTCGAGTTCGTCGACCTGTCCGGCGGCCGGAACGCCGAGGTGACCACCTCGTTCTGGAACCCCGCCGACTACTGCCAGAAGAACGCCGACCTGGTCACCGCCTGCATCAAGAGCGACGTACCGGGAATGGCCGACCCGGACACGGCGCGGACCCTGGTCACCCACCCGTACAACGCGCGCGGCACCGACGCGCAGACCACGGATCTCGCCACCAAGGCCCAGACCGGTTCCCTGTGGGGCATCGGGTACAGCAAGCAGAACAAGTGGATCTTCTCGTCCGCCTTCGCCAAGCGCGGTGCGGACTACGGGCCCGGCGGCCCCGGCGCGATCTACCTGAGCGACCGCACCACGGGGGAGCTGACCCGGTTCACCACCGTGCCGGACGCCGGGACCACCACGCACGACCCCGGCACCGACATGGACCTCGCCTTCCGCACCGCGGTCGGCAAGGAGTCACTGGGCGACCTCGACGTGAGCGAGGACGGCAGGGACCTGTACGTCGTCAACCTCAACGACAAGAGGCTCTACCGCTACGACGCCACCAGGAAGACCGCGGCCGCGCCCGAGGTGTCCTACCCGATCCCCGACCCGGGCTGCCCCTCCGCCGACGACTGGCGCCCCTTCGGCCTCGGCATCCAGGACGGCACCGTCTACGTCGGCGGCGTCTGCTCCGGCGAGTCCACGCAGGACCGCGACGACCTGCGGGCCGTCATCCGCACCTTCGCCCCCGGAACCGGCACCTTCACCGGCACGGTGATGGACGAGAAGCTCACCTACCCCCGGGGCAAGGTGAACGGCCCCGGACCCTGCTTCGGCGACAAGTGGTACCCCTGGCGCACCACCGTCCCTGACACCCAGGACGGCGTCGACTGCAAGTCCGCCCAGGTGGACGGCCGGGAGGTGCCGAACCCGACACCGCTGCTGTCGGACATCGTCGTGGACACCGACGGCGAGCTGATCCTCGGCTTCCGCGACCGCTACGCCGACCAGTACGGCACCTTCATCGCGTACGAGGCGGGCAGTCCGCGCACCGTGCAGACCTTCGCGGGCGGTGACCTCAACCGCGCGTGCCGGCACGGCGGCCTGTTCGTCCTGGACGGCAACGGCGGCTGCCGGAACAACGCCACCCCCGCCAACAGCGGGAACCAGGCGCCGGACGTCAAGGAGTTCTACCCCGGCGACTTCCGGCTCGGCGGCTACCACCAGGAGGTGGCCCTCGGCGGTGTGGCCCTGTCCAAGGTCGAGGACACCGTCGCCTCCGGGGTGTACGACCCCGTCGAGGTCGCCCACACCTCGGGCACCGGCCCGTTCAACCGCGCCGACGGCACCGTCGGCGCGGGCATGGGCAACCAGCTGACCAGCTCGTTCGGCAAGGCCGGCGGCCTGGGCGACCTCGAAGTGCTCTGTGACGAGGCGCCGTTCCAGATCGGCAACCGGGTCTGGTACGACAACGGCAAGAACATGAAGGACGGCCGCCAGGACCCGGACGAGAACCCGGTCGTGGGCGCCACGGTCAACCTCTACGACCACACGGGCCGGAAGATCGCGACGACGAGGACCAACGCGCGCGGCGAGTACTACTTCGACTCCACCCTGGTCAAGAACGTCGCCCCCGCGGACTGGGTAGCCGGCCGCGAGTACGAGGTCCGGCTCGACGACCCGGCCGACTACGCCCCCGGCGGCCCGCTCGACGGCTGGATGCCGACCCAGTTCGACCAGGGCGACCCGGCGGCCAACTCCAAGGGCCGGCCAGGCCCCGGCGAGAACGCCTACCCCTACGCCGACGTCACCCCGGGCGGCCCGGGCGAGAACGACCACGACATCGACTTCGGCTTCATCCAGCCGACCAGCGTCATCGTCAGCAAGAAGGACGACGGCACCGGCAAGCCGCTGCCCGGCGCCGTCTTCCAGCTGTGGCGGGAGACCAACGGCCGCCCCGGCCTCCAGCGCACCGGCCCCGACCCCGACACCCGGCTCGACGCGGGCTGCGCGACCGGCCCCGACGGCACCTGCACGTTCACCCGCATCCAGGTCGGCTCCTACTACCTGGTCGAGACCGACGTGCCCGAGGGCTACGAGCTGCCCGAGAACCCCGTGACCCCCCTGGAAGCGACCACGCACAACTGCAAGGACAACCCGGTCCGGATCACCCTCACCAACAAGCGCGGCGAACCGGGCAAGGGCAAGTAGCGGCAGCCCCTGTCTCCCGTTCCGGGCCACTCATCAAGCCCGGTCGAAGGCGCCGGCCGGCGAACCCGGCCGGTAGCCGTCTTCCGCACGACAGTCGCCCCCGCACCGGATCTCCGGTGCGGGGGCGACCGCGTGGTCGGCGCCGGTGCGTCGCGACCGGAAGGACCGGTCCCCGGCTTCGGCCGGGGGCGCGCCGGAGACGGCGGCCAGGGCAATGACGGGAACGAAGGAGAAGCGCTCGCCGGCGGGCGTGCCTCTCCTGTGCATCTGGAGTGCCTGCCCCAAGACCGGCGGATCCGCTGAAGGTACTCCGTGCCGCGGCGGGCGCAGGTTGGCTGACGAGGACCTGGCGGCCGAGCTCACCCGGCGGTTGCCCGGGGAGTGACAGGGCCCGCCCGAGCCACCACACTGATGCGATGGGGAGACAGAGCCAGTCAGTGCCTATGACCACGACCGACTCACCCTTGACAGGGCGTGAGATAGCGCAGAGTTGGCTGATCTGGGGGGCCGAGGCCCAGGATCTCACCGGGGCGTACTCCCACCTCGAGGCGATAGCCGCGAGCCAGGCGGCCGACGCCGTGATCGCGGTGCGGTTCGTCGCGGCATCGGACACGCACACGAGGACCGGCCTCTTCACTGACGAGTCGATCGAGACTCTGAGGGTCTACCAGGGATACGGCACCGCTGTCCGGTACGCATGACTTCGCTCCCCGTGTTCAGTCCTCTGGTAACGAGTGGCCCGAAGCCGGCCCCGTGAGGGCGGGCATGTGGGTGAACACCGTTCTCCCCGGCGCGATCCAGGCCGACGCCGAGAACGCCCACTACCGCGACGCCCCGAGGACCGGATCACCCATCAGCGCGTTCCCCGCCGGAGGCAGCCCGCAGACGTTGCCGCCGCGAGCGTGAGTCCCGGGCGCGTGAGCCAGGCAGGATCCGGAGACACGTTCCAGACCTCCACCGGCAAGGAGCCCGAACCCATGAAGCAGCGCGTCCGCGCCGTCCTCGTCACCCCCGGCGGCACCACCCTCCTGATGAAGCGCGTCCGCCCCGGACGAGATCCCTACTGGATCGTCGTCGGAGGCGGCGTCGAGGACACCGACGCCGACCACGAGGCCGCGCTCCTGCGTGAGATCCGCGAGGAGATCGGGGGCGAGGCGGAGATCGTGCGCCCGTTCCGCCAGCTGGAGAACGCGTCCGGCGAGACCGAGCACTTCTACCTCGCCCGCGTCGGAACGTGGAACTTCGCCGACCGCAGCGGCCCCGAGTTCCAGCGGGACGACCGAGGGGAGTACATCCTCGAAGAGTTCCCCCTCACCACCGAGGCCCTCGCCGGACTGAACCTGCTGCCCGAGGAGATCTCCGTCGCCCTGTGCCGGGCCCTCGACCGCGGCGACGACCTGCTCGCCCCGGCGTAACCACGGAGTTCCGCTCTGCCCCTCGCAGGCATGGGCGCCCACGCGGCGGTTCTTTCAGCCTCTTCGGCGGGGCGTGAGCGCGTCGAGGTCGACATCGATCCCGAACGGCACCGGGCGCCGGAGGGAGCCCCGGAAGATGCCCGCGGGCGCATAGGCGCCCGTGGGCCGGTCGAGTTCGTAGACGTGGACGGCGGGGCTGCCGTCCTCGTCCTCGACGCACCAGTAGTGCGGGATACCGGCCTCCGCGTATTTGTGGAGCTTGACCGTACGGTCGCGGTGGGCGGACTCGGGGGAGACGACCTCCACGACGAGCTTCACGTGCTCCGGCGCGTACCAGGTGCGGTCGGGGTCGTAGGGCAGGTCCGTCAGCAGGAGGTCGGGCTCGGGGCGGTTGCGGGCGTCGAGACGGATCGTCATCTCACGTTCGACCTCGATGCCGGTCGGTGCCTGTGCCATGAGCGTCATGGTCAGGGCGGTGACGAGACGGCCGTGCCAGGACCGCTGGGGCGACATCATGAAGACGAGGGCTCCGTCGATCAGCTCGGTGTGGCGCGGGGCCTCGGGAAGACGGTCCAGGTCCTCCGCGAACCAGCCCTCCGCGCGGGGCGGGCGCATCCAGTCGGGCAGTGCGGTCATGCCTTCACGGTAGCGGCTGTGCCCACGGCGGGCCCGGTGCTCCGTGGAGCCCCGGCCGCCCACCACGCGAGCGTCCGCGGCGTGGGGCGAAATGAAAACGACCGGGGCCGCCACCCCCCACAGGAGAGGCCCCGGTCGTCTTCCCGGGGACGTGGAACGACCCCGTACTCCACTCAGCGTCGCCGTCGCGATTTCTGTCACACCACACCGGGGCGGCGGAATGTTGCGGGTTGTACAAGACGTGGACGCGGGCCCCGCCGAGGACGTAGCGTGCTGAGTCGCGCGGCGTGGCGCGGCAGTGGTGACCAGCTGCGATTCAGAACAGCAGAGCAGGGTTGAGGGAGTGCTGGGGGACGACGCGGAGCTGACCGCCGCGGTGCTCGCGGCGCAGGACGGGGACGAGGACGCCTTCCGTGCTGTGTACCGCGCTGTGCAGCCGCGGCTGCTGGGCTACATACGGACGCTGGTGGGGGAGCCGGACGCCGAGGACGTGGCGTCCGAGTCGTGGCTGCAGATCGCTCGGGACCTCGACCGGTTCAGCGGCGACGCCGACCGCTTCCGCGGCTGGGCGGCGCGGATAGCCCGCAACCGCGCGCTGGACCACATACGGATGCGCGGCAGACGCCCCGCGATCGGCGGCGACGAGTCGGAGCTGACCGAGCGGCCCGCCGAGTCCGACACCGCGGGCGAGGCGATGGAGGCCCTGGCCACCGGCCGTACCCTGTCGCTCATCGCCCAGCTGCCCCGGGACCAGGCCGAGGCCGTGGTGCTCCGGGTGGTGGTCGGCCTGGACGCGAAGAGCGCCGCGCAGACGCTGGGCAAGCGCCCCGGCGCGGTGCGCACCGCCGCACACCGTGGCCTGAAGCGGCTCGCCGAGCTGCTGCGCTCGGACGACGACACCACCGGCGACGGGGGCGTCCCCGGCGACGGCGCGGGCGCCCGCCACGCGCACGTCCACCCGCATCCGGCCCCGCACGTACACCCGCATCCGCACGCGCAGCAGGGCCCGGTGGCCCGGACGGCGGAACTCGACGGGATGCCCGCCCAGCGTCCGGCCCGCGACGGCCTGGTGGCGCCGGCGGGTGTGACGCATTCGCGTCCATGGACGCAGAAGGACATGTGATGGCCGACGAGCGGTACGAATGGCTTGACAAGGAAACCGCGGAGCGACTGCTCCGGGGTGAGCCGGTCGACCCCGTCGAAGGCCCGTCGGGCAGAGATGCCGAGAGGCTGGCGGCCGCGTTGGAGGCCGCCGCCCGCACCGCCCGCCCCGCCACCACCGAACTGCCCGGCGAGGCCGCCGCGCTGGCCGCCTTCCGCGCGACGCCCCGGGCCGCGCGGGCGCGGGGCGCCGCCGACGGTACGGATGTCCGGGCCGGGACGCTGGATCCGGTGCGCATCGGGCCCGCCCCGGCCGCCGTTCTCGGGCGGGCGCGCCGGGCTCGCTGGAGCCGTCCGGTCCGACTCGGGCTGGTCGCCTCGTTCGCGGGGTGCGCGCTCGGCGGGGTGGCCGTGGCGGCGGGGACCGGGATCCTTCCGGTCCCGTTCGGCGGGAGCGCGCAGCCCGCCAGCTCCGTATCGGCCGCGGCGACGCCCGAGGGGCTCGCGCCGGACCCCGCCGGGGAACCGCCCGCGAAGCCGTCCGCCTCCCCGGACACCACCACGTCCCCCGCCAGTCCCTCCGCCCCCGGCCACGCGTCCGGCGGACCGGACCGCCCGAAGGGCCGGGGCGACGACGACGGCCAAGGCGGGGAGAAGGACGACGGCGGCGGCCGTACGCCCGGCTCCGCCGACAGCCACCGGACCGGCCGGCCCGTGACCCCCGGCACCAACGGCTGGTACGCCAAGGCGGTCCAGGCCTGCCGCGACTACCGCGACGGGAAGCTGGGCGAGCAGCGCAGGCGCCAGCTGGAGGAGCTGGCGAAGGGGGCCGCCAACCTGGACCGGTTCTGCGACCGGCTCCTGGGGGAGTCCGGGGACGAGCAGGACGACAACAAGGGCGGCGGCAGCGGAAACGGCAACGGCAACAACGGGAACGGCAGCAGCGGAAACGGCAGCAACGGCGCGGGCAGCGGCCGGGGCGACGGCCAGGGGGACGACGAGGACGAGGGCCGGAACAGCGGCATCGGCTACACCGCGTCGCCCACCCCGTCCGGAGTCCCCGGTGACGCCGCGGCGTCCGGCTCCCCGGTGCCGTCCGGGGCCGTGGACACCCTGTCGGCCCGCGGGGTGTGACACTTTTCGGCCCCGTGACGCTGAACAGAATGAGCCGACTGGTCATCGGCCGCGCAGTGAGCCGGGGTTCCCCCCGTACCTACGGCTCGGCGCACCCGGCGCGGGCGGGACGTGTTCCCCCTGTCCCGCCCGCGCCATCTCTCCGTCCGGCCGTCGTGGTCACCCGTAGACCACGACCTTGTCCCCGTTCTTCACCTGGTCGAAGAGCGCGGCGATCTTGGCCTTGTCCCGGACGTTGACGCAGCCGTGCGAGGCGCCGGCGTAGCCGCGGGCCGCGAAGTCCGCCGAGTAGTGCACCGCCTGGCCGCCGCTGAAGAACATCGCGTACGGCATGGCCGTGTGGTAGATCGTCGACACGTGGTCGCGGGACTTCCAGTAGACGGAGAAGGTCCCCTCGCGGGTCGGCGTGTACTGGGAGCCGAAGCGGACGTCCATCGACGAGACGACACGGCCGTCGATCATCCAGGAGAGCGTCCGGCTGTTCTTGCTGATGCACAGGACCCGGCCGGTCAGACAGCGCTTGTCCGGCTTGGCGACCGGCCGGGTGGTCGGCGGGTCCAGTTCGGTGGCGGTCGGCACACGGGTCATGTCGAGCAGCTTCCGCCAGGTGACGGTGTCGGTCCGGCCGGTGCGGACGAGGCCGCGCTTTCCCTGGAAGGAGCTGACCGAGGCGGCGGTGACGGAGCCGTAGTAGCCGGTCGGGTTGCGGTCGAAGTGGCCGATCTGCCGCAGCCTGGCCTGGAGTTCGCGCACCCGCTCGCCCCGGGACCCGTCGGCCATCAGCGTCTCGCCCTGCGGGTCGGGGGCGGGGGACGGCGACTCCGAGGCCTGCGGCACCTCGGAGACCTCCGGCGCCTCGGGTGAGGACGCGGCCGGGGTCGGGGTCGGTGGCACGGGCGGCTCGGCGTCCGGCGTGCCGGTGGCGGCGGACCGCGCCGGAGCCGGTGGCGCCGGTGCGGCCGCGTGCGGCTGCCCGACGGCCTGGGCCGTGCAGCCGGCCGTGGCGGCGGCGACGGTGAGCGCGGCGAGGACCGCCAGGGCCCCCGTACGGCCCGGTCCGCCGGGGCCCGCCGTTCCCGCCCGGGTCAGGACCGGACCTGCGATGTCCGTGGTGCCCGCGGTGCTCGAAGTGCCGGTGCTGCCAGTGCTGTCGGTGGTGCTGGTGGTGCGGTCCCTCATCTCTCTGCCCCCTGCGTCCGGTGTGTGTCCGGTGTCCCTGGTCGGATTCCCGCTCTGCCCGGTCGCCAAAGCCCGCGCATGATGGGACGGCGGGGATCGGCTTCAACGCTTTCGGCGGGAGGTACGGCGGATGACGCGTGGGACGGAGTCGGGGCTGCCCGTCGAACCGGTCTACGGGCCGGACGCGCTCGACGGCTGGGACCCCGGCGAGAAGCTGGGCGAACCCGGCACCTACCCCTTCACACGCGGCGTCTACCCCACGATGTATACCGGCCGCCCGTGGACGATGCGGCAATACGCCGGATTCGGTACCGCCGCGGAATCCAACGCCCGCTACCGGCAGCTGATCGCCGACGGCACCACCGGCCTCTCCGTCGCCTTCGACCTGCCCACCCAGATGGGCCACGACTCGGACGCGCCGATCGCGTCCGGCGAGGTCGGCAGGGTCGGGGTGGCGATCGACTCGATCGACGACATGCGGATCCTGTTCGACTCCATTCCGCTGGACCGGGTCTCCACGTCGATGACGATCAACGCCCCGGCCGCGCTCCTGCTGCTCCTCTACCAACTGGTCGCCGAGGAACAGGGCGTATCGGCGGCCGAGTTGACCGGCACCGTCCAGAACGACGTGCTCAAGGAGTACATCGCGCGCGGCACGTACATCTTCCCGCCGGGGCCCTCGCTGCGCCTGGTCGCCGACACCTTCCAGTACTGCCGGACCGAGATCCCGAAGTGGAACACCATCTCGATCTCCGGCTACCACATGGCCGAGGCCGGGGCCACGCCCGTGCAGGAGATCGCCTTCACCCTGGCCGACGCCATCGCGTACGTACGCACCGCCATCGCGGCCGGGATGGACGTCGACGACTTCGCGCCCCGGCTCTCCTTCTTCTTCGTCGCCCGTACGACGCTGCTGGAGGAGGTCGCCAAGTTCCGCGCGGCCCGCCGGATCTGGGCCCGGGTGATGAAGGAGGAGTTCGGCGCCCGGAACCCCCGGTCGCTGATGCTGCGCTTCCACACCCAGACCGCGGGCGTCCAGCTCACTGCCCAGCAGCCCGAGGTCAATCTGGTCCGGGTCGCCGTCCAGGGGCTGGCCGCGGTCCTCGGCGGCACCCAGTCGCTGCACACCAACGCCTTCGACGAGGCGATCGCCCTGCCCACCGAGAAGTCCGCCCGCCTCGCCCTGCGCACCCAGCAGGTCCTCGCGTACGAGACGGACGTCACCGCCACCGTCGACCCGTTCGCCGGTTCCTACGCCGTGGAGCGGATGACCGACGACATCGAGACCGCCGCCGTCGAGCTGATGGACCGGGTCGAGGCGATGGGCGGCGCGGTCCGCGCGATCGAACAGGGCTTCCAGAAGGGCGAGATCGAGCGCTCCGCGTACCGGGCGGCACTGGAGACCGAGAGCGCCGAGCGCGTCGTGGTCGGCGTCAACCGCTTCCGGCTCGACGCGGAGGAGCCCTACGCACCCCTCCGCGTCGACCCCGCGATCGAGGCCCGGCAGACCGCCCGCCTCGCCGAACTGCGCGCCGAACGCGACCGGGACGCGGTGGACGCCGCCCTGACCCGGCTGCGCACGGCCGCCGGGGGCGGCGACAACGTCCTGTACCCGATGAAGGACGCGCTCGCGGCCCGCGCGACGGTCGGCGAGGTCTGCGACGCGCTGCGTGAGGTGTGGGGCCGGTACGTGCCCGCGGACACCCTCTGAACGGGGAAGCGGACCCCTCGGACGAGGGGGCGTGCGCGGGCGTGCGGGTGGGATGTCCCGGAGCCGGCCCGCTCCCGGGCCGCGCGCGCCAGGATGATGCGGGTGACGCCCACCACCGCAGACCTCTGGTACCACTACGGCCGTGTCCGTGCCGAGCGGGACCGCACCGTGCCGGACACCTTTCGCTGGCTCTGGGGGCAGGGCGGCGGCCCCGGCTCCGAGATCCTCGGCGATCTGAGGGGCAAGGTCGTCGGCGACCTCGGCGCCGGAGCCGCCCGGAACGCCGCCCACCTCGCCGTCCGTCGGGCCCCCGCCCGGGTCGATGCCGTCGACGCCTCGCCCGCGCAGTGCGCCATGGCCGACGACCTGTTCGGCCGTCTCGCGCCGCGTCTGCGCGTCGTCCGGTCCGACGCGGTGGAGCACACGCGGACGGCGGCCGACACCTACGACGTGCTGTACAGCGTCTTCGGCGCGCTCGACTTCACCGATCCGTCCGAACTGCTCCCGGCAGCGGCGGCCGCGCTGCGTCCCGGAGGGAGGCTGGTCTTCTCCACGCTGGGCCACTACCCGGGCGGCGCACCCGCGCAACCCGACGCCGTACCCGCCGACATCCCGGCGAGGACCCCGGAGGGTGAGGAGACGACGATGCGCCGCTGGGTGCTCCAGGAGCATGTCTGGACGAAGCTGCTGGCCGCGTCCGGGTTCACCGGGATCGGCATCGACAGGCTGCCGCCGGACGACAGTACGGCTCGCGGCGCGGACACCCTGCTCGTGACCGCTGTCCGGCGCACCTGAAGCGGTCGGCGAGGTCGTGGGGCCGGTACGTCGTGCCCGCGGACACCCTCTGAACGGGGAACCGGACCCCTCGGACGAGGGGGCGTGCGCGGGCGTGCGACACTCCGTCCCATGCTGGGTGTCACCGACCTTCCGACCTACCTCGCCGGCCTGGCGCTGATCGTTCTGCTGCCCGGGCCGAACTCGCTGTACGTGCTCTCCGTCGCCGCCCGGCGCGGGGTGCGCACCGGGTACGCGGCGGCCGCCGGGGTGTGGACCGGGGACACCGTGCTGATGACGCTGTCCGCGCTCGGCGCCTCCTCGCTGCTGCGGACGACGCCGGTGCTCTTCGCCGTCGTCAAGTACGCCGGAGCGGCCTACCTCACCTGGCTGGCCATCGGCATGCTGCGCACCGCGCTGACCATGTGGCGCGAGCGGCACCGGCGGGCGGCCGAGCTGTCCGAGGAGGCGGGGGAGGAGACCGCGCCGACGGAGCGGCCCTACCGGCGGGCGCTCGTGGTCAGCCTCGTCAACCCGAAGGCGATCCTCTTCCTGATCTCCTTCTTCATCCAGTTCGTCGACCCCGCGTACGCCTACCCGGCGCTCTCCTTCCTGGTGCTGGGCACCCTGCTCCAGATCGCCAGCTTCCTCTACCTCTCGGCGCTGATCTTCGGCGGCACCCGGCTCGCCGCCGCCTTCCGCCGCCGTAGGCGCCTCTCGGCCGGGGCGACCTCGGCGGCCGGGCTGCTCTTCCTCGGGTTCGCGGCGAAGCTCTCGCTCAGCGGCGTGTGACCGCGGCGGGCCCGAACCGGGCCAGGTACGGCGCCAGCCCCGCGGCGTCCTCGCCGGCCCAGCCGACGTAGCCGTCCGGGCGGACCAGGAACAGGCCCTTCCCGTACGGCTCGCAGGCGTCCGTTCGGTGTACGCGGACCAGCTCCCCGTCCCCGACGGGGAGCGGGGCGTCCGTGCCGACGGCCAGCAGGGTGAAGTGCGGGCCCCGGAAGACGTCGAAGAGGCGCCGGCCGTCGGCGGCGGGGCCGTCCGGGGCGCGGTCCCCGGAGCGCAGGGCACCGGCCCGGCCGACCGACAGCGGCCCCTCCCGGTAGCCGAGGCCGAGCTGCTGGGCCTCGGCGCCGCGTTCCTGTTCGCCCCGGTGGATCCGGGTGGACAGGCCGAGCATGTCGGCGGCGACCGGGCGGCGCTCCCGCTCGTAGCTGTCGAGCAGCGACTCCGGCGCCCCGTTCCGCAGGACGAGGCCGAGCTTCCAGCCCAGGTTGTACGCGTCCTGCACGCTGGTGTTCAGGCCCTGGCCACCGGCGGGGGAGTGCACGTGCGCGGCGTCCCCCGCGAGGAAGACCCGGCCCTCGCGGAACCGCTCGGCCAGCGCGGCGCGCGGCCGGAAGTCGGAGGACCAGAGGACCTCGGTGACGTCCCCGGCCGAAAGGTGGGTACGGGCGGCGACCAGCGCGCGCACCCCCTCCGGCGACGTGTCGGGGGCGCCCTCCCGGAACCGGGCCGCCAGCTGGAAGTCCGCCGTGCCGGGCAGCGGGCAGAGCGTGAGGAAGCCCTGCTCCCCGTCGGTCGCGTGCCAGTTGAGCCGGTCCAGCGCGCCCTCGGCCAGCCGCACGTCGGCGACCAGCATCGGCGCCGGATCCACCTCCTCGCCGGCCATCGCGATCCCCAGCGCGCGCCGCACCGTGCTGCGCCCGCCGTCCGCCGCGACCAGGTACGAGGCCCGGACCGGACCCGTGGACAGCCGGGCGGTGACACCGTCCGCGTCCTGGTCGAGGCCGGTCAGCGCGGTGGAGAAGGCGACGTCACCGCCCAGCTCGCGCAGCCGGGCCAGGAGGATCTCCTGGGTGCGCCACTGCGGCATCATCCACGGCTCCCCGTACGGCTCGGACTCCGTCGGGGCGGCGCGGCGGAACCGGTCCTGCTCCCCCTGCCGCCGCCCGTCCCGCCAGACCATCACGGTCGGGGCCGGGCCGCCGTGCTCGCGCACCGCGTCGCCGACGCCGAGATCGTCCAGGACCTCCCGGGTGCGGGGCTGGATGCCCTTGCCGCGCGAGCCGGGGAAGAGCGTGGGCGCCTGCTCGACGACGAGGGCGTCCACACCGCGCCGGGCCAGGTCGCAGGCGAGGGCCAGACCGCAGGGCCCGGCGCCGACGATCAGGACCCCGGTTTCCTTAACGCTGTTAAGTTCCATGGTCCGGAGTGTCTGCTTAACGGTGTTAAATTGTCAAGGTGGGTACGTCGAAGATCGACCGGGAACGCGTGGCCGACACCGGGCTGCGGCTGCTGAACGAGGGGGGCCTCGACGGCCTCACCCTGCGCGCCATCGCCCGGGAGCTGGACGTCAAGGCGCCCGCGCTCTACTGGCACTTCAAGGACAAGCAGGCACTCCTCGACGAGATGGCCACGGTGATGTACCGCCGGATGCTCGCCGAGGACCTGCCGCACCCGGGCCCGGAGCGCTGGCAGGACCAGCTCGTCGCGTACAACACCGCCCTGCGCACCGCCCTGCTCCGCTACCGCGACGGGGCGAAGGTCTACAGCGGCGCCAGATTCACCGGGACCGACCACGCGGCCGGCCTCGAAACCCATCTGCGGACCATGGTCGACGCCGGGTTCGAGCTGGCCCAGGCCGTCCGGGCGAGCACCACCGCCTACGCGTACACGATGGGCTTCGTCACCGAGGAACAGGGCGTCCGGCCGATGCCGGACGAGCGGCGCGACGGCTTCGACATCGACGAGCGGGCCGCCCGGATGGCCGCGTACCCGCTCGCTGCGGCGGCCGGCGCCGAGATCTTCGCCCACTACGACGAACGCTTCGAGGACGGGCTGCGACTGATCGTCGCGGGCATCGAAGCACGCCGCGCAACGCACTGACAGGGCTCCGACCTGCGGGGTCGGTGCGCCGTTTCCCGTTCCGACAGGGCGAGTTCATCCGGAGGCCGTTCAGCTTTCCTAGCGTGGCCCGGAACCGATCCAGCGCGCCGCGCATCCGCCCGCCCGGGCCGGATGCGCCCCGGGGAGTGTCCGACGCATGCCTGCGGCGTCGCACTCGTTCGCCGGGCACCCCCTCGGCGTGCGCCCGGTGACGTGACCGTACGCCCGGACCGCCCCCTCCCCCCACGGGCACCAGACGCTTGGAGCGCCATGAGAGAAGCCCGCACCCGCCCGCCACGGCAGCGCGAGGCGGCCGACGCGGAGAGCGTCGCCGTCCGGCACGCCTCCGTCGACCCGACCGATGTGGAGGTGTGCCTGCGCGCCTGCGCCGCGCACAGCACCAAGCTGGTCGCGGGGCTCGACCGCCGGCGCACCGCCCTCGCCGAGGCACTGCGCCAGCTGCTCGCCACGTACGCCGCCCAGCCCGCCGCCGCACCCGCCCCGGCCGCCGCCTCCGCCCTCGCGCTGATCCGCCGCACCGGCAAGCCGGGCAGCGGCTCCGCGGCCCTCCCCGACGCCCTGGTCGACCCGCTGCTCGCGGTCGGCAACAAGGCCCTGGACTGCGGTTACGAGGACGAGCTGAAGCTCGCCCTGCGCATCGCCGACACCGTCCTCACCCAGCGCAAGGGCTCCCGGGCCGGCTGGCGGCTGCGGGCCAGGACGCTGGAGGCGATGGGCGCGGAGACCGCCGCCGTCGAGGCGTACGAGCGCTACCTCTCGTTCACCAAGGACGACGGCTTCGGCGTCGCCAACCGGGTCGCCGGGATCCGGGCCGGTGCCGAGCGCCAGGACGAGCTACTGCGCCGCCTGGAGCGCGACTGCCCGGCCGCCGCCGAGTACGCCGACCGGCCCGTCACCGAGTCCTGGGCCGAGGGCCTCGCCCGCCACGCCCGGGGCGACCTGGCCGGGGCCGAACCCCGGCTGGTCGGCGCCCTGCTCGCCCAGGAGCGTTCCGGCGCCCCGGTCCAGGAGATCCAGGAGGCCGCCGGCCAGTACCTGGCCCTCGCCCTGGCGACGGCCGGCACGGACCCGGCGGCCACCACCCGGATCACCGCGCTCGCCGGCCTCTACGCCGAACAGCGCCGCAACCGGATGCGCGGCCCGGTCCCGGACCCCACCTTCGGCGGTGTGAAGTGGACCACCGTCGGTGAGTTCCGCAACCGGATCGCCGGGAAGACGATCTGCCTGATAGCCAACTCGCAGCGCGTCGGCACCAGTTCGATGGGCCAGGAGATCGACGGCTACGACCTGGTCGTCCGCTTCAACTCGTACCGGATCGACCCGGCCGCCACCGGGCGGCGCACCGACATCCACGCCACCATCCACAAGCACGGCTTCAACTGGGACCAGAAGGTGCACACCCGGCTGGTCTTCGGCGGACTCGCCAACGACTGGAAGCACTCCCTGCGCAACCGCCTGGTCCCCGGCGCCCAGGAGTACCTGGGCGACGAATCGCTGCGCTGGCCGCTGCGCGACCTCGGCCGGGTCGGCACCGACGTCTGGCCCGCCATCCCCACCAGCGGCTTCAACATGCTGTGGCTCCTGGACCACCTCGACGTCAGCAGCCGGATCGACCTGATCGGCTTCGACTTCTACGAGAGCGGCGCCTACCGCCTGGCCGACGCGATGAAGATGCCCATCACCTCCGTGCACGAATACACCAGCGAGAAGGCGTGGGTCATGGAACGCGCCCAGGACGTCACCGACATGAGGATCCGACTGCGATGACGACGACCGCCACACCCCCGTCCGCGGCGGCCCTCCCCGCGCCGGCCGCGACCGCCAACCCGCTCACCGGCAAGCGCAAGGTCGCCTTCGCCAGCTTCGTCGACGAGAACTACCTCCCCGGCTTCCTCGCCCTGCTGCGCAGCCTGGCCCTGTCCAACCCGAACGTCTGCGAGGACTTCCTCGTCCTGCACGACGGACTGCGCCCGGCCTCCGTCGCGCAGATCCGGGCCCTGCACCCGCGCGTCGACTTCCGCCGCGTGGACGCCGACCACTACGACTCCTACGCCAAGGGCGACCAGGACAACTACCTGGTCCGCAAGGCGTACTTCATCCTCGACATCTTCAAGGTCCGCGACTACGACACCGTGATCACCCTGGACACCGACATGGTGGTCCTCGGCGACCTCGGCGAACTGCTCGCCCTGCGCGACGGACTGGCCGCCGTACCGCAGTTCTTCTACGGGCAGCACAAGCTCAACAGCGGACTCCTCGTCATCCAGCGGGAGTTCCTGAGTGACGCGTTCTGCGCCCGGATCGACGAGGTCGGCCGGGCCGGCACGTACGAGCTGGACAAGCACGACCAGGGCATCCTCAACGCCGTGCTCGACGGTGACTTCGTCCAGCTCGACTCCCGCTACAACTTCGTCAAGCGGCGCCTCTCCGGCGACCTCCCGGTCCCCGGGTCCACCGCGATCCTGCACTTCACCGGGCGCCACAAGCCCTGGCAGGGCGGCGAGGCCGGGTACGGCGAGGCGGAGGCCCGCTGGCGCGACTTCGAGCTGTCCGACGCCGACTTCCACGCCGCCTACCTGGAGCTGCCCGGCGCCAAGCACCACGACCTGCTGGTCCACTACGGCACCCCGCACGTGGCCCGCACCGGCTCGGCCGAGGCCGCCCGCAAGGTCGCCGCCGCCCACATCGCGGCCGGCGAGTACCAGGAGGCCGCCGACCTGCTGGGCCGGATCACCATCCCGGTCGACGAGTCCTGGCCGCACGAGGTGCTCGGCCACGCCCTGATGAGCGTCTCCCGCTACGAGGAGGCCCGCGCCCGGCTGCTGCTCGCCACCGCCGCCCCCAACCGGGCCGCGACCGCCTTCGCCCGGCTCGCCCAGATCTCCTGGATCCACGGCGACGACGAGGAGGCCGCCGCGTACGCCCTCAAGGGCCTCTCCGTCGACCCCACGCACCGCGGCAACCGCCTGATGCACCTGCGCACCGCGGACGTCACCCCGCCCGTGGAGGGCCCCGCCGCCGACCAGCTCGCCCATGTCGCCTTCTACATGGAGCGCCAGGGCAACGCCGGGGACAAGCTGCTGCCGGAGAGCGTCCGGCTGGCCTTCGGCCGGGATACCGGCCCGAAGCGCTGGCACTCCGTCCACGCCCACCGGCTCTTCGACGAGGCCGCCCTGGAGCGGGTCAACGAGCGCCGGGGCCTGGTCATCGGCGGCGGCGGCCTCTTCATCCCGGACACCGCGCCCAACGGCAACAGCGGCTGGCAGTGGAACGTCCCCGAGAAGCTGCTCGACCGGATCGACGTACCGGTCATGGTGTACGCGGTCGGCTTCAACGCCTTCGACGGCCAGGCCTACGGGCACGGCCGCGAGGCCTTCCTCTCCAGCCTGCGCACCCTCGTCGAGCGGGCCTCGTTCTTCGGGCTGCGCAACCACGGCTCCATCGAGAAGGTCCGCGCGCTGCTGCCCGCCCGGCTCCACGACAAGGTGCGCTTCCAGCCCTGCCCGACCACGGTCACCCGGCAGCTGGTCGACGGCTGGACCGACCCGGACCGGCGCGAGGACACCGTGCTGGTCAACGCCGCGTACGACCGGGCCGGGCTCCGCTTCGGCCACGACTACGACCACTTCCTGCGCGAGATGGCGACCGCGGTGCGCGGGCTCGGCGAACACGCCGAGGTCAAGTGCGTCGCCCACTCGCTGGACGACGAGCGGATCGCCTTCGACCTGCGGCGCGAGCACGGGATCTCGCTGCCGGTGATCCCGATGTACGACTTCGACAACGACGCGATCCGGGACACCTACGCCCGGACGAAGCTGGTCGTCGGGATGCGCGGGCACGCCGGGATGATCCCGTTCGGCTGCGGGACGCCGATCATCAGCCTGATCTCGCACCCGAAGATGGCGTACTTCCTCGCCGACATCGACCGCCCCGAGTGGGGCATCTCCGTCCACGACCGGCACCTCGGCGCCCGGCTCGTGGAGCGGGCCGCCGGACTCCTCGACGACCACGCGGCGACCGTCGCCGACGTCCACGCCCGCCAGCGGGAGCTGTGGAAGGTCACCGAGGCCAACGCGGCCGACCTGCGGGTCATCCTCGGCGGCGCCGCCTTCTGACGGCACGGGGGACGGGGGACGGGGGCGGGGCGGGACGTGTGTCGTCCGGCCCCGCCCCTCGTGCCAGGCCGCGCGGTCGACCCGCCCGGCTACGCTGACCACCGGAGTCCGGCCGCCGACAGCTTCGTCAACCCCGGCGTGTGCACGGCAGCACGGTGAAGCTTCCGGTGTGGCACCGCGACCAGGATCTCCGCCTCGCAGATTCGTACACCGCGGCCGTCATCAAGGTCGCCGCACACCACAAGGAACTCGTGAAGTGAACGGACCCGTCGACGCCGCCCTACTGGGCGAGCTCCTGCACGCCGCCGACGCCGACGGCATCACCAAGCACGTCGTCGGCGCCGTCGTCCCCGACGGGGAGGGCAGGGTGTTGCTGCTGCACCGCGCCGCCGACGACTACCTCGGCGGTCTGTGGGAGCTTCCTTCCGGCGGCGTCGACGCGGACGAGACCCTGACGGAGGCCCTTCGCCGCGAAGTCGCCGAGGAGACCGGACTGGCGGTCACCGAGGTCGAGACCTACCTCGGGCATTTCGACTACCTCTCCAGGAGCGGCAAGAAGACCCGCCAGTTCAACTTCATCACCGCCACGACCCATGAGAGCGACACGGTCAGGCTCACCGAGCACGACGCGCACCTGTGGGCCGACCGCACGGAGCAGGAGCGGGTCTCCGGCGCCGTGCGGTCCGTTCTGGCCACCTGGCGCGAGAAAGCGTGAGGGATCGATCGGACGGGCTCACGCCGACCGCGAACCCGCCCCTTCGTCCGTCAGGCCGGGAAGCGCGCCCGTCACTCGGCGAGGAGCGGATCGAGCATCTTCCGCAGCCGTTCCTCGTCGGTGCCTCCGATGATCCGCCCGGCGATCCTGCCCTTCCTGTCGACGAAGACCGTGGTCGGGATGGTCTGAACGTTCAGGGTTCCTCTGGGAAACCTCAGCAGGAGCTTGCCCGCGGGGTCGCGCAGGCTCGGGTACGGGATGCCGTGGTTCTTCTCGAAGGCCAGCGCGGGACCGGTCCGTGCGTCGCGTGTGTTGATACCGATGAACCGCACACCGTCGTCGGCCAGATCGTTCGAGACCCTGACGAGGTGATCGGCCTCGGCGCGGCACGGACCGCACCAGGAGCCCCAGACGTTGACGACCAGGATCCTTCCCCGGTAGTCGGCCGTGTCCAGGGCCTTGCCGTCCAGGGTCTCGCCGTCGAGCCCCGGGAACGCCGGCCGGTCGGCCTCCCGCACCGGGACCGTCCCGGCATCGGCAGCGGGGCGATCGGCGGCGGAGCCGCCCGAACCGGAGGTCCCGCCCGAACCGCACGCGGACAGGACCATCACCGCGACCGCGGCGAACAGAACGGATCGGCTGCGGCTGGGGACGGTCATCCGCCGAGTCTGGCACACCGGTTGCGGGCATCCGGAGACCGTCCGACGCGCCGGTACGCGGGCGGCCCCGCCCCCTCGTCCGTCCGGTCTCCTCAGCGGCGCACCACCCGCCGCCGCACCGTGCGGGCCACCCGGCGCACCATCGCGTTGCGGGGGAGGAAGGCGAGCTGGGCCGGGACCGCGCCCGGGAGGGCCAGTGAGGTCAGCCGCCTGCGCTTGAAGTACCGCCAGGTCGCGTCCGAGAGGTGGGCGGCCAGGTAGCGTTCGGCGGCCGGGCGGAGCTCCGGGTAGATCTTCGGCTGCATCGCGAAGCCGACCGCGGTGATCAGCTCGGTCAGCCCGTCCGGGGTGTCGTCCGCCGGTCCGTCGCCCGCCGCGGCCCGCTCGACGGCTGCCCGGTCCGTCACCTCCGGGACCAGCGCGTCCACCAGCGTGACCGGCACCCGGTTGCTGTTCTCGTACGGGGCCAGCCGGTCCAGCAGCAGCTCCGTACCGACCCGGGCCACCGGCAGCCCGTAGAACGCGGAGGCGGTCAGCAGCGCCGTCGAGAAGCAGCCCACCACCAGCGCGGGCCGCATCCGCAGGTACAGCACCTCGGCCAGGACGGGTGCGGGCAGCACCTCCTCGTCCAGGACCGTCAGTTCGGCACCGAGCCGGCCCGCCTCCTCGCGGAGCGCGTCCGACCACTGCGCCGGGGCCGTCGGGTGCGGCTTGAAGACCAGCCGGGTGTGGCCGAGAGCGACCGCGCCTCGCATCATCCGCAGGTGCAGTCCCTCCTCCTCGGCCGCGCTGATCAGCCCCAGCGCCGAGAGGTACTGGCCGAGCAGAAGCGCGGGCCCCGGCCCGTCCGGCAGCCCGGTCCCGGTGCCGTACCCGGCCCCCGGGGCGTCCGCCAGCTCGGCGAGCACCTTCCGGAACGCCTCGGTCGGCACGATCTGCGGCGCCACCCCGAACTCGGTGAGCAGCAGCGGCCGCAGCCCCGGCACCAGGTCCAGGTGGAGCAGCCGGCGTACCCGGGTGCCGATCAGCGGATCGAGCTTGTTGCGGGTGGGGCCGTAGCTCATCAGCCCGTCCGCGTACACGTCGAGCGGGGCACCGGTGAAGATCTGCGCGACCGCCTGTGCCGGGTTGACCTGGATCGACTCCACCGCCAGCTCGACCCGGTCCTCGCCCAGCCCCCAGGCGAGGCGCAGATGGCGTTCCCACAGCGGTACGTCGTCGGGGCGCGGCTCCCAGCCGCCCGGGTGGAACGGGGCGATCGTGGTGTTCCACGACACCACGTCGTCGAAGCGGCCGCGCAGCGCGTCGAAGCCCGGCATCGTGTCGAGGGCGGGGGTCGTCTCCGGCACGGCCGCGTTGTTCGCGACGAGCAGGACGCGTCGGTCGGCGTCCGGGAAGCAGCCCGCGTCGAGCGCGGCGGCCAGGGTGGCGGTGCCGTAGAGCGTGGAGGCGAGGAAGATCTGGGTGGTACGGGACCGGGAGGCGTTCACGCGGCCGTCACCTCCTTGCCGGCCGGGCGGCGCCGCAGCCGGCGCAGCAGGGTGGCGCGTTCCACGTCCATCGAGTCGAGGGCCTCGTCGAGCACCTGCTGCGGCATGCGCCTCAGCGCCTCCCCGCTCATCGATTTCAGCGTGCGGGCCACGGCGGGTTCGAACCTTTCGATCGAGCTCACATGGTGGAAAATGATCGCGCAATACGTGCGGACCGCTTTCGGGAGAAGCGATTTCGCGTCACGGTCCTCGGCGGTTTCCCGGACGACCTGGTCGAATGAGCGGATGAAATCCAACTGGCGTACGTCGCCGATCTGCGTGAGCGAGGAGGCGACACCCCGCCGGTAGAAAATCCCGAGGAGTCCGAGGACCGCGAAGGAATCCGCCTCGCGGTGCAGCCGCCAGATCCACGGGCGGTCCTCCGCGGTGCGCAGCCCGTCCGTGAAATGCAGCAGCCCGCGGTCCAGCAGGCGCCGGTGGTACAGCCCGGCCCAGGCGTACGGGTAGTCGACCGAGGTGGTCCGCGCGGCGGGCAGGATCGCCTCCCTCGGGTCCATCACCTCGTCGCGCCGGCCGTGCGGGACCCGGTGCACCGTGCGGGTGCGGGACTCGACCTGGACATGGTCCGTCCGTACGAAGTCGCAGCCCAACTCCTCGGTTCTGGCGAGGAGTTCGGCGTAGTAGCCGGGGGCGGTCCAGTCGTCGCCGTCCAGGAACGCGAGGTACTCGCCGCGTGCCGCGTCCAGACCGGTGTTGCGGGCGGTGGCCAGCCCGCCGTTGTGCTCGTGTCTGCGGACGACCACCCCCTCGATCTCGTCCTCGGCGCGGCGCAGGACGTCCGCGGTCCCGTCGGTCGAACAGTCGTCGACCAGGATGAATTCGAAGTCCTCGCGGGCATTCGCCCGAAGACTTCGCAAAGTGTCGGGGGCGTATGCCCGCACGTTGTAGAACGGCACGATGACCGAGAGCTTAACCACCCCGCCACGCTAGGAGCGGGCCCGTCATTTGCCCTGACCCCGGGAAGGACGACGGGTGAACGACGAATGTCGGAATGATGAACCGGGCCGGAGCGGGGGGATCGGTGCCCTCTTTGCGAGGGCGATTCGCCGAGCGTCGTCGGGCTGTTAACCAGCTGTTGCCGTGACGTTGGGCCGCGAATCGAAATGGCTTCCTAGCGTCTGGGACGTGCCCCCACGTACCGAAAAGACGACCGCCCTCCGGGTAGCCGTGCTCGCCGACTCCGACACCCGGTGGAAATGGGGCGCGCTCACCGCGCGCCGCCTCACTGCGGGCGACCCGGCGCGGCGCGTCGAGATCAGCGGACTGCTGCTGCGCGGCCGGGCCACCCCGACCCCGCGCCAGCTCGCCGAGGTCGGCGACGTCGGCATCGAGACCGCCCGGGTGCGCGAGGTGACGGCCGTCGAGTTCCTGCACACCGTGCGGGACGAGGGGTACGACGTCGTCGTCCTGGCACTCGTCGGCGGCGGCGTCCAGGCGATGCTGCACGGCCTCGCCGCCCTGCGGCTGGAGTCCCGGCCGGCCGTCGTCACCGGCTACGTCGGCGTCGTCTACGAGAAGCTCGCCGACGGGCTGCTGCTGCGGCACGGCGCGGACATCGTCCTGGCCAACTCCCGCCACGACGCGGACCGCTTCCGCGCCGTGTACGAAGGGGTCGGCGCCGACGCCTCGGCCGTCACCGAGGCCGCCCTGCCCTTCCTCGGCGGTGCCCCGCACACCCCCGAGCCCGGCCGCGACACCGTCGTCTTCGCCGCCCAGCCCTCCGTGCCGGCCTCCCGCGCGGACCGCACGTACCTGCTGCGCCGGCTCGTCGAGCACGCCAGGCTGCACCCGAACCGCGAGGTCCTGCTCAAGCTGCGCTCCAAGCCCGGCGAGCACACCACGCACATCGAGGAACTCCCGTACCAGCGGCTCGCCGAGAGGCTGCCCGGCGGCCTCCCGCCCAACTTCCGCCTGGTCTACGGGCACATGGGCGAGGTCCTGGACCGCACCGACCTCCTGGTCACCGTCTCCTCGACCGCAGCCCTGGAGTCCCTGCACCGGCGGATCCCGACCGCGGTCCTCACCGACCTCGGCGTCCGCGAGGCCCTGGGCAACCACCACTTCGTCGGCTCCGGCCTGCTCACCTCCTGGGACCACCTCGACGGCGGCCTGCGCCCCGAGCCCGACCCCGGGTGGCTGGCCGGCCAGGGCGTCGCCGCCGACGGCACGTACGCCGCCGCCTACGACCACGCCCGCGCCCGCGTCGACGCCCTGCTCGCCGCCGGACCGCTGCCCGCCCTCGCGCCCTACTACACGCCCGCCACCGCCCCCGGCTACCTCCCCGGCATCCTCGCCCGCCACCACCTCGCCCCCGACGGCCACCCGCTGCCGGGCGCCGGACGGCCGCGCGAGACCGGGCGGGTGCGCGGCGCGGTCCGCGAGGCGGTCCGCGAGGCGGTCCGGGAAGCGGCGCGCGGCGCCTACCGGCAGGGCGTCCAGCGGGTCGCCCCGGTGATCCGACGGATGGGCGAGCTGTGAACACCACCTCAGGAGCAGAGATGACCCCGACCCCCACCGTGCTCGCCGTGATCCCCGCCCGCGGCGGATCCAAGGGCGTACCGGCCAAGAACCTCGCCCAGGTCGGCGGCGTACCGCTGGTCGCCCGCGCGGTGCGCGCCTGCCTCGCCTCCCGCGAGGTCACCGACGTCGTCGTCACCACCGACGACGCGGCCATCGCCGACGCCGCCCGCGCCGCCGGGGACGCGTCCGCCACCCCCGCCCGGCTGCACGTCTTCCAGCGCCCCGCCGCCATCGCCGGGGACAGGGCGAGCAGCGAGGACGCGGTGCTCCACGCGCTGGACGCCTACGAGGCCGACGGCGACCGGAGGGCCGACGTGGTGCTGCTCGTCCAGTGCACCAGCCCCTTCGTCCAGCCCGGGGACATCGACGGGGTGGCCGCCGCGGTCGCCCGGGACGGCGCGGACACCGCCGTCACCGTCGCCCCCTTCCACGGCTTCCTCTGGCGCGACGGCAGCGCCATCGAGGAGGACAACTACGGGGTCAACCACGACAAGTCCGTACGGCAGATGCGCCAGGACCGCCCCGAGGACCTCCTGGAGACGGGCGCCGCGTACGCCATGGACGTCCAGGGCTTCCGCACCCATCGCCACCGCTTCTTCGGCCACACCGCCCTGGTCCGCACCGACGCCGCCCGGGTCCTGGAGATCGACGACCCGCACGACCTCGACCGCGCCCGCGCCCTGGCCCCGCTGCTCGACCCGGCCCCGCTGCCCACCCTCGACGACGTCGACGCGGTCGTCCTCGACTTCGACGGCACCCAGACCGACGACCGGGTGTTCATCGACTCCGACGGCCGCGAGACCGTCGCCGTCCACCGGGGCGACGGCCTCGGCATCGCCGCCCTGCGCAGGACCGGACTGCCGCTGCTGATCCTCTCCACCGAGCAGAACCCGGTCGTCGCCGCCCGCGCCCACAAGCTCCGCATCCCGGTCCTGCACGGCATCGACCGCAAGGACCTGGCACTCAAGCAGTGGTGCGACGAACACTCCGTCGCCCCCGAACGTGTCCTCTACGTCGGCAACGACGTCAACGACCTGCCCTGCTTCGCGCTGGCCGGCTGGCCCGTCGCGGTCGCCAGCGCCCACGACTCGGTCCGGGCGGCCGCCCGCGCCGTCACGACCACCCCCGGCGGCTCCGGCGCCATCCGCGAGATCGCGGCCTGGCTGCTCGGCCCCACCCTCACGACCACCACGACCGCCAAGTCCCCCGAGTGACCAGGGCCTCCCACCCCCGGCACATCGTCCCAGCTAAGGAAACACATCTCATGAGCACCTCCCGCCTGCGTACCTTCGGCACCCGCACCGCCGGCCCCGGCCACCGCGTCTACATCACCGGTGAGATCGGCATCAACCACAACGGCGACCTCGGCAACGCCCTCGCCCTGATCGACATCGCCGCCGAAGCCGGCTGCGACGCCGTCAAGTTCCAGAAGCGCACCCCGGAGATCTGCACCCCGCGCGACCAGTGGGACATCGAGCGCGACACCCCCTGGGGCCGGATGACGTACATCGACTACCGCCACCGCGTCGAGTTCGGCGAGGAGGAGTACCGCGCCATCTCCGAGCACTGCGCCGAGCGCGGCATCGACTGGTTCGCCTCCCCGTGGGACACCGAGGCCGTCGCCTTCCTGGAGAAGTTCGACGTCCCCGCCCACAAGGTCGCCTCCGCCTCGCTCACCGACGACGAGCTGCTGCGCGCCCTGCGCGCCACCGGCCGCACGATCATCCTCTCCACCGGCATGTCCACCCCGAAGCAGATCCGCCACGCCGTCGAGGTGCTCGGCTCGGACAACATCCTGCTCTGCCACGCCACGTCGACGTACCCGGCCAAGGCCGAGGAGCTGAACCTGCGGGTCATCAACACCCTCCAGCAGGAGTACCCCAACGTCCCGATCGGCTACAGCGGCCACGAGACCGGCCTCCAGACCACCCTCGCCGCCGTCGCCCTCGGCGCCACCTTCGTCGAGCGCCACATCACCCTCGACCGCGCCATGTGGGGCTCCGACCAGGCCGCCTCCGTCGAGCCGCAGGGCCTGACCCGCCTGGTCCGCGACATCCGCACCATCGAGCAGTCGCTCGGCGACGGCGTCAAGAAGGTGTACGAGTCCGAGCTCGGCCCGATGAAGAAGCTCCGCCGGGTCACCGGCGTCGTCGCCGAGAGCGAGGCGGCCCCGGCCGCCGAGCCGGTCGCGGTCTGACGGGCCGACCGGTGAACCTCGCCCTCGTCGAGAGCCCGGTCCAGCTCCTGAACGTCCTGGAGTGGGCCTACGCAGAGGGAGGCGACGACCGGGTCCTCACCGACATCACGGTCGTCGTCCTCCCCCCGGTCGACCCGATGTCGCGCGGCCAGCTGCGCCGGATGGCGGAGCTGGCCCGCGACGAGGGCATCACCGTCCGCTGGCAGGAGGCGCGCGGCGGAGCGGGCGCCCCGCTGAAGAGCCTGCGCGACCTGTCCGGACTCGTCCGCCAAGCGCGGCACGTCGTGATCGGCGACCCGTTCTCCCGGTACGTGCAGCTGCTGCTCACCCTGGTCCGGGCCCGCCACCTCACCGTGGTCGACGACGGCACGGCCACCATGGAGTTCGTCGCCCAGCTCGCACGCGGCGAACGCCTGGTGCGCTGGCACCGCAAGGGCAGCAAGGGCCCGCGCGAACTGGTCCTGGCCCCGGTCACCGCCCGCGCCCGCAGCCGCTTCACCCCGTCCGCCGACCGTACGGTCGAGGTCTTCACGGCCATGCCGGTCGAGGCCCCGCCCGGTGTGACCGTCACCTCCAACACCTTCGCCTGGACCCGGGCCCGCTTCGGCCCGCCACGGCTGACCAGGGGCGCCGACCTGGTGGGCACCTCGCTGGTCGAGACGGGCGTCGTCGACCAGGACCGCTACCTGGAGGCGGTGGCCGCCCTGGCCCGCACCCACCAGGCCACCCGCTACTTCGCCCACCGCCGCGAATCCACCGACAAGCTCCACGCCCTGGAGGCCGCCACCGGACTGGAGATCGTCCGTCCCGACCTCCCCCTGGAACTCATCGCCCGCCGCGGCCCCATCGGCCGCACGGTCCTCAGCTTCCCCTCCACCGTCGTCCACACCCTCCCCCTGGCCCTCGCCGGAACCGAGGTGAAGGTCGCCGTCTGCGACATCGCCCCCGAATGGCTCCGCGACACCGCCTCCCCGCGCGCCCACGGCTTCCTCTCCGGCGTCACCGAGACCGCCCGCGACGTCCAGCGCCTGGCCCCGTGGCGCGCCACGGCGGTGACCGAGGCGTAACCCGCACCACACACCCCCGGCCCGCCCACCCACCGGAACCCCGGGGGTGGGCCCGGTCGTATCTTCGGGGCAGCACCAACGGGCGACGCCGCACCGCGTCGCCGCCGCAAGGGGAGTTCCGTGATCGTCGTATTCGTCGTCTCCGCCGTCATCGCCGTGGGCTTCGTCGGCTACCTGGCCACCCTCTTCAAGCGCGACCACGACGTCCGGTGGAACGGCCGGGACGTCCAGGCCCTGGTGGAGGACGTCCGCCACATCGGCACCAACGACGCCGGAAGCTTCGAGATCGCGTACCGCCTCTCCTGGCAGGAGGACGGCGGGAGGAAGACCGTGGAAGGCCGCGACACCATCCCGGCCCGCCGCTTCCCCCTGCTCCGGCCGGGCCACGAGACCGCCATCAGATACCTGGACGACCGGAAGATCATGTTCGTTTTCGACGCGTAGGAGACAGCTCGGAGACAGGTGTCCGCGGAAGCCCGCATGGCGGGGCGAGGGATCGGTGCGCCTGGGACTGGTGACGTCCAGGCGCACCGCTGACGACTCAGCCGGAGACGCCGACAACCTTCAGGTTGATGGGCCAGGCGTTGGTGCCGCAATTCAGGACCGAAGCTGCCTCGGTGGCACCCTTACGCCATCCCTTGCTGCCTCGGTACGGCCCGTTCACACGGCCGGCGCTGGTGCAGTCGGCCTGCACATACCATGATCCATTCCCGCTGTTGCACCATGCGACGGCGGAATTCGCGTTTTCGTGACTGACGTAGGCACTGCAGCCGGTGGGCTGGATCGCCGCTTCGGCGGCGGGTGCGAGGCCCAAGGTGACGCCAGAGGCCAGCAGGGCGGCGGCGGAAGCTATTACTCCGGTCTTCGCACGGGACTTGTTCATGACAATTCCTCCTCTTCGGTGAGGCCGGTGAGCCTGCGGACATGCTTGCAGCGGAGGCGGTCAGCGCCATCGGCCCCCGGGGTGATGCGTGATTCCCTCGCCGGGAGGTTGAGCGGCTTGGTGGCGAGTGGTACCGCTGTTGCGAGGGTTTCCGGTGCCTGTGTCCGAGGTGATCTGGAAGAGGCGGGACCGGAACACTGACCATAAGGGCGGTGAGGGCGAACATCGCTGGGTTCACTCATGCGGGGACGAGGCCGACGTGCTTGTTGGGCAAGGGAAGCGCGACCTGTTGCTTGCCCAGTGCCGGCACCACGGGAGATCACCTGGCCCTCGTGCACTCGGCCTCCTTCGGTGACGTGGCGCTCCATGTCAACGGCGTCGAGAGCGCCCGCCTGCCTTGGGTCAACACCTGGGACCTCAGCACTACCGCACTCCGGGTCGGCCGCACGCTGAACGGCGACATCTCCAGCGCCTGGGAGGCGAGTTCAAGCTGAATCATGGTTTCCTGCCTACCCCGGCCCGGCGCCACCGGCCTCGCGCACCCGGGAACACCCGCCCACTCCGCAGGACCGAGGCGGAACGTACGCTGCGATCATGGACGACCCCGTGCTCACCGCCCGCGACCTGGTGCGGGACCGCTTTCCCGCCGCCCGGGCGGCCTTCCTCGCCGGCAGCGTGCTGACCAACCGCCGTACGCCCACGTCCGACCTGGACATCGTGGTCCTCCTGGACGGGCCGCCCGCCCCCATCCGGGAGAACCTGATGTATGGCGGCTGGCCGGTTGAGCTGTTCGTGCAGACGGAGGCCACCTGGCGCGGTTTCGCCGACCAGGAGACCGCGAAGCGGAATTCGCCGCTGCTCGCCATGTGTGCCGACGGCATGCTCCTGGTGGACACGGACGGGCTGGGCGCCTCGCTCCAGGACGAGGCGCGAAAGCGTTTGGCCGCGGGCCCGCCGCCGCTCTCGGACCGTGAGCGTGACTATCAGCGGTACATCCTGACCGACCTGCTCGACGACCTGCGTGGCTGCGCGGACCCTGCGGAGCAGGTGTACTTGGTCGCGCACATGCTCCAGCGTGCCTCGGAGCTGGTCCTGCTGGTCGGCGGCCACTGGCTCGGCGGCGGCAAGTGGTTGTCGCGGCGGCTGGCCGCGGCCGACCCCGAGGCGCACCGCGCGTTGTCCGAAGCCGCCGTGCGGGCGATCGCCGGGGACGCGAAGGTCTTCACCGAGGCCGTGGCAGAGGTGCTGGACCGGTGCGGCGGCCCCCTGTGGGACGAGTACGCCATCCGGTGAGCCGGCCGGGCGCGGTCACGCCACCACCGCGGCTCCGTTCCGAGCGGGTGGCCGCGTGGCTGAGCGGTCACGGGGGCGGCCCCTTCGAGCCGATGAGGATTCCGATCAGTCCGCCGACGACTGCGCCGAGCCACGGACCGAGATAGGCAAGAGCGGGGATGTCGGTGATCCAGGTACGGACGATCACGGCGATCAGACCGAGCAGAGTCGACTGCGCGATCAGATAGACCAAGATCTTTCGTCGTGTGGTCCAGCCCCGCACCCGCTCTGCGAGTTCCTGCCTCATCGAGTCCCCTGACCATCGGAACGGCGTGGACGACGGTAGGGCCCGCGGAACACCGGCGACGCGTCCCGACCCGATCCGCCGGGACCGGTCCGCCGAACCCGCGAGTGGTTGTCCGGCCGCATACCGGCCGGCCCTGCCACCGGGCATGGGGCGGTCGGCGACGGCCGCTCGTGCTCCGAGGGCCGCGCGGCCGCCCTCACTGCCCGCGTCGGCCGTTGACCTCCGTCGTGGCCTCCCGGTACGCGTCGGTGGCGCGGGTGAAGTAGTCGAAGAGGACGGCGCGTTGCTCGGGGGAGTAGCCCTCGATGATGGCGCCGATCCGCTCGCGGGCCGGGGTCATGGCCTCGTCCAGGTTGCCGGGGCGGGTGGTGGGTTCGACGACGACCTTGCGGCGGTCGTGGGGGTCGGCGCCGCGGTGTACGTAGCCGGCCTGCTCCAGGCGGTCGATCAGGCGGGTGGTCGGGCCCGTGGTCAGGCCGGTGCGGCGGCCCAGTTCGCCCGGGGTCATGGCGCCGTCCAGGGCCAGGATGTTGAGCGCGTACAGATCGGTGGCCCCCAGGCCGACCGCCTTGGCCCCGGCGTGGCCGTGCAGCAGTACGGCGCTGAGGTACCGCCGGTAGACGGCCCCGGCGTCCTCGGGCATCGGCTCGGACGTTGACACGCGATCCACCCCTCCCTAATCTCTTCCTCAGGGAAGAGAAATCCTCTGTGAAGTTAATTCCTGGGGGAAGTTATCACGAGAGGTAGTGGACCGCATGGACGCCCAGCCCGTCAGCCGCGCCGACACCGAAGCCGCCGTCATCGCCCTTCTGGACCGCCTCACCGCTGCCTGGAACGCGGGGGACGGGGCCGCCTACGGCGCCGAGTTCACCGCCGACGCCACGTACATCACCTACGTCGGCACCCTCTACACCGGCGCGGCCGAGATCGGCGCCGCGCACCAGGACCTGTTCGGCGGCCTCCTCAAGGGCACCCGGCTGGCGAGCGAGACCGTGGACATCCGCCGCACCGGGCCCGGCACCGCCCTGGCCGTCACCCGGGGCGACGTCCACAAGGGCGCCCGGCCCGGCCGGCTCGGCAAGATCCAGACGTACGCCCTGGTCCGAGGGGTGGCGGGGGAGTGGAAGGTCGCGGCGTTCCAGAACACCAGGCACCGGCCCCTCCTGGAGAGGCTCTCCTTCCGGGCCCGGCCCGCCACCAGGCCCGCGCCCCGCCCCGCCGCCTGACGCGGATCGGACGGATCAGACGCAGTTGACCCACTTGTTGGACTTGATGGTGCGGATCTCGGGCCCGGTCAGCTTGGAGCCCCGCTTGATGACGCCGCTGTTGCCCTTGTAGTTCTTCTCCGAGAACCACTTGAAGTCGCAGTTCCTGCCGTGCTGGTAGCGGGACTTGAACTTCTGGAAGATCGGGTAGACGGTCAGGTCCGCGTTGTTGCCCGCGATCTGCGCCTTCGTGCCGGTGTAGTTCTCCCCGGTCCAGACGCAGTACCAGCCCTCCCCGCAGTCCGATGCCGCCGTCGGTGCGACCTCCGCCGCCCCGGCCGCGCCCGCGCCCCCGGCCAGCAGGCCGCCGGTCAGCGCGATGCCTCCGGCGACGGCCGCGAACTTCCTCGTCGTACACATGAGTTGCCCCCTTCGTGCGGGCCGCGCCCCTCGCCCCGGCATTCCCCCCGGGCGGGCGGCCCGTTGTCGTGGGACCACGATGACGCGGGCGTCCGCGGCCCCGACAGGACATTCGACGGTGTTCCAAAGAGGCAGCTCACGAGCGGGCTACGCGGCCCGGCGGGGCGGGCGCAGCAGTGCAGCCCCGGCCGGGGTCACCGTGTGCAGCACCGTGTTCGCGTACCGCCTGCTGTCGACCAGCCCCGCGTTCCGCAGTACGGAGGCGTGGTGGGTGGCGGTGGCCGGGGAGACGCCCAGGGCGCGGGCCAGCTCCGAGGTGGTGGCGCCGAGGACGACGGTGCGCAGGGCGGCGGCGCGGGTCCGGCCCAGCAGCGCGCCGAGCGACGCGTCGTGGGGGAGTGCGGGGCCGGGGTCCCTGGTGCGGTGCAGCGGGTAGAGCAGGGTCGGGCCGAGCCCCGGATCGGCGAAGGCGACCGCCCGGTGCCAGCAGAAGTACGAGGGGACCAGGCGCAGTCCGCGCCCCTCCAGGCGCAGGTCGCGGTCGTCCACGTAGTCGACCTCCAGCACCGGGGGCCGCCAGCGCATGCCCGGCTTCAGGCCGGTCAGCAGGCCGTCGAGGCCGTCGTCGAGGACGGCCCGGCCGAGGACCGCCCGTTCGCCGTCGATCCTCGCCCGGATCCGGTCGTGGTGCGGTGCGATCACCGCCGAGTGGTACGCGCGCAGGGTGCCCACCAGCTCCTCCCTCGCCCGCCGCTCCGCCAGCCGGGCCGCCCAGGGAGGCGCCCCGACGACCCGGTCCAGGATCTCCACCTCCCGCCGGACCCGGTCCGGCGGAGTGTCGAGGATCGCCGCGCACCCCGCGTCCAGCCCCTCCTCGGCCTCCGGCGGGGTGAGGAAGTCCGGGAAGTAGCTCGCCCTGGGCAGGACCTGGAGCAGGCCCTTGCGGACGGCGGCACCGAGCGGGGTGCCGGTCAGCTTCGGCCGGGCGGCGCGATGCCACTCGGCGAAGGCCCAGCGGCCCCGCGCGCTCTGGAGCCGATGAAGGCTGAAAGCGATCTCCCACAACGGATCGGGTGTCCGCGCGATCCGGACGCGGGTCAGGTCCTCGGCGGTGAAATGAATACGCAGCATTCTGGTGCCCCCCGGGTGCCGGCGCACCCCTCCCCCCTGGTGGGGCGGCCGTACGAAAAAGATCCCGGCCCTCCGCGGGAGAGTCAAAGGGCAGTAAAGTCGGTGGGTTTGGGCGTGGCGGGATCGTGACTGCGCCCCCGTACCCGGGGGGTGAGAGGTGGCGGCTCCGTCCCAGGTGGGTGCCGCCCCGCCCGGCCCGTCGCGGGGCGTGGGGGCGGGAGAGCGATGGTTTTGCGCCGATCTCACCGGTGGTGTTCGGGTCGGTGTGTCGCCCGGGTGCCCGGGGGCGCCGGACCTCTCGCGCGGTCCAGGGGGCCCGGCGCGGCCCATGGTTCCCGGGCTCGGTGAATGTGCCGCCGGAATACCCCGATGCCCCGGGGGCGTGCGCCCCCCTGGGGCGTCGGCGGAGTGTACCCACACTCCGGGCGGGCCACCCGTCGCCACGCCCTCCCTCGTTCCCCTAAGTGGCTGAACTTTTGCTGTTTCGAAGACAGTTGGCGGGGGAAGCGGCATAACCTTCACCGGGTGAACCAGTTGATGTCCCGCGAGTCCGACGCCGAGCCGACGCCCCACGCCCAGCCGCTCCCCGGCACCCTCCCCGAGGCCCTGCGTGCCGAGCTGATCGCCTTCCGGCGTGACCTCCACATGCACCCCGAGCTGGGAAACCAGGAGTTCCGGACCACCGCGGCCATCAAGGCCCGGCTGGAGAAGGCCGGGCTGAAGCCCCGGATCCTCGACACCGGCACCGGGCTCCTCTGCGACGTCGGCACGCGCGACGCGTCCACCGTGCCCATGCTCGCCCTGCGCGCGGACATCGACGCCCTGCCGATTCCGGACACCAAGGCGGGGGTGGCGTACCGCTCCACCGTCCCCGACCGGGCGCATGCCTGCGGGCACGATGTCCACACGACCTCGGTCCTCGGCGCCGGCCTCGTCCTCGCCGAGCTGGACAGGCAGGGGCTGCTCCCCAACCCGGTGCGGCTGATCTTCCAGCCCGCCGAGGAGGTGCTGCCCGGCGGCGCGCCCGAGACGATCCTGTCCGGGGCGCTGGAGGGCGTCGGCCGGATCATCGGGGTGCACTGCGACCCGAAGGTGGACGTGGGCCGGATCGGGCTGCGGGTCGGGGCGATCACCTCGGCCTGCGACCGGCTGGAGGTCAGCCTGGACGGGCCCGGCGGCCACACCGCCCGCCCCCACCTCACCACCGACCTGGTCACCGCCGCCGCCAAGGTCGCCACGGAGGTGCCCGCACTGCTGGCCCGCCGGGTCGACGCCCGCGCCGGTCTCGCCGTCACCTGGGGCCGCCTCCAGTCGGGCCACGCCTGCAACGTGATCCCGCAGCACGCCGAGCTCTCCGGCACCGTCCGCTGCCTGGAGCTGGACGCCTGGCGCGAGGCGCCCGACCTGGTGCACGCCGCGATCGACGAGGTGGCCGGGATGCACGGCGCCAAGACGGTGATCGACTACGTCCGCGGCGTCCCCCCGGTCGTCAACGACGCCGCCATGATCGATCTGCTCGCCGAGGCGATGACCGCCCGCCGCGGCGCCGACGCCATCGAGTCCACCGAGCAGAGCCTGGGCGGCGAGGACTTCTCCTGGTACCTGGAGCACGTCCCCGGCGCCATGGCCCGGCTCGGCGTCCGCACCCCCGGCGACACCGCCCGGCTCGACCTGCATCGCGGTGATTTCGACGCAGACGAGGAGGCGATCACGGTCGCCGTCGAGCTGTTCACTGCCTCCGCGTTGCTCAGCCGCAACCATGCGTGACCGGGAGTGTCACCTCAGGTTCGCGACGATCCGATAACAGCTTCCGTACAGGGCTTTATCTGACATCTACGCGCGTTACGATCGCGGCGAAACCAGCGCCGGAAGAGGCGCTTCGGTCAGGTTTGAAGGAGCCTTCCCTTGCGCCGGATCACTAGGATTGCCGCTGTGGGCACCATGTCCGCGGCACTCGCGCTCAGCGTGGCAGCGTGCGGCAAATCGTCCTCCTCCTCGTCGAGCAGCAGCTCGGACTCGAAGGGGAGCAAGACCGCCCTCGCGTACGACATCGGCGGCCGTGGTGACCAGTCGTTCAACGACGCCGCGTACGCGGGTCTGGCCAAGGCCGAGAAGGACCTCGGTGTCAAGGGCACCGAGGCCGAGCCCTCCGACGGTGAGTCGGACGCGGACAAGGTCCAGCGCCTCACCTCGCTGGCCCGCGCCGGGAACAACCCGGTCATCGGCGTCGGCTTCGCCTACGCGCCCGCCATCAAGAAGGTCGCGCCGAAGTTCCCGAAGGTCACCTTCGGCATCATCGACGACGCCTCGGTGACCGGCCCGAACATCGCCAACATCGTCTTCAACGAGGAGCAGGGCTCCTACCTCGCCGGCGTCGCCGCCGCCAAGGTCACCAAGACGAAGACGGTCGGCTTCATCGGCGGTGTCGAGACCCCGCTGATCAAGAAGTTCGAGGCCGGCTTCACGCAGGGCGTCAAGGACACCGACTCCTCGGTGAAGGTGATCCCCCAGTACCTGACCCAGCCGCCGAACTTCGACGGCTTCTCCAAGCCCGACCTCGGCAAGGCCGCCGCCCAGGGCCAGCTCGACAAGAAGGCCGACGTGATCTACTCGGCGGCCGGTCTGGCCGGTTCCGGTGCGATCGAGGCCGTCTCCAAGGCCGGCAAGTGGAACATCGGCGTCGACTCCGACCAGTACAACCAGAAGGGCCTCGCCGCCTACAAGGAGTCGATCCTGACCTCGGTCACCAAGGACGTCGAGGACTCCGTCTCCAACCTGATCAAGTCCGTGCAGGACGGCAAGCCGCAGTCCGGTGAGGTCCGCTACGGCCTGGACAAGGACGGCGTCGGCCTGGCCGCGTCCAACCCGGCGTTCACCAAGATGACCGAGGTCATCGCCGCCGTGGACAAGGCGAAGCAGCAGATCGTCGACGGCAAGATCACCGTCAAGACCGCCCCGTAACGACCGCAGTCGTACGGCTGGTACCCCCGTGGGCCCGGAGCGCGCAGCATCGCTGCTCCGGGCCCACGGGGGTACCCCCGAAGTGGTTCCGCCCGTTGCAGTGCATTCTCCGGACAGGCCCGAATCCCGGTGTTCCGGCCCTGTCGCGCACATGTGTTTGAGGATTCGACAACACTACGCGTGTAGACAGCCTTCAGGCGCGATAACTTCACCCCGCCCCTCAGCGGGTGTCCGATCGATCCCGCGTGGGCGGGCGGCGTCCGGTGATCCACGCGGAATCGCTCAGACATCCCCTGCCCCTCCGCTCCCGCTCCTGTCCGGCCAAGGAGAGTGCGTCATCAACGCGTCCAGTAGCCCCCCTGCCGTGGAACTGCACGGCATCACGAAGCGCTTCCCCGGCGTCGTCGCCAACCACGACATCGGCATCACCGTCCGCAAGGGCACGGTCCACGCCCTCGTCGGTGAGAACGGCGCCGGCAAGTCCACCCTGATGAAGATCCTCTACGGGATGCAGAAGCCCGACGAGGGCACCATCGCGGTGGACGGCGAGCAGGTCTCGTTCAACAACCCGGGCGAGGCCATCGCGCGCGGCATCGGCATGGTGCACCAGCACTTCATGCTCGCCGACAACTTCACCGTCCTGGAGAACGTCGTCCTCGGCGGCGAGAAGCTGCACGGCATCGGCTCCGCGGCCCGGAAGAAGATCAACGAGATCTCCGACGCGTACGGCCTGGGTGTCCGGCCCGACGCGCTGGTCGAGGACCTCGGGGTCGCCGACCGGCAGCGGGTGGAGATCCTCAAGGTCCTCTACCGCGGCGCACGCATCCTCATCCTCGACGAGCCGACCGCCGTGCTCGTCCCGCAGGAGGTGGACGCGCTCTTCGCGAACCTCCGCGAGCTCAAGGCCGAGGGCCTCACTGTCATCTTCATCTCGCACAAGCTCGGCGAGGTGCTCTCGGTCGCCGACGACATCACGGTGATCCGGCGCGGCACGACCGTGGGCACGGCCGATCCCGCGCACACCACGACCAAGCAGCTCGCCGAGCTCATGGTCGGCAGCGAGCTGCCGTCGCCCGAGACCCGTGAGTCCACGGTGACGGACGAGCCGATGCTCCAGGTCGAGGGGCTCTCCCTCTCCGTGACGGACCCGGACGGAGTCGTCCGCGACGTGCTGTCCGACGTCGCCTTCACCATCCACAAGGGCGAGGTCCTCGGCATCGCGGGCGTCGAGGGCAACGGCCAGACGGAACTGATCGACGCGCTCATCGGGATGAAGACGGTGGACGGCGGAGTGATCACCCTCGGAGGCGAGGACATCTCCCGCGTGCCCACCCGCAAGCGGCGCGAGAGCGGCATCGGCTACATCCCCGAGGACCGCCACCGGCACGGAATCCTGCTGGAAGCGCCGCTCTGGGAGAACCGGATCCTCGGCCACGTCACCGAGAAGCCCAACAGCCGCGGCTTCCTGCTCGACCCCAAGGCCGCCCGCGAGGACACCGTCCGGATCGTCCGCGAGTACGACGTCCGCACCCCCGGCATCGACGTCACCGCCGCCTCGCTCTCCGGCGGAAACCAGCAGAAGCTGATCGTCGGCCGGGAGATGAGCCATGCCCCCAAGCTCCTGATCGCCGCCCACCCCACCCGGGGCGTGGACGTCGGCGCGCAGGCGCAGATCTGGGACCAGATCCGTGACGCCCGCCGCGAAGGACTCGCCGTCCTGCTCATCTCCGCGGACCTGGACGAGCTCATCGGGCTCTCCGACACCCTGCGCGTCATGTACCGCGGCCGGCTCGTCGCGGACGCGGACCCCGCCACCATCACCCCCGAGGAACTGGGCTCGGCCATGACCGGTGCCGCTGCAGGCCACCTCGAAGCAGCGCCGGAGGACGAGGCATGATGAAGAAACTCGACAAGGACCGGCTGATCCTCGGCTTCGCGGGACCGGCGCTCGCCCTGGTCGTCGCCTTCGCGCTCAGCACCCTCGTGCTGCTCGTGTCGAGCCGTGATCCGTTCGAGCTGTACCGGCTGCTGTTCGAGCAGGCGTCGTACTCCGACGTGCAGGTACTGATCATCAACCAGGCCGGTACGTACTACCTCGCCGCTCTCGCGGTCGCGATCGGCTTCCGGATGAACCTCTTCAACATCGGCGTCGACGGCCAGTACCGCCTCGCGGCGATGCTGGCCGCCCTCGTCGGTGCGAGTGTCGACCTTCCCGGGGCGCTCCAGATCGCGCTGATCGTCATCGTGGCGATGCTGGTCGGCGCGTTCTGGGCGGGCATCGCGGGCATCCTCAAGACGACCCGGGGAGTGAGCGAGGTCGTCTCGACGATCATGCTCAACTCCATCGCGACCTCGCTGATCGCCTGGCTGATCCTGCCGAAGAACTTCGGCGACCAGGCCGCCGGGTCCAACAACCTCACCACCGGTGAGATCCATGAGTCCGGCTGGTTCCCGGGGCTCTCCCTGGGCCCCGAGTCCGGAGAGATCTACGGCTTCACCTTCGTCGCCGCCGGCTGCGGCCTCGTGTACTGGTTCGTCCTGAACCGCACCCGCTTCGGCTTCGACCTGCGGGCCACCGGCGCCAGCGAGAGCGCCGCCCAGGCATCCGGCGTGGACGCCAAGAAGATGATCCTCACCTCGATGCTGATCTCCGGCGCGGTCGCCGGTCTGGCGGGCATGCCGACGCTGCTCGGCGACACCCACACGTACAGCCTCGACTTCCCGGTCGGCATCGGCTTCACCGGCATCACCATCGCGCTGCTCGGCCGGAACCACCCGGTGGGCATCGCCCTCAGCGCCCTGCTGATCGCCTTCCTGGACAAGGCGTCCTCCCCGCTCGACCAGTTCGGGTTCGAGAAGGAGATCGCCACGATCATGCAGGGCCTGATCGTGATCTCCGTCGTCATCAGCTACGAACTGGTCCGCCGTTACGGGACCCGCCGTCAGCAGCAGAAGGTCGGCGAAGAGCTCGCCGCCGGCCACGCCATCACGACCGAGAAGGAGGCGGCCCTGTGAGCACCAGCAAAGTCTCCGCCGCACGCGTCGCCCCCGCGAAGGGCGGCCGTCGCAAGCTCTCCCTGCCCACCGTCCTGCTGGTCATCGCGGGTGCCCTGGCCCTCGTCTCGCTCGTCCGCCTGATCAGCGGTGCCAACGATGTGACCTCGGTCGGACAGGTCTCGGGCGCCCTGGAACTGGCTGTTCCCATCGGTCTCGCCGGTCTCGGCGGTCTGTGGGCCGAGCGGGCCGGCGTGGTCAACATCGGGCTCGAAGGCATGATGATCCTCGGGACCTGGTTCGGCGCCTGGGCCGGATTCCAGTGGGGTCCCTGGGTGGGCGTCCTGTTCGGCATCATCGGCGGCGCGCTCGGCGGTCTGCTGCACGCGGTCATGACCGTCACCTTCGGCGTGAACCACATCGTCTCCGGTGTGGCGATCAACATCCTCGCCGTCGGCGTCACCCGGTACCTCTCGAACTTCACCTTCGCCAACGACCCGGGCGGCTCCTCCAAGCAGTCCCCCCGCCTGGAGGAGATCGACAAGATCACCATCCCGGGCCTCTCCGACTGGCTGCAGGACCTCCAGCAACACCACTGGTTCTTCGTCTCCGACCTCGCCGGGATCATCGGCGGGCTCGTCACCGGACTGTCCCTGCTGACCGTCGTCGCCCTGCTGCTGATCCCGGTCACCTGGTGGGTGCTGTGGCGCACGGCGTTCGGTCTGCGGCTCCGCTCCTGCGGCGAGAGCCCGGTGGCCGCCGAGACCCTCGGCGTGAACGTCTACAAGTACAAGTACATCGCCGTCGTCATCTCCGGCGGGCTGGCCGGCCTCGGCGGCGCCTTCCTCTCCATCGTCGCCACCAGCATCTACCAGGAGGGCCAGACCGGCGGCCGCGGCTACATCGGTCTCGCCGCGATGATCTTCGGCAACTGGATGCCGGGCGGTATGGCCCTGGGTGCCGGACTCTTCGGCTTCACCGACAGCCTCAAGCTGCGCGGTGGCGCGGAGAACGTGCACGCGATGCTGCTGCTCCTGGCGATCCTGCTGGTGATCGCCGCCGCCTGGCAGCTGTACCGGAAGAAGTACGTGGCCGCAGTGATCGCGGCGGCCTGCTCGGCGCTGCTGTTCACCTGGTACGCGCTGACGGACCAGGTCCCGAGCCAGTTCGTCGACGCCGCCCCGTACGTCACCACGCTGCTCGTGCTGGCCCTGTCGTCGCAGCGCCTGCGGATGCCCAAGGCGGACGGTCTGCCGTACCGGAAGGGCCAGGGCAAGTGACGGCCCTCGCGGAGGTCGACTGGGCGGCGCTGCGGAGCGCCGCGCGGTCCGTGATGACCCGGGCGTACGTCCCGTACTCGCACTACCCGGTCGGCGCCGCGGCGCTCGTGGACGACGGCCGTACGGTCTCCGGCTGCAACGTCGAGAACGCCTCGTACGGCATCGGCCTGTGCGCCGAATGCGGGCTGGTCTCCCAGCTCCAGGCCACCGGCGGCGGCCGCCTCACCCACTTCACCTGCGTGGACGGGGCGGGCGAGGTCCTGGTGCCGTGCGGCCGCTGCCGCCAGCTGCTGTACGAGTTCGGCGGCCCCGGGCTGGTCCTGGAGACCCCGGACGGGCTGCGCACCCTCGACGAGATGCTGCCGCAGGCCTTCGGTCCGGACCACCTGAAGTCATTCGGCCCGGACCACCTGAAGTAGGGGGCTCCGAGGCCCTGTCCACCGTGGCCCTCCCGCCCGCCGGGAGGGCCACACCCCTCTCCACCCTCTATGCGCGTAGAGTCAGCCAGGACTCTCGCGTACCGCACGTGTGTACGTAGTACGTACCGGCCGGAAGGACTCCCAGGACATGGACGCCATCTCCGTCATCCGCACCAAGCGGGACCGGGGCGAGCTGACCCCCGAGCAGATCGACTGGGTGATCGACGCGTACACCCGCGGCGAGGTCGCCGACGAGCAGATGTCGGCGCTGGCCATGGCGATCCTGCTGAACGGCATGAACCGCACCGAGATCGCCCGCTGGACCGCCGCGATGATCGCCTCCGGCGAGCGGATGGACTTCGCGTCGCTCTCCCGCCCCACCACCGACAAGCACTCCACCGGCGGCGTCGGCGACAAGATCACCCTGCCGCTCGCCCCGCTGGTCGCCGCCTGCGGCGCCGCCGTGCCGCAGCTCAGCGGCCGGGGCCTCGGCCACACCGGCGGCACCCTGGACAAGCTGGAGTCCATCCCCGGCTGGCGGGCCCACCTCTCCAACGAGGAGATGCTCGACGTCCTGGACACCACCGGCGCGGTCATCTGCGCCGCAGGTGACGGGCTCGCCCCCGCCGACAAGAAGCTGTACGCGCTCCGCGACGTGACCGGCACCGTCGAGGCCATCCCGCTGATCGCCAGCTCCATCATGTCCAAGAAGATCGCCGAGGGCACCGGCGCGCTCGTCCTGGACGTCAAGGTCGGCTCCGGAGCCTTCATGAAGACCATCGAGGACGCCCGCGAACTGGCCTCCACCATGGTCGCGCTCGGTACCGACAGCGGGGTGCGCACGGTCGCCCTGCTCACCGACATGGCCACCCCGCTCGGCCTGACCGCGGGCAACGCCCTGGAGGTGCGTGAGTCCGTCGAGGTGCTGGCCGGCGGCGGCCCCAAGGACGTCGTCGACCTCACCCTCGCCCTGGCCCGCGAGATGCTGGACGCGGCCGGCCTCAAGGACGCCGACCCGGAGAAGGCCCTCGCCGACGGCTCCGCGATGGACGTCTGGCGCCGGATGATCTCCGCCCAGGGCGGCGACCCGGACGCGGCCCTCCCGGTCGCCCGCGAGCAGCACGTGATCACCGCCCCGTCCACCGGTGTCCTGACCCGCCTGGACGCGTACGACATCGGCGTCGCCGCCTGGCGCCTCGGCGCGGGCCGGGCCCGCAAGGAGGACCCGGTGCAGGCGGGCGCGGGCGTCGAGCTCCACGCCAAGCCGGGCGACCGGGTCACGGCGGGCCAGCCGCTGCTGACCCTGCACACCGACACCCCGGAGAAGTTCGACTACGCCCTGAAGGCCCTCCCCGGCGCGTACGACATCGCCGCCCCGGACACGGCCTTCACCGCCACCCCGGTGGTGCGGGAACGTATCGCCTGACCTGCGGTTTCCTCGTACGGGTGAACGGGACCGGTGGACTGCCGCCGGTCCCGTTCGGCATGCTGGACTCGGTGACGGACCTGTGAAGGAGACCGCCATGAGCGCACTCACCGTCGATCCCGCCCCGGGCCACGGCCGGGAATGGGACGACCTCGTCCGGATCTGGGAGGAGACGGACGCGCCCGAGGGCTGCAAGGTGGAGATCATCGAGGGGATCGTCACCGTGTCACCGCCGCCGTCCAAGGACCACAACACCACCGCGGCCCTGCTGCAGCGCAGGCTCTACCGCGTCATCCCGGAGGACTGGGAGATCTATCAGACTCTCGGCGTCTCGGTACCGGGAAGGGCCGGGCTCTACATTCCCGATCTCGTCGTCGTACCGCGGGCGATGGCGACCGGCCCGGGGAACCGTATCCCCGCCGAGGAGGCCCGGCTCGTCGTCGAGATCACCTCGAAGGCCAACGCCGACCACGACCGCATCGGCAAGGTGCGCGGCTGCGCGAAGGCCGGCGTCGAGCTGTTCCTGCTGCTCGACCCGTGGCACTCGGGCCGCCCCACCGCCACGCTCTACGGGGAACCCGACGGCGCCACCTACCGGGTGCTGGAGACGGTCGAGTACGGGGAGAAGCTGACGCTGCCCGAGCCGTTCGGGCTCGTCCTCGACACCGGTGTCCTCCCGGTGTCCTGAGACGTTCGCCGTCCCGACAGGCCCTCACGCGCAACGGCCCGCCGGGGAGGGGGGAACTCTCCCGGCGGGCCGTCGTTCAGGTGCGCGGGCGGTCGGCCGTTCGGCCCACCGCCCGCGGGGTACTACTTACCGAAGTACGCGTCGTAGATCGACACCGACGCCTTGTTGCCCTTCTTGTCCGTGACGTTGGCCCGGTAGGAGATGGACTTGCCCTTGCCCGGGTTCTTCACGGAGATCTTCCCGGACTTGACCGTGACCTTCTTCCAGGTCTTGCCGGAGTTGTAACTGACGTACACCGTCAGCGACTTGAGGTTCTTACCGGCGGCCGAGCCCTGCACCTTCACCGGCACCGAGGCGGTCCGGCCGGCGGTCACCTTGCCGTCCGTCGTCACGTTGGGCGTGAAGCGGACGGTGGAGACCGGCAGGTACTGCTCGGTGGCCTTCTTGGAGCGGAAGGTCCAGCTCGCGTCGATCCGGCTGGTGACGGCGGTGGCCTTCGGGTCGAGCTTCACCGAGGTCGTCAGCCGGTAGTCGGCGGCGCCGGACGGGACGGTGAAGGGCTCGCCCTCCACCGGGTCCTTGCTCTGGGCGAACTTCACACCGTTGCGGTACAGCACGGTCTTGACCGAGGTGTGCGACTGGAAGCCGAGGTTGCCGCTTCCGTCGGCCGCGAGCGGGATGGCCGGGAAGATCTCGTTGCCGTCGCGGACGATGCCGGTGCCCCGGCCGAGACCCGGGCCGAACACCGCGGTGTTCACGGTCTTCGTGTACTTCTTGCCCGCCTTGTACGTGGCCGGGTTGCCGACGGTGTACATCGCGTCGGTGGCCGGGATGCCGTCGGAGTCCACCGCGCCGTCCTGGGCGAAGTCGAAGGACCACTTCACCTTGTCGGCGGTCGAGAGGTACTGCGTGACCTTGCCCGGCAGCTTGTGCAGGGACCAGGCCGACCAGCCGCCGTTGGAACCGGGCAGCTCGCCCGAGGCGCCGAACTCACCGGTCTTGCCCTTGCGGGAGGCGCCCATGGTGACGTCCACCCGGGACAGCTGAGCAGCCGTGAACTTCCGGGTGTAGCCGGTCGGGGCCTTGGTCACCGGGCCGCCGACCACGATGTCGTACCGGGTCGAGGCGCCCTTGGTCCAGCTGCCGACCCAGTGCGCGGAGAGCGAGCCGTCGGTGACCGACGGGCCGACGTGCGCGGTGCGCAGGCTCTTGAACGTGTCCAGCAGCCAGCCGTACCCGTACGCCGTGTTCGCGTTGTCGAACTGGAGGTCGGGGGAGGCCAGCAGGCTCTTCGTGCCGGTGGCCGGCAGCGTGATGTCGATCGGCTTCGCCTTGCGGGCGTCGAACGTCACGGTGAGGTTCTTGTTGACGTCCAGCTTCGGCTGCGAGATCCAGTCGGCGCCCTTGGCGAGGTCCTCCTGGTCGAGGTACACGCCCGAGTTGAGCGTGTAACCGCCCTTGGGCACGCGCACCTTGACGAGACCCTTGTCGGTCTCGTTCGAGAGCCAGACACCGAGCGCCGAACCGGACAGGCCGAAGAGATCGGTGTCGGCGTACGCGGCGGGCTTGCCGTCCCGGCCGAGGACCTTGACCGTGACGTCGTACGACTCGATCTCGCGCTCGACCGCGGCCGCGGTGCGCACGGTCTGGCCGCCACCGGTGCCGACGACGTACGCGGAGTAGCTGCCGTCCGCCGTCCCGCCGAGCTTGGTGTTCACGGTCAGCGGTACGTCGGCGGTGCCGCCCGCGGGCACGGTCACCTTGTCGACGCCGAGGGCGAAGAAGCCGGCCGGGGCGGGCTTGCCCTTCGGGCCGGTGGCCGTGACCGAGAGGTCGAGGGTGACATCGGTGGCGCCGAGGTTGCGGTACGTCACGGTCTTGGTGACCGGGGCGTCGTCGGTGTGCGGCCACTGGTGCACGCCGAAGCTCACCGAGACCGGGTCGGCGACCACGGTCTGCTCGATCGCCCGGTCCACCGCGATCCGGCCCGAGCCCTGCTCGAACGGCGTGTAGGCGCCCGGCTTCGTCGAGGCCGTCAGCGCGCCCTTGAGCTCGGCGTACGTCCAGTCGGGGTGCTGCTGCTTGAGGAGCGCCGCGGCGCCCGCGACGTGCGGGGTCGCCATCGACGTACCGGAGATCGTCAGGTAGCCCGGCGGGTTCTGGCCGACCTCCTTGTCGATCTCGGAGCCGGGGGCGGCGGCCGCCGTGATGTCCACGCCGGGGGCGGTGACATCGGGCTTGATCGCCCCGTCGCCGACGCGCGGACCCCGGCTGGAGAAGTCGGCCAGCACGTCCTTGTCGTCGACCGCGCCGACGGTCAGCGCGGCGTCCGCGCTGCCTGGCGAGCCGACCGTACCGGCGCCGTCGCCCTCGTTGCCCGCCGCGATGGCGAACAGCACGCCCTTGTCGGCGGAGAGCTTGTCGACCGCCGCTTCCAGCGGGTCGACCTCGGGGGTGTCCTGGCCGCCGAGGCTCAGGTTGATGATGTCGGCGCCCTGGGCGACCGCCCACTCCATCCCGGCCAGGATGCCGGAGTCGTCGCCGAAGCCGTCGTCGTCGAGGACCTTGCCCTCAAGGAGCTGGGCGTCCGGGGCGACGCCCTTGAACTTGCCGCCCGACTTGGCGCCGGAACCGGCCGCGATCGAGGAGACGTGGGTGCCGTGGCCGACCCGGTCCTTGGTGTCGGGCGAGGCGGTGAAGTTCTTCGAGTCGAGGATGCGGCCCTGGAGGTCGGGGTGGGTGGCGTCCACACCGGTGTCCAGGACGGCGATCTTCACGCCCTTGCCGGTGTACCCGGACTTCCAGGCGGTGGGGGCGCCGATCTGCGGCACGCTCTTGTCGAGGCTGGCCCGACGCACACCGTCCAGCCAGACCCGGTCGATCCCGGCGGCGGTGGTGCGCTGCACGCTCTTCGCGGGGCGGGTGGTGAGCGCCTGCCAGATGTCCTGCGCGTCCTCCTGCGGCGTGGTCACCGACTGGGCGTTCAGCGTCGTCAGGTTCCGGCGGACCTCGGTGGAGCCCGCGTCGCGGACCTCCGCCTTGGCGGCCGAGGCCTGGGCGCCCCGGTAGGAGACGATCAGCTTCAGGCCGGACTTCTGGGACCGGCGGTACTCCGGCCGGCTCAGCTCCGTGACGTCGAACAGCCGGCGGTCCAGCTTTCCCGAGCTGATCAGCCGGTGGGCGTCGGCCGGGATGAGCAGGGTGTGCCCGTCGTGCGTCTGCCGCTGCACGGGTATGTGCTCGCGCCCCTTGGCCGGGCGGAAGGAGGCGACCCTGCCCTTGGCGTCCACGGTGACCCGGTCGCCGGTGATGAGGGTCAGTTCGTGCCCGGCGGCCGATCCGGCACCGGCCGCGCGGGCGATGGCGGGCCCGCCATCGCCGGGCTGGGCCACGGCCGGGCTGGTCATCCCGGCCGCGAGCGCCACAGCGGCTGCCGCGGCTACGGTCGAAACACACGCGTTTCTCACGTGTTTGCGCAACTCTCCCCCTGGAGAATCAGGCGGCCCCGAGGGCCGGTTCATGTACCTAGAGTCGAGATCACTCGAAAAGGTTCACAGGAGTCGCACAGATAACCAGAGTTGACGGAAGTTCATCGCCCGTTGGACGGGGGTACGGAGGCCCGCCCGGGCACGCCGATTCATGCCGCGACCATGGGATACGGGGGCGGGGACGGGGCGGGCGGCGGCGGACGGACAACGGGCCGGCGATGAGTTTCGGCCGCCGCATCGGTCAACCGCTCGTGGAACCCATCGAATCCGTCCCCCCGGGCGCCCTCGTCGTCACCGGCCATGTCACCAGAGACGTGGTGCCGGGACTCTGCGCCGAGCTGGAAGCACTGCTGTACGCGCCCGACGGCACCGTCCGCCGTCCGGGCGCGGAGGTGGACTGCGACGTGGGCGGGGTCGCGCGGGCGGATCTGGCTCTGGTCGAGGCGGTGGCGCGGTTGGGGCTGGTGGCCCGCCGGGCGGGCGGCGGGAAGCTGCGGCTGCGCAACGCGCCGCCCGAGCTGCGCGGCCTGCTGGACCTGGTCGGCCTCGCCGACGTGGTCGACGTACGGTGCGCCCCGGAGGCGGACGGAGCGGCGGACGGCTGACCGCCGCCCCCGCCGGTGGCCGGGGCCGGGGTCCGCGTGCGCGGACCCCGGCCACCGGCCTTTCGCGTACGCCGGACCTTACGCGGCGTCGTCGTCGAGGTGGTCGGGCAGACCGAAGAGCGGGAACCAGCGCGGGGTGTCCAGGAAGCAGTGCATCCCGGTGATCGCCCCGTCCGCGATGTCGATGACCTGCACCGCCCACGGCACGAATCCGGGCCCGTCCGGGTTCGGCTTGTAGTGCGCGAACGCCGGGGTACCGTTCGCCTCCGTCGCCACCAGGCGGGAACCCGCGCAGCCCGCGCCGATGGAGAGCATGAAGCCGGTGATGTCGTCGTGCCCCTGGAGCCAGAGGTCGAACGGCGGCATGGTCATGACGGCGTCCTCGTGGAGCAGCGCCGTCAGCGCCTTCATGTCGTAACCCTCGAAGGCCGCGACGTACCGTTCCAGGAGCTTGCGCTGCTCCTCGTCGAGGGGGTTGGCGGCGTCGGCCGGCTTGCCCTCGTGCTCGGTGAGGGTGGCCCGGGCGCGCTGGAGGGCGCTGTTCACCGAGGCGACCGTGGTGTCGAGCAGCTCGGCGACCTCGCTCGCCTTCCAGGCCAGCACCTCGCGCAGGATCAGCACGGCGCGCTGCTTGGGCGGCAGGTGCTGGAGCGCCGCGACGAAGGCGAGCCGCACCGACTCCCGGGCCACCGCGGCCTCCGCCGGGTCGGCCACCGTCGGCAGGATCCGGCCGTCCGGCATCGGCTCCAGCCAGGTGTTCTCCGGCAGCGGGTTGAGCGCCGCCTCGGCGAGCGGGGTCGGGCCGGACAGGTCGACCGGGCGGGCCCGCTTCTTGCCCGCGTTCAGCATGTCCAGGCAGACGTTGGTGGCGATCCGGTACAGCCAGGAGCGGAGCGAGGAACGGCCCTCGAACTTGTCGAAGTTGCGCCAGGCACGCACCAGCGTGTCCTGCACCGCGTCCTCCGCCTCGAAGGCCGAGCCGAGCATCCGGTAGCAGTAACCGGTCAGCTCGACCCGGTGCCCTTCGAGACGGCTGTCGACATCCGCCGTCGCGGTCAGATCGCTCATCGTTCTTTCCACCCCTGTTGTGCTGCGACATGGCTCGTTCCAGCACTCCGGAAGCTACCGCAGGCCACTGACAGCCGGGGGCGGAAGCGACGAAACGGCCCGGATCACGGCCGCGCGGGCGACCGTGATCCGGGCCGTCGAGGGCGATCCGGGCCGCCGCGGACGGCGCCGGCCGTCACGTACCGGGCTTGCGCCCGTACACGTACACGTCGTCACCGTTCTTCAGCAGCTTCCAGTACGACTTGGCGTCGGCGGTACGCATGTTGACGCAGCCGTGCGAGCCCGGTGGGTTCCACATCTTCACGCCCACCGCGTGGAACGCCTGGCCCCCGTCGAAGAACTGGGAGTACGGCATCTTCACGTTGTAGAGCGTCGAGACGTGGTCGATGTGACGCCAGTAGATCTTCTTCGACCCGGTGCGGGTCTCGTACCCGTTCCGCCCGGTACGCACCGGCACGGGACCGAACTTCAGTTTGCTGCCGTCCTGGATCCAGCTCAGCTGCCGGGTCAGGTCGACGCAGGCGATGCGCCCCTTGTTGGTGGGGCACTTCCTGTCCTTGTTCGGGTTCTTGCCGGCCGCCTTCTGGGCGGTGAGCGTCTTCATGGTGCGCCAGGTGACCGGCCCGGCGTACCCGATGGTGGGGGTGACCCCGTAGGTGCTCTGGAACGATCTGATCGCCTTGCAGTCTGCGGCCGACTGCTTCCCGTCGACCGGCCGCTTCAGATACTTCTCGACCTGCTTCTGGTACGGCCCGGTCGACGCCGTGCACGACGCCGCCTGCGCGGATCCGCCGGTGGCCAGCACCAGCGCGGGCACCGCCGTCAGCCCCGCGACCGACAGCGCGATCCCGCGCCGCAGCCTCGGCCGCATTCCCCGTATCTTCCCCGGGACTCCCATGTACGCCAACTCCCCTTCGCGCGCCGTGAGGTGTTTCCGCCTGTTGGACGCGCGTCGGGGAGTCGTTGGTTGTGCGCCGAATGTCTCAGTTCTGTACGGACGCCCGCACGGGCGACACCGTGACCGGCCGGATCCGCTCGGCACGGGCGGCCCGTGTCCCGTGGAGCGTGATCGCGGTGACGCCGAGGACCGCGAGCAGCCCCAGCGACACGGTCCCGGCCCAGCCCCCGGCGTGGAAGGCGACCGCGCCGAGCGTGCCGCCCGCGCTGGAGCCCAGGTAGTACGCCGACTGGTAGAGCGCCGACGCCTGGGCGCGGCCCTTCGTCGCGGTGCGGCTCACGGAGGACGAGGCGACCGCGTGCCCGGCGAAGAAGCCCGCCGTGATCAGGACCAGGCCCAGCAGTACGGGGACGAGCCCGTCGCCGAGCGAGAGCAGCAGCCCGGCGGCGGTGGTGGAGACGGCCAGGTACAGCGCGCCCCGGCGGCCCAGCCGGGCGACCAGCTTCCCGGCCGCGGCGGAGGAGACCGTGCCGACGAGGTAGACCAGGAAGATCGAGCCCACGACCCCCTGCGGGAGGTTGAACGGCGCCTCCACCAGCCGGTACCCGATGACCGTGTAGACCGCGCCGAACACCGTCATGAACAGCGCGCCGATCGCGTACAGCCGACGCAGCAGCGGATCGGCGAGGTGCCCGCCGACCGTCCGGGCCAGGGCCTTCGGGTTGAGCGTCCCGGGGGTGAAGTTCCGGGCCCGGGGGATCATGAAGTGGAAGACGACCGCGCAGGCCAGGGCCATCAGCCCCACCGCTCCGAGCGCCGCCCGCCAGCCCCACAGCTGGGCGATCCAGCCGGTGACGATGCGGCCGCTCATGCCGCCGATGCTGTTGCCGGCCACGAACAGCCCGATCGCCGCGACCAGCGCCTTCGGCCGCACCTCCTCCGCCAGGTACGCCATCGCGGAGGCGGGCAGCCCGGCCAGGGCGGCGCCCTGCACGGCGCGGAGCGCGATCAGCCAGCCCAGCGAGGGGGCGAAGGGGACGAACAGCCCGACCAGTACGGCGACCGCCAGCGAGGCGGTCATCATCTGCCGCCGCCCGAACCGCTCGGACAGCGCGCTCAGCGGCAGCACGCACAGCGCCAGTGCGCCGGTCGCCGCGGAGACCGTCCAGCTGGCCTGCCCGGCCGTGGCGCCGAATGAAGCGGAGACGGCGGGCAGCAGGGCCTGCGTGGAGTAGAGAAGTGCGAAGGTCGCGACACCCGCGGCGAAGAGCGCGAAGCTCATCCTGCGGTACCCGGGGCGGCCCGGTTCGAGGCGCTCCGCCCCAGTACGGGCCGGCGCGGCGGTGGTGGCGGGCGCGGGGGAGTCGGCGACGGGGGACGGCTGGGGCGAGGCGGCCACGACGAGCGTGGACGCCCCGGTACTGGCAGGAGGCATACCCCGAAAGTAGGCCCTCCCATTTCATGCGTCCAATGCACGAAGTGGCCATAATCAATCCCATGGCGCATGAACGCAGCTCACAGCTCCGGCTGTCACCGAGTAGTTACGAAGAAGACATTCGCGCCGTGCTTGCGCCGAGGCTGGCCCACTTCGCGGCGGTGGCCCGCCACGAGCACGTCACGCGCGCCGCGCAGGAGCTCGGCGTGCCGCAGTCGACGCTTTCGCGGGCGATGGTGCGGCTCGAACAGGACCTGGGTGTCGCCCTGTTCGCCCGCAAGGGCCGTACGGTCTCGCTCACCCCGGCGGGCCGCACGTTCCTCGTCTCCGCCGAGCGTGCCCTGGCCGAGGTGGAGAAGGCCGCCGATTCGGTCCGCGCCGACGCCGACCCGGCCACCGGCAAGGTCGCCTTCGGCTTCCTCCACACCATGGGCTCGGAGACCGTACCCGCCCTCATCCGCGCCTTCCGGGCCGACCACCCCGGGGTCCGCTTCCAGCTCGTGCAGAACTACGGCGAGGCGATGATCGAGCGCCTGCGCGCCGGCGGCCTCGACCTCTGCCTCACCTCCCCGGTCCCGGACGCCCCCGACCTGGTCGCCCGCCGCCTGGACGAGCAGCGCCTGCGCCTCGTCGTCCCCGAGGACCACCGCCTCGCCACCCGCCGCCGCGTCCGCCTCGCGGAGGCCGCCGACGAAACCTTCGTCACCCTGGAACCGGGCTACGGCCTGCGCCGCATCACCGACGACCTGTGCACCGAGGCGGGCTTCACCCCGCGCGTCGCCTTCGAGGGCGAGGAGGCGGAAACCCTGCGAGGCCTGGTGGCGGCAGGCCTGGGCGTGGCCCTCCTGCCCCCGCCGGCGGTCCCGCGCCCGGGCGTCGTCGAACTGACGGTGACCGCCCCGAGAGCCGCCCGCGAGATCGGCGTCGCCTGGCTCGACGGCCACCCCGACACCCCACCCGTGGCCGCCTTCAAACGCTTCCTCCTCTCCCGCCGAGGCCACCTCCTCCCGGACTGACCCCCACCCCACAAAAAGATGTGACACCAACACGCGTCACTGCCACATCCCTCTACGCAAGGCCCACCACCCCCGCACGCGCGGGGACCACAGCAGCGTCCGCAGGGCCTGCCGGTCCTCGGTGGGACCACCCCCGCACGCGCGGGGACCACACGCAGGGCGCGGACACGGCGCTTGCCGCGATGGGACCACCCCCGCACGCGCGGGGACCGCCGGAACCGGCCCGCCTTCGTCCCCGCCGGAGTGGGACCACCCCCGTACGCGCGGGGACCGCAAGAGGATGGCCTTGTTGGCTCGGTCGAGCCGGGGACCACCCCCGTACGCGCGGGGACCGCGAGCCGAGTGACTGTCTGCTGACCATGCCCCAGGGACCACCCCCGCACGCGCGGGGACCGCCCGTGCCGCCGCTGAGCGGGAGGCTGCCGCACGGGACCACCCCCGCACACGCGGGGACCGCGACGCTGCACCACGGGTGCGCAGCACGCGCAAGGGACCACCCCCGCACGCGCGGGGACCGCCCCTGCAAGTTGGCGCGGACGTCGGTGGAGACGGGACCACCCCCGCACGCGCGGGGACCACACGCTCGGCAAGGACCACGTCTACCTCACCCGGGGACCACCCCCGCGCGCGCGGGGACCACCCATGAAGCACATCGCTTCCCCGCTGGCGGCCGGGACCACCCCCGCACGCGCGGGGACCACGTGCTGGGCGGGCTGGCGACCGCGTACGCGGAGGGACCACCCCCGCACGCGCGGGGACCACTTGCCCCGAGGGTGGTGTCCGCGTCGACGGCGGACCACCCCCGCACGCGCGGGGACCACACGACGGATAAGGAGCTGGCCGCATTCATCGAGGGACCACCCCCGCACGCGCGGGAACCACTTCTTCACCATGCCGCGCATGGCCACGAAGCCGGGACCACCCCCGCACGCGCGGGGACCACCCGGGGGTGCGTGGCGGCCCCGGCCGACCCCCGGGACCACCCCCGCACGCGCGGGGACCACCCGTCACGTACGTCCACGACCACGTGCTGGCGGGGACCACCCCCGCACGCGCGGGGACCACTTCAGGCCGCTATCGCCCTTCCGCTCATAGTCGGGACCACTCCCGCACGCGCGGGGACCACGAGCTCGGCTTCGACGTCGCGCCGATCGAGGCGGGACCACCCCCGCACGCGCGGGGACCACCCGATCCGCCCGAGCACCTCGAAGGGCGACATGGGACCACCCCCGCACGCGCGGGGACCACCCCTCGATCGTGTCGACGAGGTAGCGGATGCCGGGACCACCCCCGCACGCGCGGGGACCACACCGCCATCGCCGCCAACCTCGTCCTGCTGGCGGGACCACCCCCGCACGCGCGGGGACCACCAGCCGCTCGTGTCCGTCTCGATGCCGGAAGTGGGACCACCCCCGCACGCGCGGGGACCACGAGCTGCTTGAGCAGTCGTGCGTAGGCCTCGCGGGACCACCCCCGCACGCGCGGGGACCACCGTGGCCGGACTGCCGACGCGTCCGGGCTGGTGGGACCACCCCCGCACGCGCGGGGACCACCGAGAGGGCACGATCAGCGCGGCCGGGTGGCCGGGACCACCCCCGCACGCGCGGGGACCACTACGAGGAGGCCGACGCCGCCGAGTACGCCCAGGGACCACCCCCGCACGCGCGGGGACCACGCACGGTCGGCCTCCTTCTGTGGGCACGGTTCGGGACCACCCCCGCACGCGCGGGGACCACATGGTGCAGGACAAGGTGCGACTGCGCGGGGTGGGACCACCCCCGCACGCGCGGGGACCACCTCCCGTTCGCGTCGCGGTAGATGAAGAGGAGGGGACCACCCCCGCACGCGCGGGGACCACCCCGGACCGCCGTGGGTCGGCTCCGAGCCCCTGGGACCACCCCCGCACGCGCGGGGACCACCCAAGGGGGGCCGTCCCCATGCGTCAAGTCAGAGGACCACCCCCGCACGCGCGGGGACCACGAGCTGCTCCTGGCGGCCGACGCCGCCGAGGAGGGACCACCCCCGCACGCGCGGGGACCACGGAAAATGGTCGCGGTTCGCACGTCCCTATTGGGGACCACCCCCGCACGCGCGGGGACCACTCTTCTTGACCTGCAAGTTCATCGAGAGGAGAGGCAGGTTTCGTCCAACTTCGCTGAATCCGGCATATAGCGCATAGGTTTCAATCCACCCCTGTTCGCTCGCTCTCAAGTAGCCCGATGATGCCAGCCACTTGAGCGGAAGGCGCCTCAAAGCCGTCAAGTTGTCATTGAGTGCTGCAGAGGTGTGACCTGCCCCGGCTCGTCCGTGCGGTGGCGTCAGGGAAGGAGGCGCCCAACCACGCGCTGATGCAGTGCAGTTGACGCAGCCCGTCTTGAGGTGAGTGCCCCCGTCCCCGCGTGCCGCGTTGTCGGGTGCCCCTGCATACTCTCCCGATATGAAGATCATGGCGATCGGGCTTGCGATAGGGGCGGGGTTCGGGGCGGCCACCTCGCTCGTCAACGCGCTCTCCTCCCCGTACACGGAGATCGGCGCACCGATCACCGGGACCCTCTGGGGCGGTGCAGCCAAGGTGCTCAGCCTGCTGATGGACGCGGGCTGGGCGTGGGCCGCGCTGGCGGTGGCGGTCGGGTGGCTGGTCGGTACGCCGGTGCGGGGTGCGGTGACCGGGGCGCTGGCGCTGTTCGCCGCCACGGGGACGTACTACGTGACGGACGCCGCCGTCGCGGACGCCGAGACGGACATGGTCACGTGGTGGGTGGCGGGGCTGCCGCTCGGACTGCTCCTGGGCGCGGTGGGCTCGGCCGTCGGGCGGCCCGGTGCGGTCGGCCTGCTCGCGGCGTTGACGGTTCCGGTGGGGGCCGCCGCGCAGATGGTCGTCATGCCGCCCCGGCCGCACACGGTCATGACCCCGGGCATCGTCCTCGCCGAGGCCATCGTCTGGACGGCCGCCGTGGCAGATGCCGTCTGGGCCGTACGCCGTTTCCGGGTCACGAGGCGTACGGCCGCAGCCGGCTGACGGGCGGGATCGGTCCACCGGGTCCGTCCTCCCGCCCTCAGTCCCGCAGCGACTTCCCGAACCCCGCCGCCAGCGGCATCCGCAGCCCCAGCGGCGGTGGGGCCGCCAGGGCGTCCGTGACGGGGCGGGCGTAGGCGCGGCCGAAGAGCGAACCGCGGACGAAGTTCACCGCCAGGGCCATGACTTCGGCGCGGTGCTGGCGGAGGCCGTGGCCGTCCGAGTGGACCTCGAAGCGGCAGGTGTCGCGGTTGGTCTTCTTGGCGCGTTCGGCCAGGCGGAAGGAGAGCTCGGGGTCGGTGCGGGCGTCGTTGGTGCCGTGGACGAGGAGGACCCGGCGGCCGAGGAGGTGTTTCACCGGTTCCGGTTCGGGTTCCGGCTCCGGGCCGCCCGGATCGTGCTCCGGGAGCCAAGGGGCCATCGCCAGAACGGAGTTGACCGCCGAGTGGCCGCCCGCCCGGAGTGCGGCCCGGCCGCCCATGCCGTGGCCGGCCAGGCAGACGGGGACGTCGCCGTAGCGGCGTACGACCTCCTCCACCGACCACTCGGCGTCCGCCGCGAGCCGGGCGTCCGTCGCGTTCCAGCCACGGCAGCCGTAGCGGACGACGTGCACGGCGAGGCCGTCCTCCTTTCCGGCGCGGGCCAGGGTGCGGGCCAGCGGTAGCTGACGGGCGTACGAGAGGGGGGAGGGGCGACGATGCGAGTCGGCCTCGCCGTCCGGGAGCAGCAGGACGACGCCGCTGACCGCGGTGGTGGCTCCGGCCGTCCGGACGGCCCGTCCCAGCCTCGGGGCAGGCAGGGGGAGTGCGCGCTGTGCCATGGCAGAACAGTGTCAGAAGGAGAGGTGTACTCCACCCGTATTCGCGGTCACTGTTACGCATCGACAAGCGGCGATCTACGCGCGTAGGGGCTAGAGTGCGCAGATGATGAGCCAGCCCCTTCACGTGCCCGGCCAGGATCAGATCCGGCGCGCCCCCAAGGTCCTCCTCCACGACCACCTCGACGGGGGCCTGCGCCCCGGGACGATCGTGGACCTCGCCCGCGCGAGCGGGTACGAGGGACTTCCCGAGACCGAGCCGGACAAGCTCGGCATCTGGTTCCGCGAGGCGGCCGACTCCGGCTCGCTGGAGCGCTACCTGGAGACGTTCGCCCACACCTGCGCCGTCATGCAGACCCGTGAGGCGCTGGTCAGGGTGGCCGCCGAGTGCGCCGAGGACCTGGCCGCCGACGGTGTCGTCTACGCCGAGGTCCGGTACGCCCCGGAGCAGCACCTGGAGGCCGGGCTGACCCTCGAAGAGGTCGTCGAGGCGGTCAACGAGGGCTTCCGCGAGGGCGAGCGGCGGGCCCGCCGCGACGGCAACCGCATCCGGGTCGGCGCCCTGCTCACCGCGATGCGGCACGCCGCCCGGTCCCTGGAGATCGCCGAGCTGGCCAACCGCTACCGCGACCAGGGTGTGGCCGGATTCGACATCGCGGGCGCGGAGGCGGGCTTCCCGCCCACCCGCCACCTCGACGCCTTCGAGTACCTCAAGCGCGAGAACAACCACTTCACCATCCACGCGGGCGAGGCGTTCGGCCTGCCGTCGATCTGGCAGGCCATCCAGTGGTGCGGCGCCGACCGGCTCGGCCACGGCGTCCGCATCATCGACGACATCGAGGTCGCCGAGAACGGTGAGGTCAAGCTCGGCCGCCTCGCCTCCTACGTACGGGACAAGCGCATCCCGCTGGAGCTGTGCCCGACCTCCAACCTCCAGACCGGCGCCGCCGCCTCGTACGCCGAGCACCCGATCGGAATGCTGCGGAAGCTGCATTTCCGGGCCACGGTCAATACCGACAACCGGCTCATGAGCGGTACGAGCATGAGTCAGGAATTCGAGAAGCTGACCGAGACCTTCGGATACACGCTCGACGACATGCAGTGGTTCACCGTCAATGCGATGAAGTCGGCGTTCATTCCTTTTGATGAGCGTCTGGCGATGATCAATGAGGTGATCAAGCCGGGTTACGCCGAGCTGAAGGCGGAGTGGCTCTTCGAGCAGACCGCTGCGACCAGCGTTTCTTCCGCGGTCTCGGACTGACCGGCGGCTGCGCGGTATCGGCCGGGATGTCGAATTCCCGGCCGTTACCGGCGTGTCGGACTGTTTGTGAGGAGGGGGAAACCGTGGCTACTTTTCGTTGTTCCCACACCCTCCTTCTCTCTCCGAGGATGAATTCCATGAAGCAGTCTGCTGCCAGGACTCTCGGTGTCGCCGCTCTCGGTGCCGCCTTCGCCGCCGCTGCCGCGGGCACCGCCTCCGCCGCCGTGCTGCCGGCGAACGCCGTGGGCATGGCCCTGCCCGTCGCGAGCTCGGCGGTGGACACCGCCACCCAGGGCCTGCCGCTCCAGGAGACCACCACCAAGCTGCTCGGCACCGACCAGCAGAAGCTCGTCGACGGCGCCACCGGTCCGGTCAAGGGCCTCCTCGGCGGTCTGCCCGCGGGCGGCGTGAACGCCGGTGGGCTGACGGCCAACGGCCTCCCGCTCGGCGGCTGAGAGCCCACACCCACGGCCGGAAACCGGTAGCACCCGGTCCGCACCGGCACCCGGTCCGTATCCGATCCGCCTCAGCATCCGTAGCCGCATTCGCATTCGCGTCCGCATCCGCTGTACGCCCGTGGGGCGGCCACCCGGTCCAGGTGGCCGCCCCACGGGCGTACGCGTACGGAAGAGGTCACCAGTCGGTGGCCGCCCTCGTCCCTTCCGCCGGGAGCAGCAGCCACAGCGCCAGGTAGAGCAGGAACTGCGGCCCCGGCAGCAGGCACGAGACCAGGAAGATGATGCGCATCGTCCCGGCGGAGGTGCCGAAGCGCCGTGCCAGCGCTGCGCACACTCCGCCGATCATGCGTCCCTCGCGGGGGCGGACAAGTCCGGCCATGGTGGGCTCCTTCGCGAAACCGTTGCGGGATCCGTCGTGCGGATTCGTCGCTGGGATGTGGTGCCGGGAGCCGCTCCGTCGGGCTCCCGGTCCGATGTATCCATGGTCTCCGACGAACGGGGGCAAAGTATCGCTCTACGGGGCGATCCCGACCCTGGGAATCGTCGGGGTAGCACCCTGGGGGGCCTCGTCCCTGGGGCGGGGGGCGGTCTCGGCCCGCCCCTCCCTCCGGCGGCGCAGCCGCGCCCGGCACATGGGGACGACGAGCAGGTGGGCGACGGCCACGCCCACCGTGTTCAGCAGCATCGAGTCGACGTCGACGACCTGGCCGGGCACTCCGGTCTGGGCCAGCTCGATGAGCGTGGAGATGAGCGTTCCTGCCGCGACGGTACGGGCCAGCGAGGCCCACGGGGACACGGTGAGGCGGCCGCCGGCCATCGGCAGCAGGACACCCAGCGGGGCGAGGAGCAGCAGCCCCTCACCGATCCGCCGGGTGGCCTCGACCGGGCCGAGGGCCAGATCGGCCCGGATCCCGGCGAAGAGATGAAGGTTCGAGGCGGTCGCCCAGGGGACGTCGAGCGGGCGCAGGGTCAGCCACCCGACGAGCAGCAGATGCGCGAGGAGCAGGCATACCCCGGTCGCGCGGAAGCGGATGACGGTCTGGCCGTCCGTACCTTGACGCACGCCCCCCAAGACGCGGCGGGCGGCGGAATCGGTTCCGCCGCCCCACGATCCGTACGTCCGGATACGGTAACGGCGCCCGGCCCCGGAACGGGCCTGCGGGCGGGCGCTCGACCACCCCCGTTACGGCTGCTCAGCCGCCCGCGAGGCGCTGCTCACGGCCCCACGCGCCCCGCACCGGTCGCCGTCAGCCGGTACCGGCCGACGCGCCGTTCCCCGGGATCGTGGTCCGGACCGCGATCGGGGCCGGGTCGGCGTTGGGGCGCGCCTTCATCTCCGAGGTGCACAGGTAGGCACGCGCCGGGTAGGCCCCCGGGCCGCCCAGCACCACCTGGCCGCGCGGGGCCAGCGTGTCGTTCTCCGCGTACGTGCACACGATCTGGGCCAGTGCCTCGGAGCGCAGGTCCTCCGGCTGCTCACTGAGCCGCAGGGTGTCCTTCCCGTCGCCGGGGTGGGCCGGGCCGATCCGCAGGCCGTCCGGGACGGTCGTGGCGTACCCGGCGCGGCGCTCCTCGGCGTCCGGCTCGCGGCGCAGCTCGTCCAGGAGCGCCCGGGCCACCGCGGCCCGGTCCGGTCCGGACACGTCGGCCCGGACCGTACGGTCCACCGTGACCAGCTGCGAGGAGCAGACCAGGTACACCTCCACGGGCACGCCCTGGAGGGACTGCGTGGTGACGCTCTGGGCCGGTACGGTGCACGGCACCTGGGACGGGGCGGGCCCGGCGTCCACCGGGACCGTGGTCGACCTGATCCCGCACCCCGTGACCAGCGCGGCCCCGGCCAGGGCCCCGGCCAGCGCGAGGACGGTACGGCGCCGGCCCCGGCGCCCGATGCTGCTGCCCGTCATGTGGCCCCGTTCCCCTCGTCCCGGCCCCCGGAGCCGTCCTCGTCGCCGTCGTCCCCGTCGGCGGTGCGGGTCAGCCGTTCGGCGTCGCGCGGCAGGCGCAGGACGAACACCGCGCCGTCGCCGTCCGGAGAGTTGGCGGCCGTGATGTCGCCGCCGTGGATGTGCGCGTTCTCCATGGCGATCGACAGGCCGAGTCCGCTGCCGTCGGAACGCGGCCGGGAGGCGCTCGCCTTGTAGAAGCGGTCGAAGACGTGCGGCAGGACGGCCTCGGGGATGCCCGGGCCGTGGTCCCGTACCTCGATGACGAGCTCCTCGCCCTCCGTCCGTACCGCGACCCGCACCGGCGAACCGCCGTGCTTGAGCGCGTTGCCGATCAGGTTCGCCAGGATCACGTCGAGACGGCGCGGATCGAGGCGGACCATCATGCCGCGCTCGGCGTCCAGGTCCACCGCGTCCAGCCAGGCGCGGGCGTCGATGCAGGCGGTGACCTGGTCGGCGACGTCGACCGTGTCGAGGACCAGCCGGGCCGTGCCCGCGTCGAAGCGGGTGACCTCCATCAGGTTCTCCACCAGGTCGTTGAGGCGGCGGGTCTCGCTCACCACCAGGTGCACCGCGGGCGCGATCATCGGGTCGAGGCCGTCCGCCTCGTCCTCCAGCACCTCGGTGACGGCGGTCAGGGCCGTGAGCGGGGTACGCAGTTCGTGCGACATGTCGGCGACGAAGCGGCGGCTCGCCTCCTCCCGCGCGCTCATGTCCGCGACCCGCTTCTCCAGCGAACCCGCCGTCCGGTTGAACGTACGGGAGAGATCGGCCAGTTCGTCCGTTCCGGACACCACGAGCCGGGTGTCGAGCTTGCCCTCGCCGAGCTTGCGGGCGGCGTCGCCGAGCCGCCGCACCGGGCGCAGCACGGTCGTCGCCGCGGCCTGCGCGAGCAGCGCGGAACCGATCAGCGCGAGCGTGGTCGCGATCCCCAGCGACCAGGCCAGGGAGTTGAGGTCCTGCCGCTCCTGGTCGAGCGACTTCAGCATGTAGCCGGTCGGGCCACCGCCGATGATCTTCGTGCCGCCCACCAGGTACGGCGTGCCGTTGATGCTGGTGCGCTGCCAGAACAGGTGGTACTCGTCCTTGTTGCCCGAGCCCAGCGGCTGCTTCTTGCCGACGGCCTTCTGGAGCGGGAGCGGCACGTTGTCGAGTGTGAACGTGTCCAGGTCGGAGTTGCCGACGATCGGCTTCCCGGTGTCCCGCTCGTCGACCAGCAGCACGCTGTACCCCGGGGAGCTGCTCGCCATCTGCACGGCGGCGTTCTGCAGGTCGTCCCGGGTGGGGTGGAGCGGCAGCGTGGCCGCCCGGCTCTGCATCTCCTGGCGGAAGTCCCCGAGCGCGGAGCCCTGTGTACGGGTCAGCACCGCCTCGCGGTTCAGCCAGTACGCGATCCCCGAGGCGGACACCGCCGCGGTCAGCGCCACCAGCCCGAACACCACGGCCAGCCGCAGGCGCAGGCTCGTCCAGCGGAGCCCGGCGAGGAGTCTCCGTATGGGGGCAGCGGTCACTGGGGCGAGTCCAGCCGGTAGCCCACACCCCGGACGGTACGGATCAGGGTCGGCGAGGACGGCACGTCCTCCACCTTGGCGCGCAGCCGCTGCACGCACGCGTCCACCAGCCGGGAGTCACCGAGGTAGTCGTGCTCCCAGACCAGCCGCAGCAGCTGCTGCCGGGAGAGCGCCTGGCCGGGGCGGCGGCTCAGCTCCAGCAGGAGGCGCAGCTCGGTCGGGGTGAGCTGGAGGTCCTCCCCGTTCTTCGTCACGGTCATCGCGGAACGGTCGATCACCACGCTCCCGAACACCGCGGAGTCGGTGGACTCGCGCTCGCCGCGGCGCAGCACCGCGCGGATCCGGGCGTCGAGCACCCGGCCCTGCACGGGTTTGACGACGTAGTCGTCGGCGCCGGACTCCAGCCCGACCACGACGTCGATGTCGTCGCTCCGGGCGGTCAGCAGGATGATCGGCAGTTGGTCGGTGCGCCGGATGCGCCGGCACACCTCGAAACCATCGATACCGGGCAGCATCACATCCAGCACGATCAGATCCGGCCGCTGCTCACGCAGCAGTTTCAGGCCGTCCTCTCCCGTCGCCGCGGTGGCCACACGGTGGCCCTGGCGTGACAGCGAGAGTTCGAGGGCCGTGCGGATGGCGTCGTCGTCCTCGATCAGCAACAGGAAAGGCACGCTGGTCATTCTGACCCATGGCAGAGCCCCAGTTCGACAGTTGGTCCCTACTCGTGCGTCACTCACGTCCCACCGAAGCCCCGGACACGGTGCGGACGATGGCTGTGACAGCTCTGTGACAGTCGGCGGACAGGGTGATGAAACTGCCCGACCAAGCTCATGGACACAGGAACGGACGGACTCCACCGATGGGGGGCGCGAGATGAACGCAACTCACAGCATCACCGCAAGCGCAGTTGTCACGCGTCTCCACGATGCCGGCCGGGGGGCCGAGAAGTCCGGCACGGTGGGTGTCCGGGGCTGCGTACGCAACGCCGGACGCCAGCACACGCCGTTCATGACGGTGGTCGACGTTCCTGTGGGGGGAACCGGGGGGAACAACGGGCGTGGCGTGTACGGGGAGGGCTCGGGGGAGCGGACGGCCCCGGCGCGGGACGAGGACGCCGAAGCGGCGTTCACGGCCTACGTCAGGGAGCGCCGCGCCTCCCTGTACGCGACCGCCTACCACCTGACCGGTGACCGGTTCGAGGCCGAGGACCTGCTGCAGAGCGCGCTGTTCTCGACGTACCGGGCCTGGGACCGGATCAGTGACAAGGCCGCGGTCGGCGGCTATCTGCGCCGCACCATGACGAACCTGCACATCAGCGCCTGGCGCAGGCGCAAGCTCAACGAGTACCCGACCGAGGAGCTGCCGGAGACGGCGGGCGACACGGACGCGATGCGCGGCACCGAACTGCGCGCCGTGCTCTGGCAGGCGCTGGCCCGGCTGCCCGAACTCCAGCGGACGATGCTGGTCCTTCGGTACTACGAGGGCCGCACGGACCCGGAGATCGCGTCCATTCTCGACATAAGCGTCGGCACGGTGAAGTCCAGCATCTGGCGGTCGCTCCGCCGGCTGCGCGAGGACGAGGTCCTCAGCTTCGGCCGTGACCAGGAGGAGTCCTTCGGCGAGCTGGTGGCCTGAGGCTGGGGGGATACGGGGGAACGGAGGGGGACCACGGGGGAACCCACGGGGGCGCCGCTTCGGGGGAGGCGGCGAACGGGGGACAACGGGGAACACGGGGAAAAGCTGCGGGGTCGGGTGGGCCGGGGGGCCTGTCCGGCCCCGTTCGCATGCGCCCTGCCCGTACCGGCCGGGGCGCACGCGAACGGGGCCGGTCTACTCCGGGACCGGGGTGGTGCCCACCGGTGCGCGGCGGCAGCGGCCCGCGGCCGCCGCGGCGAGCCGGCCCAGGGCCTCCTCCTTGCCGCACGGGTACGCCCCCAGCGCCGCCTGGCGCGCCACGATCCGCCGCTCCGCCCGCATCAGCCGCCACCCGCGCCGCAGCAGGAACGGCACCGACTTGCGGCCCTCGCGCAGATCCCGGACCAGCCGGCGGCGGAACGTCGTCGCCGGGCGGCCGCGCAGGCAGAGCGCGTCGGCGAGCAGCCCCAGCTCCTGGCACCGCCCGACGATGTCCGCCGCGAATATCCCCTCGGCGACGAAGAGCGGGGTGCGGTCGATGTGCAGGGTCTCGCGGCCGGTCCGGGAGCTGGTGGAGATGTCGTACACCGGGACGTCCGTGCGTCCCGTACGGCACAGGTCGACGATGGCGGAGACCGCCGCGTCCGCGTCCCAGGACTGCGCGGAGTCCCAGTCGATGTCGGTACTGCCGGGGACGAGCGGAAGCGTCGGGTCGTCGCCCTCCTTGTAGAAGTCGTCCAGACGCAGCACCGGCAGGTCGCTGCGGGCGGCCAGGAAGGACTTGCCGGAGCCGGACGGGCCGGCGAGCAGCACCACGCGGGTCGGGGTCGGTTGGGCATTCACAGAACACGAGTGTGAGGCATTGACCCGCGCAGGGGATCCCCCGGTGCCTTTGTTGGTATCCAGCATCACATTTCAACTACGCTACGCGCTCAGACGATTACTCGGTGGTCTCGAACAGGTGGGAATCCCATGGCACGTCACGCACTCTCCCGGTCCCGTCGCCGCGCCCTGCTGAGGGCCGGTCTGACCGTCACGGCGGTGGGCGCCGCGCTCGGCGCGGGCGGTGCGGCGGCCCAGGCGGCGCCGTCGGCCCCGGTCCCGGCCGTGGGCACCGACAGCGGCTCCGGCCTCGGCCAGGACGCCGACGCGGCCCTCGGCGCGACCACCGGGGCGCTCGGGGTGGCGCTCAAGCACAGCGTCGCCCCGGTGACGCATCTGCGGCTCGACCCGCTGGCCGGCACGGGCACCGACCCGCTGACCAACGGGCTGGAGACGCAGGTCGCCGACTTCAAGCCGCTCTCCACGACCGCCGTCACCGACCCGCTGACCAGCGGCGGGGCCCTGAAGGACCTGCCGCTGGTGGGACCGCTGGCGGAGGGGCTGCGCGGCGGCCTGTAGCCCCTGTCCCGGGACGGCTCCCGGACCCGGAAGCGGCCCGCTCCTCCCCGGTGAACCCCGGGAGGAGCGGGCCGCTTCGTACGTCCTCAGTACGAGGAGCCCGAGGCGCCCAGGGCGCCCGTGGGGTGCCAGACCGTCTTGGTCTCCAGGAAGGCCGTCAGGCGGTGGGTGCCCGGGTCGGCCGTCCAGTCCGGCTCGGCGGAGCCGTCGGCGCCCGCGTCCCGGGCGCGCAGGACGCGCTTCAGGTTGTCCGCCGCCGCGATCTCCAGCTCCTTCGCGAGCGCCTCGTCCGCGCCCGTCAGGTCGATCGCGTTGACGTCCTGGTGGGAGGCGAGCGGGGCCGCGATCTCCGCCGTACGCCCGGACAGGACGTTCACCACGCCGCCCGGCACGTCGGAGGTGGCCAGCACCTCGCCCAGCGACAGCGCGGGCAGCGGGGCGTCCGCCGAGGCCACGACCACCGCGGTGTTGCCGGTGGCGATCACCGGGGCGATCACCGAGACCAGGCCCAGGAACGACGACTTCTGCGGCGCCAGCACCGCGACCACGCCGGTCGGCTCCGGCGTCGACAGGTTGAAGAACGGGCCCGCGACCGGGTTCGCCCCGCCGACCACCTGGCCGATCTTGTCGGTCCACCCGGCGTACCAGACCCAGCGGTCGACCGCCGCGTCCACCACGGCCGCCGCCTTGGACTTCGACAGGCCCTCCGCGTCCGCGACCTCCCGGACGAACTGCTCCTTGCGGCCCTCCAGCATCTCGGCGACGCGGTAGAGGACCTGGCCCCGGTTGTACGTCGTCGCGCCCGACCAGCCGCCGAACGCCTTGCGGGCGGCCACGACCGCGTCGCGCGCGTCCTTGCGGGAGGACTGCGGGGCGTTCGCCAGCCACCTGCCCTTGGAGTCGCTCACCTCGTACACCCGGCCGCTCTCGGAGCGGGGGAACTTGCCCCCGACGTACAGCTTGTAGGTCTTGAAGACGCTCAGTCGGTTATCGGACATCGAGGTACGCCTCCAGGCCGTGGCGGCCGCCTTCGCGACCGAAGCCCGACTCCTTGTAGCCGCCGAAGGGCGAGGTCGGGTCGAACTTGTTGAACGTGTTGGCCCAGACGACGCCGGCCCGGAGCTTGTTGGCCACCGCGAGGATGCGGGAGCCCTTCTCCGTCCAGATGCCGGCCGAGAGGCCGTACTGGCTGTTGTTGGCCTTGGCGACGGCCTCGTCCGGGGTGCGGAAGGTCAGCACCGACAGCACCGGGCCGAAGATCTCGTCCCGGGCGACGGTGTGCGCCTGGGTGACGTTGGTGAACAGCGTCGGGGCGAACCAGTACCCCGCGGCGGGCAGCTCGCAGGGGGCCGTCCAGCGCTCGGCGCCCTCCGCCTCGCCGGTGTCGGCGAGGGCGGTGATCCGGGCCAGCTGCTCCGCGGAGTTGATCGCGCCGATGTCGGTGTTCTTGTCCAGCGGGTCGCCGAGCCGGAGCGTGGCGAGCCGCCGCTTCAGCGCGTCCAGCACCTCGTCCTGGACCGACTCCTGGACCAGCAGCCGGGAACCGGCGCAGCAGACCTGGCCCTGGTTGAAGAAGATGCCGGTGACGATGCCCTCGACGGCCTGGTCGATCGGGGCGTCGTCGAAGACGATGTTGGCGCCCTTGCCGCCCAGTTCGAGGGTGAGCCGCTTGTCCGTACCGGCGACCTGGCGGGCGATGGCCTTGCCGACCGCGGTCGAGCCGGTGAACGCGACCTTGTTCACGTCCTCGTGCGCGACCAGGGCGGCGCCCGCGTCCCCGTAGCCGGGAAGGATGTTCACGACGCCCCTGGGCAGACCCGCCTGGCGGCAGATGTCCGCGAAGAACAGCGCGGAGAGCGGGGTCGTCTCGGCGGGCTTGAGGACCACCGTGTTGCCCGCGGCGAGCGCCGGGGCGATCTTCCAGGCCAGCATGAGCAGCGGGAAGTTCCACGGGATGACCTGGCCGGCCACCCCGAGCGGGCGCGGGTCCGCGCCGAAACCGGCGTGCGCCAGCTTGTCGGCCCAGCCCGCGTAGTAGAAGAAGTGCGCCGCGACCAGGGGGAGGTCCGCGTCGCGGGTCTCCTTGATCGGCTTGCCGTTGTCGAGGGTCTCCAGGACGGCCAGCTCGCGGCTGCGCTCCTGGATGATCCGGGCGATCCGGAAGAGGTACTTCGCGCGCTCGGAGCCGGGCAGCGCCGACCACTTCTCGAATGCCTTGCGGGCCGCCTTCACGGCCCGGTCCACATCGGCCGCACCGGCGCGGGCGACCTCGGAGAGCACCTCCTCGCTGCTCGGCGAGACGGTCTTGAAGACCTTCCCGTCGGCCGCGTCGGTGAACTCGCCGTCGATGAACAGGCCGTACGAGGGCGCGATGTCGACGACCGCGCGGGACTCGGGGGCGGGGGCGTACTCGAATGCAGATGCCATGGGGATCAGTCCACCGTCACGTAATCGGGGCCGGAGTAACGGCCGGTGCTGAGCTTCTGACGCTGCATCAGCAGGTCGTTCAGCAGGCTGGAGGCGCCGAACCGGAACCAGTGGTTGTCCAGCCAGTCCTCGCCCGCGGTCTCGTTCACCAGCACCAGGAACTTGATCGCGTCCTTGGACGTGCGGATGCCGCCGGCCGGCTTCACCCCGATCTGGACGCCGGTCTGCGCCCGGAAGTCGCGCACCGCCTCCAGCATCAGCAGGGTGTTCGCGGGCGTGGCGTTGGTGGAGACCTTGCCGGTCGACGTCTTGATGAAGTCGGCCCCGGCCAGCATGCCGAGCCAGGAGGCGCGGCGGATGTTGTCGTACGTGGACAGCTCGCCCGTCTCGAAGATCACCTTCAGCCGGGCGTCGGGGCCGTCGGGCCGCGCGCACTCGGCCTTCACGGCGAGGATCTCCTCGTAGACCTTCAGGTAGCGGCCGGAGAGGAAGGCGCCCCGGTCGATCACCATGTCGATCTCGTCGGCCCCGGCGGCCACCGCGTCCCGGACGTCCGCCAGCTTCACGTCGAGCGCGGCGCGTCCGGCGGGGAAGGCCGTCGCCACGGACGCCACCTTCACCCCGGAGCCGGCCAGCGCGGCGACGGCGGTGGGCACCATGTCGGGATAGACGCAGAGGGCGGCCGTGCGCGGGGCCGGGCGGTCCGGCTCGGCGCCCGCGGGGTCGCCCGCGAGCCGGTGCGGCGTGTAGCGCAGCGGCTCGGGGTTGAGGGCCTTGGCGGCGAGGGCCCGGACCTTGCCGGGGGTGTCCGCGCCCTCCAGCGTCGTGAGGTCGATCATCGAGATGGCCAGGTCGATGGCGTACGCCTTGGCCGTGGTCTTGATCGAACGGGTTCCGAGGGACGCGGCACGCGCTTCGAGGCCGACGGCGTCGACGCCGGGCAGCCCGTGCAGGAAGCGGCGCAGCGCACTGTCGGACGCGGTCGCGTCGGTGAATGCTGGAGCTGTGGTGGGCATGGTCACCAGATGAGCATATCTACGCGCGTAGCGGCCTGTACAGGGGCCCCTCTTCCCCCGGCGGCCCCGTACCGCTCCGGCACCCCGGGCGGCCGTCAGGCAGAATCGGGCGCATGACGAGCCCCACGCCGCCCGCCGAGCCGGTCTACGCCGACCGGACCTTCCGCTCGCCCGCCGGGATGGCGGGGGGTGTCCTGCTGCTCCTGCTCATCTGCTGGATCGGCGGCGACGCGCTGATCCGGGGGCACGGACGGGTGCCGTGGCTGGCGCTCGCGGGCATCCTGACCTCGGTGCCGCTGGTCACCGCGTTCACGCTGCGGCCCGTAGTGTCCGCCAACGACGAGCGGATCCGGATCCGCAACCCGTTCCGCACGATCACCATGCCGTGGACCGCGGTCGCGGACCTGCGGGCCGGGTATTCGAGCGAGCTGTTCACCGAGGACGGCGCGAAGTACCAGCTGTGGGCGGTCCCGGTGTCGATGCGGCAGCGCAAGAAGGCGGCGCGCCGGCAGTCCCGGCGCTCGCTGGACGACCCGTACGACCGTACGTCCGTGACGGCCGACGTCCGCGACACCAAGAACCGGACCGCCGCGGCCGACCAGACCATGGCCGATCTGCGCGAGCTGGCGGAGCGGGCGAAGGCGGGAGCGGGGAGCGCCGCGAAGGCGGCGGGCGAGGGGCCGGCGGAATCGCCGGTGTCGGTGCGCTGGGCGTTCGAGGTGATCGTGCCGGCGGTGGTGGGCGCGGTGCTGCTGGTGGTCCTCTTCGCGACGGGCTGAGCGCCGGCCGTACCCGCCCCCGGGGCGCGCCTACCGGAAGCCGTCGTCCGGATCGGTGCCCGTGAGCCCGGCGCTGACCGTCCACAGGCGGGCGGCTGCGGCCGGGTCGGTCATGTGGGTGGGGACGGGCTCGCACCGCGGCCTGCCGCGCAGCTTGAAAACCCGCGGCCCCCAGAGCTGTCCTCCCCGTACCTCCGGGTCGAGGGCGGCGCGGACGACGGGCCACGCCCCGGCGTCCTTGCCCTGTACCAGGAGGGCGGCGGGCAGGGCGGCCAGGCGCTCGCCGCGGGTCGTCGCGCCCGTCGGCGCGCCGGGCGGGGTGAGGGAGTCCAGCGCGCCGCCCGGATGGGCCACGACGCTGAGCACGGTGCTCCCGGCGGCCCGCAGACGGCGGTCGAGCTCGAAGCCGAAGCACATCTGGGCCAGCTTCGACCGGCCGTAGGTGCGCTTGGGCCGGTAGTCCCGGGTCGACTGCGGATCGTCGAGGTCCAGCCGCTCGGAGCGGGCCGCGAAGCTTCCCACCGTCACGACGCGGCCGGCCGGCGCCGCGGACAGCAGGGGGGCCAGCCACCGGGTCAGCGCGAAGTGGCCGAGATGGTTGGTGCCGAACATCAGCTCGTGGCCGTCCGAGGTCTCCCGGCGCGGCGGGTCGTCCAGGGCGACGCCCGCGTTGAGGACCACCGCGTCGAGACGGTCGAGGCCCAGGGTGTCCACGGCGGCCTTCAGGGACGGCAGGTCGGCCAGGTCGAGCCCGAGGCGGCGCAGTCGCGCTCCGGGGACGCGTGAGCGGATCGATGCCATGGCTGCCTCGGCCTTCGCCCGGTCCCGGCTGCCGAGTACGACGAGGGCGCCGGTGGCGGCGAGCTGTTCCGCGGTGAAGTAGCCGATCCCGGCGTTGCCCCCGGTGACCAGGAAGGTCCTGCCTTCGGCGGACGGCGGTCGGTGGACGTCCCACGGCTGGTGCCGGACTGCGGAGGACATGGTGACGGGCTCCTTGCGTTCTGGGGCGGAGTGCTCGTGCGGAGCATCCGGCGGAACCAAGGTCGCAGCCCCCGTCGACAGGCCGCCGACAGATGTCCGACAGCCCGACGGCGGTCCCGGTCGGCCCGTCCCGTCCGTTCCCGCGTTCCCGTCCGTCCCGTACCGACCCGTCCGGTTGTCCGGCCGGCCGGCGGGGGCGTGCGGGCTCAGTTCTCCGGGATCCGGGACCAGAAGTGGTCGATGATGTCCTCCAGGTAGCGTCGGCCGTCCTCGCCCGAGGCGGTGGTGCCGCTCGCCCGGCTGAGGGTGGCCGCCATGAGCGTCTGGTACTCCTGGTGCATGTCCCGCAGCGGGTCCTGGAGGTCGCGGCGGTCCACGGCGATGAGCCGGGCGATGCCCCGGATGTGCGCCTGCCAGCGGGTGGAGACGGCCTCGGTGAGGAGTTGGGCGAGCTCGCCCTCCAGGCCGGTGATGGCGATGAAGTCGCGCGGGGGCAGGGCGAGGGTGGTGGCGAGGGCGGCGGACTGCCTTTTGCCGCCGGTCCATTGGCCCGTCTCCTCCATGCGGAGGTAGTCGTCGAGGCCGACGCCGGTGGCGCGGGCGACGTCCTCGGCGGCCAGCCCGCGGGCGATGCGGTGCTCCCGCAGGGTGCGCGGGGCGCCCATGAGTTCGTTGGGGTTGCACCACAACGCACCGGCCAGCGCGGTGAGTTCACTCGCGCTGGGCAGTGCGGTGCCGCGCTCCCAGGCGGTGATGTGGTCGGGAGTGATGTAGGCCATGCCGTACGAGGCACGCATGCCGTAGGCGACATGGCCCGGAGCCATCCCGAGTTTCTCGCGCAGGATGCGGGCGGCTCGCGCGTTGAAGGGAAGCGGTGAGTGCACGGGCCCGAGGGTAGGAGTCGACCGCGATCAACTCCATGCCCCATGTCGCCCGCATCCCGTTTTGGCTTGATAGGTCGTCGCCGATTTCAGAGGAACCGACAGGAGCGGTACGAGAAGGACAGGTAATCGATACCTCATGGCAATCGAGATCATGCCCCTGACACATAGGATCCGCTGCCTACGGGGTGTCCTGCCAGCGCATACGGGCATCCCTTAGGCGTCGAATGTGCCGTCGCGCGCAGTTGATACGCACTCCGGCGCCGCTGTCTTTTTCCGTAACGCAGTTTCAGGAGAAGCCGTCATGTACAGCAGCGCGACCGGCGCGGTCGAAGAGCCGAGACACAGATTCGACGACGGGCCGCGACGCGGATCCGGGGGGCCGGTCGACCGGTTCTTCCGTATACGTGAACGCGGCTCTACTTTTGGCCGTGAGATACGTGGCGGGTTCGCCACCTTCTTTACGATGGCATACATTCTCGTACTCAATCCCATTATTCTCGGGAGCACCGAGGACAAGTACGGCCATCAGCTGGACAACGTCCAACTGGTCACCTCCACGGCCCTGGTGGCCGCCGTGATGACCGTGATCATGGGTGTCGGCGGCAACCTGCCGCTCGCCCTCGCCGCGGGTCTGGGACTCAACGCCGTCACCGCCTTCCAGGTCGCCCCGATGATGGGGTGGGACGACGCGATGGGCATCATCGTGCTGGAGGGCCTGCTGATCACCGTGCTGGTGATGACCGGTCTGCGCGAGGCGATCATGCACGCCATCCCGCAGCCACTCAAGCAGGCCATCAGCGTCGGCATCGGCCTGTTCATCGCCTTCATCGGCTGTGTCGACTCCGGGTTCGTCACCCGCGTCCCCGACGCCGCGAACAGCACCGTGCCCGTTCAGATCGGCACCGGGACCCTCACCGGCTGGCCGATGCTCGTCTTCTGCGTCGGCGTGCTCCTGACGATCGTGCTCCTGGTCCGCAAGGTGCAGGGCGCCATCCTCATCAGCATGCTCGTGATGACCGTCGCCGCCGTCGTCATCAACAGCGTCGCCGACGTCAAGTCCTGGGGCCTGATCACCCCGTCGCTGCCCGACAAGCCCTTCGCCGCCCCCGACTTCGGGCTGCTGGGCAAGTTCGACCTGTTCGGCGCGTTCAGCCACGTCAGCGTGCTGACCGTCCTGCTGTTCGTCTTCACCCTGCTGCTGTCCGACTTCTTCGACACGATGGGCACCGTGGTCGGTGTCACCGCCGAGGCCCGGCTCCTCGACGAGCGTGGCCAGGTCCCCGGTCTCGGCCGGGTCCTGCTGATCGACGGCGCGGCCGCCGTCGCCGGTGGCGCCGCCTCCTCGTCGTCCGCCACCGCGTACATCGAGTCCGCCGCGGGCGTCGGCGAGGGTGCGCGCACCGGGTTCGCCAACCTCGTCACCGGCGGTCTGTTCGGCCTCGCGCTCTTCGCCACCCCGCTGCTCACCATCGTGCCGCTCCAGGCCGCGGCCCCCGCTCTCGTCGCGGTCGGGTTCCTGATGATGACCCAGGTGAAGCACATCGAGTGGGACCGGTACGAGGTCGCGATCCCGGCCTTCCTGACCATCGCCGTCATGCCGTTCACCTACTCCATCAGCAACGGCATCGGCGCGGGCTTCCTCTCCTACGTGGTCATCAAGGCCTGCCTGGGCAAGGCCCGCGAGGTGCACTGGCTGCTCTGGGGCACCTCGGCGCTCTTCCTGGTCTACTTCGCCATCGACCCGATCGAGCAGCTGCTCGGCATGAAGTAGTCCGCACGGCCCCGACGACACCCGCCCCGGACCCGGCAGTGCCGGTGTCCGGGGCGGGGGCGTGCCCGAAGGGTCCGTCAGATCCCGGCGGCGGCCGCCAGATCGCGCTTGATGCCGTCGAGCAGCTCCGCCGCCCTCGTACGGGCCGCCGGCAGCTCCCCGGCCGAGCCGACCGGGACCACCACCTCCAGATAGCACTTGAGCTTCGGCTCGGTGCCGCTCGGGCGGACGATCACCCGGGCACCGTCCAGCCGGTAGCGCAGGCCGTCGGTGGGCGGCAGCCGGTCCGAACCGCGCGTCAGGTCCTCGGCCGAGACGACGGGCAGACCCGCCAGCGCGGTCGGGGGCGTCTCGCGCAGCCGCCGCATGGCGTCCGAGATGACCGACAGGTCCTCCACCCGGACCGACAGCTGGTCGGTGGCGTGCAGCCCGTGGGTGAGTGCCAGGTCGTCCAGCAGGTCGGGCAGCGTACGGCCCCGCTCCTTGAGCACCGAGGCCAGTTCGGCGACGAGCAGCGCGGCCGTGATCCCGTCCTTGTCGCGGACGCCCTCGGGGTCGACGCAGTAGCCGAGCGCCTCCTCGTACCCGTACCGCAGGTCGTCCACCCGGGCGATCCACTTGAAGCCGGTCAGCGTCTCCTCGTACCCCAGCCCCGCCTTCTCGGCGATCCGGCCCAGCAGCGAGGACGAGACGATCGACTCGGCGAGGACCCCGGTCGCCCCCCGGTCCACCAGGTGCGCGGCGAGCAGCGCCCCGACCTCGTCGCCCCGGAGCATCCGCCAGCCCCCGTCGGTCGCCGGATCGGGCACCGCGACGGCGCACCGGTCGGCGTCCGGGTCGTTGGCGATAACGATGTCGGGACCGGTACGGCGCGCGGTCGCGAAGGCGAGATCCATCGCGCCGGGCTCCTCCGGGTTGGGGAAGGCCACGGTGGGGAACGCCGGGTCGGGCTCGGCCTGCTCGGCGACGAGCACCGGCGCGGGGAACCCGGCCCGCGCGAAGGCGGCGGTCAGCACCGACGTACCGACCCCGTGCATCGCGGTGTACACGACCCGGGCGGTACGCGGCGAACCGGCCGCGAGCACCGCGTCGGTACGGGCCAGATAGGCGTCCAGCACCTCCTCGCCCAGGACCTCCCAGCCGTCCTCGGGGCGGGCCACGCCGTCCAGCGGGCCGACCGCCGCGATCCCCGCGGCGATCTCGTCGTCCGCCGGGGGGACGATCTGCGAGCCGTCGCCGAGGTAGACCTTGTAGCCGTTGTCCCTCGGCGGGTTGTGGCTGGCGGTCACCTCGACGCCCGCGACGGCGCCCAGGTGCCGGATGGCGTAGGCGAGCACCGGGGTGGGCAGCGGGCGGGGGAGCACGGCGGCCCGCAGTCCCGCGCCGGTCATCACGGCGGCGGTGTCCCGGGCGAAGTCGGCGGACTTGTAGCGCGCGTCGTAGCCGACGACGACGAGCCCGTCCCCCTGGCCCCGGGCCTTCAGGTAGGCGGCGAGCCCGGCGGCGGCGCGGATCACCACGGACCGGTTCATCCGCATCGGCCCGGCGCCCAGCTCGCCCCGCAGCCCGGCGGTGCCGAACTGGAGGGTGCCGGAGAACCGTGCGGCCAGCTCGTCGAGGTCCTCGGCCTCGACGAGCCGGGCCAGCTCCTCGCGGGTCTCGGGATCGGGGTCCTCCGCGAGCCACGTCCTGGCCCGGGCGATGAGGTCCTGCTGCACGGTGTCCGCCTTCCTGCGGGGTGCTACACGGTGGGATGGGCCGGCGGCCCCGTACGCGTCAGATGCGGTCGAGCACCCGGGCCAGCAGCGAGCCCATCCGGGTGGCCGAGTCGCGCCCCGCCTGGAGCACCTCCTCGTGGTTGAGCGGCTCGCCGCTCAGCCCCGCCGCGAGGTTGGTGACCAGCGAGATGCCCAGCACCTCGGCACCGGCCTCGCGGGCGGCGATGGCCTCCAGGACGGTGGACATGCCGACCAGGTCGCCGCCCATCACCCGGACCATGTTGATCTCGGCGGGCGTCTCGTAGTGCGGGCCGGTGAACTGCACGTAGACCCCCTCTTCGAGGGTGTCGTCGATCTCCTGGCACAGCGCGCGCAGCCGGGGCGAGTACAGGTCGGTGAGGTCGACGAAGTTGGCGCCGACGATCGGGGAGGACGCCGTCAGGTTGATGTGGTCGCTGATCAGCACCGGCTGACCGGGGCGCATGCCCTCGCGCAGACCACCGCAGCCGTTGGTCAGGACGACCGTCCGGCATCCGGCCGCCACGGCGGTACGGACCCCGTGCGCCACCGCGGCGACACCCCGGCCCTCGTAGAAGTGCGTACGGCCGAGGAAGACCAGCACGCGCTTCTCCCCGATCCGGTACGAACGGATCGTGCCGCCGTGCCCCTGGACGGCGGGGGCCGGGAAGCCGGGCAGCTCGGTCACCGGGAACTCGGCCTCCGGGGTGCCGAGCGCATCGCCCGCGGGCGCCCAGCCGGAACCCATCACGAGCGCGACGTCGTGGGTCTCGGCGCCGGTCAGCTCGCGCAGGCGGGCGGCGGCGTCGGCGGCGGCGGCGTACGGGTCGCCCTGGATCTGGTCCGGAATAACTGATGCGTTCACGCCGACGAGGGTAGCCGGTGATTCCCTACGCGCGTAGATGCCCTGGTACGGACTATCGCCACGACTGCTGGTGCGTTCCTACAAAAGTGCGGGCCGGGCGGTCAGCAGGGGCGCTTGCGCAGCTCCATCACATAGTCGTGCGGGGCGCCCGCGGACTCCGCCGCGTCGGCGATCTCGCCCAGGTAGCGGGCGGACGGCAGGCCGCCCTCGTACCCGTTCAGCACGTAGATCCAGGCCGGCTCCTCGCCGTCCAGGGTGTGCACCCGGATCCGCATCCGGCGGTAGACGTCGAGGCCGACGCCCTCCCACCGGTCCATGGAGTCCTCGTCCATCGCCGCCAGGTCGTACAGCGCGACGAACACCTGGGAGCGCGGTGCCTCCACGACGGTGGCGAGCGCGCCCTCCCAGCCCATCTGCTCCCCGCCGAAGGTCAGCCGCCAGCCGTTCAGCCAGCCGGTGCCGCGCAGCGGGGAATGCGGTGCGCGGCGCGTCATCAGCCGCGCGTCGAGGTTGCCGGCGTACGCGGCGTAGAGCGACATGGGTCCGAGGGTACGGGAGGGGACGGGGGGAACGTCGATTCCGCCGGGAAGACCACCCTCGGGATTGTCCTGCCTGCCCCGGACCGGCCCCGGCGCACGGATGGAGGGCCCCGGGGCGAAGCACCTTGGCGCGTGCGGGACAATGAAGTACGTACTGCATTCCCCGGGGGCGCTCCCCGGACCCCCGGCCGGGGCAGCAGACGGCCGCGGGATGACACACGCGAGGCGGACTTTTCGTGACCCGGATCGTGATCATCGGCGGCGGACCCGGCGGCTACGAGGCGGCGCTGGTGGGCGCCCAGCTCGGCGCGGAGGTGACCGTCGTCGACTGCGACGGCCTCGGCGGCGCGTCCGTGCTCACCGACTGCGTGCCCTCGAAGACCCTGATCGCGACGGCGGAGGTGATGACCACCTTCGACTCCTCCTACGAGGAACTGGGCATCATCGTCGCCGACGACACCCCGCCCATGGAGAAGGCCGCCCGTGTGGTCGGCGTCGACCTCGGCAAGGTCAACCGGCGGGTGAAGCGCCTGGCGCTCGCCCAGTCCCACGACATCACCGCCTCCGTCACCCGGGCCGGCGCCCGGGTGATGCGCGGCCGGGGCCGGCTGGAGGGCCTCCAGGCCGCCGACGGCTCCCGCACGGTCGTCGTGACCGCCGCCGACGGCACGGAGGAGCGGCTCACCGCCGACGCCGTGCTGATCGCGACCGGCGGCCACCCCCGGGAGATCCCGGACGCGCTGCCGGACGGCGAGCGCATCCTGAACTGGACCCAGGTCTACGACCTCGACGAGCTGCCCGAGGAGCTCATCGTCGTCGGATCGGGTGTCACCGGCGCCGAGTTCGCCGGCGCCTACCAGGCGCTCGGCTCGCGCGTCACGCTGGTCTCCTCCCGCGACCGGGTGCTGCCCGGTGAGGACCCGGACGCCGCCGCCGTGCTGGAGGACGTCTTCCGCCGCCGCGGCATGAACGTGATGGCCCGCTCCCGCGCCCAGGCCGCCAAGCGCGTCGGCGACCGGGTCGAGGTCACCCTCGCCGACGGCCGGGTGATCACCGGCTCGCACTGCCTCATGGCGGTCGGCGCGATCCCCAACAGCGCGGGCATGGGCCTGGAGGAGGCCGGGGTCCGACTCAAGGACTCCGGCCACATCTGGACCGACAAGGTCTCCCGCACCAGCGCCCCCGGCGTCTACGCGGCCGGTGACGTCACCGGGATCTTCGCCCTCGCCTCGGTCGCCGCCATGCAGGGCCGGATCGCGATGTACCACTTCCTCGGCGACGCGGTGGCCCCGCTCAACCTGAAGACGGTCTCCTCGAACGTCTTCACCGACCCCGAGATCGCCACCGTCGGCTACACCCAGGCCGACGTCGACGCCGGGAAGATCGACGCCCGCGTGGTCAAGCTCCCGCTGCTGCGCAACCCGCGCGCCAAGATGCAGGGCATCCGGGACGGCTTCGTCAAGATCTTCTGCCGCCCCGGCACCGGCATCGTGGTCGGCGGCTGCGTCGTGGCACCCCGCGCGAGTGAACTCATCCACCCCATCTCGATCGCGGTCGACAACAATCTGACGGTGGAACAGATCGCGAACGCCTTCACCGTGTACCCGTCCCTGTCGGGTTCGATCGCGGAAGTGGCACGGCAGTTGCACACCCGTAAGCAGACGGGCGAGGCGTAGGGCGCACCGCTCGACCGCCGGGAGGCCGCCGGGGAAGCCGCTGCTCAAGGGCGGCTTCCCCGGCGGCCTCCCGGCCGTTCCGGGGGTGCCCGGATGACCGTGTTCGATCGGTGTGGAGCAACAACGGGGCCGCGTATACCACTCGGTGACCTGTCGCATGCACAACTTCCGTTATTCGGTGCAAAGTGCTGAAAAGACTGAGGCGGTCACGTTACTGTCAGTTCCGTGTTCGCTGCAGAACGTCGTCAGTTGATCCTCGAAATGGTGCGCGCCAACGGGGCGGTATCGCTCCGTGAGCTCGCCCGCGTCGTCCAGACCTCCGAAGTGACCGTACGGCGGGACGTGCGGGCGCTGGAGGCAGAAGGACTCCTCGACCGCCGTCATGGCGGTGCGGTACTGCCGGGCGGTTTCACGCGGGAGTCCGGCATCCCGCAGAAATCCCATCTCGCCACCGCGGAGAAGACGGCCATCGCGGATCTGGCGGCCGGACTCGTCGAGGAGGGCGAGGCCATCGTCGTCGGCGCGGGGACGACCACGCAGGAGCTGGCCCGCCGGCTCGCGCGGATCCCCGGGCTGACCGTCGTCACCAACTCCCTGCTGGTCGCGCAGGCCCTGGCCCATGCCAACCGGGTGGAGGTCGTGATGACCGGCGGCACGCTCCGCGGGTCCAACTACGCCCTGGTGGGCAGCGGCGCCGAGCAGTCCCTCCAGGGGCTCCGGGTCGCGCGCGCCTTCCTCTCCGGCAGCGGGCTCACCGCCGAGCGCGGCCTGTCCACCTCCAACATGCTCTCCGCGAGCGTGGACCGGGCGCTGGTGCAGGCCGCCGCGGAGGTGGTGGTGCTGGCCGACCACACCAAGCTCGGCTCCGACACCATGTTCCAGACGGTGCCGACGGACCTCGTCACCCGCCTGGTGACGGACGAGCCCCCCGGCCACGACGACCGGGCCGCCACCGAGCTCCAGGCCCTCGCGGACCAGGGGGTGCAGATCGCGGTGGCCGGTGCGGCGGGCGGCCCCGGTGTGGCGGAGCCCCATGCGCACGGCCGACCGGGGAGGCGCGAGATGCCGCTGCCCGGTCAGCGCCGTACGGCGCACAGCGGCCCCGGCGGCCAGGGCCCCCAGCAGCTGCGGGGCCCGTCCGGGCTGGGCGACGGCCAGGGGGAGCGGTCCAGAGTGGCGGACCTGCGGCGCCGGTAGGGCGGGCGCGTCCGGTCGCCCGCGACGGTGGCCGGGCCCCTCCCGGGAAATTCCCCGATCGTCCGCCCCGTTCCGGAGCCCTGCGCTATACGTGGGGCGTGACTGTGCCACGAGACCTGAACGACGTACGTGACGAGCTGCGCACCGTTCTCGACCGGTGCGTGGAGTGGCTGCGCGCCGCGGCGGACGCCCCGGAGACGCCGGCCGCATGGCCGGAGGAGACCCGCGAGGACGCGCGCACGATGACCCGGCTGAGAACGCGTGCGGCCTCGACCCTGATCAACGTGGCGCTGCTGGGGTCCTTCTCGTCCGGCAAGAGCTTCCTGCTGAGCGGCCTGCAGGGCGGGCTCGAACTGGTCGAGGTGCCGACCGCCGACGGCCGGACGGCGGACAAGTTCGTCGGCCTGCTGCCGTCGTCCCCGGTGCCCACCACCGCGTGCCCCGCCAGTGTGGTCCCGGTGGACGGCCAGTCCGGCGTCGACGCCTCGGGCACCGGCTATCTGCGGGTGCGCTTCACCGACTCCGGCGAGGAGTGGGAGGACGTCGGGAACTCCCCGGCCCCCTCCGTGGTCGCCGCGTACGCGATGCAGGACGCGAGCATGACCGACCGGCTCCGCCCGCACCGCGGCCGCGAGGTGGCCGAGCTGGAGATCATGCTCGACAGCGCCCGGCTCCCGGCGAAGTTCCACGACCTGCCCGGCTACGGCTCCCCGAACCCGGTCCACGACATGATCGTCCGGACCGCGATGGCCGACGCGGACTGCTTCATGTACGTGTCCCACGCCAGCCGCACCTTCTCGGAGCGCGATCTCGACCTGATCCGCTTCCTGTACGACCACTACCTGCTGTCGGGGAAGCGGGTGGTGTGGGTGGTCACCGCCATCGACGCGGCATCCCATCTCGATCTCCGGGACATCCCGGAGTGGAAGGCGACGATCACCCGCAACAACACCTATCTGCGGGAGAACTTCACGCTGCCGACCGGGCAGCCGGACCTCGGGTTCATCGGCGAGGGCTTCCTGCCCGTCTCCCCGGCCCTGGAAGCACGCGCGGCCAAACTCGACGCGGAGGAAGCGCGGGAGGCGGCCCAGCGGCAGCGCGCCGAGAGCCGCATGGAGACCCTGCGCCAGGCGATCGAGGACCTGATCAGTACCGGTACCGGCGTCCGCCACATCGCCGCGGTGGCGCGGGAGGCCCGGATCCTGGTGGCCCCGCGCCACCAGGCGCTCGACCGGCGGCTGCGCGAGGAACGCCTGGAGATCGACGAGCTCAAGGAGCTGCTGAGGAGCGAGGAGCGGCGGATGGAGCTCCTCGACACCGCGGTGCCGCGCATGCGCGAGGAGCTGGAGCGCAGACTCCGCAACCGCATCGCGCGGGCCGTCCGCCCCTTCACCCGCCTGCCCGCCCACCTCCACGCCGAGCTGGACGACGTCATCCGGTCCACGGACCTCACCAAGCCCACCAGGGCGAACCAGGTCCAGGTGCGGAAGGCCCAGGTGCTCCACGCCTGGATCGAGGGGCCCGGCGGTCCGGCGACGCTGTGGACCGAGGAGTTCGAGGGCTTCAAGAAGGACCTGGTCCAGGCGGTGGAGCGGGTTTTCGGCGACAAGGACCTCGCGGGACGGCTTCCGGACTTCGCGCTCGACGTGAACAGCCTCCTGGAGCCTCCCCGGCAGGGCGGGCGGGCGGCCACCCGCCACGACGTGGTGCAGCGGGCCGCCGCGCTGGTCGGCATCGTCACCCCGGTCGCGGCCGGCGGAGGATGGCTCTACGGTCTGGCCACGGCCGGGACGCTCTTCCCGCCCGCCGGTTTCGTCGCCGGCATCGCCGCCATCGTCTTCCTCGGCGTCCAGCGCCGGAAGGGGCGGACCAGCTCCCTCCAGGTCCTCCAGGACGAGTGGATCGACGAGATGGAGGGCGAAGTCACCTTGATCGAGGAGCAGTTCACACTGGCGACGGGGGTCCGGGGAGCCGACCTCATCGACTACCTGATGGACAATCTGGTGCAGTACCGGCCGGGAGCAGCTCGAACAGTCCCGGGACCGGATCGGCGAGCGCATCATGAACCCCGAGAACCAGGTCCGGCAGGGCCTCGTCGACCAGTTGGAACCCCTGTGCGTCGAAGCGGCCGGGCTCGTCGGGGCGCTCCAGGCCCTGGAGGCGCCCTGACGGGGCGGCCGCCGACCGGAGGCGGGCGGGTCAGCAGCCCGTCTCCGGGTTCGCCCCCTTCAGCCCCTGCACGGTCAGGGTGAGCAGACGGTCCGCCAGCCCGGGGTCGTCCGGAGACTCCTCGGCGGCCAGCGCGATCGCGTTGGTCAGCCGCATCAGGTCGTCGATCGACACGTCGGGCCGCACCGCCCCGTTCTCCTGCGCCCGGGCGAGCAGGGCCGCCCCCGCCGCGCGCATCGGCACATTGCACTGCGACAGGGCCGAAGTCTCGTCCCGGGAGGCCGACATGAGCGCCTGGGCCAGCCCCCGGTAGGTGCCCGCGTGCGTGATGATCGCGCCCAGCCACTCCATCAGGGCGTGGCACGGCCTCGGTGCCTCCACGAGCTCCTGGGAGCGGGCGAGCAGGGACGCCAGGGCGTCCTGGAACACCGCGCTCATCAACGCGTGCCGGTTCGGGAAGTGCCGGTACAGCGTGCCGATGCCCACCTCCGCGCAGCGTGCGATGTCCTCCAGGGAGGCATCGGTGCCGTGCTCCGCGAAGGCGGCACGGGCCTCGGCCAGCAGCCGGTCGTAGTTCCGCCGCGCGTCGGCACGCATGGGGCGGGGTGGCCGTGTCCATGTCGCGGTGGTCGCCATGCGGGTGCTTCTCCCATCGTTCGCCTGTGATCCAGGATGCCATCACGCCCGGGCCGGTGGCGGGCAGCCCGTGAAGGCCGGGAGGCCCGGCGGGCCGGGCGCACGCGGGAAACGGAGAGGGAAAGCCCGGGGCCCCTGCCGGTGGTCGTACGGACCGGCAGGGGCCCCGGGGAGGAACGGACGGGTCGGGACCCGGTCAGTCCTTGATCTCGCAGATGACGGCGCCGGAGGAGACCGAACCGCCGACTGCGGCGGCAAGGCCCTTGACGGTGCCGGAGCGGTGCGCGTTCAGCGGCTGCTCCATCTTCATGGCCTCCAGGACGACGATCAGGTCGCCCTCCTGGACCTCCTGGCCCTCCTCGACCGCGACCTTCACGATCGTGCCCTGCATCGGGGAGGCGAGGGTGTCGCCGGAGGCGGCCGCGGCGCTCTTCCGCGCGGCGCGGCGCTTGGGCTTGGCACCCGCGGCGAGGCCGGTGCGGGCCAGGGACATGCCGAGGGAGGAGGGGAGGGAGACCTCCAGGCGCTTGCCGCCGACCTCGACGACGACGGTCTCGCGGCCGGTCTCCTCGTCGGTCTCGGCGTCGGCGGTGGCGGTGAAGGGCTTGATCTCGTTGACGAACTCGGTCTCGATCCAGCGGGTGTGGACCTGGAACGGGTCGCTGGTGAAGGCCGGGTCGGCGACGACGGCGCGGTGGAACGGGATGGCGGTGGCCATGCCCTCGACGTTGAACTCGGCCAGGGCGCGGGCGGCACGCTGGAGGGCCTGCTCGCGGGTCGCGCCGGTCACGATCAGCTTGGCGAGGAGCGAGTCCCAGGCCGGGCCGATCACGGAACCGGACTCCACGCCCGCGTCGAGGCGGACACCGGGGCCGGTCGGCGGGGCGAAGACGGTGACGGTGCCGGGGGCCGGCAGGAAGTTGCGGCCCGGGTCCTCGCCGTTGATCCGGAACTCGAAGGAGTGCCCGCGCAGGGCCGGGTCGTCGTAGCCCAGGGCCTCGCCGTCGGCGATCCGGAACATCTCGCGGACCAGGTCGATGCCGGAGACCTCCTCGGTGACCGGGTGCTCGACCTGGAGGCGGGTGTTGACCTCCAGGAAGGAGATCGTGCCGTCCTGCCCGACCAGGAACTCCACCGTGCCGGCGCCGACGTAGCCGGCCTCCTTGAGGATGGCCTTGGACGCCGCGTACAGCTCCGCGTTCTGCTCGTCGCTCAGGAACGGGGCCGGGGCCTCCTCGACGAGCTTCTGGTGGCGGCGCTGGAGCGAGCAGTCACGGGTGGAGACGACGACCACGTTGCCGTGGGTGTCGGCCAGGCACTGCGTCTCGACGTGGCGCGGCCGGTCCAGGTAGCGCTCGACGAAGCACTCGCCCCGCCCGAACGCCGCGACGGCCTCGCGGACCGCGGAGTCGTACAGCTCCGGGATCTCCTCCAGCGTGCGCGCGACCTTCAGCCCGCGCCCGCCGCCGCCGAACGCGGCCTTGATCGCGATCGGCAGTCCGTGCTGCTCGGCGAAGGCGACGACCTCCTCGGAACCCGCCACCGGGTCCGGCGTACCGGCCACCAGCGGGGCACCGGCGCGCTGCGCGATGTGCCGGGCCGCGACCTTGTCGCCCAGGTCCCGGATGGCGTGCGGCGGCGGGCCGATCCAGGTCAGCCCCGCGTCCAGCACCGCCTGCGCGAATTCCGCGTTCTCCGACAGGAAGCCGTAGCCCGGGTGGATCGCGTCCGCGCCGGAGTCCTTGGCCGCCTGCAGCACCTTGGCCATGTCCAGGTAGCTGGCGGCCGGGGTGTCACCGCCCAGAGCGAATGCCTCGTCGGCCGCACGGACATGCAGGGCGTCCCGGTCCGGGTCCGCGTAGACGGCCACGCTCCCGATCCCGGCGTCCCGGCACGCCCGAGCAACACGGACAGCAATTTCGCCACGGTTGGCGATGAGCACCTTGCGCACGATGGCTCCCTCCTTGAAACAAGCTGAGTTTAGGGACTACCGACACGGCCCTACGACCCGTCCCCACTGGTGAGCTTGCCCACACGGAGCGTGATTCGAGGCTTGCTCAGGTCGAAAAATCCCTTGTGGCACCACGGTACGCCGGGATCCATGACCGCACAGTAGCCACAAGGTGTGGTCCAGGTCTCTGTTCGTGCGACCTGCGACTCTCCGCATTTCTTTGTTGAGTCTCCACTAATGGCCGAGTGATTCTTTGCCCGTCGCCCGAGAGTGGCGCACGGGGCGGACGGGGCGCGCCCGGACGCGGGGTGCGCCAGGTGCTGCACAGAAGTGGCGATCGCCAAACTCTTGTACGAAGCATTACCCGTTAGTAGGGTCCGCGCTGTCGCACGTACTGCAGGTAACGGAGGGGTGGGCGTCGTGGTGCGCAGACCGGTGGCGGTCGTGGCCGCGCTCGTGCTGTTCGCGGAGGCCGTGGGTGTGGTGCTGATCAACAGCATCCTGGCGACCGTCGTCGAGAACCAGGACATGTCGCTGGCCGGGGCGGATCCCGCCGTCATGTCCCGGTCCACCTGGGCGATGGGCGGCGGTGCCGGCTGCTATCTGCTGCTGTGCGGGGTGTTCCTGCTGCTGGCCGGGGTCCGCGACCGGGCCCCGGGCCGGTTCGCCCGGGTCCTCCTGATCCTCTGCGCCGTGGTGCACGGGGTGCTGGGCGCGCTGACGGTCGGGCTGGTCGGCTGGGGCGCGTTCGCCTTCATGATGGTGGTGCTGGGGCTGATCGTGCTGACGCTGGTGGCCTACGGGACCGGCGCCGCCGGCACACCCGCAGCCGACGCACCCGCCGCCGGCACTCCTGCCGACGCCGCTGGAACGGACGCCCCGGCGACGGCCTGAGGCCGGGGCAGGTCCGGGGCTTCGCGGGACGCGGCTCAGGCGGTCCAGAGCTCGGTGACGGAGATGCCCAGCTCGCCCAGGAGGCGGCGGAGCAGCGGCAGCGAAAGCCCGATGACGTTGCCGTGGTCGCCCTCGATGGCGTCGACGAACGGGGCGGAGCGGCCGTCCAGGGTGAAGGCGCCCGCCACGTGGAGCGGCTCGCCGGTGGCCACGTAGGCGGCGATCTCCGCGTCGGTGGGTTCACCGAAGCGGACGGTGGTGGAGGCGGTCGCGGAGACGGTGCGGCCGGTCGCGGTGTCGGTCACGCAGTGGCCGGTGCGCAGCACCCCGGCCCGGCCGCGCATCGACTTCCAGCGGGCGGTGGCCTCCTCGGCGTCGGCCGGCTTGCCGAGCGCCTCGCCGTCCAGTTCGAGTACCGAGTCGCAGCCGACGACCAGGGCGCCGGCCGCTTCCGGGCGGCCCGCCACCGCGGCGGCCTTGGCCTCGGCGAGCACCAGCGCCAGCGCGGCCGGGTCCGCGGCGCTCAGCGCGTCCTCGTCCACCCCGCTCACGATCACCTCGGGTGCGAAACCCGCCTGCCGCAGCAGACCGAGACGGGCGGGGGAGGCGGAAGCGAGCACGAGACGGCGCTGATCAGTCATACGCGCCATCGTAGAAGAGCCCACCGGGCCGGAAGGGCCGGGCGGGGGCGCCGGACGCTCAGCGCAGCCCGGCCACGAACATGCCGATCACCATCGCGAGCGCGAGCAGCAGCCCCGCGCGACGCATCATGTCCTGGGCGTCGCGCAGTTCCTTGGGGGGCTTGTTCTCGGGGTCGGACCACAGCATGGAAACGATCCTGCCCGCCCCCGCCCCCCGTACGCCTGAGTACGGGTACTCAGGCGTACGGACGCGTCGTCCTATCCGGGCCAGTACGTCCGGGCCCAGGCCCGCGGCCCCGGCAGGTGCCGGGTGGACCGGGCGATGCGCCCCGGGTCGGACCACTGGCCGGGCAGCGCCGGACCGGCGCCCGGCGCGGCGGTGTCGGCCTCGGCGGCCGACGCCGTCCGCGCCCGCACCACCGCCAGCGCGGCGGCCAGCTCCTCGGGGGTCGGGTTGCCCCGTACGACCTTGATCATGGCCAGGACCCTTTCTAGAGAGGGATGTTGCCGTGCTTCTTCGGAGGCAGCGACTCCCGCTTGGTACGCAGCTGGCGCAGCCCCTTCACGACGTGCGCGCGGGTGTCGGACGGCATGATCACCGCGTCGACGTAGCCGCGCTCGGCCGCCACGTACGGGTTGAGCAGGGCGTCCTCGTAGTCGGCGATCAGCTCGGCGCGGGTGGCGTCCTGATCCTCGGCGGCGGCGATGGTGCGCCGGTGCAGGATGTTCACCGCGCCCTGCGCGCCCATCACGGCGATCTGCGCGGTCGGCCAGGCGAGGTTGATGTCGGCCCCCAGGTGCTTGGAGCCCATGACGTCGTACGCGCCGCCGAACGCCTTTCGGGTGATCACCGTGATCAGCGGGACGGTCGCCTCGGCGTAGGCGTAGATCAGCTTGGCGCCGCGCCGGATGATGCCGCCGTACTCCTGGTCGACGCCGGGCAGGAAGCCGGGGACGTCGACGAAGGTCAGCACGGGCACGTTGAAGGCGTCGCAGGTGCGGACGAAGCGGGCGGCCTTCTCGCTCGCGTTGATGTCCAGGCAGCCGGCGAACTGCATGGGCTGGTTGGCGACGATGCCGACCGGGTAGCCCTCGACGCGCCCGAAGCCGGTGATGATGTTCGGCGCGAACAGGGCCTGGGTCTCCAGGAACTCGCCGTCGTCCAGCACGTGCTCGATGGCGGTGTGCATGTCGTACGGCTGGTTGGCCGAGTCCGGGATGAGGGTGTCGAGCTCGCGGTCCTCGTCCGTGGTGGCGAGGTCCGCCGTCTCGGGGAAGGCGGGCGCCTCGGACAGGTTGTTCGAAGGCAGGTACGACAGCAGCGACTTGACGTACTCGATGGCGTCCTTCTCGTCGCCCGCCATGTGGTGCGCCACCCCGGAGGTGGTGTTGTGGGTGCGGGCGCCGCCCAGCTCCTCGAAGCCGACGTCCTCACCGGTGACCGTCTTGATGACGTCGGGGCCGGTGATGAACATGTGCGAGGTCTGGTCGACCATGACGGTGAAGTCGGTGATCGCGGGGGAGTAGACCGCCCCGCCCGCGCAGGGGCCGACGATCAGCGAGATCTGAGGGACGACACCGGAGGCGTGGACGTTGCGGCGGAAGATCTCGGCGAACAGGCCGAGCGCGGCGACACCTTCCTGGATGCGTGCGCCGCCTCCGTCGTTGATGCCGATGACCGGGCAGCCGGTCTTCAGCGCGAAGTCCATCACCTTGACGATTTTCTCACCGTAGACCTCGCCGAGCGAGCCGCCGAAGATGGTGAAGTCCTGCGAGTAGACGCAGACCGGGCGGCCGTCGACGGTGCCGTAGCCGGTGACGACACCGTCGCCGTACGGGCGGTTCTTCTCGATGCCGAAGTTGGTGGAGCGGTGCCGGGCGAATTCGTCGAGCTCCACGAAGGAACCCTCGTCCAGCAGCAGGTCGACCCGTTCCCGCGCGGTCAACTTGCCCTTGGCGTGCTGCTTCTCCACCGCGCGCGCGGACCCCGCGTGCGTCGCCTCGTCGATACGGCGCCGCAGGTCCGCGATCTTGCCCGCGGTGGTGTGGATGTCGGTCTCTTCCGGCTCGGACATCGGGTGACGGCTCCCTGCCTGGTCACGGGGGACGGCTGCGCTGCTGACCGGATGGTGGACACCCGTCGGCCAGCTGCTGAACACCTACTGATCCGTAGCGTATCGGCGCGGATACGGTTCGGCAGTGCGTCGTTTGCCACACCTAGTCTGGCTTGCATGACACCTTCGGATACGCCACGCAGCCGCTGGTCCGACCTGGACCGGCCGCCCCTCAACGTCCCCGCGCTGCGCCGCGGGCTGCTGGTGCCGGGCGGTCTGTGGACCGCGCTCGACGTGGTGGAGAGCACCGGCTCCACCAACTCCGACCTCGCCCGCCGGGCGGCCGGGGGGCTCGGCGAGGGCGCCGTGCTGGTCGCCGAGGAGCAGACGGCGGGGCGGGGACGGCTCGATCGCACCTGGACGGCTCCGGCCCGTTCGGGCCTGTTCTGCTCCGTCTACCTGGAGCCGGCCGACGTCCCCGCCGAGCGGTGGGGGTGGCTGCCGCTGCTGACCGGGGTCGCGGTGGCGACCGGGCTGGCCCGGGCGGCGGGCGTCGACACGGCGCTGAAGTGGCCCAACGACTTGCTCGTCACGGTGGAGGGGGTGGAGCGCAAGGCGGGCGGCATCCTGGCCGAGCGCGCCGGGAACGGCGTCGTCGTCGGTATGGGCCTCAACGTCTCCCTGCGCGCCGAGGAGCTGCCCGCCCCCACCGCCGCCTCGCTGGCCCTGGCCGGGGCCGTCTCCACCGACCGCGAGACGCTGCTGCGCGGCGTGCTGCGCTCGCTGGAGCACTGGTACGGCCAGTGGCGCGCGGCGGGCGGGGACGCGGCGGACAGCGGCCTCCAGGAGGCGTACGCGGCGGGCTGCGCGACCCTCGGCCGGACGGTGCGGGCCCAGCTGCCCGGGGACCGGACGCTCGTCGGCGAGGCCGTGGCGGTCGACGGCGACGGGCGGCTCGTGGTGGCCGCCGGGGACGGCTCGCGGGAGGCCGTGTCGGCCGGGGACATCGTCCACCTGCGGGGAGTGGCGGGCGGCCTGGTCTGAGACGGCGCCCACGGGGGCGTCCGGGGGCTCCCGGGACGCCCCTGGGAGTGAATCCGGGCCCGCCCGGAGACCCGTCACCGGCCGGAACCCCCTGTCCCGGGGGCCGCCCGGGAACATTCCGGGACGCCGCTCGGGCGTGAGCCACGGCACACCTGCCGTATCGTTGACTCGATCCACCGGCGGACAGATCGGCAGGGCAGTGCGCAGGGAACGGGCAGGAGGCGGCTGGTGACCGTCGACGACACGACCTCCGGTGCGGGCTCACAGCCCCCGTCGGAACCCTCGGTCCACCCGACACCGCATCACGAAGTCGACCATACGGCGGAGCCGACCGACGACCCCCTCGCGATCCGGCTGGAACAGCTGATCCTGGGCGCCGACCGTCGCTACACCCCGTTCCAGGCGGCCCGGACCGCCGGGGTCTCGATGGACCTGGCCTCCCGGTTCTGGCGGGCCATGGGCTTCGCCGACATCGGACAGGCCAAGGCGCTCACCGAGGCGGACGTGCTGGCGCTGCGGCGGCTCGCGGGCCTCGTCGAGGCGGGGCTGCTCAGCGAGCCGATGGCGATCCAGGTGGCCCGGTCCACCGGGCAGACCACCGCCCGGCTCGCGGAGTGGCAGATCGACTCCTTCCTGGAGGGGCTGACCGAGCCGCCCGAGCCCGGAATGACCCGGACCGAGGTCACGTACCCGCTGGTCGAGCTGTTGCTGCCGGAGCTCCAGGAGTTCCTGGTCTACGTGTGGCGGCGCCAGCTTGCCGCCGCCACCGGGCGGGTCGTGCAGGCCGCCGACGACGAGGAGATGGTCGACCGCCGGCTGGCCGTCGGCTTCGCCGACCTCGTCGGGTTCACCCGGCTGACCCGGCGGCTGGAGGAGGAGGAGCTCGGCGAGCTGGTCGAGGCCTTCGAGACCACCGCGGCCGACCTGGTGGCCGCGCACGGCGGCCGCCTCATCAAGACCCTCGGCGACGAGGTCCTCTTCGCCGCCGACGACGCGGGCACCGCCGCCGAGATCGCGCTGCGCCTGATCGAGGCGATGACCCAGGACGAGACGATGCCCGCCCTCCGCGTGGGCATCGCCTTCGGCACCGTCACCACCCGGATGGGCGACGTCTTCGGTACGACGGTGAACCTCGCGAGCCGGCTGACGTCGATAGCGCCGAAGGACGCCGTGCTGGTGGACGGCGCCTTCGCCGAGGAGCTGACCCGCACCGGCGAGGCCCCGGCCTCCGAGGTGGCGGCGGCGGAGCAGGCCGCGGTGGCCGAGAAGGAGCGCCGCGAGGGCGGCGAGCCGGCCGCCGTGCCGACGTACCGCTACGGGCTCCAGCCGATGTGGCAGCGCCCGGTGCGCGGGCTCGGCGTGGTGGAGCCCTGGCTGCTGGCGCGGCGGACGACCGGTTCCTGAGCCCGGTGGGCCCCGCCGCGAGGTACTTGTCGGGGACGCGCCATAGGATCCCTCCGGTAACGCTCGTTAACCGGAGGGGTTGAGGTCATGGCCGTCACGTCCGAGCAGCGGTTCGGGGAGTTCGTCGTCGTACGGGTCCACGAGGGGCAGGAGCACGTCGCCGAGCTGGTGCTCGACCGCCCGAAGGCGATGAACGCCGTGTCCACGGACATGGCCCGTTCGATCGCCGCCGCCTGCGACGCGCTCGCCGCCGACCCCGGCGTACGCGTCACCGTCCTCACCTCCAGCCATGAGCGGGCCTTCTGCGTGGGCGCGGACCTGAAGGAGCGGAACTCCTTCACCGACGCCGACCTGCTGCGCCAGCGCCCCACCGCGCGGGCCGCGTACACCGGGGTGCTCGAACTGCCGATGCCGACCGTCGCCGCCGTGCACGGCTTCGCGCTCGGCGGCGGCTTCGAGCTGGCGCTCTCCTGCGATCTGATCGTCGCCGACCGCACCGCCGTGGTCGGGCTGCCCGAGGTGTCGGTCGGGGTCATCCCGGGCGGCGGCGGTACGCAGCTGCTGCCCCGGCGGGTCGGCGCGGCGCGCGCCGCCGAGCTGGTCTTCACGGCCCGGCGGCTGGAGGGGGCCGAGGCGCACGGCCTCGGGCTGGTCGACGAGCTGGTGGAGGCCGGGCAGGACCGGACGGCCGCACTGGAGCTGGCCGGGCGGATCGCCGTCAACTCCCCGGTGGGGCTGCGGGCGGCCAAGCGTGCGCTGCGGCTGGGCCAGGGCCTCGATCTGCGGGCCGGGCTCGAAGTGGAGGACGCCGCCTGGCGGTCGGTGGCCTTCTCCGGCGACCGGGCCGAGGGGGTCGCCGCGTTCAACGAGAAGCGGAAGCCGAACTGGCCCGGTGAGTGAGGCGACTCCCCCCTCGGTGTCGCGCTGCGTGACCGTACCGGCGCGAAGGTCACGGAGTGTGCCGTCGCCGTCGGCCGAATCCGCGCAAAGATACATAAGCTGTAGCGATGGGTGAGGATGCACGGCTGCGGGCCGTGGTGACGCTGGCGCAGACGATGGCGGCGGCACACACCCCGCGGGGTTCGTGGCGGGCGGCCGCGCTGGGCGCGTGCGAGGCTCTGGGCGGCAGTTTCGCCGCGCTCTCGGTGTGGGAGCGCGGCCCCGGTCGGCTGCGCGTGCTGGTGAACGCGGGCGAACGGGCCGAGGGGGAGGAGGAGTTCCCCGAGGAGGAGGTGTACCCGGTGCACCGCTTCCCGGAGATCACCGAGTTCCTGCACGAGCGGTGGGCCGGGGGCGGCGAGCCGGACGCCTGGGTGGAGACCGCGGACGGCCCGGTGGGCGGGGTGCCGGGCGCCGGGCGCGAGTACGGGAGCGGGTACGGGCGCGAGCGGGTGGCCGCGCTGCGGCGGCGCGGGCGCGGCTGCTGCGTGGTCGCGCCGGTCGTGCTGCACGGGCGGGCCTGGGGCGAGCTGTACGTGGCGCGGCCGCTGGGGGCGCCGGTGTTCGACCGGGCGGACGCGGCCTTCGCGACCGTGCTGGCCGCGGTCGTCGCCGCCGGGATCGCCCAGTCAGAGCGGCTGGAGGAGGTGCGCAGGCTCGCCTTCACCGACCCGCTCACCGGCCTGGCCAACCGCCGCGCCGTCGACGTCCGGCTGGAGGAGGCGGTGGAGCGGCACCGGGCGGACGGCTCGGTGGTCAGCCTGGTGGTGTGCGACCTCAACGGCCTCAAGTGCGTCAACGACACCCATGGCCACGCGGTGGGCGACCGGCTGCTGGAACGTTTCGGCTCGGTGTTGTCGCGGTGCGGGGCGATGCTGCCGGGGGCGCTGGCGGCGCGGCTCGGCGGGGACGAGTTCTGCCTGCTCGCGGTGGGGCCCGAGGAGGACGAGGTGATCCGGGTGGCCACCGAACTCTGCGACCGGGCGGCCGAGTTGGAGCTGGGGAACGGGGTGGCGTGCGGGATCGCGTCGACCGGGGACCCGGTCGGGCCGGTGGTGTCGGCGCGGCGGCTGTTCCGGCTGGCGGACGCGGCCCAGTACCGGGCCAAGGCGGCGCGCGCCACGGGGCCGGTGGTGGCCGGGCGGGACGACGAGGCGATCCGGCTCGCGGACGCCCCGCCCCAGCACGGCCACGACCGCCGCCACCTGCGCGGCAGCCGCCCCTGACGCGCCGCTCCGGTCGGCGGGCGCCCCCTCCGGCAGGTAAGGGGTCGACCGGGCGACCGCTAGTGACATGAAGGGATTCAATCCGTACGCTGCTGAATATGGATATGCACACAGTCGTGGTGGGGACGTCCGGTACCACCGCACAGGACGTCATCGCCGTGGCCCGGGGCAACGCCCGCGTCGAGCTCTCGCCCGCCGCCCTCGACGCGCTCGCCGCCGCCCGCGAGATCGTGGACGCGCTCGCCGCCAAGCCCGAGCCGGTCTACGGCGTCTCCACCGGCTTCGGGGCGCTGGCCAGCCGGCACATCGGCCACGACCTCCGGGCCCAGCTCCAGCGCAACATCGTCCGCTCGCACGCCGCGGGCATGGGGCCGCGCGTCGAGCGCGAGGTGGTCCGCGCGCTGATGTTCCTGCGGCTGAAGACGGTCGCCTCCGGGCACACCGGCGTACGCCCCGAGGTCGCGCTGACCATGGCCGACGTGCTCAACGCGGGCATCACCCCGGTCGTCCACGAGTACGGCTCGCTGGGCTGCTCCGGCGACCTGGCCCCCCTCTCGCACTGCGCGCTGACGCTGATGGGCGAGGGCGAGGCGGAGGGCCCGGACGGCACCGTGCGCCCCGCCGGCGAGCTGCTCGCCGCCCACGGCATCACCCCGGTCGAGCTGCGCGAGAAGGAGGGCCTGGCCCTCCTCAACGGTACCGACGGCATGCTCGGCATGCTCGTGATGGCCCTGGCCGACCTGCGCCGCCTCTACACCTCCGCCGACATCACCGCCGCCCTCTCCCTGGAGGCGCTGCTCGGCACGGACAAGGTGCTCGCCCCGGAGCTGCACGCCATCCGCCCGCATCCCGGCCAGGGCGCCAGCGCCGACAACATGCTGCGGGTGCTGGCCGGTTCCGGCCTCACCGGCCACCATCAGGACGACGCGCCCCGCGTCCAGGACGCCTACTCGGTGCGGTGCGCGCCGCAGGTGAACGGCGCGGGCCGGGACACCCTCGACCACGCCGCGACCGTCGCCGCCCGCGAACTGGCCGCCGCCGTCGACAACCCGGTGGTCCTGCCCGACGGCCGGGTCGAGTCGAACGGGAACTTCCACGGCGCGCCCGTCGCGTACGTACTCGACTTCCTGGCGATCGTCGCGGCCGACCTGGGCTCCATCGCCGAGCGCCGCACCGACCGGCTGCTGGACAAGAACCGCTCGCACGGGCTGCCGCCGTTCCTCGCCGACGACGCCGGGGTGGACTCGGGCCTGATGATCGCCCAGTACACCCAGGCCGCCCTGGTCAGCGAGATGAAGCGGCTCGCGGTGCCCGCCTCGGCCGACTCGATCCCGTCCTCCGCGATGCAGGAGGACCACGTGTCGATGGGCTGGTCGGCGGCGCGCAAGCTCCGTACCGCCGTGGACAACCTCACCCGGATCGTGGCCGTCGAGCTCTACGCGGCGACCCGCGCCGTCGAACTGCGCGCCGCCGTGGGCCTGGTGCCCGCGCCCGCGTCCCGGGCCGTCGTCGAGGCGCTGCGGGCGGCCGGTGTGGAGGGCCCGGGGCCGGACCGCTTCCTCGCGCCGGACCTTGCCGGGGCGGACGCCTTCGTGCGGTCCGGGAGGCTGGTCGAGGCGGTCGAGGCGGTGACCGGGCCGCTGGCCTGAGCGGACCGGGAGGCCGGTGACGGCCGAGGGCCCGCGCCCGGCGCTCCTGGGGAAGGAGCACCGGGCGCGGGCCCGTTTCGTGGCCGGGGTGCCGGGGCGCCGGGTTCCGGCTAGGGCGTGTTTCGAAAGTGGCGTCGTCTGCCCGGAGGGCAGGCCCGGGGGTGTCCGGTGCGTGCGATCGCAAGGCGGAGGGTCGCCCCGATACTGGATGTATCGGGGTGATCCCGACAACGCGGCGAGTGTGCGTGCCGGACGCCCCCGGGCAGACGGGACTTTCGAAACATGCCCTAGGCGGCCTTCTTGTGCTCGTCCTTTCCTGAGCGCTTCACCGCGACCGTGGCCGTGGCCCGCGGGGAGGCGACCTCGGTGCCGTGGGGGGTGCGGGCGTGGGCGACGGCCGTGTCGGTGACGCGGCCGGCCTTCGCGTCCTGCTCGGTGACCGTGTGCGGCGGGACCGTGCAGGTCATCGACTCGCCGGGGGCCAGGGTCGTCCTCGGGCAGGTGACCTTGCCGCCGGTCGGGTCGTCCACCGTGACGTCGTGCAGGGTGGTTTCGCCGGTGTTGGTGACCTTCAGCTCCCAGTGGATGATGTCGCCGGGCCGGGCGGTGGCGCCGCCACCGCCACCGCCGCCGGACGGGCCGCGCGAGGAGCAGCCGACGTGCTTGCCGCCGGACGAGCAGTGGCCGCCGTCCTTCTTCTCGACCCTCGCCTTCTTCACGAGGCCCAGCGAACCCTGCTCGGGCTGGGAACCGGCGACGGTGAGACGGGCGGAGTCCCCCGGGGAGACGACGACGGCGCCGACACCGTTGACCGAGGTGGCGTGCGCGGTGTTGTCCACCCGCCCGGCCTCGGCGTCGTCCCGCGTCACCGTGTAGACGCCGGTGCAGGTCGTGGAGGCGCCCGCGGGCAGTTCCGTGACGGGGCAGGACGCCTGCGGCGGGACTCCGGTGCCGGTGAAGGCGGTGTCGAGGACGCGCAGGTCGTGCACGGCCGCGTTACCGGTGTTGGTGACCTTGTACGTGTAGGTCACGGTGTCCCCGGCGGCGGCCCTGGTGGGACTGACGCTCTTGTCGAAGGCCAGCGTGGCGCGCGAGACCCCCACCGCGGCCTCCGCGTCGCCGGACGTGACGTTCTCGGCGTTGTCGACGCGGGTCGCCACGGCGTGCGCGGTGTTGGTGATCCGGCCCGCCGCGATGTCCTTGTCGGTGACGGTGTAGCCCGCGGTGCACAGGACGTTGCCGCCCGGCGGGACGGGCTCCTGGGGGCAGGAGGCGGCCGGTGCTCCGCCGCTGCCGCTGAACGCGCTCTCCACGATGCGGGGCGCCACCAGCGTGGTGGAGCCGGTGTTGGTGACCGTGAACGCGTACGAGACGGTCTCGCCCGCGGCCCACACGGTGCCCGGCGCGGCCGTCTTGGTGACGCGGAGCCCGGCGGTGCCGGTCGTGGTCAGCGTGGTGTCGCTCCGCTCGGAGCCGACGTCCCGTCCGCCCGGGTCGAGAGCGGCGGCGCTGGCGGTGTTGTCCACCCTTCCGGCGTCGATGTCGGCCTGCGTCACCGTGTAGGCGGCGGTGCAGGTGGTCCCGGCGCCCGGCGCGAGCGTCGTCACCGGGCAGGACACCTCGGGGGAGCCGCCGGTGCCGCTGAAGCCGTTCTCGACGATGTGCAGCCCGTGCAGGGTGGTGGTGCCGGTGTTGGTGACGCGGAAGGAGTACGTCACCCGCTGTCCGGCGGCGTCGACCGAGGCCGGGCTCACCGACTTCCGCAGCGACAGGCCCGGCCGGGCCGGCGGCCCTTCCAGGACGACGGAGCCGGTGTTCGAGGTGACCGCTCCGCCCGCGGAGGTGCCGGTCGCGTGCGCGGTGTTCGCGACGGTGCCCCGGTCGATGTCCGCCTGGGTCAGCGTGTAGGTCGCGGTGCAGGTACGGGACGCGCCCGCCGGGAGGGAGCCCCCGGGGCAGGTCACGTCGGGCTTCGGACCGCTGCCGGTGAACTCCGTCTCGTCGATCGCGACGTCGTCCACGGTGGTGTTGCCGGTGTTGACCACCTCGTAGAAGTAGGTGATCTCCCGGCCGACGGTGAAGTCCTCGGGCGCGTCGGGTGCCGCGGACTTGCGCAGCGCGAGTCCGGGTTCCCGGTCGATGAGCACCGTGTCACTGTCCCGGTCGGTCACCTGCTGTCCGTCCGGGGCGGACCCGGTCACCTCGGCGGTGTTGACGAGGACGCCCTGGTCCACGTCCAGCGGCTCGACGACGTAGCTGTTGTGGCAGGACACCGACTGGCCCGGGGCGAGCGTGTGGTCCCACCCGCCGCAGTCCAGCGGCAGCAGCTGGCCGTGACCGTTGAACTCGACGTCCTGGGCCTGCACGTGGGTGAGCGTGGTGTTGCCGGTGTTGGTGAAGGTGTACGTGTACCGCACCTCCTGGCCGGGGTGGGTGATCGGCCCGCCGCCCGACGTCTTGGTGACGGCGATCCCCGGATTCCGGTTCGCCTCGACACGTGCCTGAGAAGGCGGGGACTCGACGGCCTGTCCGGAGTCGTCGACGGCGATGGCCGTGGCCGCGTTGTCGATGCCGCCCGCGTCGATGTCCTGCTGGGTGACGGTGTAGGTGGCCGTGCAGGTCATCGCCTCGCCGGGGGCGAGGGAACTGGAGGGGCAGGAGAGCGCGGACAGGGGGCCGGTGCCGGTGAAGCCGTGCTCGTCGAGCGCCACGTCGTGCAGCCGGGCCGAGCCGGTGTTGACCACCCGGTAGTGGTACGTCACCTGGTCCCCGGCGGCGTTCACGGTCGTCGGGTCGACACTCTTGTCGATGCTGATCTCGGGGCTCGGCCGGAACACGTAGACGCTCGCCGAGCTGTCCGACTCGGTCACCTGGCCGTTGGTGGCGTGGCCCGTGGCATGGGCGTGGTTGACGACGGCGCCGTCGTCCGCGTCCTGCCCGGTGACCTGGTAATCGGTGGCGCCGCACTCCTGCTCCTCACCCGGCAGGACCGGCCCGCAGTCGAAGTGGGCGCCGAGGCGCGGGTCGTCGACGACGACGTGGTCGAGCACGGTGGTGCCGGTGTTGATCACGCGGAAGGTGTAGTGGAGCACGTCGCCGGGTGCGGCGGCCTGCTGGTCCACCTCCTTCACCAGTTCCATCGAGGCCTGGCCGACGGCGAAGTTGTCGATCTCGCAGTGGATCTCCCCGGTCCGCACCGCGCGGAAGGTCCAGTCACCGGGCCCGCCTTCGAGCGGCAGCCCGTTGCCGGCGCCGTCGGTGCAGCGGGCCTGGGAGTGGTACTGGTCGGGGAAGGGCGGGAAGAAGTCGTTCGTCAGGTGGTCGAACAGGTGGTACGTGCGGCCCGGCTCGACCGGGACCGGCGGGGCGGTGACGCTGTCGTCGCCGTCCTGGCTGGTGTTCGAGGTGAGCAGGTTGCCGGTGTCGTCGAAGACCCCGATCTTGAACTGGTCGTCGGGGTGGTTGCGCCCGTGGATCCGCTTGGTCAGCGTCAGGTTCGCCGGTGCCGCGGGCAGCGCGCACTGGGCGCCGTCCTGCTGGGTGTCCGGCACCTCGCCGATCGACGTGGAGCTCCGCGCGCCCAGGTCGACACGGACGAGGGTCCGGTCGGAGACGCCGTAGAGGGACGTGCCGTCGGTGAAGGTGGCGTTGAAGAGGGACGACGGGTAGTTCCCGCTCACCGGCCCGAGGTCGTCCAGCGTGTGCGTGCCGGGATCGAAGAACACCAGGTGGGCGGGTGGGGCGCTGGTGGCGCCGCGCAGCCCGTACAGGCCGGTGCCGGCCGGGCCGTCCATGTACGACCAGTCGCCGGGGGCCTGCTGTCCGACGTCGCCGGACGCGAGGACCGTGCCGTAGCCGGGCGAGCCGGGGGACAGGTCGATCTCGGCCCACCGGCCGGAGTCACCCATGATCCACCAGTGGCCCCGCGGGTCGATGTCGCCCGCGACCGGGGCGAACGGGGCGTCGATGCCCGTCGGCTCCAGGACGCCGTTCTCCCCGACCCGGAAGACCTGGTGCGGGGCGGAGCCGTCGGCCTGGACCCCGTAGAAGTAGTCGTCGAGAGGGTTGTAGCCGACCGCTTCCATGCCCAGCGCGGTCTCACCGGCCGCCGACACATCGCCGGAGGACGGGTCGATCTGCATGATCCGGGGGCCGGGGGCCGGGGGCTCTCCCTCGGCCGGCAGGGTCTCGAAGGTGTAGCCGGTCGGTCCGCCGGGCGGGCACTGCCAGGTCGGCAGCCCGCTCACCCGGGGAGAGACGGCCGCGGCGCGGGCGGGCGGGGCGTCCGGCACGCCCACCGCGACGCCCTGACCGATCGTCATGGCCAGCGAGGTGGCCCAGGCGACCGCCCAGCCGACGGCTCTCCGGCGTCGCCCGCGAACGCGGGCCCCGACCCCTCCGGCCCCCCTGGCGGAGCCGCCTCCCGGCAGGTCCGACCGCGCATGGTGTCGCATCCGTCACTCCTTGTCGACATCTGTTGGTCGGTCCGAGAACAGCAGACGGTGGGGCGGGGAGGAGGTGTACGGGGTGTGCCCGGCCGACGGATCCACCGAAAGATGCGCGCGGTGTGGCGTTTGGCCCGAAGGGTGCGGCCGCCCCGCTTCGGCGGCCGGTGCGGGGCGGTTCCGCCGCACGGCGGAACCGCGCACGGTCGGGGTACGTCCGAAGTAGCCCGGTTGGTCCGGGAGTTGTCGCCGATTCCGCTCCGCCCGTCCGGTGGCGCGGCTGCCCGGCGCCTCGTGGCGGGCTCCGTCCGGTGCGGCCGGTCCCGGCCGTGTCCGCCAGGCGGTTCCGGGGGAGCCGGGCGGACCCGTCCCGCCGGCCGGGGAACCCGGCCGGCCGTCAGCTCCCGAGCGCTGCCGAGGCTCCCCGCGACGAGCGGGCGAACGCGGCGCCGATGCCCAGCGCCGTCACCCCGCCGATCAGATACGGGGTGGTGTCGATCCCGGCCCCCGCCCCGGCCGCGCCCTCGGCTTCGGTGCCGGACGGGCCCGGCACCGCCTCGGGGGCCTGTACGGTGACGACCGGCCCGCCCCGCGCCTGTGCCGTACCGGCCGGTTCGTCCGTCGCGTTGGCGGACGGCACGAACCACAGTGCGGTCAGCAAGGCGGCCGCCGCGGTGGCGGTCAGGAGCGGGCGACGGGCGGCGGCCATGGAATCGATCCCCTTGTCACAGCCGTGAGTTAAGCGCGTGCGCCGATGCTAGTGAAAGCAGCGGGTCGCGGGAAAGCCGGGGGTCCGGGGAGCTTACGCTCCGGCGCATGAGTACATCTGAGTCAGCGCGTTTCGTTCGGCTTCGCGTCGAAATGGTGCTGGAGATCACGGACTCCGCCGCTCTCGGCGGCACGGCCCTGGAGTCGATCGCCGCCGAGTACGGGGAGCAGGGCGCCGGGCCCGCCGAGGAGCGCCGGCAGGCGGAAGCCGCCGTACGGGAGGACGACGCGGAGGCCCTCGCCTCGCTCATCGACCCGTTCGACCTGGTCAGCGGGGTGCCCGGGGTCGAACTCGCCCAGGCCTCCTGGAGCAGCGAGGCCGTCGACTACGACCCGGACGACCCGGAGGGCCTGGACTCCTGGGACCCCGACGACGAGGACGACGCGTCGGACCCGTACCCCGACGACTGCGCCGAGGAGGAGGCCGACGACGCCGGGGAGGGGGTTGCGGGCGTCCCGCACAATGGATGAGAACGACGTCGGCCACGCCGCCCCGGGCGGTGTGGCCGACAGCTGGTGAACAACCGGCCCCGGCCCTCTTTCGAAGCGGGCCGGGGCCGCTCCGCCCGCCGGTCGCCGATGGGCGGCCGGCGTCGGGAACCGCCGCGGTCGCGGACGCGTCGATGAGTGTTGTTCCCCACATCCTTCGCGGATGTGGAACGGAGAACGCTGCCCACGGGTTCTAGAGCCAATGACGGTTTCGCCGGTGCGGCGGCTACGTCCGGGGTTTTTGGGGATTCGGCAACGATGGAGAAGCGTGTGATGACGGACAGCAAGCGGCGCAGGGGCCTGATGGCCGCGTCCGCACTGCTCGGTGGCGTTCTGGTACTCACGGCCTGCAACGACGACGGGGGCAGCGCCGACGGCTCGAACCAGTCACAGGCATCCGAGGTCGACAAGGCCGCGGCGCAGGACGCGTCCGAGGCCCAGATATCGATCTCGCCCAAGAACGGCGCGACCAACGCGAGCATCAACAACGACGCGAAGGTCACCGTCGCCAAGGGCACGCTGACCCAGGTCGCCATGACCACCACCGCCGGTGCCGAGGTCAAGGGCACGCTCGCCGCCGACGGCAAGAGCTGGAAGCCGGACGTCCAGCTGGAGCGCTCGACCACGTACAAGATCACCGCCACGGCGAAGGACGCCAAGGGCCGCGAGGCCCACGAGAACACCTCCTTCACCACGGTCTCGCCCGCCAACAGCTTCATCGGGAACTTCACCCCCGAGGACGGCTCCACGGTCGGCGTCGGCATGCCGGTCTCGATCAACTTCAACAAGGCGATCACGAACAAGAAGGCCGTCCAGGCCGGGATCACCGTGACCTCCAGCAGCGGCCAGCAGGTCGTCGGCCACTGGTTCAACGCCCAGCGCCTCGACCTCCGCCCCGAGAACTACTGGCAGGGCGGTTCCACCGTCACGCTGAAGCTCGCGCTGGACGGCGTCGAGGGCGCCAACGGCGTCTTCGGCGTCCAGCAGAAGACGGTCACCTTCAAGGTCGGCCGCAACCAGGTCTCCACCGTCGACGCCAAGACGAAGATGATGACCATCACCCGGGACGGCAAGACGGTCAAGACCATCCCGATCTCCTCCGGCTCCCCGGACAACCCCACGTACAACGGGCAGATGGTGATCTCCGAGAAGTTCAAGGAGACCCGGATGAACGGTGACACCGTCGGCTTCGGCGGCGAGTACGACATCAAGGACGTGCCGCACGCCATGCGGCTGTCCACCTCGGGCACCTTCATCCACGGCAACTACTGGGGCGCGCGGTCGATCTTCGGCAGCGCCAACACCAGCCACGGCTGTGTCGGCCTCGCCGACGTGAAGGGCGCGGGCGACGCCAACCAGCCCGCCGCCTGGTTCTACAACAACTCCCTCATCGGTGACGTGGTCGTCGTCAAGAACTCCCCGGACAAGACCATCACCCCGGACAACGGCCTCAACGGCTGGAACATGAGCTGGGCGGAGTGGACGGCCGGTTCCGAGGCCTGATCCTCCCCTCCGGGCCCGAGGTCTGATCCTCACCTCCGGGCCCGGCGGCCTCCCGGCCCGCCCGGCGCGGCCCGCACCCCGTACGGAGGCGGCGGTGTCCCGGATCCTTCCCCGGATCCGCGACACCGCCGCCTCCGGCGTTCGTGAAGGTTCTCATCCGGCTCTCACCGCAGCCTTATCCCGCCATCACGAGCGCTCCCTAGCCTCGCGCCATGTTCTTCACCTACCTCCGGCGCGAGCTGCGCCGGCGCAGAAAGGCGGCGCTGGTCGTCGCCTCGGGGCTGGCGCTCGGCATCGCGCTGGTCATCGTCGTCAGCTCCGTCTCCACCGGCATGGGCCGGGCCCAGGACAAGGTCCTGGAATCGCTGTACGGCCTCGGCACCGACATGACGGTCACCAAGGCGGCCGCCGCCCCCGGCTCGGGCGGCACCGGCCGGCCCAGGTTCGAGTTCGACGCCAAGGGCGACGACGCCGCGGACCAGAGCAGCGACCGCGTCATGGTCCAGGGCTTCCAGACGCTGCCCGCCGCCACGGTCGCGAAGATCGGCGGACAGGACGGGGTCGCCGACGCGGTCGGCGGGCTCAGCCTCAACGTCATGAAGGTCGACGGCCAGTTCCGGCGCGGCGAGTTCAAGCAGCAGGAGGGCACGGACCAGGGCGGCCGGAGCGGTCAGGGCGGCCCCGGCGGCGGTGGCGGGATGCCGCAGGGCGAGGTCCGGGGCGGCGGCGCCTCCTTCGACGTCAACTCCTTCTCGGTGTACGGCACCGACGTCACCGCGCAGGGCCTCGGCCCGCTGACCTCCTCGAAGATCACCAAGGGCCGTACGTTCAAGACCTCCGAGACCGACGCGAAGGTGGCCGTCGTCGACGCCTCCTACGCCAAGGAGAAGAAGCTCGCGGTCGACAAGACCGTCACCGTCCACGGCACGAAGTTCACGATCATCGGCGTCTCGACCGCCGACAGCGGTGACGCCGCCGCCGACCTGTACATACCGCTGAAGCGGGCGCAGACCCTCGCCGACGCGAAGGACAAGGTCACCACGGTCTACGTGAAGGCCACCGACTCGCAGCGGATCGACGAGGTCAAGTCCGCCATCCAGAAGAACGTCTCCGGCACGACCGTCACCACCTCGGCGGACCTCGCCGACACCGTCTCGGGCTCCCTGTCCACCGCGTCCGACCTGGCGGCGGGCGTCGGCAAGTGGCTCTCGATCGTGGTCCTGGCCGCCGCGTTCCTGGTGGCCGGACTGCTGACCTCCTCGGCGGTCAGCCGCCGGGTGCGGGAGTTCGGCACGCTGAAGGCGCTCGGCTGGAAGAGCGGCCGGGTCACCCGCCAGGTCATGGGCGAGGCCCTGGTCAACGGGTTGCTGGGCGGTGTCATCGGGATCGCCGTGGGCCTCGCCGGGGCCTGGCTGGTGACGGCGGTCAGCCCCACGCTCACCGCACAGCTCGGCGCGTCCGGCGGCGGGACGGGTGGCCGCATGGGCGGCTTCGGCGGCGGCATGGGCGGCGGCCCGATGGGCGGGCCCGGCGCCTCCCGGACCCTCGACATCGCGCTGACCGCGCCCGTCTCGCTCTCCGTCATCCTCACCGCCGTCGCCCTGGCCGTGGCGGGCGGGCTGATCGCCGGTGCCTTCGGCGGCTGGCGGGCCTCCCGGCTGCGCCCGGCCGACGCGCTGCGCCGCGTCGAGTAACCGCCACCGCGCGACAACCTCCCCTATTCCAGCAGGAGTTGAACCCATGTACACACTCAGGGACGTCACCAAGCGCTATACGCGCGGCAAGGCCACCGTCGACGCGCTCGCCGGTGTCGACCTGACCATCGAGGACGGCGGCCGACTGGTCATCCAGGGCCCGACCGGCGGCGGAAAGTCCACCCTGCTCCAGATGCTCGGCGGGCTGGACCGTCCCACGAGCGGCAGCGTCGAACTCGACGGTGTCGACCTCGCCCGGCTCGGCGAGGCCAGGCTCACCCGGGTGCGGGCGCAGACGATCGGCTTCGTCTTCCAGAGCTTCAACCTGATCCCGACGCTCACCGCCCAGGAGAACGTCGAGACCGCGCTCGTACCGCTCGGCGTCCGGCCCGCCGAGCGCCGGAGCCGGGCCGCCGAGGCGCTGGACTCCGTCGGTCTCGGCGAGCGGCTCGGCCATCTGCCCAGCGAGATGTCCGGGGGCCAGCAGCAGCGGGTGGCCATCGCCCGTGCCCTGGTCAAGCGGCCGAAGGTGCTGCTCGCCGACGAACCGACCGGCAACCTCGACGAGTCGATGCGCGACGAGATCATGGAGGTGCTGGAGACCATGTGGAAGGAGCACGGACTGACCTTCGTCATGGTCACCCACGACAGCGCCATCGCCAGGCGCGCACCGCGCCTCGCGACCATCCGCAAGGGCCGCGTCACCATCACGGAGAACGCGGCGGCGGCCTGACGGAGGTGCCGGGCGCGTGGGTGCGGGTTCGCGGCGCCGGGGTCAGCGGTACGCGGCGGTGGCGGCGCGGTAGGTGGCGAGGTCCCTGCGCCGGACCTGCCGCACGCCGAGGGGGTCGGCGCGGCCGAGTACGTTGCGTCCGGCCCTCGTGCCGGGGCCCGCGCCGCCGCCCGGCCCCGTCCCCGCGTCCGCCCCCGCTGCCCTCGTTCCCGGTGCCTTGAACAACGAGCGCAGCCCGTACCAGGGTTGCAGCAGCGTCCAGCTCAGCCCGTACAGCCAGCGCCGCGCCAGCGTCCAGGGCCCCGGACGTCCGGCGTCGGGCATCCTGACCACCCGTATCCCCATGAGCAGCTTGCCCGCACCGGCCCCGGCGAGCGCGGTGAGCACCACATGGTTGAGGAAGGAGAACGCGAGCGCGGGGCCGAGCAGCAGACCGGCCGCCTCGGCGGCCGTGGCCGTGTCCAGGTGGGGTCTGGCCAGCAGCCCGGTGGTGATCAGGCAGAGGTAGACATCGAGGCCGACGGCGAGGTAGCGCCGCATCTCGCCCACGCGCGGCGGTACCCGCGTCCCGGCGGGCTGTCCGAATCCGGGCACTCCGGTGAAGTTCCGGTGGCGCCCCTCACCCCGTGAATTCGTCATGGCCGAATCATCGCCGAAGTACCCTCCACCGCGACTACGGGAGAGCTCTTAGGCTCCCGGTCATGACTGTCGCCGTCACCGCCATGATCACCGCCGTAGTCGGAGTGCTCGGCACTCTCCTCGCCCCCGTGCTGTCCCAGCGGATGATCGCGCGTCAGCGCGCCGACGAGACCCGACTGGCCGACGAACGCGGGAGGTTCGAGGAACGGCGCGCCCAGTACACGGCCATGAACCGGGCGTCCCGGCAGTTCCACACCCTGCTCAAGGACGCCCTGCACCGCATCCGCGACGGCGTCTACACCGAGCAGGAGCGCACCCAGCTCGAAGAGGCCCGCCTCGACCACCGCGACCGCTACGCCGAGGCCCAGATGATCGTCCCGGAGCGGATACTGGAGGCCTCCCGCGAGGTCAACCGGGTCCTCGCCGCCGGGGACGCCACGGTCAAACGCCTGGACCGGGGCCTGGCCCGGGAGGGCGAGAACGTCGAACAGGCCCTCCTCGGCCTCAAGGCGGCCGACACCCACCTCACCGCTCTGCGCCGACTGATGCGCCAGGATCTCGGCGTCACCGACTAAGGGCTGTCCGGTAATCCCTGGCGGGCGTGCGACGACAGTCACGGCACCTCGCCGCGTTGTCGGAACGCCCGAATACATCCAGTATTCGGGCGTCCCTCCGCCTTGCGATGCACCGCGTCTGACGCCGCACGCTGATCCACCAGGGATTACGGGACAGCCCTTAGCGAGGCGGCGCGTCCGGCGGATCATGGCCGGACCGGGCCGGGTCGTACGGGGCCGGACCGGGCCGGGGCGTACCGGACTGGATCACGGCCGGACCGGGGCGAGGGTTCCGGTGCCGTGGGCCGGGGACCGCGCCCGGGAAGGCGGCAACTCCCGTACGGCCGGAGCCGGTACGGCGCGTCCAGCCGGTACTCCCCGCCCCGCCGCACCGTCAGCCGCGTCCACCCGCCCTCCGCGCGCAGGCACCCGCCCCCGCCCGCCCGCAGCCACGGCGAAGGGGCGATCCGTACCGTCACCGAACCGGCGGCGGGCATCCGTACGACCAGCGAGGCGTCGTCCCCGCGCACCACCGTGCCCGGCGCGGAGACCAGCGGCACCGCCCCGCGCACCCGGTAGATCCGCCACCCCGTGCCCCGCCACACCTGCTCCAGCCGGCCGGCGCCGCGCCGGACGAGCGCCGCCTCCGCCTCGGCCGGGCCGTCCGGCCTGCCGTCGTGCAGCACGACCAGGCCCACCGCCCACCGCTCCAGCCAGGCCCGGTACGCGGCCGGGGTCGGCCCGTCTCCGTAGAAGAGCCGTCCGCGCTCCACGTCCAGCTGCCGGTTCCAGCCGCGCGCCAGGTTCACGTACGGCGCCAGCAGTACGGCCTCGCGGTGGTCGCGGGCCGGCACCACCTCCACCCGGGTCCGTCCGGCACCCAGCCGGTGCAGCGCCGCGACCACGCCGTCGGTGTGCTCCGCCCAGGCGGGCACCGCCGTGGACACCCGCAGGTCGTCGCCGGTCCGGTCGGCCAGCCACCCCGAGACGAACACCAGCGCACCGGCGAGCACCGCAGCCCGCGCCCGCGCCCCTGCCCCTGCCCTTCGCGAGCGTGGCACCGGCACCGGTACCGAAGCCAGCGCCGCGAGCAGCACGGGCGGACCGGCCACCCCCACCAGCCGCTCCACGTTCGTCCCGACGGGCGAGGCCACGAGGAAGGTCAGGACGACCCCGGCCGCGTACACCGCCGCCGCACGCCGGACCACCCCGAGCCCCCTCCCGCGCGGCCCCGCGCACCCCAGCACCGCACAGGCCGCCAGCGGCACCCACAGCCTGCCCGCCGGCATCGGCTGCTCACCGGTGAACGGGAACAGCACCGTCGTGACCGCCACCAGCACGAACGGCGGCACCACCAGCGCGGCCGCCCGCCGCCACCGCCCGCCCAGCCCGTACGCCGCACCCACCACCAGGAACAGCCCCGCCACCGGGCTCGCCGCCGTCGCCGCCGCCGCCCACCCCGCCGCGAGGCCGGCCCGGCGCCGTACGTACAGCAGCGCGACCAGTCCGAGCGCGACCCCCACCGCGAAGGTGGTCCGCCCGGACGCCGTGTTGCACCAGAGCGTCAGCGAGCCCAGCACCGACACCGCGACCGGCCACCGCACCCCGCCCCGCACACAGAGCCGCCCCAGCGCCCACGCCGCACCGACCCCCGCCGCCACGGTCACCGTCCGCACCCCGAGGACCGCCATCAGGTGCGGGGTCAGCAGGCTGTAGTTGGCGGGGTGCGCCCCTCCGTACCAGGAGAGGTTGTACGCGGACCCCGGATGCCGCGACGCGAATCCGGCCCAGGCGAGCTGCGCCGCCAGATCGCCGCCCCCGGTCGCCAGCACCAGCGCCCACAGCAGCTGGAGGGGCAGGGCGACCAGCACCGCGATCCCCGGCACCCGCCACCGGTCCGCCGCCCACCACCGCCCGTCGGCTCCGGCCGCCCCGGCCGCCGCGGCGCGCGTGCCGGTGCCCTCGGTGATCACCACCCGGAAAACCTAGGACGCGGCAGGGGTACAGCCAGCTCCACCACGGCCTCGGGTGGCCGCTCCATTCCTGCGTACCCACCGAACGGAGCACGATGAGGACCACACCACGACACGGAGGAACCCCATGAAGGCCCTGCTCTGGATCGTCCTTCTCGGCGCTGTCGCCGGGAACGTCTCGCTCAATCTGATGGAGGACACCGGCCTGCACATCGCGCTGAGCGTGGTCTCCGGCGTGATCGTCCTCGCCTCCGGCACGGGCCTGTGGATGCTGCGCGGCGGGGGCCGGGGGGAGTACCACGGTTAGGAACCGGTCCACCAGGGGAGATGCCCTTGCACGGACTCGGGGGGTAGCTGGGAGAATCGCTCCGCCACAACGGTTCAGTACGTCGCTTCCGTGAGCCGCAGAGCGTGCGATGCCGAGCGACGCCCTCAATGGGGAGGGGGACCGCCGACACCTCCCGGGACGGGGGTGTCATCGCGCGCCATGCCCATCGACGGAAGGTATTGACCCAGATGCAGGCCACCCCTGATTCCGCGACCCCGCACGCCAACGAGAGCCGCCTCATCGAGAAGCTGTACGGAGAGGTCCTCCGCCGCAACCAGGGCGAGCGGGAGTTCCACCAGGCGGTCCGCGAGGTCCTGGAGACACTCGGCCCGGTCCTCGCACAGCGTCCGGAGTTCGTGGACGCCCGGATCATCGAGCGCGTCTGCGAGCCGGAGCGCCAGCTGATCTTCCGGGTGCCGTGGTCGGACGACTCCGGCGACATCCACGTGAACCGCGGCTTCCGGGTCGAGTTCAGCAGCTCGCTCGGCCCGTACAAGGGCGGACTGCGCTTCCACCCCTCGGTCAACCTCGGCATCGTGAAGTTCCTCGGCTTCGAGCAGATCTTCAAGAACGCGCTCACCGGCATGCCCATCGGCGGCGGCAAGGGCGGTGCGGACTTCGACCCCAAGGGCCGTTCGGACGCCGAGATCATGCGCTTCTGCCAGTCGTTCATGACCGAGCTCCACCGCCACCTCGGCGAGTACACCGACGTGCCCGCCGGTGACATCGGCGTCGGCGGCCGGGAGATCGGCTACCTGTTCGGCCAGTACAAGCGGATCACCAACCGCTACGAGTCCGGCGTCCTCACCGGCAAGGGCCTCGGCTGGGGCGGCGCCCAGGCGCGGACCGAGGCGACCGGCTACGGCTGTGTCCTGTTCACCGCCGAGATGCTCCGCAGCCGGGGCGAGTCCCTCGAAGGCCAGCGGATCGCCGTCTCGGGCTCGGGCAACGTCGCGATCTACGCGATCGAGAAGGCCCAGCAGCTCGGCGCGACCGTGGTCACCTGCTCCGACTCCAACGGCTACGTCGTGGACGAGAAGGGTGTCGACCTGGCCCTCCTCAAGGAGATCAAGGAGGCCGGGCGCGGCCGGATCTCCGAGTACGCGGAGCGCCGGGGCAGCCAGGCCACGTACGTCGAGGGAACCGGCGTCTGGAACGTCCCCGTCGACGTGGCGCTGCCCTGCGCCACCCAGAACGAGCTGCACGAGGCCGACGCCGTCGCCCTGGTGCGCAACGGGGTGAAGGCGGTCGCCGAGGGCGCCAACATGCCGACCACCCCGGAGGCGGTGCGCGTCCTCCAGGAGGCGGGCGTGGCCTTCGCCCCGGGCAAGGCCGCCAACGCGGGCGGGGTGGCCACCAGCGCCCTGGAGATGCAGCAGAACGCCTCCCGCGACTCGTGGAGCTTCGCCCACACGGAGGAGCGCCTCGCGCAGATCATGCGCCACATCCACGACTCCTGCTACACCACGGCGGAGCGCTACGGCAGCCCCGGCAACTACGTGGTCGGCGCGAACATCGCCGGATTCGAGCTGGTCGCGGACGCGATGCTGGCCCAGGGCCTGATCTGACCGAACCCGCCACCTTCCGACGCCCCGGGCCCGGCCGCCGACCTCGTGCGGCCGGGCCCGGGGCGTCCCCGTCGCGGGTACGGGGCGGCGCGCGGGTCAGGCGAGGTATCCGGTCCGCCGCCGGAAGCCCTCCGCCAGACCGGTGTTGACGACGACCACCACGGCGAAGCACACCGCCGCCACCGGGTGCCCCACGGCGTGCACCGCGTACGCCCCGCTGCCGAGCACCACCGCCTTGACCAGCAGCACCCCCGCCAACGGCGGCCGGAACCGGGCCCTGGGCGCGGCGAACAGCCCCCACACGACGGCGGCGACGACCGGAGCCCCGACCCCCAGCAGCACCCGGGCCGCCACCCCCTCCCCGGCGGCCACTCCCCACCAGGCCAGCGCGCCCAGCGCCGCCAGCTCGACGAGGAACGCCAGGACCTCATTGGCCGTGTACCAGGGCCGCCCCGCCAGTGCGGCCGGAACGCCGCGCTCTTCGCTTGTCATGGCCCCATCCTTGCCGACGGGGACGTGCGGCGCGCCGCATACGTCGCGGCCGTGGCCGCCACCCGCTGAGGGGAGACGGCCACGGCCCAGGAGACGCTTCTGGCGGCGGCTACGCCCAGCCGACGATGTCGACCGTGTCGTTCGTCTGCGGCGGCTCCTGGAGTGACTGGTGGGGGAAGAGCGGGCGGATGGTGTCGCTGTCCGTGTCGATGAGCAGGGCGAGGTGGTTGGTGTGGTTCACCCACGACGAGATCTCATTGGCCGCACTGGACCCGTGGACGCCGCCACTCATGGGCAGCTCGCGCAGGTCGACGGGGTGGCCCGCCCCGATGCCGTAGGCCGGGCCCCGGTTGTTGTAGTCGCGGTAGAGGCAGAGCGTGGCGGGCGGGCAGGGCTCGCTGTCCTGCAGCTTGACCACGCCGGGCGGCAGATAGGTGGCGGCGGCGTTGGCGCTCGCCGAGCCGGGCAGCAGGGCGACGGCCACGGCGGCGATGGCCGAGGCGGCGGCGCGGGCGAGTCTTCCGGGGCGCGGGAAACGGATCGTCATCTCTCGTCTCTCCAAGGGACTGGCCGCCCGGACATGCCGGGCGCGCAGAGGAACGGGCCGACCCCGGCGTCGAGCACCGGCCGGGGCGGCGGAATCCGCGAATTTCGCGGTGGGCGTCTCCACCCGCAACAGAAGTTACGTTCCGTATATCAATAGTTACTGTATGTCGTCATATTGGGCGTGTCAGTCGCCCCGGACCTTTGAAATGTCTGCCCGAAGCGGCTCTGACCAGCACGAATGCCGGGGTTCGGTGCCTCCTTGCCGCCTCCGCCGGGCATCGGCCGGGCCACCCGCTGCACTCGACCGGTCGTATCGGGGGCGCTCGCGCGGTGCGGGACGTCCCGGCTGCCCGGGGCTCGGGTTCCGGGTCCCGGGTGTCGAGTTCCGAGTTCCGAGCTTCGGGAGGGGGCGGTTCACTCTTTCGTGGGCGCGGAGACGGGTGCGGGCCCGGGGCTTGAGCTTCGGGATCCGGGGGCCGGGATTCGGGCTTCGGGATTCGAGCGGTGTGTTCCAAGCGGTTGGTTTCCTGGGTGGGTTGGGGAAACCTCCCCGCCCTCCCGTACCCGTCACGGCCAGCAAGTATGACTAATCGTGATCGAGTTGCGGCGCAGAGTCGCGCCCGCTTACGGTGCGAACGAATCGACCCCGACGCGGTGTTAGAGCACCGGCCGGGGTCTGACCGCAAGATCTCCCAAACCAAAACAGAAAGACGATCCCTTGGCTGTAGCCGAGTTTATCCCCGACCGTTGTGCGTCCGCAGCTCCGCGCGTTCTCCCGCCGAGGGCGAATCCTGGTTACGGGAAGCGTTCCGTTCCGACGGAACGCCCGCCGCAGGAAGCTGATTTCGCGTCGCTGCCGGTCCGTGAGCGGCATGTCGCGGGCTATGTGGAGGCGTTGGCGGAGGGTGCGGCGATGGACATCAAGTCCCTTGCGAAGTCGCTGCCGTTGTACGGGCAGATGGCGGTGGGCAGCGCGTTACGGGCCCTGAGTGTGGCCGGTCACCTGCGCCGGGGGCGTTGCGTGAGCATCGAGAACGGGCAGGTCCGCTGGGTCACGCGTACGTTCTGGTCGCGGGTCGCCCACGACAACGAGTGGTGGACCACCTTCCTCGCCGACCAGAACCGCCGTGCTACCCAGTCCGATCCCCCTGCCCCTGCCCCTGCCCCTGCCCCTGCCCCTGCCCCTGCTTCTGCTTCCGTTCCCGTGCCCGCCGCGCAGGTCCCGCGGCAGCGCGTCGCGGAGCCGGAGGTACCGGTTCAGCCGCAGCCGCAGCCGCAGCCGCGGGGTGACGCTCCCTCGCCCGCGTTCGCGGCGCTGGCGCGGCTCGGTCGTACGGACTCCCGGCTGGCTCTCTCGGCGGCGGACTGTGCGGCGTTGGAGGGGCTGGCGGCCGGGTGGTTCGCGCGGGGTGTGGACGCCGATTATCTGACCCGGGTCCTGACCGCCGGGCTTCCCGACACGGTCGGCTCCCCCTTCGGCCTGGTGCGCCGCCGTCTCCGGGACAAACTCCCCCCGAGCCTGCCCGCGACCCCTGCCCCGCCCGCACCGGCGGAGGCCCCGGTGCGTCGTGTGATGCCGGAGTGCACCGAGTGCGGCGTACCGGGAAGGCCCGAGGCCTTCCGCGACGGACTCTGCCGCCCCTGCCGCGAGCCCGACCCCACCCCCTGAGAAAAATGTGACAGTTGCCCTCCAATCTCCAGGCCCGGGGCGGGAACGGCGCGATCGAGGCCCGCCCGCGCCAAGCACGGTGTGGACTGGGGTCCTGAGCCGGTCGGGCTTTTGCGGTGCTGCCATCCACGGTCAACTGTCGCTCGGCGGTCGGCGCGACGGCCGGTGCCCGGTTCGCCACCGGCCCGGGAGACGGCTCAGGATGAGCATCCGCCCGTACCCATCCGGCGTCCATCAAACAGCCAGAGGAGCAGATGAGTTGACTCCGCACTCCCTCGCGTTCTACGTGGACGTGGTCACCACCGGAACCGTTCTCGGCGCCGGGCCGACGGACAGCCCCGAGCAGGTCACCGCGATCCTGGGCCCCGACTCCGCCGAGAACTCCGTTGGCGAGCACAGCATGTGGCGGGACTACGGAATGGCCGAGTTCTTCTGGTGCAGGGAGTCGCCCGACCACCCGTGGGCGGGGCTCCACTTCACCCTGCAGACACACCGGCTCGCGACCCTGGGCGGCTCCACGGTCAACCGGGCGATCCGTGAACAGTACGGCCGCTTCGACCGCCACCTCCGGTACGACAGACTGGAACGGCTCCTGGGGAGACGCGGCGTACACCTGGAGGACGTTCCGAACCCCAACGCCCCGTCCTACAGCCTGCACTGGCAACCGGGGTCCGGGGTATCCGTCCTGGTGTTCCGGGCCCACGGCCGAACCGGCCGCCGCCGCGGCGACGCCCGCCTCGGTGACGTTCATGCCATCGCCTCGTCCATGACCGCCGAACGAGTGGCCTGGTACCGGGCACGACACTGATGCCGCGCCCATGAGAAGTGCCCGCCGGCCGGGTGGGGCAGACGGGCACCAGGAGGGGCAGCGCGGCCGCGTGCGGCGGCCACGCTCACGGTCTACAGGACGGCCACGGTGAACGGCCGGTCAGCCGCCTTGCCGGCGCTGTCGCTGGTGACGACGGTGATGGTGTTGGCAGCGTTGCCGCAGTAGGCGTGCGGCGCACCGATGGCGGTGATCTCGCCCCGGAAGTTGTTGAGGGTGGCGAGGATCGCAGCGTTGGAGAGGTCGCTCACGGCACGGGACTCGACCTTGACGCAGTAGGTGCCGACGCCCGTGCCCCGGGCCACCGACTGGACGTTCTTGGTCCCCAGAAGACCGGCGTCGGCGGAGACCTTCGCGGCGGCACGGGCGTACGGTGCGTCGATGTCGGCAGCCGAGGCGGTGCCGGACAGGACGGTCAGGGATGCCACGGCGCCGAGAGCGAGCGCGAGGACACGGCTGGTACCCCGAAGTGTGGTGCGCATTTCTTTTTCACAGCCCTTTGCTGTCGAACGGCTACGAACAGCGACAGTGTTGGTGCTGCGGGCAGCCGCCCGGAAGCGCCGCGGCGCCAAACCCCCCGGACGAAGGATGCGGCCCTCGCCCGGTGGACGGTGGCCAAACCCTTAGGCTGCCGGTCATGAATCCGGCAGATACAAGCGGTGCCACCACCGAACCCGTCATCTTCGACGCGATGGAGCTGACTTCCGACCCGGAACTGGAAGCCCGGTTCGCGGAGTCGGCCCACCAGATTCTGGCGGACCTGGTCGGCGGAGGTGCCGCACTGGGCTGGGTCGAGCCACCCTCGCTGGACGAGGTGGCAGAACTTCTCGGCCACGTCGTCTCCGCGGCGCGGGCCGGGGACGCGTCGCTGCGTGTCGCCTACCTCGACCGCCGACTCGTCGGGCTGGGGTACTGGCTCCGCTACAGCCGACCGACCCATCGGCCGCACGCCGATCTGGAGAAGATCGCGGTGGCCGCCGCCGCCCACGGCCGCGGCATCGGTCGGGCGCTGACCGCTGCCTTGATCGCCGATGCCCGGGAATCAGGTATCGAGGTCCTCACCCTGGACGCCCGTGGCGACAACACCCGCGCCCTGGACCTCTACCGGTCGCTGGGCTTCACCGAGTACGGCCGCCTGCCCGACTTCGTCGCCGTCGGCGACCACCGCTACGACAAGGTCTTCTCCATGCTGGACTTCCGCCGGCAAGGCTGACCACCACCACACGGAGACCCGTCCATACTCCGCTACCGATTCGCGACCTCAAGAACGGTGCGGTCGAACTCTGCGAGACCCAGCCACAGGCAGCCTGCCGAACCCCCGCGATCGCGGGGACCACGGCGAGTGCATGAAGAGGAGGGTGTACTGGCCCGGACCACCCCCGCACACGCGGGGACCACACTTATTGACCTGGGGCTTTATCGAGCGATGAGGCTGTTCTCATTCAGTTGCCTCTGACTCGGACCAGCCCCAGCAGCCATCCGCATCAGCCCTCCGCGGGGGCCACCCCGATCGGGCAGGAGAGGCCCGTGCCGCCGATGCCGCAGTAGCCGCCCGGGTTCTTGTCGAGGTACTGCTGGTGGTACGGCTCGGCGGGCCAGAAGGGGCAGTCCTCGGCGGGGAGGATCTCCGTGGTGATCGTCGCGTGGCCGGCGGCGGTCAGGACCTTCTGGTACGCGTCGCGGGAGGCGAGCGCGGCGGTCTGCTGCTCGGGGGAGTGGGTGTGGATCGCAGAGCGGTACTGGGTGCCCACGTCGTTGCCCTGGCGGAAGCCCTGGGTCGGGTCGTGGGACTCCCAGAACAGCTTCAGCAGCTCCGCGTACGACACCACCTCCGGGTCGAAGACCACGCGGACCGCCTCCGTGTGGCCGGTCAGGCCCGAGCAGACCTCCTCGTACGCGGGGTTCTCGGTGTAGCCGCCCTGGTAGCCGGCGAGGGTCGTCCAGACGCCCTCCGTCTGCCAGAACTTGCGCTCGGCGCCCCAGAAACAGCCCAGCGCGAAGTCCGCGACCTCCAGGCCCTCGGGGTACGGGCCCAGCAGCGGGTTGCCGAGGACCGTGTGGCGGGACGGGACGGTGAACTCGGGGACCGGGCGGCCCCTCAGGGCCTCCTCGCGGGTGGGGAGCTGAGGGTTGCGGCGGTGCGGGAACATGCGGGGCTCCTCCTGGGACGGGTCTGCGGTCTCTACAACGTGCCGGGGGCGCGGAGGATTCCGGCCGGGCCCGCCCGGCCGACCCCGGCACCGCCTACCGGGGCAGCGTCGCCGCGCTGCCGCCGTTCGCCTCGTAGCCGGCCACCGCCAGCGCCCGGTAGACCGCGTACTCGGCGGCCGGGTCCGCGTCCTGCGTCCACGGCAGCGCGCCCACGTGACCGTCGATGCGGACGAACTGGTTCATCGCCTCCGCCCAGCGCTCCATCCGTACCAGGAACAGGACCAGCAGATGGCGTACGTGCGCGAGCATCGGATCGTCCGGACGGGCCGCGTGCACCGCGAACAGCGCACCCTCGACCGCCTTGGTCACCACCACGCCCCGGTAGAAGCCCTGCACCAGATTGACCTCGGGCAGATGCTCGTACACCGCGAAGAGCGGCAGCGCCGCCAGCAGCGAGCCCTGCGGGGCGCGGGCGGCCGCCGCAGTGGCGAACCGGTCGGCGTCCTCGCGCGAGCCGTGCCACTTCTCGCACCAGTAGTGCAGCGCCGCGATGTGCGCGCCCATGTGCGCCGGGGCACGGTCGATCACCTTCGCCCAGAGCCGGTCGAACTCCTCGCCGGAGTAGCCCAGTCCGCGCCCCACCGCGAGCTCCACGATGTACGGGATCGGGTCGCCGGGCGCCAGCAGAGCCGCCTCGCCGCAGACCGTACGGGCCTCCTCCAGGATGATCCGGAAGTCGTCCGTACCCGCCGTCGACGAGCGCCACGCCTGCTGCACCAGGAACTCCGCGTGCACCGCCGCGCCGCCCGCGTCCTTCGGTGCCTCGGCCCGCCACGTCCGCAGCCAGGCACCGCCCACCCCGGGCCGCTGCGCCAGCTCCAGCGAGGCCGCACCGGCGAACGCCTGCACCCGCTGCCACCGCACCTCGCCCTCCTTCGGCGTACCGGCCAGCAGCTGCGAGGCCGCCCGCCAGTCCTGGGTGCGCTGCACGACATCGAGCACGTCGAGAAGATCCTGGTCCGGGCCGGGCAGCCGGACGTCCAGCTCTTCCTGCCGGACGAAGCCGTAGTCCTCCGGGTCCGCGGCGTCCGGCGAACCGGGCGCGACCTGGCGGATTCCGCCCCGGCGGCGCAGCGCGAAGGGGCCGACGACCGCGGCGAGCATGCACAGGGCGATCAGGAACCAGAGAATCTCCATGCACCCATTGTCACCGGACGGCCGAGTAGCCCTGTGAGCACCCTCACGACGAACTACGCTCGGGCCCCATGAGTGATCAGCACAGCTTCGAAACCCTCGCCATCCACGCGGGCAACACCGCCGATCCCCTGACCGGGGCCGTCGTTCCGCCGATCTACCAGGTGTCGACGTACAAGCAGGACGGCGTGGGCGGCCTGCGCGGCGGCTACGAGTACAGCCGCAGCGCCAACCCGACCCGTACCGCCCTGGAGGAGAACCTCGCGGCCCTGGAGGGCGGCCGCCGCGGGCTCGCCTTCGCCTCCGGGCTCGCCGCCGAGGACTGCCTGCTCCGCACGCTGCTGACCCCGGGCGACCACGTGGTCATCCCGAACGACGCGTACGGCGGCACGTTCCGGCTGTTCGCCAAGGTCGTCTCGCGGTGGGGCGTGGAGTTCTCCGTCGCCGACACCTCGGACGTGGCGGCGGTCCGGGCGGCCGTCACCCCGCGCACCAAGGCGATCTGGGTGGAGACCCCGTCCAACCCGCTGCTCGGCATCACCGACATCGCCGCGGTCGCCCAGGTGGCCCGCGCCGCCGGGGCCAGGCTCGTCGTCGACAACACCTTCGCCAGCCCCTACCTCCAGCAGCCCCTGGCGCTGGGCGCCGACGTGGTGGTGCACTCCACCACCAAGTACATGGGCGGCCACTCGGACGTCGTCGGCGGCGCGCTGATCACCGACGACGCCGACCTGGCGGAGGAGCTGGCGTACCACCAGAACGCGATGGGCGCGGTTGCCGGGCCCTTCGACGCCTGGCTGGTGCTGCGCGGCATCAAGACCCTCGCCGTCCGCATGGACCGGCACAGCGAGAACGCCACCAAGGTCGCCGACCTGCTGACCCGGCACCCCAAGGTGACCCAGGTCCTCTACCCGGGCCTGCCCGAGCACCCGGGCCACGAGATCGCCGCCAAGCAGATGAAGGCGTTCGGCGGCATGGTCTCGTTCCGGGTCCAGGGCGGCGAGGAGGCGGCCGTCGAGGTCTGCAACCGGGCCAAGCTGTTCACCCTCGGTGAGTCGCTGGGCGGGGTCGAGTCGCTGGTCGAGCACCCGGGCCGGATGACGCACGCCTCGGCGGCGGGCTCCCCGCTGGAGGTGCCGGCCGACCTCGTCCGCGTCTCCGTCGGCATCGAGAACGCCGACGACCTGCTCGCCGACCTGACGCAGGCGCTCGGCTAGGGCGTGTTTCGAAAGTCCCGTCTGCCCGGGGGCGTCCGGCACGCACGCTCGCCGCGTTGTCGGGATCGCCCCGATACATCCAGTATCGGGGCGACCCTCCGCCTTGCGATCGCACGCACCGGACACCCCCGGGCCTGCCCTCCGGGCAGACGACGCCACTTTCGAAACACGCCCCAGGGGCCCGCCCGGGAGCGCTCACCAGCCGTCCAGCGGGGTCGTCTCGGCCGGGGGCACCTCCCACGGATGCGTCCGCGCCGCCCAGACCGCGAACGCGACCACCGCCACGCACACCACCAGCGTCATCAGCCGGCGGACGAACAGCCGGCGCCGCAGCAGCCGGCCGCCCCGCTCCGCCGCGCGCCGGGACAGCTCCGCGGGCACCTGCGGATGCGGGCCGTCCAGCATCCGCCGGACCTGCTCCTCACGGTCGGCGGTCCGGCTCACCGCGCCGCCCCCGGCAGGCCGGGCAGACCCCGCCGCGCCGTGGGCGGCCGGGTGCCGCGCATCGTGGCCACCGAACGGTGGCAGAGCGCCCGCACCCGCTCCACCGGCACCCCGAGCAGCGCCGCGGCCTGCTCCTCCGCGACCCCCTCGTACAGGCGCAGCACCAGCACCAGGCGCTCCAGCGGCGTCAGCATCTCCAGCACCCCGCCGCGCGGCCGCTGGTGGCGCCACATCTCGCGGGAGAACCGGACGGCCAGCTCGCGCCGGGTGCGGTCGTACGGATCCTCGCCGCGCAGCCGCTCCCAGCGCGCGTACGTCCGCGCCAGGGCGGCCGTCAGCAGCCGCTGGGCCCGGGGATTGGCGCCCGGGGGCCGCATCGGTTCGGCGGTCAGGAGTGTGGCGGTGTGCAGCAGGCGGCCGGCCGCGCCCCCGACGAAGGTCTCGAACTCCTGGGCGCGGCGCCGCTCCCGGCCCGTCTGGCGCTCTCGCACAGTCCACATACGAGCCCGCCGCGAGGGCCCGGGTCAAGAGGTGTGCAACAGCCGGAAACGGTCGCGGTGCCTCCGTCCGCCCATCGGGCCGGCCGGAGGCCCGTCGGTGTCAGTTGGCCGACTGGGCCTGGTGCGCGGCCTGCCGGGTGGCCAGCGCGACGTTGAACCGGGTGAGGAGCGCGCAGAACGTGTCGCGCTCCTCGTCCGTCCAGTCGCCCGTCACCTGCGTCATCAGCTCGCGCCGGGAGTCGCGGACCTCGTCCAGCCGGGCCAGGCCGCGCGGCGACAGCTGGAGCACCACGGCCCGGCCGTCCTCCGGATGCGAGGTCCGCTTGACCAGACCGGTGTCGACGAGCGGCGCGACCTGCCGGGTCACGGTCGAGGAATCGATCCCCATGCCCGCGGCGAGCGCCTTCACGCCCATCGGGCCCTCCCGGTCCAGCCGGTTGAGCAGCAGATACGCGGCCCGGTCCATGGAGTTGCGTACCTGTCCGACACCGCCGAGACGGGTCTGTTCGGCACGGCGGGCGAAGACCGCGACCTGGTGCTGCAGGGCGTCGAGTACGCGATCGGAACCCGAGGGTTCGGGGGCGTCCTGAGTGGGCATGGCCGGGAACTCTCTCCGTACGGTGTCGGGTGGGTGGGGGACAGAGTACGCGGCCACCGGGCAACGCGTACCAGTGCTGCACAAACCCGTGGACAACGGTTCAGGGCGCGGCCGCACGCGGGACCGGGCGGCCGGAATGCGCCGTCGGGGCTGCGAGACTTGAGGTATGAACCTGCGCGTGACCGGCCACTTCCCTCCGGTGATCCTCGACGACGTCCGGGGGGCGCAGAAGATGCTCTCCGGGGTGGCCCGGACGACGCCCCTGGAGAACAGCCGCCACCTCGGCGAACTGGTCGGCGCGCCCGTCCACCTCAAGTGCGAGAACCTCCAGCGGACCGGCTCGTTCAAGCTGCGCGGCGCTTACGTGCGAATCGCGGGCCTGTCCCCGGTGGAGCGGGCGGCCGGGGTCGTCGCCGCGAGCGCCGGGAACCACGCGCAGGGCGTCGCCCTCGCCTCCTCGCTGCTCGGCGTCGAGTCCACCGTCTTCATGCCGGTCGGGGCGCCGCTGCCGAAGGTGGCCGCCACCCGCCAGTACGGGGCCCGGGTCCGGCTCCAGGGGCATGTCGTCGACGAGACGCTGGCCGCCGCGCAGGAGTACGCGCAACGGACCGGCGCGGTCTTCATCCACCCCTTCGACCACCCGGACATCATCGCCGGACAGGGCACGGTCGGCCTGGAGATCCTCGAACAGTGCCCCGAGGTGCGGACCATCGTCGTGGGGATCGGCGGCGGCGGTCTGGCGGCGGGCATCGCGGTGGCGGTCAAGGCGGTCCGGCCCGACGTACGGATCGTCGGGGTCCAGGCGGAGGGCGCGGCCTGCTACCCGCCCTCGCTGGCCGTCGGGCGCCCGGTCTCGATCGACGAGCCGCACACGATGGCCGACGGGATCAAGGTGGGCCGCCCCGGCGACGTACCGTTCGAGCTGGTCAGGGACCTGGTCGACGAGGTGCGCACGGTTTCCGAGGACGAGCTGTCCAGCGCGCTGCTGCTCTGCCTGGAGCGGGCCAAGCTGGTGGTGGAGCCGGCCGGGGCGAGCCCGGTCGCGGCCCTGCTGGGCGATCCGGGGGCGTTCCACGGGCCGGTGGTCGCGGTGCTCTCCGGCGGCAACGTCGACCCGCTGCTGATGCAGCGCGTCCTCACCCACGGCATGGTGGCGGCCGGGCGCTACCTGAGCCTGCGGCTGCGGCTCACCGACCGCCCCGGCGCCCTGGCCACGCTGCTGTCCGTGCTCTCGGCGGTCGACGCCAACGTGCTCGACATCGGCCACGTACGGACCGACCCCCGCCTCGGGCTCACCGAGGTCGAGGTCGAGCTCCAACTGGAGACGAAGGGCCCCGAGCACTGCGCGGAGGTCTCCGGCGCGCTGCGCGAGGCGGGATACCTGGTGATGGACTGACCGGCCGGGCCCCGCCCCGTGGGCGGACACGCGGGAGCCCCCGGCCGGCGTACACGCGTACGGGCCGGGGGCTCCGGGGATCGGCGCGGGGCCGGATCAGCCGGTGTAGGGCTTCGCCGAGAGGATCTTCACCATGGCCATCCGGCCGTTCGGCAGCTCGTACTCGGCGTCGTCGCCCATCCGCTTGCCGTTGACGCCGGTGCCGAGCGGCGACTGCGGGGAGTACGTCTCGATGTCCGAGCTCGCGTACTCGCGGGAGGCCAGCAGGAAGGTCAGCGTGTCGTCCGGGTCGCCGTCGAAGGCGATCGTCACGACCATGCCGGGCTCGACCACGCCGTCGTCGGCCGGCGCCTCGCCGACCTTCGCGTGCTCCAGGAGCTGGGTGAGCTGGCGCACCCGGAGCTCCATCTTGCCCTGCTCCTCCTTGGCCGCGTGGTACCCGCCGTTCTCGCGCAGGTCGCCCTCCTCACGGGCCGCCGCGATCTTTACGGCGATCTCCGTGCGCGCGGGACCAGACAGGTACTCCAGCTCGGCCTTGAGCTGGTTGTACGCCTCCTGCGTGAGCCAGGTGACGTTTTCGCTGGTCTGGGTCACAGGGTGCTCCTCGTCGGTACTGGGAATACAAAGCATCGCCCTACCCGTAAGCATGTGCCACGACGGGTGGGCGAAACCACGAGCCTAACAATTCCCCAGGAAAAGGGGGAGAAGGTAAAGCGTCCGGACCGTGTCCGTGCAGGTCAGGACGGAAACGACCGTTCAGTCACGGTGCGTGCGCGTCGGTGCTCCGGTCACTGTGCCGCCCCGCCGTCGGCCGTGCAGCCCAGCAGTTCCACGCTGGTCGCCCTGGCCGTCGTCCGCAGGGTGAGGACCTCGTCGATCCGGTCGGTGCGCTCGTCGAACCGGAAGTCCTTGCGGGCCACGTCGCTGCCGTCCCGGTGCTGGGCGCGCAGCGTGCAGTAGCCCTTGGCGTCCTTGTCCTTGCGGACTTCGAGGTGGACGTCCACCTGCTGGTCCGAGACGACCTTGCGCTTGATCACCTCGGCGCTGATGCCCTGGCCGGCGACGTAGTCGTAGCCGATCCAGCCGACCACGCCGAGGAGGACGACGCCCAGCACCGAGCCGACGATCCTGAGCTTGCGGTCCGCCTGCTGGTCCGCGGAACGGCCGTAGCGGTTCTCCACCGTCGTCTCGCGTACCGCGGTCATGATCGCTCCTCCTGTACCGGGGATCCCCGTCCCGGGGATCGAGGAATTTTCCACCCCCCGGTTCGGTCACTATAGAAGCCTGCCCACATGCCGAATCACTGAGGATCGAGTCTTGACCGAGCAGCTGCGACTGATGGCCGTCCACGCCCACCCCGACGACGAGTCGAGCAAGGGCGCGGCCACCATGGCGAAGTATGTGTCCGAGGGGGTGGACGTGCTGGTGGTGACCTGCACGGGAGGCGAACGCGGCTCCATCCTCAACCCGAAGCTCCAGGGCGACCCGTACATCGAGGAGAACATCCACGAGGTGCGCCGCAAGGAGATGGACGAGGCCCGGGGGATCCTGGGCGTCGAGCAGGAGTGGCTCGGCTTCGTCGACTCCGGCCTGCCCGAGGGTGACCCGTTGCCGCCGCTTCCCGAGGGCTGCTTCGCACTGGAGGACGAGCAGGTGGCCGCGGCCCGCCTCGTCCGCAGCATCCGTACGTTCCGTCCGCAGGTCATCACGACGTACGACGAGAACGGGGGGTACCCGCACCCCGACCACATCATGACCCACAAGATCACGATGATCGCGTTCGACGGTGCGGCGGACGCCGAGCGGTTCCCCGAGGCGGAGTTCGGCCCCGTCTGGCAGCCGCGGAAGCTCTACTACAACCAGGGCTTCAACCGGCCGCGCACGGTCGCGCTGCACGAGGCGCTGCTGGCCCGCGGCCTGGAGTCGCCGTACGGGGACTGGCTGAAGCGCTGGAAGGAGTTCGAGCGCGACGAGCGCACGCTGACCACGCACGTCCCGTGCGCGGACTTCTTCGAGATCCGCGACAAGGCGCTGATCGCGCACGCCACGCAGATCGACCCGGACGGCGGCTGGTTCCGGGTGCCGATGGACATCCAGAAGGAGGTCTGGCCGACCGAGGAGTACGAGCTGGCGAAGTCCCTCGTCGATACCTCCCTCCCCGAGAGCGACCTCTTCGCGGGCATCCGCGACAATGCCTGATATGTACGCGACCCAGGCACTGACCGATCTCGTTCCGCTTGCCGCCGAGCTCGACAAGAACAAGGTGACCCCCGGTGTTCTCGGCTTCATCGTCTTCGCGGCGCTCGCCGTGGGCGTGTGGCTGCTGATGAAGTCCATGAACCGGCACATGGGCAGGGTCGACTTCGAGGAGGCCCCGGACCCGGACGCGGTGCCGGCCGAGGCCGCCGCGGGGGCGGGCCCGGCCAAGGGGAAGTAGCACCCGGCGGGCGGCCCCGGGACCCTTCCGGTACCGGGGCCGCCCCGCCACGCCCGTCGCACCTGCTGGCGGGTGGCCGTACGCCGCGCCTCAGGCGCTGTACGCGGCCGGCAGCGGCACGCCCATGACGTCCCGGGCGTGGTGCGACGGAGTCATGCCCAGACGCCACGCCTGCCAGCCGTCCTCCAGGTCGACGCCCCGGTCCAGCACGACCGTGAAGGCCTCGGCGCAGTCGGTCAGCTTGCCGTCGCGCGCCGGGTGCCCGGCCCCCAGCAGCTCCGCCAGCTCCTGCTGGGCCACCACCGTGCCCACCTCGCTGCCGCCCGGCGACGCGTAGGGCAGCAGCGTGCACCGCAGGAATCGGGCCCAGTCCGCGCCCCGCGCGTCCTCGTACGAGCCGAACAGCTCCACCGCCTCGCCGCACAGCTCCAGCGCCTGGCCGGCCCGGTCGTTGCCCGCGTCGATCAACGCCAGCTCCAGGCACGTCCACGCCTCGCCGTGGGCGACCCCGATGCGCCGGAAGTCGGCGCGGGCGTCCGTCAGCAGCTGGCGGGCGAAGCCGGAGTTGCGGAGGTTCCCGGTCCGGGCGGCCCGCTGGTCCCGGGTGACCCGGCCCGAGTGGTGGCGGGCGCACGCCAGCCCGTACCCGTCCCGCATCCGGGAGAACATCGTGCGGGCCCGCTCCAGCTGCCGGACCGCCCCGTCGGTGTCGCCCTCCTCCTCCAGCGCCTGGCCCAGGTAGAACAGCGTCCACGCCTCACCGCGCGCGTCCTCGTTGTCCCGGTGCCGGGCCAGCGCCGCCTCCAGCCGCTCCACCGCCTCGGCCGGGTCGCCGTCCAGCAGCCGGGCGCGGGCCAGCTGGGTCAGCGCCCACGCCTCGCCCCGCTCGTCCCGGGTACGGCCGTACAGCTCCAGTGCCTCGCGCAGCGCGTCCTCGGCCCGGGTCAGGCGGCCCATCACCAGCAGCGTCTGACCGAGCTGGAACCGGGTCCACGCCTCGCCGTGCAGCGACTCGCCCTCCTGGTGCAGCACCAGCGCCTCGTCCAGCAGGGCCAGCGCCTCGGAGATCCGGGCCCGGTCCCGCTCCACGGCCGCCAGCGCGTGCATCGACCACGCCCGGTCCTCCGCCTGCTCCGGCGAGGACTGGAGCTCGATCGCCTCCCGCAGCCGGGCCGCCGCCTCGGTCAGATTGCCCTGGTGGTGCAGAGTGATCCCGAGCGAGCAGAGCGCCAGCGCCGTACCCGCGTCGTTCTCCGCCTCCCGGTAGAGGCCGACCACCGACGACAGGGTCGTCCGGGCCTTGTCCAGCTCGCCGAGCTGGCGCGCCGCGATCCCGGTACGCCACTGCACCGACCGCTCCAGCAGCCCCTTGTCCACCGCCTGGGTCAGCTCACTGATCTCGCCCAGCCGGTAGAGGTCGCCGCGCAGCAGGCAGTAGTCGCAGAGCGCGCCCAGCAGATCCAGCACCGCCCGCTGGTCGACGCCCTCGGCGTGGCGCAGCGCGGAGGTGATGAAGCTCGTCTCGTGGTCCAGCCAGCCCAGCGCCGCGTCCAGCGAGTTGAAGCCGTGCGAGCCGAACTGGCCGGCCCGGGTCGACATCTTGCCGTCCACCATGCGGATCACCGCACCGGCCAGATCCGCGTAGTTGCGGATCAGCCGCTCCTGCGCGGCGGTGCGCTCCGCCGGCTCCTCCTCGTCCCGCAGCCGGGCCAGGGCGAAGGTCCGCACCAGATCGTGCAGCCGGTAGCGCGAGCCCCGCACCCGGCTCAGCAGCCCGGCCCCGGCCAGCTCGCCCAGCAGCCGCTCGGCCTCCTGCTCGTCGGCGGCCAGCAGCGCCGCCGCCGCGGCCGTCCCCAGACTGGCCCGGCCGGCCAGCGCGAGCCGGCGCAGCAGCCGCCGCGCCTGCTCGGACTGGTCGGTGTAGCGCAGCCACAACGCCCGCTCCACCGGCTGGACCCGCTGGTACTCGGCGAGGTCCGTGGCGAGCGAGCCGGGGCTGCGCGTACCGAGCGAGGAGCCCGCGATCCGCAGCGCCAGCGGCAGCCCGCCGCACAGCTCGGCGACGTCGTCCGTCCCCCGCGAGTCGTACGGGCCCTCCTGCGGCGCCCCGGCCGCCTCGCGCAGCAGCTCCTCCGCGCCCACCGCGTCGAGCGGGCCGACCGCCAGCCGGTGCACCCGGGCCGGCAGGTCGGCGGGCAGCTCCAGCGGCTCGCGGGCGGTGACCAGCACCAGGCTGTCCGAACGCTCGGGCACCAGGGCGCACACCTGCGCCACATCGGCGGCGTCGTCCAGCACCACCACCACGGGGGTGCCGGCCAGATGCTGGTCGTACAGCTCGCCCAGCCGCCGGACCTGCTGTTCCGCCGGGCCCCGGGACGACGGTCCCGCGCCGGAGCGGCCGGACCCGCCGTCCCGGAAGAGCAGCTGCTCACGGGGGGCGCCCAGCCGGTTCAGCAGATGCAGCAGCGCGTCCCGGGTCGGCAGCGGCGTCTCCCCGGCGCTGTCGCCGCGCAGATCCACCACGCAGGCGCCCCGGAACAGGTCCTTCAGACCGTGCGCGGCCCGCACGGCGAGCGCGGTCCGCCCCGAACCGGGCGCGCCGTGCAGGACGACGACGGTCGGCTTGGTCTCCGTCGCCGCACGGGCCTCGCGCACCCACCTCCCGATCTGCTCCAGCTCGGCCCGCCGCCCCGCGAACGCCCCGTCGGACGAGGGGAGATGACCGAACGACTGCTCCAGCATCGCCCGGGTACGGGCCGCCGCGCTGCGGTCCGTGCGGCGGCCCGGCGCCGCCGCGGCCCGCGACTGCTGCGGCAGCTGCTTGGCCGGGGTCCGCGAGGCGGCGGTGAGCATGCGCTGCTGGTCGAGGAAGGGGCGCACACCCCGTACCTCCAGCGCCGCCAGCCACTGGAGCCGCAACTGCTCGGCCCCGCCCGGCTGTCCGAGCGCCCCGGCCCGGCGGTGGGCGGCGGGCCAGTGCGAGGCGGTGGTCCGGGCGACGGTCGCGGTGGCCCCGGCGACCGCGACCACCGCACCCGCGCCGAGCGCCGGCCCCGCCGTCGTGCCGAACGCGAGGTCCGCGCCGAAGGCGGCGACCGCGGAAACCCCGGTGACGAGCAGGGGAGTTCCCAGCGTCGCCCAGTTGAGCCGCCCCGACAGCGGCCGCTCCCCGGCCTCGTCCGCCTCCAGCGCCCCGACGTACGCCGCGTACTCCTCCGCCGCCGCACCCGCCAGCGTGTCCAGCGCCTCCCGTCCGCGCGCCGTCAGCGCCCCGGCATCGGCGCGGCCACCGGACCGCCGCACCTCCTCCTCGACGGCGCGCACCAACAGCCCTTCCACCTCGGCCCGATGGCTGTCCCGCATATACGTGTCCCCCTTCGGTCACGTCCTGTGCTGCTTGCCGTCGCCAGTCTTCCCGCAACGGGGCGCCGAGGCGAGGGACCGCTCCGGGGAGACGGAAACGGGGTGGGCCCGGGTACGCCGGGGAGCACGGCCCCCGGCCGGTACGCTGCCGGGGTGACGGAGCAGACCGGGCAGGACGCGCGACGGCCCGCGAACGACGGGCCGAGGGCCGCCGTCCGCAACCGGGCCGCGCTGGTCGCCGCCGCCCGGGAGATCTTCGCGGAGCACGGCCTGGAGGCGCCGCTGTCCGCGATCGCGCGCAGGGCCGGGGTCGGGCAGGGCGTGCTCTACCGGCACTTCCCGGACCGGGCCGCCGCGGTCGCCGCGGTGCTGGAGGAGAACGTCCGGCAGATCGAGCGGGCGGCCGAGACCGGGGCCATGGCCTTCCCGGACGTCCTCGGGGTGCTGACCTGGCACCTGATCGAGTCGTCGGCGTTCATCGGCCTGCTGCACACCGACCGGCCGGCCGGCCGCTCCGACGTCCGCGCGTACGCGGTGGGGCTGTCCGGGCGCGTGGAGCGCGCGCTGCGGCGCCGGCTGCCCGGCGGCGATCGGCTGGGCGCCGGGCAGGACCTGACGCTCGCGGTCGCCATGGTCTCCGCCGCCGTCACCGGCCCCACGCGCGAGGAGAGGGAGCACCGGGCGCTGGCCGCCTGGCGGCTGCTCGGCGTCGAGGTGGGGCGGGTGGCCCCCTTCGAGGGCTGAGCCGGTCCGGGTGCCGGCCTCCGTCAGCCTCCGTTGGACTGCCGGGTGCCCTCCGCGAGCGCGTCGAAGGCGTACAGGAACCCGCCGTCCGGGCCGCTGACGGTCAGGTAGGCCCGGGTCCCGCCCGGAGTGATGGCCACGTTCGTCGCCGACTCCAACCCCTTGGTACCGAGCGGGAGTTCGACCGTCGCCAGCCGCTTGCCGTACCGGTCGTAGACGGCCATCGCGGCCCGGCCGTGCAGCCCCTGGTAGAGATTGCCGTCCGCGTCCACGGCGATCGAGTCGGTCTGCGCGATCCCGCCGTCCACCCGGATCGCGGTGTGCCGGGACGTGACCTTCCCCTCCTGGTCGAGGCGCAGGTAGGAGATCCGGTCCTCGGTGAGCTCGCTGAACCACAGCCCGCGGTACTCCGCGTCGAACGAGATACCGTTCGGGGCGGCCAGATCCCCGGCCAGGACCGTGGCGTTCCGGCCCGTGCGGTCGATCCGCACCACACGCCCGTGCGCCTCGTTCTCGGACAGCCCGCGGGAATCGCTGACGTACAGGTTGCCCTCCGGGTCGAAGGCGATGTCGTCCGGGCTCATCCGCGCTCCCTCGACCTCGCCGGAGAAGAAGGTCCGGCGGTCGCCGCCGCCGGGGGCCAGGCTCACGATCTCGCCGTGCGCGAAGTCGCTGAGGTAGAGCCGCCCGTCGTACGGGCTGAACTGCGCCGAGGTGTAGGCACCCCGGTCGTCGGTGTGGAACGAGCGGAAGGTCTTCCTCCCGACGTCCACCCGCATGACCTTGGGTTCGCCCGCGGGGGCGGTGACGTCGACGACGAGCAGGTCACCGTTCCCGTCGAACGTGGGCCCCTCCAGCAGGGTCATCCCGGTCCCGGCGTGCGGCCGGGTCAGCCGCATGACCTTCTGCGCCCGTACGGTCCTGCCCTCGGCCGCGGAGGCCGCCGTGCCCCCGGGGTCGAAGCTCTCCGTGCCGCACCCGGTGAGGAGCAGGGTGCCGACCGCGGCGAGCACGGCGAGGGAACGGGCCGAAAGCTGCTGCATGGGAGATCACACTTCCTGTTCGTCGCGAGGATTCCGCTGATCCGGAGCGTGTACGCGCCAACGGGGCGGTGTGCCGTCTGGCCGAATACCGCCGTGCCGTCGAACTGCAACCGGACAGTGTTGTCCGGTACTTGCTACCGTAGCCGACCACACCCGCCCCGTGCCCCCCAACAGCCCATGAACGGAATCCGCATGACGGTGCATCAGCTGCCGGACCCCGACGAACTGGCGGCGCTGAGGCGGCGCTACCGGCTCGAACGCGAACGGCGCGTCCGCCCCGACGGCGCCGCCCAGTACCGCACCGCGGACGCCGGGTTCGGCTACTACGCGGCCGACCCGTACACCACCGGGCCGGACGAGCGGGAGCCCCGCCACGACACCGTCGACGTCGCCGTGATCGGCGGCGGGTTCGGCGGCATCCTCGCCGGGGCGCACCTGCGGAGCCGGGGCGTGGAGTCCATCCGGATCGTCGAGAAGGGCGGCGACTTCGGGGGCACCTGGTACTGGAACCGGTACCCGGGCGTCCACTGCGACATCGAGTCCCACGTGTACCTGCCGATGCTCGACGAGACCGGCTACGTGCCGGAGTGGAAGTACGCCCCCGGCGACGAGATCCGCCGCCACGCGGTACGGATCGCGCACCACGCCGACCTCTACGCGGACGCACTGTTCTCCACCGCCGTCACGGGCCTGACCTGGGACGAAGCCTCGGAGACCTGGATCGTGGCCACGGACCGCGGCGACGCCTTCCGGGCCGTGTACGTCATCACCGCCACCGGCACCCTCACCGACCCGAAGCTGCCCGGGATCCCCGGGATCGAGGAGTTCGCGGGGCACACGTTCCACACCTCGCGGTGGGACTACGGCTACACCGGCGGCACCCCCGGGGGCGGCATGACCGGCCTCGCCGACAAGCGGGTGGGCATCGTCGGCACCGGCGCCACCGCCGTCCAGGCCGTCCCGATGCTGGCCGAGGACGCCGCCCACCTCTACGTCTTCCAGCGCACCCCCTCCACCGTGGACGTCCGCGCCAACCGCCGCACCACCGCCCGGGACGTCGGCGCCGACCACGAGGGCTGGGCCCGCGAACGCCGGGAGAACTACCTGCGCATCGTCTCCGGGGAGCACGCCGAACAGGACCTGGTGGCGGACCGGTGGACCGCGTCGGCCGGCCTGCTGGAGAAGCTCCTGCCCAGCTTCCGGCGCCACGGCGACCGCAAGGCGTTCGAAGCCGCCTACGAGACCGCCGACGCCGCCAAGATGAACGAACTCCGCACCCGCGTCGACCGGACCGTCACCGACCCGGAGACGGCCCGGAAGCTCAAGCCCTGGTACCGCTACGCCTGCAAACGCCCCACCTTCTCCGACCTGTACTACCCGGCGTTCAACCGCGACAACGTCACCCTCGTCGACACCGCGGACACCCACGGCATCGAGCGCGTCACCGAGGACGGCGTCGTGGTAGGCGGCATCCGGTACGCGCTCGACTGCCTGATCTTCGCCACCGGGTTTGACGTCGGCGCCTCCGGCGTCCACTCCGGCAGGCTCCCCGTCCGCGGCCGGAACGGCGTGGAGCTACTGGACAGATGGGCGCGCCGGGGCCCGCGCACCCTCCACGGATTCACCAGCAACGGCTTCCCGAACCTGATCCAGCTGGGCTCCCTCCAGAACGCCAGCAGCGTCAACTTCACCCACATCCTCGACGAACAGGCCCGCCACGCCGCCGCCCTCGTCGCGGCCGCCGAAGCCGGCAACGCCCTCATCGAACCCACCACCGGGACCGAGGACGCCTGGCTCGCCCTCCTGGCCGAAGGCGCCCCCGACCACGAGTGGTTCCACGCCGAATGCACCCCCGGCTACTACAACCGCGAAGGCAGAGGCCGCCCCAACGGCCCCACCGCCTACCCGCACGGCGCCGTCGCCTTCCACGAACTGCTCGCGCGGTGGCGGGAGGAGTCCCTGGGGGAGGTGCTTCGGGGGAGGGCGGGGGGCGTCTGGCCGACGTGGCCGACCACGGCTGCGCACTTCGCCAATCTGTTCCGGGGATAATATTTCAGACTTCCTTTCGTGTTCGTTTCCATCGAAAGGATGACCTCTCCGGGTTTTGGGATTTTTGCGGGATATCGCTGTCAGTGGGCGGTGCCATCATTCGCGCATGCTGACGACACTGAAGACAGCTCAGATCATCCTTCGCGACGAACTGGGCGCGTGCCCCGTCCCGTTGACCGACGAGCCGCTGCGGTCCGTCTGGTTCGGCGCCCATGGGCATGTACTGGTCGGTGCCACCGCGTTGCGTGGCATCAAGTACAAGAAAGGCGGGCAGTGGCAGGTGGACGACCGGCAGGTCCGCCAAGCCGCGAAGGCTCTGCGCGAGCTGCCCTGGGACCCCGACGATCTGGTCGACGCCGGTCTCGCCTCTCGTGACACAGGCGACGGCCGGAACTGGCGCTCGACCATCGCCGGGTGGATCGGGTACGCGGCCTTCAACGCCGTCCGGGACAAAGGCGGCTGCGGGTGTGAGACGCGTCCGTGCAAGACCGGAGAGTTCTGGCTTCCGTCCACGGGACTGCCCTGCGGGTTGACGGCGGAGGAGCTCCATAGAAGGTGCGGTACCTCGTCGCTGGCGGGAACCCTCCCCTTGAAGGTCCTTCGGTGGACGGGCAAGAAGTGGGTAGCTCCCCGCGCGTACGTCACGTTGCTCGACGAGTGGCAGGCCATGGACCAAGAACTGTGGGACAAGCACGCGTGCTGCGAGCGCTGCGGGGAGCACGCCCAGAGCTGGTCTAATTGGTTCCACTGGCGGGGCTCTTCGGCAACCGGCTACTCGACGCTGTGCCCGTCCTGTACCGCTGTGCGCTACCGCCCGTACAACGGCCATCTGCGCGGACGCACCTACGCCAGGGTCAAGAAGATGGCCCGCGCGGATGACTTCCTGTGCTGCCTGTGTGCTCAGCCGCGGCGCGCCTATTACTGGGACCACTGCCACGACCACGACTTCGTCCGAGGGCCAGTCTGTGCCAGCTGCAACACACACGAAGGGCGCGGCCTGGCCTTCGCGTTCCGTCCAGGAGCAATCGCTCACCTGATGCGCTGTCCCGCCTGCGACACTGCACGCACCATCGAGCGACGGCATCAGCGCGCGCTTGTCCAGGACGAGCTCCGCGGCGAGCGCCACGGTTCCTGCTCCTGCGAGCCTTGGGTCGAAGCCCTCACGCTCCACCCGCAGGGCGGCGCGGACGCCACCCTGCACTGCTACGCGCACGACACCCGGTGGGAGCGGCACGTGAGCCTGGCCGACCACCGCGCGATTATCGACGCGTACATCGACCGGGCGCTCGGCCGCCTAGCATCTGAGGACGGGCCGGATCCGGACATTGCGGGCTGAGCGGTTGATACACGGACCGGACCTCTCACCGGCCCATGAGGCGACAACGGATGAGGCCGTTCCCCCGCGCTGGCCGAGCGGCGCGTGGAAGCCGAGTTTGTGGACGGAGCGCTCTACTTCTACGGTGAGTTCAACAAACGTGACGTCGCCGAGCGCGTGTACATCGGACGACGCGGCCTGATCAACAGAGCCGGAGACCTGGAGATCCACCCGGTCGGGCCCGGCCCCCCCGCGTTCGGTCCTGGCCCCTGTCCCCGGGGAGGATGCGAGAACGTGACGCGTGCCCGTCGGACGTCGCCTTGGCCGACCCGACCGAACAGGAGCTTCGCGACCTCGCCGCCGAGCACAGCATCGCCATCCCGAACCGGCCGCCCCTCGGCCTGGCCCGGCGCAGCCGGTACGACAACCTCTCCGGCGACCTCGTCGCCGCCCTGATGGCGCTGGCCCGATCAGGCACACTGGCGTCCCGAGGCAATCCGTCAAGGGATGATCAGTGCTGTGACCAACACGGCCTGGGCTGCCGTCAGCAATGGTGTCACCCTCCGGCGCGAAGCGCCGATGTCGAGGTTGAATCCTTCGTCCCTCAGATGGTTCCGAGGTCGATGGTGACGGAGAAGGGCGCGGCGGTCTTCACGGTGCCGGTGAGCACCTCGCCGTCCCGGTAGGTTCTGCTGGCGGGGTCGAGGACGTAGGTGTAGACGATCGGGACGCCGGTGGCGGCCTGTTCGATGCGCCAGTAGAAGGGGATGCCGGCCTTGGCGTACTGGTCGACCTTCACGATCCGGTCGGTGGTCTCCGAGCCGGGCGACACCACCTCGACGACCAGGAGTACGTGCTCGGGGCGGGTGGGCGTGAGGTCGATGGTCTCTGCCCGGTAGACGATCACGTCCGGACGGCGGTTGGTGAGGGGAACGTCCTGCAGACGGACGTCGAAGTCTGTGTCGGCGTTCCAGTCGGGGCCCGCGGCTGCGTCCAGGGCATTGGCCAGGATCCGGGCCAGCCGGTTGTGGCGCTTGGAGGCGCTCGGGCTCACGACGACCATCCCGTCCACGATCTCGATGCCGGCGCACTGCTCCTCGGACCAGGAGTCGTACTGCTCCGCGCTGATCTGCGCGTGCATCCACGCGGGCGCCACCATCTCGGCAGTCATGGTGTACCTCCTTCGAGGAGCCTCGACAGGTCCGGTTCTGCTGAGCCCAGCCTACTGTTCCGAGGTACCGCGTCGCCCGACTCGGAAGGGGAAGCAGTCGCCCACCAGGTGATGGCGCACAAGCGCAATTCGGCCAAGCGAGGTGGGCTCGTCAGTGATTCGCCGGTTGCGGCAGGCGCTATGAGAGGCTGGGGCGCATGAACCGGTTGGCTGGTGTGACCTCGCCTTATCTGCTTCAGCATGCCGACAATCCCGTCGACTGGTGGCCGTGGTCGGAGGGGGCCTTCGCGGAGGCGCGGCGGCGGGATGTGCCGGTGTTTCTGAGTGTGGGGTACAGCTCGTGCCACTGGTGCCACGTCATGGCGCACGAGTCCTTCGAGGACGGGGCCACCGCCGCGTACCTGAACGAGCACTTCGTCAGCGTCAAGGTGGACCGCGAGGAGCGGCCCGATGTGGATGCGGTGTACATGGAGGCGGTTCAGGCGGCGACCGGGCAGGGCGGGTGGCCGATGTCCGTGTTCATGACGGCGGACGGGGAGCCGTTCTACTTCGGTACGTACTTCCCGCCCGAGCCGCGGCACGGGAGTCCGTCCTTCCGGCAGGTGCTCGAAGGGGTGGCGGCCGCCTGGGGCGGGCGGCGGGAGGAGGTCACCGAGGTCGCCGCGCGGATCGTGCGGGACCTGGGCGGGCGCTCACTGGTGGGCGGCGGGGACGGGCTGCCCGGGGAGCCGGAGCTGTCGCAGGCGTTGCTCGGGCTGACCCGCGACTACGACGAGAAGTACGGCGGCTTCGGCGGGGCGCCCAAGTTCCCGCCGTCGATGACCGTCGAGTTCCTGCTGCGCCACCATGCCCGCACCGGGGCCGAGGGCGCCCTCCAGATGGCCGCCGACACCTGCCGGGCGATGGCCGAGGGCGGGATCTACGACCAGCTCGGCGGCGGCTTCGCCCGGTACGCGGTGGACCGGGAGTGGGTCGTGCCGCACTTCGAGAAGATGCTCTACGACAACGCGCTGCTCTGCCGGGTGTACGCGCACCTGTGGCGGGCCACCGGTTCGGAGCAGGCCCGGCGGATCGCCCTGGAGACCGCCGACTTCATGGTGAGTGAACTGCGCACCGCCGAGGGCGGGTTCGCCTCCGCGCTGGACGCCGACAGCGAGGACGAGGCCGGCCGGCACACCGAGGGCGCGTACTACGTGTGGACGCCCGCGCAGCTGCGGGAGGTGCTCGGCGAGGCGGACGCCGCGTTCGCCGCCGAGTACTTCGGGGTGACCGAGGAGGGCACCTTCGAGGAGGGGGCCTCCGTGCTCCGGCTCGCGGGGGGCGGGGTGGCGGACGCGGAGCGGGTCGCCGGCGTCCGGGCCCGGCTGCTGGCCGCCCGCGAGGCGCGTCCGCGCCCCGGCCGGGACGACAAGGTGGTGGCCGCCTGGAACGGGCTGGCCGTCGCCGCGCTCGCCGAGACCGGCGCCTACTTCGACCGTCCCGACCTGGTGGAGCGCGCCACCGAGGCGGCCGACCTGCTGGTCCGGGTCCACATGGGGGACACCGCACGGCTGACCCGTACCTCGAAGGACGGCCGGGCGGGTGGCAACGCCGGGGTGCTGGAGGACTACGCCGACGTCGCCGAGGGCTTCCTCGCGCTGGCCGCGGTCACCGGGGAGGGCGCCTGGCTGGAGTTCGCCGGGTTCCTCCTCGACATCGTGCTCGTGCACTTCACCGGCGAGGGCGGCGAGCTGTACGACACCGCCGACGACGCCGAGCAGCTCATCCGCCGCCCCCAGGACCCCACCGACAACGCGGTCCCGGCCGGCTGGACGGCGGCGGCCGGGGCGCTGCTCTCGTACGCCGCGCACACCGGTTCCGAACCGCACCGGACCGCGGCCGAGCGGGCACTCGGCGTGGTGAAGGCGCTGGGGCCCCGGGTGCCCCGGTTCATCGGCTGGGGGCTCGCGGTCGCCGAGGCGCAGCTTGACGGGGTGCGGGAGATCGCGGTCGCCGGGCCGGTCGGCGGTGAGCTGCACCGTACGGCGCTGCTGGGTACGGCGCCGGGGGCGGTGGTCGCGGCGGGGGAGACCGGCGGGGCGGAGTTCCCGTTGCTGGCGGACCGGCCGATGGTGGGCGGGGCGCCGACGGCGTACGTCTGCCGGCGCTTCGTGTGCGACGCGCCGACGACGGACGCGGCCGAGCTGGCCCGGAAGGTCGGGGCGCGGCGGTAGGAGCGCGGGGCACGGGGGAGGTGGCGTCGGCAGGGCCGGGCCGCGCCTCTTCTCGTGGTGTCCGCCGGTCGGGTGCCGCCCGAGCCACGCCCTAGACGCGGTGTGCGAGAGGAGCGCCCCGGTCCACCGCCGCCAGGTGGCGGAGGGCCCTTGCCGTGGGGCTGTCGGGCGGGGCGGTCCAGATGACGATGTGCTGGCCCGGGGCGGTCGGGCTGTTCAGGGTGTCCCAGTCCAGGGTGAGGGCGCCCGCGGTGGGGTGGTGGAAGACCTTGTTGCCGGTGCCCTGGACGGCGACCTCCCTGTTCTGCCACCAGCGCTGGAAGTCGGTGTGCGGCGCCATCCGTGCCAGCAGGCGCAGAAGTCCGGGGTCGTCCGGGTGGCGGGCGGTGTGCATGCGGAGGTAGGACACGCAGGAGTGGGCCCCGCTGGTCCAGTCGTCGTAGAGGTTCCGCAGGCGGGGATCGTTGAACAGCAGCCACACGTAGTTCCGGTCCTCCTCGGGGACCTGCCCGAAGTCGAGGAGAACGGTCGCGGCCAGCGGGTTCCAGGCCAGGATGTCCATGGTGTCGGACAGGACGACGGCGGGTGACTCGGTGAGCTGGTCGAGGAGCCTGCGGGTGTTCGGGGTGATGTCCGGGCCCGGTCGTGCGGGCGGTTCGTCCGTCGGTTGGCCGGCGAGCTCGAAGAGGTAGGTGCGCTGGTCGCCGGTGAGGCGCAGGGACCGGGCGATCGCTTCGAGGACGGGGACGGAGGCCCGCATCCGGCCCTGTTCGATCCGGGTGTAGTAGTCGGTGCTGATCGCGGAGAGCCGGGCGACCTCCTCGCGGCGCAGTCCCGCCACTCGCCGCGGCGTCGTGGTCTCGGGCAGCCCCGCCTGGTGAGGGGTGAGTGCCGTACGGCGTGCCCTCAAGAAGACGCCCAGTTCTTTCGGGTCGCTCTTGCCGCTGTGCATGGGGCCAGTGTGGCAGCCGGTCCCGTTGTCCGGGGTCAGTCGAGCGATGTGCGGTCGTTGTCCGGGGGAGCGGAGGGGGTGGCGGGAACCGAGGGGGTGCTGTTGGTCCAGGAGGAGAGGATGCGCAGCGCGTCGTGGGAGGGGGTGCCGCGTTCGGCGGTCCAGACCACGAGTTGCTGCTCGGTGTCGGTGGTGGAGGCGAGGGTGTCCCAGTCGAGGGTCAGCTCGCCGACGACGGGGTGGCGCAGCACCTTGGTGCCGATCCCGCGGATCGCGACGTGGTGGGCGGCCCACCAGCGGCGGAAATCGGGGTCCTGGACCGAGAGTTCACCGACCAGTGCGGTGAGGCGCGCGTTCTCGGGATCCCGGGCGGCCTCCATCCGCAATTGGGCCACACAGGTGTGGGCGACGTCCTCCCAGTCCGCGTACAGCTCACGCATTCGGGGATCGGTGAAGACGATCCTTATGTAGTTCCGATGCTTATCCGGGATTTCTCCGAAATCGGTGACGAGAGCAGCCGCGAGCGAATTCCAGGCGAGGATGTCCATGCGGCGGCCGAGCACGATCGCGGGAGTGGTGCCCAGGTCGTCGAGCAGGCGGAGCAGGCGGGGCTGCACCTTCTGGCTGGTGCGCCGGGGCGGCCGGTCCGAGAGCCGTCCGGCGACCTGGAACATGTAGGCGCGCTGGTCGTCATCCAGGTGCAGGACCCGGGCCAGCGTGTTGAGCACCGGTGCCGACGCCTGCATCCGACCCTGCTCCAAGCGGGTGTAGTAGTCGGTGCTGATGGCGGCGAGCTGGGCGACCTCCTCGCGGCGCAGCCCGCTGACGCGCCGCCGCCCGCTGTCGGGAAGGCCGACCGTGCCGGGGCTCAGCTCGGCCCGGCGCGCCTTGAGGAAGGCCCCGAGCTCGTCGGGGCGTGCGCTGCTGCTCATGGGCCAAGTCTCGCACCGGCACACGTCCCGTGGGAGGGAGGGTTTTATCCCCGGATGCTTTTCTCCCGGGATGGAAATCTCCTCTTCATGGGGTGTTCGGCGCGTGCGAGAGTTTTTGATGCCCCGAGAATTCCTCGGGGCATCGAGAATCCGGCTACCGCCGCTGCACAAAAGCGCGGAAGGGGAAATCATGGAGTTCGTCGAACGTCCGGCCACGAAAAAGGCTCCGGCCGAGTGGTTCACCGGGGACGTCTGGTTCGACGTCATCCACGCCGGTCAGGAGCCGTCGCGGATGCGGGCCAACCTGGTCCGTTTCTCACCCGGGGCCCGTACGCACTGGCACTCCCACGTCCTCGGTCAGACCCTCCATGTCGTTTCCGGCACCGCGCTCGTCGGCACCCGCGACGGTGTGGTCCTGGAGGCCCGCCCCGGTGAGACCGTCGCCTGCCCGCCCGGCGAGGAGCACTGGCACGGTGCCGCTCCGGGGTCGTTCATGGAGCACCTCGCCATGTGGGAGGGCGTCTGGGACGACACCCCCGAAACCGACTGGCACGAGGCCGTCACCGACGAACAGTACGGGCGCCCCCGTACGACCAGCGGCTGACCCCGGCCAGGACGCGGGACGGCCGCGTCCGCCCGCCCACCGGCCCGTACACACACCGCACACCCGCTGAAACGCACCGCACACCGCACCACCTCATGCATCAGGAGCAGACGATGGAAGCCATCACCTTTCCCAACGGGCAGATCACCATGGCGGGCAGCCTGTACCGCCCCGACGGCTTCGACCCGGACGGCACCTACCCGGCCGTCGTGGTCGTCCACCCCGGCGGCGGGGTGAAGGAGCAGGCCGCCGGCCTGTACGCGGCCAAGCTGGCCGAACAGGGCTTCGTGGCCCTCGCCTTCGACGCCTCGTTCCAGGGCGACAGCGGCGGCGAGCCGCGCCATCTGGAGGACCCGTACGCCCGGGTGGAGGACGTCCGGGCCGCCGTCGACCACCTTCAGACCCTCGGCTTCGTCGACCCGGAACGGATCGGCGCGCTGGGCATCTGCGCGGGCGGCGGCTACGCCGTCAACGCGGCGATGACCGACCACCGGATCAAGGCCCTCACCACCGTCAGCGCCGTCAACATCGGCACCAGCTTCCGCCGGGGCTGGTACGGAACCGACTCCGACGCCGCCGCCGTACCGACCCTCACCGCCCTCGCCGGGCAGCGGACCGCCGAGTCGGCGCGGGGCGCGGAAGCCGCCTACCTGCCGTACGTACCGGCCGAGCCGGACGAGAACACCCCGCGCGACCTGGTGGAGGCCGGTGACTACTACCTCACCCCGCGCGCCCAGCACCCCAACGCCGGGAACAGGTTCCTCTTCACCCGGAGCGTGTCGCGGATCTTCACCTTCGACGCCTTCCACATGGTGGAGGACCTGCTCGTCCAGCCGGTGCTGGTCGTCGCGGGCAGCGAGGCCGGTTCGCTGTGGATGTCGACCGAGCTGCACGGCCGCGCCCGGAGCCCGAAGAAGCTCGTCCTGGTCGAGGGTGGTACGCACATGGACTTCTACGACGTCCCCGAGTACGTCGGCCGGGCGATCGCCGAGGCCGCGCCCTTCTTCGCCGAGCACCTGGCGGGCGCATCGGCCGACCGGGACTGAACGGGCCCGACCGCGCCGCACCCCTGACCCGCACCGCCTCACCCGCACCCCCTGACCCGCACCCCCACCCGTGAGGAAACGGACCCCATGACCGAGAACATCAAGAACGTCACCGTCAAGGCGCTCGCCTGGGACCTGGCCGCCGACATCCACCTCCCGCCGGGCTTCGACGAGAACAGGAGCTACCCCGCGATCGTCAGCGTCCACCCCGTCGGATCGTGCAAGGAGCAGACGTCCGGCACCGTGTACGGCGCGGCGCTGGCCGAGGCGGGGTTCGTCGTCATCGCCTTCGACGCCAGCTTCCAGGGCGCGAGCGGGGGGACGCCGCGCTCGGTCGAGGACCCGGCGTTCCGGGTGTCGGACATCAGCTACGTCATCGACCACCTCGTGACGCTGCCGTACGTCGACGCCGGCCGCATCGGTGTCGTCGGTGTGTGCGGTGGCGGCGCCTACGCCATCAACGCCGCCATGACCGACCGGCGGATCAAGGCCGTGGGCAGCGTGACAGGGGTCAACTTCGGGCGCCTCATGCACGAGGCGTTCACCGGCTACGACCCCATCGCGGCGCTCGACGCCATCGCCGCGCAGCGCACGGCCGAGGCGCGCGGCGCGGAGTTCCGGGTCGACCAGTTCCTGCCCGCCGATCCCCGCACCGCCCGGGAGATGGGCGTGACCGAGATCGACGTGGTCGAGGCGACCGACTACTACCGCACCGACCGGGGCGAGAAGCCGGGCGGCCGCACCGAGGCCGTCTTCTCCCGGCAGGCCACCTCGGTCGGCTGGGACGCCTTCCACCGTGCCGAGGTCCTGCTCACCCGGCCGCTGTGCGTCGTCGTCGGCGACAAGCCCGGTGCGTTCGGCGCCTACCGCGACGGCCTGGAGATCTACCGTCGCGCGGCATCGACGGACAAGGAACTCGTCGTCGCCGAGGGCTTCTCCCACTACGACCTCTACGACCGGCCCGAGCCGGTCGGGATCGCCCTCGACCACCTGATCCCGTTCTACAACAAGTACCTCTGAGCGGAACGGGCGACGGGCGCGCCGACCCCTCCCAGGGGATCGGCGCGCCCGCGGGGCCGACGGTCAGCGGTGGTTGTAGGCGACCAGCGAGATGCCGACGTAGTGGACGACGAAGGCCGCCAGGGTCAGCGAGTGGAACACCTCGTGGAAGCCGAACCAGCGCGGCGAGGGGTTGGGGCGCTTGATGCCGTAGATGACCCCGCCCGCGCTGTAGAGCAGCCCGCCGACGATCACCAGCACCAGGACGGCGATCCCGCCGGTGCGCATGAAGTCGGGCAGGAAGAAGACCGCCGCCCAGCCCATCGCCAGGTAGCACGGGGTGTACAGCCAGCGCGGGGCGCCGACCCAGAACACCCGGAAGGCGATCCCCGCCGCGGCCGCCGCCCAGACCGCCCAGAGCAGCGGCGTCCCGGTGGACTCGGGGAGCAGCAGCAGGGTCAGCGGGGTGTACGTGCCCGCGATGATCAGGAAGATGTTGGCGTGGTCGAGGCGGCGCAGCACGGCCTCGCCGCGCGGACCCCAGGTGCCCCGGTGGTAGAGCGCGCTCACGCCGAAGAGCAGACAGGCGGTCAGGGTGTAGATCCCGCAGGCGATCCGGCCCCGGGAACTGTCGGTGAACGCGATCAGCGCCACCCCGGCGACGATCACGGCGGGGAACATCCCGGCGTGCAGCCAGCCGCGCATCCGCGGCTTCGCGGGGAGGGCGTCGGACTCGGCTGGTTCCGGCCCGGTGGGCGCGGGTGCGGCAGCGGCAGCAGTCATTCCCGCATCGTACCTACGCGACCGTAGGTAACCGGTACGAGTGGCGATGCTCACGTGTGCGCCCCCCTGGACATATGGGCGGAACGGGCGGATGATCAAATGAGTGCGGTCGGCACCGGATGAGCGCCAACGGGATTCGAAGGGGTAGAAGCATCCGGGTCGCGGCCCCCACGGGGCAACTACCAAGCAGACACCCTCAACAAGGAGCGATCGTGGCGCGCGACATCGCGGCTCCCCCCACTCTTCCCACCGAGCACCAGGAACTCATCTCCTGGGTGAACGAGATCGCGGCGATAACGGAACCCGACCAGGTCGTCTGGTGCGACGGTTCCGAGGCCGAGTACGAGCGCCTGTGCGGGGAGCTCGTCGCCAAGGGCACCTTCACCAAGCTGGACGAGGAAAAGCGCCCGAACTCCTACTACGCCGCGTCCGACCCGAGCGACGTCGCCCGCGTCGAGGACCGTACGTTCATCTGCTCCGAGAAGGAGGAGGACGCCGGTCCGACGAACCACTGGAAGGCCCCCGCCGAGATGCGGGAGATCTTCACCGGTGAGAAGGGCGTCTTCCGCGGCTCGATGCGCGGTCGCACGATGTACGTCGTCCCGTTCTGCATGGGCCCGGTCGGCTCCCCGCTCTCCGCGATCGGCGTCGAGATCACCGACTCCGCCTACGTCGCCGTCTCGATGCGCACCATGACGCGCATGGGGCAGGCGGTGCTGGACGAGCTCGGCACCGACGGCTTCTTCGTCAAGGCCGTCCACACCCTGGGCGCCCCGCTGGAGGAGGGCCAGGAGGACGTTCCGTGGCCGTGCAACTCCACCAAGTACATCTCGCACTTCCCCGAGGACCGCGAGATCTGGTCCTACGGCTCCGGCTACGGCGGCAACGCCCTGCTCGGCAAGAAGTGCTACGCGCTGCGCATCGCCTCCGTCATGGCGCGTGACGAGGGCTGGCTCGCCGAGCACATGCTCATCCTCAAGCTCACCCCGCCGCAGGGCGAGGCGAAGTACGTCGCGGCCGCGTTCCCGTCGGCCTGCGGCAAGACCAACCTCGCCATGCTGGAGCCGACGATCCCCGGCTGGACCGTGGAGACCATCGGCGACGACATCGCCTGGATGCGCTTCGGCGAGGACGGCCGCCTCTACGCGATCAACCCCGAGGCCGGCTTCTTCGGCGTCGCGCCCGGCACCGGCGAGCACACCAACGCCAACGCCATGAAGACGATGTGGGGCAACTCCGTCTTCACCAACGTCGCGCTCACCGACGACGGCGACGTCTGGTGGGAGGGCATGACGGAGACCGCTCCGGCCCACCTCACCGACTGGAAGGGCAACGACTGGACGCCCGCGTCCGACACGCCCGCCGCCCACCCCAACGCCCGCTTCACCGTCCCGGCCGGGCAGTGCCCGATCATCGCGCCGGAGTGGGAGGACCCGAAGGGCGTGCCGATCTCGGCCATCCTCTTCGGCGGCCGCCGCGCCTCCGCCGTCCCGCTGGTCACCGAGTCCTTCACCTGGCAGCACGGCGTCTTCCTCGGGGCCAACGTGGCCTCCGAGAAGACCGCCGCCGCCGAGGGCAAGGTCGGCGAGCTGCGCCGCGACCCGTTCGCCATGCTGCCGTTCTGCGGCTACAACATGGGCGACTACATGAACCACTGGATCAAGGTCGGCGCGGACAAGGACCAGTCCAAGCTCCCGAAGATCTACTACGTGAACTGGTTCCGCAAGAACGACGCGGGCAAGTTCGTGTGGCCCGGCTTCGGCGAGAACAGCCGCGTCCTGAAGTGGATCGTCGACCGCCTCGACGGCCGCGCCGAGGGCGTCGACTCCCCGATCGGCGTCCTGCCGGCCAAGGGTTCCCTCGACACCGAGGGCCTGGACCTCTCCGAGGCCGACCTGGACTTCCTGCTCGACGTCGACAAGGAGGTCTGGCGCGAGGAGGCTGCGCTGGTCCCCGGTCACCTCGACACCTTCGGCGACCACACGCCCAAGGAGCTGTGGGACGAGTACCACGCGCTGGTCGAGCGCCTGGGCTGACGCTCCCCGGGCGCGCCCCGCACGGGACGCGCCCGCACACCCCCGCGGCCGGGCCCCGGACATCCGCCCTGACCTGTGGGGCCGACAGCCCGCCGCGGTACGACGACCCCCGGAACCCCCTCACGGTTCCGGGGGTCGTTCCCGTTTCCGGCCATTCCCGCGTTTTGCGGTGAACGCCCGGGGATCGCCGTAAGGCAACCCAGGGCTTGCGCACGGGACCTTCACAACGCTTCGATGATCCTTCACATCGGCTCCGGCTCGGTCGGCCGGGGCAACAGAGCCTGTGGGGGATCCAGTTGAGCAGGAAAAGGCACTCCGTACGCATCGCGGCGACGCTCGCCGCGCTGACCCTCGGCACGGCGGGACTCACCGCGCTCGCGCCGCCGTCCGCCCACGCCGCGGACGGTCCCGAGCCCAGCGACACCGTGGCCAAGCTGCCGATGTCCTCGTACGCGGCGATGGTCGTCGACTCGGTGCACGAGCGCGTCTACGTGACGGACGGCCAGGCCCGCGCCACGAACAGCCAGGTCCACATCTACAACTTCCAGGGCCAGAAGACGGGATCGGTCGCCGTCGGCACCGTCCCGTCCGGGATGGCGCTGAGCACGGACAGCGGGACGCTCTACGTCTCGCAGTCCTCGGCCGTCCTGGCCTTCTCCACCGAGACCTGGGAGCGCACCGGGATCGTCGGCACCGCGACCGCGCCGACCTGCCCGCGCGACGTCGCCTTCGCCGGCGGCAAGGAGTGGCACGCCGAGACGCCGTACAACGGAACCGACTGCACCAACTTCTGGAGCGGGCTCTACGGCTCGACGGGCAACACGCTCGTCAACACCGGGTGGAACGCGGCGAGCCGGCTGCGACTGGAGAGCGACCCCGAGGTCCCGGACCGCCTGGTGATGGCGCAGACCCGCAGCACCACCGAGACCAACCCCTTCGTCACCTTCTTCGACGCGAGCGGCGACACCCTCGTGCGCGGCCCGGAGCGCCGCTTCGCCGACGCCCAGGGGCAGGGCGGCCTCGACATGAAGGACGTGGCGCAGTCCCCGGACGGGCGCCGGATCGCGGTCGCCGACGCCGCGTACGGCACCCGGCTCCTGGACACGGCCGACCTGTCCGACGCGCCCGTCCCGTACCAGCCGCTGCCCGAGGGGGCCAAGGCGTCGGCGGTGGCGTTCAGCGGCGACGGCACGTACATCGCCCGGGGCGCCTCGGCGACCGGGAGCACGCCCGACCTGCTGGTGCAGCCCGCCGACCCGGCGTCCGGCCGGGCCCCGCTGGAGTTCGTCTTCGAGGGCGCGCTCGACGGGGACCGGGTCGTGCCGCGCGGGCTGGGCTGGTCGGCGGACGGCTCGCGGCTGTTCGCCGTCACCACCGACCGGACCACCACCGAGTACTGGCTGCACATCATCAAGCCCCCGGCCGCCCAGTACGACTCCCGGTTCACCGGCGGGCTCTCCACCACGCCGGGGCAGCCCGTCGTCGGCGAACCGGTCGGGATCAGGGGCCGGCTGGAGCTGGACGGCCCCGCCCCCGCCGAACCGGCCAGGGTGACGGCGGTGCGGCACGACGCGAACGGCGACCGGAAACTCGCCCCCGTCGAGGTCGACCCGGACGGCTCGTTCACCGTCCTCGACGTGCCGTCGCTCGTCGGGGACGCCACGTACACCGTCTCCTTCACCGGTGACGTCACCCACCGCCCCGCCGAGGACGTCAGCCTCGCCGTCACGGTGGCCAAGGCCCCGACCGCGCTCACGCTGCGGGCCCCGGCGGAGGCGGTCAGGAGCGAGGGCCTGACGATCACCGGCACCCTCACCGGACAGGGCAGGGCGCTCCCCGCCGGGATCACCCTCTCCGTGGTGCGCACCGACCGGAAGGGCACCGGCACCCTCACGTCGGCCGCCGTCGCCGCCGACGGCACCTTCACCGTCAACGACCTGCCCCGGGCCGCCGGGCAGGTGACGTACGAGATCGGCTACGCCGGGGACGAGCTGCACGCCGGCTCGACGGCCACGGCGACGGTGCGCGTCCGCAACTGACGCGCGAGGCCCTGCCGGACCCTGTCCCCGAGGTGCCGGCGCCCCGCCGAAAGGCCGGGCGCCGGCGCATCGGGGACACGTCCCCCTACCCGTTGCGGCCCCGGTCCTCCAGATGGCGGGTGTGGGACTGCTGGCGGCGGGCCTCCGTCTCGCGCAGGGCGGCCGCCAGGGCCGTGGCCTCGCGGTGCAGCAGGGACAGCTGGTGCTCCAGCTGGTGCTCGGGCGGTTCCGCGCCCGGGGCGATCCGGGTCCACCAGCGGGTCCGTACGAAGGTGTCGACCGCCTCCGGGATGTCCTGGTGCACGGTGCGGGACAGGGCGTGGACGCCCTCCGGGTCGGTGGTCAGGGCCCCGGACGCCCAGCCGGGGGCGAGGAGCCCGTCGAGCAGTTCCATCAGCTCGGTGAGCCGGCCCGACGCGGCGGGCGGCAGCTCCACCGCGTCCAGGTACTCCCGCAGCGTCCCGAACCCATCCCGCACCGCGTCCAGCCGCGACGACGCGTCGGGGAGATCCGGGAATCCCGGCGCGGGCGGCCGCTCGGGCGGGGCGATCAGCGCGCCCGCCGCGTACAGCCCGGCCACCACCGCCGGCCAGTACGTCCCGGCGAGATGGGTGAAGGTGAGGGCGAGGCCGGCCAGCCCGCCGACGCACCCGGCGATGTTCTTCCGCGACTCCAGGTAGGCCAGCACCCGGCCCGGGGAGCCGCCGCCCGGGGCCGCCCCGTTCCTACTGGTACCCACGGATCTCCTCGAAGGCGCCGTCCAGCGAACCCTGCCCCCGCTCCTTCGTCGCGTCGAAGAGCCGTCCGCCGGTCAGGGCGGCGATCCGGTCCAGCTCGGCCCGGTCCGAGTCGCCGAAGACGACCGGGAAGACCGGGGTGGCCCGGCGCGCTTCGGGCAGGGCGCGGTAGTAGGCGGTGAAGTCGCGGGCGGTGTCGCCGACGGTGTTCTCGCCGTCCGTCATCAGCACGATCGAGGTGAACGCGGACTCGGTGTCCGCGCCGATCCGCTCGTACGCCGACCGCAGACTGGAGTAGATCGCCGTCTCGCCCCCGGCGCTCAGCGCGGCGGTGTCGGCGCGCAGCGCGGCCAGGCCCCGGCGCGGGTCGGCCGGGTCGACGGTATGGGTGCGGACCTGTTTCACCGACGAGCCGAACGGCAGCAGGGTGACCTCCTCCCGCTCGCGGAAGTCCCCGGTCAGCCCGGTCAGCGCCACCTTCAGCGCCGCCAGCCGGTCCCCGGCCATCGAGCCCGAGGTGTCGAGCACGTACACCGTCCGCGAGGGGCGGCGCAGCTTGTTCTCGTAGGCGTGCAGCAGCCCGTCGGCGACGGACCGGGAGCCGGGGAAGGGCAGTTCGCGGCGGGTGTCGGCCCCGAGCGGCGGTGCGGGCCGCACCGAGGGGACGACCGGGCGGCGGAAGGTGTCCCGGGTCAGCTTCCGCTGCGCGCCGGGGGTGCGGAGGTACGCGGTCAGCGCGCGGACCGCGTCCTTGGCCCCGGGCGTGGCGGAGGTGAGCGCGCTGAGCGGGTAGTCCGCCGTCAGCACGCCGTCGCGGGGGCGGATCACGGTCAGCCCGGTGTGGCTGTCGCGGTTCAGCGAGAGCAGCACCGACTCGTAGTTGATCAGCGCGTCCACCGTGCCGCGCCGGGCGTACGCGGTGGCCAGCCAGCCCGAGGAGCCGGAGGTCAGCCGCTGCCCGGCGAAGAACTCCTTCAGCTTCCCGCTCGCCCCGCGCACATCGGCGTCGGTCAGCGCGGCCTGGGCGCCCGAGAGCCCGGAGGCGACCGAGACCAGCGCGGAGAAGCCGGAGTTGGAGCGGGCCGGATCGGTCATCCCGTACGTCAGCCGGCCCTCGGCGACCGCCCGGTGCACCTGCGACCAGGTCACCTCCGAGGGCCGCCAGCCCAGCCGTCGCACCGTCGACGCACGGACCCCGAGGGCCACCGGCGACGTCATCAGCGGGGTCTCCGAGGTGAGGTGCGCGGCGGCGTCCGGGTGCAGCCGCAGATAGTCGTTGGAGGAGAGCCAGACCGCGTCGTACGCCCGGTCCGCCGTGCCGGAGCCGAGCTGTTCGACGGCGTCGAGGGTGCCGGTCCAGGTGGGCCGGACGGTGATCCCGGTCGCCTTCCTCGCCTCTTCCAACAGGGGCTTCATGTCGGCGAGTTCGCTGGAGGCCAGGATGCGCAGGGTGCCGGGGCGCCGTGCGTCGCCGCTCGGTCCGGACCCGCCCGGGGAGTTGTCGCCGCCCGGGCCCGAGCAGGCGGCGAGCAGGGCGAGCGCGGCGGCGGACAGCAGGGCGGCGAGCGGGCGCGGCGCCCGGCGCCGCGGCCCGCCGGGCCGTCCTCCGCGGTGGTGCTTCGTCGGCCGGGGCTCTTCGGTCATGGCTGGGTTCTCCCGGGAGGCGTGGGGCGTCAGCCGCGGGTCCGCCGGGCCATCGCGCGCAGCACCGTCGCGGTGGGCACGGGCGCCTGGCGGACCCCGGTCAGTTTCTGGTCGATGTAGTCGGTGTGACCGGCGGTGGCCGCGGTGAACTCGGCGGCCGCGCCCTGCGGCCGGAAGCCGTGCCGCACCGCGAGCCTGCGCAACTCCGGGTCGGTGGAGAGGAGTTCGCCCAGTCGGCGGCCGGCGGCGGTGAGCGGTACGAGGGTGTGGTCGCTGGAGACGGTGGTGTCGGGGTAGAGGAGGACCAGGTCACCGGCGTCCTGGTGCTGCATCAGCAGCGCGGCCACCTGGGACTCGTAGACCAGCACCAGGGGGTTGCCCACCCCGCTGATGAAGTCCCGGAACGGGGCGTCGCTGCTGGTCTGCTGGGCGCCCTGGACGCGGATCAGCTTCCTCAGGAGCGGGGCGGTGCGGTCGATCGCGGCGTTGTCGGCGGCGACCCGGCCGCCGTCGGCGACATAGGACGCGGCGGCGAGGTAGAGGGCGCCGGAGTTGGACGAGACCGGGTCGGTGCTGGTGATGAACACCGTGCCGGTCAACTCGGCGCGGCCCTCGGCCCCCTTGAGCTGCTGCCAGGTCCGGTCGTCGCGCGCGGCCCGGAGGTAGGGGCCCATCAGCAGCTTGCCGCTGGTCCGCCCGTGCAGTACGGCGAGGCCGTTGGCGGCCAGGACCTGGGCGGCGGCCCGGTGGGCCACGACGACCAGCGGGGAGTAGAAGGGCCGGAGCGGCCCGCCGGTGACGGCCGACCGGCGCTGGAGGTCGTCGGCCGGGGCCTTCGAGCTCGGGAAGGCGAAGTCGTACCCCTTGAGGGAGAGCCGGTCCATGGCCCAGGAACCGGAGGTCTCCGCCTTGACGGTGAGCCCCCGTCGGGCGAGGGCCTTCACCACACCGGGATCGGCGAAGAACTCGGCCTTCTCCGACCCGATCACGCCCCGCACGGTCTCCGTCGCCGTGCCCGGGTCCTTGCTGTCGCGGCCCGCTGCGACGGCTATGGCCACCCCGCCGATCAGCAGCACCGCCAGAACGATGCCCACGATGCGTCTCACAGCCGAAGCCTGCTCGCGGAAACCCACATTCCGGGTCGGGCCGGGTGGACGGAAGGTTAAGCGCTGATCCCAGTACGCAACGGGGGCGGTACGAGGGTGGAAACGGGGCGGGGGTGCACGGGTGGAGGGCGCCCGGCCCACGCGCCTCGACGGCACGCGGACCGGGGCCGTCAGCGGGCGCCGGCCAGGGAGGCCGGTGCGGGGGCGGCCAGTGCCGCGGTGTGGGCGTCCATGCGCTCGGCCGCGAGGATCGCCGCGGCCGTGTCGGCGCGCGACGCGGCGACCACCAGCGCGCGGCCCGCGAGGGCGTGGGCGCGGCGGTGCAGCGCGGCCCCGGGGGCCCCGGTCCGGCCGGCGTGGCGGGCGGGGGGTGCGCCGCGCAGCCGGGCGACCTGGGTGGCGATGCGGTCGCCCGCCGCGCCGAGGCCCAGCTCGTCGGTGACCGCGAGGAGCGCGGCCAGGTGCCCGGCGAGCTGGATGTCCAGCTCCTCCTCGCGGGAGCGGCCCGGGAAGTCGTCGTGGTCAACCGGTGTGTGGACCGATTTGGTGCGGATCGGTTCGTACATGGATGGCCTCCTCCGGGGTGCGGTGTGGCCATCCTACATTGGATTCAGTCTAAAGTTGACTGCGATCGAAGCGGGGGTGGGTGCTCAGGGCTGGCCGTATCCGTCCAGGAAATGTGCGATCCGGGTCACCGCGTCGGCCAGGTCCTCGCTCGTCGGCAGGGTGACCACCCGGAAATGGTCGGGTTCCGGCCAGTTGAAGCCGGTGCCGTGCACGACCATGATCTTCTCGGCCCGCAGCAGGTCGAGCACCATCTGCCGGTCGTCCTTGATCGGATAGACCTTGGGGTCCAGGCGCGGGAAGAGGTACAGCGCCCCCTTCGGCTTCACGCAGGTCACACCGGGGATCCGGGTCAGCAGCTCGTACGCGGTGTCCCGCTGCTCCCGGATGCGCCCGCCCGGCAGCACCAGGTCGTCGATCGACTGCCGGCCGCCGAGCGCGGTGGCCACGGCGTGCTGCGCGGGCATGTTGGCGCAGAGCCGCATGTTGGCCAGGATCGTCAGCCCCTCGATGTACGAGGAGGCGTGGGCCTTCGGGCCGCAGACCGCCAGCCAGCCCGAGCGGTAGCCGGCCACCCGGTAGTTCTTGGAGAGCCCGTTGAAGGTGAGGACCAGCAGGTCGGGGGCGATCGTGGCGGTCGGGGTGTGGGTCGCGCCGTCGTACAGGATCCGGTCGTAGATCTCGTCGGAGCAGACCACCAGGTTGTGGCGGCGGGCGATCTCGGTGAGCCCGCGCAGCATCTCCTCGTCGTACACCGCGCCGGTCGGGTTGTTCGGGTTGATGATCACCAGGGCCTTGGTGCGGTCGGTGATCCGCCGCTCGATGTCGGCGAGGTCCGGCATCCAGTCGGCCTGTTCGTCGCACCGGTAGTGCACCGCCCGGCCGCCGGCCAGCGACACCGAGGCCGTCCACAGCGGATAGTCCGGGGCCGGTACGAGCACCTCGTCGCCGTCGTCGAGCAGCGCCTGCATCGACATCTGGATCAGCTCGGAGACGCCGTTGCCCAGGTAGACGTCCTCGACGTCGAGATCGATGCCCTTGGTCTCGTAGTGCTGCACCACCGCCCGCCGCGCGGACGGCAGCCCCTTCGCGTCGCCGTAGCCGTGCGCCCCGGAGACATTGCGCAGGATGTCCTCCAGGATCTCGGGCGGGCACTCGAAACCGAACGCGGCGGGGTTGCCGGTGTTCAGTTTGAGGATGCGGTGACCGGCCGCTTCCAGCCGCATCGCCTCCTCCAGCACCGGACCCCGGATCTCGTAGCAGACGTTGGCGAGCTTCGTGGACTGGATGACCTGCATGCCCGGGAGCTTACGGCCGTCCGCGCCCGGCGCCGGGGCATTCGTCCGCAATCGCCCCCGCCGCCCCGCCCGCCCCGTCCGGCCCCGACTTCCATCGCCATGCGCCCGCCGCCCCGCGCCGTGGGAACGCCGGGCGGGAGCGCCGTCGCGGCTTCGAATGCACCGGAGGGCGGGCGGGACGGGCCCGGGCGGGTGAGATGCGCCACGGCCCGTCCCGTCCGTCACCCGGGCGGCCGGGCGGCGGGGCGTCCGACGGCGGGTGAATGCCGAACTCGGCGGCCGGCGCCGGCAGGGCCTCGTCGCCGTCGGCGGTGCGCGTCTGGAGCTCCCACCGCTCCGGCGGGCCCCCGTGAGGGATGGTCACGAGCCGGTGGCGGCCCGGCTGTCGGATGCCTCGGCGCCCGTGACCAGGGGGACCGGCTCCAGCGGCCCGCCGGTGGAGCCCACGGCCCGGGACGGAGGCGGGCCGGTCCTCCGGGTGGACGTCCCGGGGCCGGGCTGTTCCGGGGCCCGGCGGCTGGAAACCGCCCCTTGTGGGGGGTCCTCTTGTACGCCAACATGCGCATGTCAATTTGGACAGGACTTCGCGGGTGGGGCCGTCGGGCTCCTGCCCGGGTCACTTGAGAGGACCCCCACATGAAGAAGCCTCTCGTCGGTGCGGTGTTCGCCGTCGCGCTCCTCGGGGCGGGTGTCGCGCCCGCGACCGCCGCGACCGCTCCGGCCGGCGACACGACGGCGCCCGCCGCCACGGTGAAGGCCAAGCCCAGGGCGAAGGCGGTCAACTTCGCCGGGACCGTGGCGCTGAGCAACTGTTCCGGCTCCGTCGTCCGCACCCCCGACTCCCAGCCGGGCGACCCCGCGCTGGTGCTCTCCAACGGGCACTGCATGGAGACCGGGTTCCCCGGGCCCGGCGAGGTCGTCCGCGACCAGCCGTCCACCCGCAGCTTCACCCTGCTGAACGCCTCGGGCACCGGCGTCGGCACCCTGCGCGCCAGCAAGATCGCGTACGGGACGATGACCGACACCGACATCTCGGTCTACCAGCTCACCAGCACCTACGCCCAGATCGAGAGCACCTACGGCATCAAGGCGCTGGAGCTCAACACCGCGCACCCGGTCCAGGGCACCGCCATCACGGTCGTGTCCGGCTACTGGAAGCGGACGTACGCCTGCAACGTCGACGGCTTCGTCTACCGGCTCAAGGAAGGCTCGTGGACCTGGAAGGACTCGGTCCGCTACACCTCCGCCTGCCAGACCATCGGCGGCACGTCCGGTTCCCCGGTGATCGACAACGCGACCGGCAAGGTCGTCGCCGTCAACAACACCGGCAACGAGGACGGCCAGCGCTGCACGGACAACAACCCGTGCGAGGTCGACGAGAGCGGCAACGTGACGGTGCGCCAGGGCATCAACTACGCCCAGGAGACGTACGGCATCGTGCCGTGCATCGGCCCCGGCAACCAGTTCGACCTGAACCGTGCCGGGTGCGTCCTGCCCAAGCCGTGACCGGGTGACCCCGTCCGCCGCCGCAGCGCCCGGCCGTCCCCGGGTGCCGCGGCGGCGGCGCGTCGTCCGTCAGCCCCGCGCCGTACGGTCGACCGCCGCGGTGATCCCGTCGAGCAGCACGCCGAGCCCGGCCTCGAAGGTCGCCCGCGCCTCCCGCTCCAGGAACGGCACCGACTCCTCGCCCGGCGCGGCCTGACGGGGCGCGCTCGCCCCCTCCAGCGCGGCCAGATCCGGATACCGCGCCGCGAAATCGGGCGCCACCTCGGCCAGCAGCGCCGAGCGCGCGAACCACCACCGCTCGTCCGGCTCGCCCGTCGCCGCCGCGGCCTGCCGCGCCTCGGCGACCGTCCCGGCGCAGCCGCGCACGAAGTGGGACAGGGTGCCGATCAGCCGCCGCAGCAGGGGCGCGTCGAGCCCCGTCGCGGTCAGCAGTCGCACCAGGGTGTCCAGCCCCGCGTACTCGTGCGGACCGAGCACCGGGCGGGCCTGGGAGACCTGGAGCACCCAGGGGTGGCGGAGGTGGAACTCCAGGCCGTCGTGCGCCCAGGCGGTGAGCCCGGCCCGCCAGTCGCCGTCGTCCGGGTAGCCGGCGGGCAGTTCGGCGTGGACCTGGTCGTACATCAGGTCCAGCAGTTCGCTCTTGCCGGGGACGTACGTGTAGAGCGCCATCGCCGTACGGCCGAGCCGCTCGCCCACCGCGCGCATCGACAGCGCGGCCATCCCCTCGGCGTCCGCCAGTCCGATCGCGGCCGCCACGATCGCGTCGACGCTCAGCGCGGGCCTCGGGCCGGGTCCGGGGCGCCGCTCCGGCGCCCCGGACCGCGTGCCGCGCCACAGCAGGGACATCGAGCGCCGGGCGTCGCCCTGTCCGGCAAAGACCACCACTTGCGACTCCTTACGCCGTAAAGTAACTTCTCCCGAGCAATTCCTTACGCCGTAAAGTATCAGTCGGGGGTCCGTCCCCGGCGGGGAGGTGGGGCCGCGATGGGACAGGCACTGGCCGTGTCGTACGTACGGGTCGTCGTTGTGGAGCGGATCACGCCGCGCACGGCGCGGATCGCCTTCACCGGGGACGCGCTGGCCGGGCTGCTGGAGGACCGGCCCGACCAGCAGATGAAGCTCTGCTTCCCGCGGCCCGGCCAGGCGCTGCCCCGGCTGCCGGAGCCGGCCGCCGACGACACGTACGGCATGCGGTGGTACGAGGCGTACCTGGCGATCCCGGAGGCCGGGCGGCCGCTGCTGCGGAGCTTCACCGTGCGCGGCCACGACCGGGCGGCCGGGGTGATGACGGTCGACTTCGTGCTGCACGGCGACGACGGGCCCGCCGCCCGCTTCGGCCGGGAGGCGCGCGTGGGCGACGTGCTCGGCATGATCGGGCCCTCGTCGCTGTACGCCCGTCCGCTGCCCGCCGCCGACTGGCTGCTGCTCGCCGGGGACGAGACGGCGCTCCCCGCGATCGGCACCCTGCTGGAGTCCCTGCCCGCCGGGGCGCGGGCGCTCGTCCGGGCCGAGGTCGCCGACGCGGCGGAGGAGCGCCCGCTGCCCTCGGCGGCGGAGGTGGCCGTGGAGTGGGTGCACCGGGACCGGGGCGGCTCGCTGCTGGACGCGGTGCGGGCGGCCCGGCTGCCCGAGGGGGCCGGGGCCGCGTGGCTGGCGGGCGAGGCGGGCACCGTACGGGCGCTGCGCCGCCACCTGGTCGAGGAGCGCGGGATGGACCGGAAGGCCGTGGAGTTCGCCGGGTACTGGCGGCGCAGCCTCACCCAGGACGACGCCCCGACCGAGGAGGACCTGGCCTGGGCGAAGGAGCAGGGCGGGTTCTAGAGGCTCCTCCCGCGCGTTCCCGGGCCGCGGACGGACCGGCCCGCGAGGGTCTGGGTGCGGCGGCCGTCCTCGATGACGAAGCGGCCGTCGATCAGGACGTGCGGGATGCCCGTCGGAAGGGTGCGCGGCGCCTCGAAGGTGGCGCCCGCGGCCACCGTGAGCGGGTCGAGGAGGACGAGGTCGGCGCGGTAGCCCTCGCGGACGTACCCCCGGTCGGGCAGGCGCAGCCGCCTCGCCGGGCGCGAGGTGAGGTGGGCGACGCACTCCTCCAGCGAGAGGACGCCCAACTCCCTGACGTACCGGCCGAGATAGTGCGGGAAGGTGCCGTAGGCGCGGGGATGCGGCTTGTCGCCCTGGAGGATGCCGTCGCTGCCGCCGGTGTGCACCCGGTGGCGCATGATGCGGCGCACGTTCTCCTCGTGGCCCACGTGCTGGAGGATCGTGGGGCCGAGCCGGTCCTCGACCAGCAGCCGGCGCGCGGTCGTCCAGGGCGTCTCGCCGCGCAGCCGGGCCGACTCGGCCACGGTGCGGCCGACGTGGTCGGCGAGGGCGGGCGTGCCCACCCCGGAGATCTCGATGGTGTCCCACTCGATCGGCACCCCGTGGCAGCCGTCCGAGCCCAGCTCCTCCAGATGGTGGCGGATCCGCTCGGCCGCGGCGTCGTCGGCGAGCCGGTCCAGCACCGCCCCGGGGCCGCCCTCGCACGCCCAGCTCGGCAGCATCGCGAAGAGGGTGGTGCAGCCGGGGGTGTACGGGTACGTGTCGAGGGAGATGTCGGCGCCCGCGTCGAGCGCCTCGTCGAGCAGGGCGAGCAGCTCGGGCGCCCGGCCCTCGTTGACGCCGAAGTTCATGGTGGCGTGGGCGAGATGGAGGGGGCAGTCCGCGGCCCGGGTGAGCCGCACCATCTCCGCGTACGCGTCGAGCGCGCCCGCCCCGTACGAGCGGTGGTGCGGGCAGTAGTAGCCGCCGTGCGCGGCCACCACCCGGCACAGCTCGGTGAGTTCGGCGTCGTCCGCGTACATGCCGGGGGTGTAGGTGAGGCCGGAGGACATGCCGACCGCGCCCTCTCTCATGCCCTGCGCGACCAGCTCCTTCATCCGGTCCAGCTCGGCGGGGGAGGCGGGGCGGTCCTCCCAGCCCATCGCGTACATCCGGACGGTGCCCTGCGGGATCAGGTAGGCGGCGTTGACGGCGATGCCCCGCCCGCCGAAGCCGCGGTCCAGCCGGTCCAGGTACTCGCCCACGGTGCGCCAGTCGAAGTCGACGTCCGTCTCCTCGGGCGCGCCGCCGTTCCAGCCGGAGATGGAGCGGCGCACCTCGGCGAGGGTCCGGTCGTCGACCGGGGCGTACGACAGGCCGTCCTGGCCGAGCACTTCGAGGGTGACGCCCTGCGCGGCCTTGGCGCTGTGGTCGGGGTCGCGGAGCAGCGCGAGGTCGCTGTGCGCGTGCATGTCGACGAAGCCGGGCGTGAGGGCCAGCCCGTCGGCGTCCAGGATCCGGCGGCCGGAGGGGCGGGGGCCCGCCGCGCCCTCCGGCCGGATCTCGGCGATCCGGCCGTCCCGGACGCCCACGTCGGCGCGGCGGCCCGGGGCGCCGGTGCCGTCGACGACGTACGCGTTGCGGATGACCAGGTCCATGGGGTGGTGCCTTTCGGGGGAACGGGCCGGGTGGATCAGAAGAAGGTGCGGACGTAGTCCGTGACCGTGCCGTCCTCGGTGACCAGCGGGATCAGCTGCCACTTGTCGAAGACGGTGCACGGGTGGGAGAGGCCGAGCCCCACCCAGTCGCCCACCTCCAGCCGCGCGTCCGGCCCGGTGCGCAGCCAGATGTGCTGGTCGGAGAGGCGGTCGACCGTGATGTCCGTCGCGGGGCGGACCTCGCCGTCCCGGCCGGAGCGCACCACCTGGGCCTCGGGGAGGTCGAGGTCGTACGCGGCGTCCCGCTTGCCCGCGTTGAGGAAGGCCTGCTCGTCCGTGGGGCGGGAGACGACCTGCGCCCACAGCCGGAACGCGGGCCGCAGCGAGCCCTCCTCGGGCACCCGGTTGAACGGGGTGAGGCGGTGGTAGTGGATGTCGTCGTGCGAGACGTACGCCCCCGAGCGCAGCAGCTTCAGCACCGGCGCGGAGAGCTCCGGGATCCGCGCGAACACGTCCGCCACCGCGTCGAACCAGGCGCTGCCGCCCGCGCTGACCACGATCGGCTCGCCGGGCGCGAAGCGGCCCGCGCGGTCCAGGTCGGCGGCGAGCGCCACGAGCCGGTGCAGCCAGTCGCGCACCCGCTCACCGGTCGCGTCCGGCACCTCGCCCTCGTAACCGGCCACGCCCACCAACCGCAGCGTCCCGGTCGCCGCGACCGCGTCGGCCACCGCCGCGCACTCCGCCTCCGTACGGGCCCCGGTGCGGGCGCCCTCGCCCGCGCCCAGCTCCACGACGACGTCCACGGCCCGGGAGGCGCCCGCCTCCCGCAGGGCCGCGTCCATCAGCTCGACGCCGCGCACCGAGTCGACGTAGCAGACGAAGCGGAACTCCGGGTCGGCGTCCAGTTCCCCGGCGAGCCAGCGCAGCGCCGCCGCGTCCACCAGCTGGTTGGCGAGGAAGATCCGCCGGATGCCGAACGCCCGGTAGACCCGCGCCTGGTGCGGCACGGCCGCGGTGATGCCCCAGGCGCCGTGCTCCAGCTGACGGGCGAAGAGCTGCGGGGACATGGACGTCTTGCCGTGCGGGGCGAAGGCCAGCCCGTGGCGCTCGGCGTACGTGCGCAGCAGGGCGAGGTTGTGCTCGACCGCCTCGGCGGACAGGGCGAGCACCGGGGTGGTGAAGCCGCCGGTGTGGAGGTTGCGCCGCTGGGCGGCGAGGGCCCCGACGGTCAGGCCCTGCGCGTCGGGCGGCAGCGCCTTGAACCGGTGGTCGACCACTTCGGCGGCGAGTCCGCCGGCGCGTTCACCGGCGAGGGCCGTCGCTGACCGGTCGACGTTCCCGGGGGAGTGCTGGGCGGCCAAGAGGATCCTCCTCGATCACTCATGCGTTGCATAGTATGCAACGATCATTGCGTATATCGCTTGTCCCTGTCTACCATCCGAGCCGACGCCCGTGGTCCGTCGCGTGCGCCCGTTCCGTATCCCGGACGCCCGTCCGCCAGACCTGCGAGGAGCCCCGCGTGTCCGGAACCCCGGCCAGGACCGCCGCCGACACGGCCGCCGCCACCGACGTCGTGTGCCTCGGCGAGTCCATGGTGACGTTCCTGCCGTCGCGTCCCGGACGCCTCGCCGACGTCCCCTCCTTCGACCGCGGCATCGGCGGCGCCGAGTCCAACGTGGCCTGCGCCCTGGCCGCCGCCGGGCACCGGGCGGCCTGGGTCAGCCGGGTCGGGGCGGACGGCTTCGGCGACCACCTCGTCGAGACGATCACGGGGTACGGGGTCGACACCTCCGGGGTGCGCCGCGACCCCTCCCGGCCCACCGGCGTCTACTTCCGCACCGCCACCGACCGGGCCACCGACACGCACGAGGTCGCCTACTACCGGGCCGGTTCCGCCGCCTCCGCCATGTCCCCCGACACCGTCCCCCGCACGACGCTGCCCACCGCCCGGATGCTCCACCTGTCCGGGATCACCGCCGCGCTCTCCGCCGGCTGCCTGGCCCTGCTCCACCACCTGACCGAGGACCGGCCCGGCCGCCCGGCGGTCTCCTTCGACGTCAACCACCGCCCCGGCCTGTGGCGCGGCACCGACGCCTCCCCCCGGGTCCTCCTCGACCTGGCCCGCCGCGCCGACCTGGTCTTCGTCGGCGAGGACGAGGCGCGTGAGGCCTGGGGGGTGAACGGCGCGGAGGCGGTCCGGGCCGCGCTGCCGGAGCCGTCCGTCCTGGTCGTGAAGCACGGCGCGGACGGCGTGACGGTCTTCTCGGGCACCGGGACCGGCCCCGGCACCGCCACCGCCGTCCCCGCCCTCCGCGTCGACGTCGTCGCCCCCGTCGGCGCGGGCGACGCCTTCGCCGCCGGGTTCCTCTCCGCCACCCTGCGCGGCCTCCCCGTCCGCGACCGCGCCCGCCACGGCCACCTGATGGCCGCCGCCGTCCTCACCGTCCCCGGCGACCTCACCGAACCCCCCGCCCGCGCGCACGCCGACGCCCTTGCCGCACTGGACGACGCCGCCTGGGGGAGACTTCGTCTCGGCCCCGGCTGGACGGGGGACGACCAGGAGGTACGTACGACATGAGCCAGACCGTCGACCGGGCGCTGAGCATCCTGCCCCTGCTGGCCCAGGGACCCGCCGACCTCGGGCAGGTCGCCGAGCGGCTCGGCGTCCACAAGTCCACCGCGCTGCGCCTGCTCCGTACGCTCCACGAGCACGGGCTCGTCCACCGCCAGCAGGACCAGCGCTACCGCCTGGGCGCCCGCCTCTTCGTCCTCGCCCAGGAGGCCGTCGAGAACCTCGACGTACGGGAGATCGCCCACCCCTACCTCGTCGAACTCAACGAGAGCTGCGGCCACACCGTGCATCTCGCGGTCCACGAGGAGCAGGAGGTCCTCTACATCGACAAGGTGGAGAGCCGCTACCCGGTCAGGATGTACTCGCGGATCGGCAAGCCCGTCGCGATCACCGTCGCCGCCGTCGCGAAACTGCTCCTCGCCGACCTCCCCGAGCCCGAGCGGCGCACCATCGCCGAGCGGCTCGACTACCCCATGTACACGCCCCGTTCGACCCCGAACGCCGGTGCGTTCCTCAAGGAGCTCGCCGTCGTCCGCGAACAGGGCTGGGCCACCGACCTCGGTGGCCACGAGGAGTCCATCAACTGTGTCGGCGCCCCCATCCGCGGCGCCGACGGACGGGTCGTCGCCGCGATGTCGGTCTCGGCGCCCAACGTCGTCGTCACGGCGGAGGAACTCCTCACCCTGCTCCCGCTGGTGCGCCGCACCGCCGAGTCCATCAGCCGGGAGTACTCCGGCACCCCCCGACCCAAGAAGGCCTGAACTGCGATGACCGAGAAGACCGCCCTCACCCCGAGCACCCACACCACGCCCCCCGCGAAGTTCTCGCACGGGGTGCGGAAGGGGAACATCCTCCAGGTCGCCGGACAGGTCGGCTTCCTGCCCGCCGTGGCCGGCCAGCCCCCGACCCCGGCCGGACCGACCCTGCGCGAGCAGACCCTCCAGACCTTCGCCAACGTCAAGGCGATCCTGGAGGAGGGCGGCGCGAGCTGGGACGACGTGATGATGATGCGCGTCTACCTCACGGACGTGGACCACTTCGCCGAGATGAACGAGATCTACAACGCCTACTTCGCCGAGCAGAACCTCACCGCGCCCCCGGCCGCCCGCACGACGGTCTACGTCGGCCTCCCCAAGGGCCTGCTGATCGAGATCGACGCCCTCGCGGTCCTCGGCTGAACCAGCGGCGGGGTGGTCCGGCCGGACCACCCCGGCTCCGGTACGGGGCGGGCGCCCCGGAACATCGGGTGACGCCGGGTCGCGCACGGCGCCGTGGTCAGGCCGCCGAGGCGCAGATGACGCTCCTGCCGTGGTCCACCGGCCAGTACCAGAACCGCTCGCCCTGTCCGGACGGGCAGGTCCAGCTGGCGCCGGGCGCGGGCGCCCGGTAGTAGCCGGTGATCCGCAGGATCGACTGCCCGGCCACCGGCACGGTCGACGCGCCGCAGTTCCACACCACCGTCAGATCGGCGTTGGTGGTCCCCTGGACCTTCGCCGGGAAGCACTGGCCCACCTGGTACACCCGGTCCAGGCAGAGCGTGCGCACCACCCCGTCCGCGCCGGTCTTCCGCCACCAGGTGTAGCCCGCCCCGCTGTCGCAGGAAGCGGACGCCCCGGCGGCGGTGCTCACCCGGCTGACGTGCATGTACGCGTTGGCCGCCCGGCAGCCCACCCGGACCGGGCGGGTGGCGCTCATGGTGCCGTGCCCGTCGTTGTACACGTCCAGGCAGTCACCGGCACGCACCGCGGCGAAGGCCAGATCGGTCGAGTCCGGGGTGGGCGTGGGCGTGGGCGTCGGCGTCGGTGTGGGAGTCGGAGTCGGCGTGGGCTCGTCGTCGCCGGAGTCGTCGGTCGCGGTGTCGTGCGTACGGGAGCCGAGACCGGTGCCCGCGACGGAACCGGCACCGGCCGAGACGCCGGAGGAGCCCGAGCCGCCGGACGGCTTCGAGGCGTCCCAGGGCTGCCAGATCAGCAGACCGACGACGATCAGCGCGACCAGCCAGCCCCAGTTCGACGAGGAGGAACTCGACGAGGAGGAAGGGGTGGTGGAGGGAGAGGCGGCTGTCCGCGCCCGGTCGGCCCGTTCCCGTTCCTTGCGTTCCCGTTCCACGCGCTCGCGCTGGATGCGGCGGGCCCGTTCCGCCCGCTGCCGCTCGGCCTGCTCGCGCTTGGCCCGCTCCCGTTCCGTCCGCTCGCGCTCGGCCCGTTCGGCCCGCTCCGCCCGTTCCCGTTCCGCCCGTTCGGCCCGCTCGGCCCTTTCCCGTTCGGCGTGTTCGGCCCGTTCGAGCTCCTCGCGCTCCCGCTCGGCCTGCTCCGCCCGCTGCCGCTCCGCCAGCTCCAGGAGGGCCGCCATCTCCCGCCGGGTACGGTCGCGGCGGCGGGCCCGGTCGCGGTCCGCGCGGGCCTGCCGCTCCGGCGAGTAGATCAGCGTCGGCCGGGGCGGCTCCACCACCCGGGTGCGCTGCTCCGAGGCGTCCCGCCCGGCGGTCGGGGCCGCCGGCCCGGACCGCCGCCCGTCCGCCAGCTCCCGGCCCTGGTCCGCGTACTGCCCGATCAGCGTCGTCCACCGGGGCGGCAGCCAGCGCGCGCCGCTCCGCGTCGCGGGCATCCCGGCCTGGGCCCGGCGGAACCGGGCGAGGAGTTCGGCGGGTTCGGGGCGTCGGCCCGGGTCGATGTCCAGACAGGGCCGGACCGTCCCGACGAGCTCCTTGGGCAGTCCGGTGAGGTCGAGTTCGCCGCGCTGGACGCGGGCCAGCAGCCGCAGCGTGTTGCCGTCGTCGGCGTAGGGCGGACGGCCGGTGGCGAGCAGGAAGAGCGTCGCGCCGAGCGAGTAGACGTCGGAGGCGGCCGTGGACGCCTCGCCGCGCGCCTGCTCGGGCGAGGTGAAGGCGATGGTGCCGAGGGTGAGCCCGGTCAGGGTGAGGTCGCTGGCGTGCGAGATGCCGAAGTCGATGACCCGGGGGCCGTCCAGCGGGAGCAGCACGTTCTGCGGCTTCACGTCGCGGTGCACGATGCCCACCCCGTGCAGGGTGACCAGGGCCTGCGCGGTCCCGGCGGCGATCCACCGTACGGCCGAGGCGGGCAGCACCCCGCAGCCCCGGGCCAGTTCGGCGAGCGAGGGGGCGGCGATGTAGTCGATGGCCATCCAGGGCCGCTCGGCGTCCGCGTCGGCGTCCCGCACCCGCGCCGTGTACGCGCTGTCGACCCGCTGCGCCAGCGCCACCTCACGGGCGAACCGCCGCCGGTCGACCGCGCCGACCTCTCCCTCGGCCAGCAGGGTCTTCACCGCGACGAGTCCCTGCCCGCCGCCCCGGGCACCGGCCCGCGCCAGGTAGATCCGCCCCATGCCGCCGGACGCCAGCCGTCCGATCAGACGGTACGGCCCGAGCGTCGCGGGATCGTCCTCGCTCAGCCTCTGAATCCGCGCCCCGGCCATGTCCCCGCCCCCCTGTCACACCACCGTCGAGCCCCACAACGGTGCCACGAGCACGCCCGGACGGCCATGGAGGGCGGGCCGTCCGGGCACTCTGTTGCCTGTCCGGGACATGTCCTGCGTATGCGGCAGCGCCGCCGGGGGAGCGGCGGCGCTGCTGGTCGGGGTTGCCGGCCGTGGGTTACGGCAGGCCGTGCACGTGCGGAGCCACCGCGTTGGACCAGGCGTTGCCCGACTTGGCGTCCCAGGCGGTCGACCAGGTCATCGCACCCCGGATGTCGGGGTACGTCTTCGAGGGCTTGAAGGAACCGCAGTTGGTGCCGGAGGCCAGGCAGTCCAGGGCCGCGTTCACGACCGAGGGGGAGACGTAGCCGCCGCCCGCCGCGCTGGTGGAGGCGGGCACCCCGAGTCCGACCTGCGACGGGGCGAGGCCGCCCTCCAGCTGGATGCAGGCGAGCGCGGTGAGGAAGTCCACCGAGCCCTGGGAGTAGACCTTGCCGTCGCAGCCGAGCATGGCGCCGCTGTTGTAGTACTGCATGTTGACGACGGTCAGGATGTCCTTGATGTTGAGCGCCGTCTTGAAGTACTCGCCCCCGGTCGACTGCATGTCGATGGTCTGCGGGGCCATCGTGATGACGAGGCCGGAGCCCGCCTTCTGCGACAGCGAGCGCAGCGCCTTCGTCATGTACGTGGAGTTGAGGCCGTTCTCCAGGTCGATGTCGACGCCGTTGAAGCCGTACTCCTGGATGAGCGAGTAGAGGGAGTTGGCGAAGTTGGCCGCCGAGGTGTCGCTGTTGACGGAGACGGTGCCCTTCTCGCCGCCGACCGAGATGATGACGTTCTTCCCGGCTGCCTGCTTCGCCTTGATGTCGGCCTTGAACTGGTCGACGGTGTAGCCGTTCAGCCCGGCGGAGTCCAGGTTGAAGGTGACCGCGCCCGGAGTGCTGGTGGCGTCGGCGAAGGAGACCGCGATGATGTCGTAGTTCGCGGGCACGTCGCTGAGCTTCTGGACGGTCGCGCCGTTGTTGAAGTTCTGCCAGTAGCCGGTGACCGCGTGCTTCGGCACGGAGGTGCCGGGGTTCGGGTTGCCGCCGCCCTCCTTGGCCGTACGGGCGCTGACCGCTGCGGACTTGACGGACTCGCCGGCCGCGTTGGTCGCCGTCACCGCGAACTGGTACGCCGTGTCGGCGGTGAGCCCGGTGACGGTCGCGGAGCTGCCGGTGGCCGTGGTGGCCTTCTGGCCGTCCCGGTAGACGGTGTAGCCGGTCGCGCCGGTGACCGCGTTCCAGGAGAGCTGGACGGAGCTGGTGGTGGTCGCGCCGACCGAGAGTCCGGCGGGGGCGGCCGGGACGGTCGGGTCGGGGTCGGAACCGCCGCCGCCGTCGGGGCCGTTCACCGAGACGTCGTCGACGAGATAGGCGGCCTGCCCGTACCAGCCGTGCGTGTAGATCTCCACGGAGGTGGTGCTGGGGCCGGTCTTGAAGCTGGTGTTGAGCTGGGTCCAGGCGGAGGAGCCGGGCGACCAGGTCGAGACGTCGGTGGTGCCGGTGCCGCTCGCGCCGAGGTACGCGTACCCGCCCTGCACCCAGGAGCTGAGCGCGTAGGTCGAGTTGGGCTTCACGGCCACGGTCTGGGAGCAGCGCGCGGTGTCCTGGCCGGCCGGGGTCGCCTTGAGGGCTGCGGAGCCGCCGTGCACGGGGGAGGAGACGGTGGCGCCGCTGCCGTTGGTGCAGGTCCAGTTGGCGAGCCCGGACTCGAAGCCCGCGTTCTTGGCGACGTTGATGTCGGCGGCCTGGGCGCTGGAGACCAGGCCCGTGGCGGTCAGCGTGGCGGCCGCGAGGACGGCCGTGACGGCGCCGCGCCGGATCCGGCGTCTGCGGATTCTGTGGGCGCCGAGGGGAGAACGTTCCACTTGCTGCCTCCGTGGGGAGTCGGTGGTGCCTGCCGGGGCGGCCGGGCGGGCCGGCGGGGTGGACCGGCGCCGCCCGGGACGGACGACAGGTGACGGGGGGAAGACGGGGATGTGGAGTCGAGGGGACGGTGGCCACCGCTGGCCGACAAAACTGGTCCAGACCAATAGAGTTGTCAAGACCTCTGGCGGCGGAAGCCTCTCCCGTGGCCCGTCGCGAACGGCTCCCGCCGCCACCCCGCGGTCGCCCCGCGCCCGCTCCGTTTAGGGCCCGCGATGCCCGTGGCGCGGGCCCGAAGTCACGTTCCCGTAGCCGTACATTGACGTTTTGTTGACCTCCTGGAACCGTGTCCGGGTGATCCTGCGGGGGTGCTCGGACAGTGAGCGTCCGGCCCTTCGGTGGAGGCCGTGCGGGACGGCCCGCCGGTTCCGGATCCGCGCTGACGTGCACCGATGAAGGTCCGGACCGGATGACGGGAAGGCGGGGCGGTAACCCTCCGCAGTCGTACAGAATTTGACGATTTTCGATTTGCTCCGATTTAGCACAGGGGTGTTACGCGGGCGCCCCTCGGCTGTTGTCGGAATGCCCCTCGAAAAGTGTTCTCTGCCAGGTAGGACGTGGATAAAGTGCTGAACCAGACCGCGGAGCAGGAGCGATTGCGGCCGACGCCATGACCGGCGTCCGGCCGGAGCCGAAACGGGGAACAGCGTGCCGACCGCAATAGCAGTGACCAGTGCTGATCTGGTACTTCCTCCTACCGATCAGCAGACACCGACAGCTGCCCTCTTGCAGGCTCCGGACGCCCAGGCGCTGGACATGGCCATCGGTGACATGCACGTACTGCTGGAGCAGCACGGCTACGTCGTCGCGGTCTACCCGTCCAGCATCGCGCCCGCCCACGAGCGCCGGCTCTACTCCGTGCGCTCGGTCCTGGAGAGCGACCGCATCGCCCTGGTCAAGGTGGACCTCCCGCCGCTGGGCGTCGCCGTCCTCGTCAGGCAGTTGCGCCAGCTGTCGATCTGTGACTTCAGCCCCGGGGTGGTCGCCTCCGCCGCCCGGCTGCTGACGCACTACATCCACGCGGGCGCCCTGCTCCACTCGGTCACCAGGTTCGACCGCATCCCGGTCGACCTCAAAACCCATGCCAAGTCCTGGGTGCCCGGTTCCCAGTTCGTCGCCGTCGCGAGCCCCGATCCCCGGCTGGTCAAGATCGGCCCGAAGGACGGCCCGCCGGCCGGACCCGAATTCGGCACCCACCTCGTGACCGCCAAAGGCCAGTCGCAGTCCGAGTGGGTGAAGGAAACCCTCGCACCCGCGTGGCAGGTCCAGGCCATTCAGGAGTCCGCCCTCCCGTCCCAGTCCCCGGCATGGTGGGGAACCGGGAAATTGGTGGAATTCGCCGCCTATCTGCCAGACCTCTCCGTCCTGTACCAATTGGTGGCCTCCGTACGTCGGGAGAACTGCCACTGGTGCGGAATGGAACTCATCGGTGATCTTTGCGGGTTCTGCTCCTCCCCGCTTCCCGCGACCGAGAACCGAAACAACTCCGCCGGTGTCCTCAGCCATGAAGCGCTCGTTCCTCCGCACTCCTAGCGCTTCCGCTTTCCTCCGTAGACGCCCTTCCGTCCGCTGCCCCATGCATCCGAATCGAACGAGGTTGTCCGGCCCATGAACTCCCGTCAGCGCCGTGGCGTGATACTCCTGCTTTTGTCGGTTCTGTGCGCCTTCGGCGCCTTCGCCGGCGTGCTCTCGGTGATCAGTGACGTCAATTCCAAGGTCGGCCCCGAGGTCGGGGCCTACCAGCTCAAGTCCGACGTGGCGCCCTACACCGCCCTGTCCGCCGGGCAGTTCGAGAAGGTCTCGATGCCCAAGCGCTGGCTCTCCCGCAACGCCGTCACGGACCTCTCCGAGGTGAACGGCAAGATCGCCGTCACCCAGCTGCGCAAGGGCTCCCTGCTCCAGTCCGACATGATGCAGCGCCGCCCCGAGCTCCAGCCTGGCGAGCAGGAGATCGCGATCATGATCGACGCCGCGACCGGTGTCGCGGGCAAGATCACCCCCGGTGCCACCGTCAACATCTACGCCACCTTCGCCGGCGAGCGCGACGGCGAGGCGTCCCAGTCGAAGGTCATCGTCTCCAACGCCAAGGTCCTGGACGTCGGCAAGCTGACCGCCCTGGAGCCCCGCCAGGACGGCAAGTCCAACATGGGCACCGAGGCCGTCCCGATCACCTTCGCGCTCAACACGCTCGACACCCAGCGCATCGCCTACGCCGAGTCCTTCGCGGAGCACGTGCGCCTCGCGCTGCTGGCCTCCGGCAGCGACAGCACCATCCGTCCGGGCGACCGCACCTACACGCTCGACAAGGACAAGTGAGGGTCTAATGTCCACGAGGATCCTCCCGGCCGTCGGTGATGTCGACGCGGCCAGATCCGTCACCACCCTGCTCAGCCAGCTCCCGGAAGCGGAGCCGGCCGCACCGGTCAGTGATTCGACGCAGCTCATCGACACCCTCGCCCGGCTCGCCGGCGAATCGCTCGACGACCTGCCCGAGGTGGTGCTGGTCCACGAGCGCATCGGGCCGGTGCCGGCGCTGGAACTGATCCGGGAGGTCTCCCTCCGCTTCCCCGCCATCGGGGTCGTCCTGATCACCGCCGATGTCACCCCCGGTCTGTTCTCGTCCGCGATGGAGTCGGGTGCGCGCGGTGTCGTCACCCTCCCCCTCAGTTACGAAGAACTGGCCAACAGGGTTCAATCCGCGGCCCAGTGGTCCCTCGGGGTCCGCCGCCACCTGACCACCGGGACCGAGGTCTTCACCGGTCCCGGCGGTACGGTCATCACCGTCAGCGGCGCCAAGGGCGGGGTCGGCGCCACCGTCACCGCCGTGCAACTGGCCCTGGCGGCCCAGGCGTCCGGGCGCACCGTCGCCCTGGTCGACATGGACCTCCAGTCCGGCGACATCGGCTCGTACCTCGACGTGCAGTTCCGCCGCTCGATCGTCGACCTGTCGACGATCACCGACATCTCGCCCCGGGTGCTGGCCGACGCCGTGTTCAGCCACGGCACCGGCCTGGCGCTGCTGCTGGCCCCCGGTGAGGGCGAGAGCGCCGAGGAGGTCAGCGACCGCTCGGCCCGGCAGATCGTCAGCGCCCTGCGCTCGCGCCACGAGGTCGTGGTCATCGACTGCGGCAGCCAGCTCAACGGCGCCAACGCCGCGGCCATCGAGATGGCCGACAGCGCGCTCCTGGTCACCACGCCCGACGTGATCGCGGTTCGCGGTGCCAAGCGGGTGGTACGGATGTGGGACCGGCTCCAGATCCGCAAGGCGGAGGAGACGGTCACCGTCGTCAACCGCTTCATCCGCAACACTGAGATCCAGCCGCAGCTCATCGAGAAGATCACCGGCACCACCACGGCCGACACGGCCATCCCCGCCAACTTCAAGGAACTACAGAGCGTGGTCGACGCGGGTCGACTGCACGAGCTCGATTCCAAGAGCACGGTCAAACAGGCCCTCTGGGCCCTTGCGGGCGAGCTGGGCATCGTCAAGGTTCCTGAGAAGGCCGAGAAGAACAGCGCGAAGAGCACCGCGAAGTTCAAGAACGACCGAGGCTCGATCGGACGCCGACGCGACCGCGACGGCGCCCGGAACCGGGCGACGACCCAGGGGGCAAGTTGACCAATGACACTCACCCAGACAAGAGACACGGAGATACCCGGCGGACGGCACGGTGACCCCGTCCCGGCCCGCTCCGGGACACGCCTCCGCCTCCACCTCCTCACCCGCGCCCGGGACCGGGACCGCGGCCAGACCGCGATCGAGTTCCTGGGCGTCACACCGCTGATCATCCTGCTGCTGGTGGCGCTCTGGCAGTGCGCCCTGATCGGCTACACGTTCTCCCTCGCGGGGAACTCGGCGGACCAGGCGGCGCACAAGGGCGCGATCACCCAGGGCTGGTACCGCGGGCAGGCGTGCCGGGACGCGGCCGAGGAGGACCTGCCGCCGGTCTGGCGGAAGTCGATGAAGCGGACCTCGTGCGAAAGCTCCGGGGCGCTGTACAAGGCCACGGTGAGGCTCAAGGTGCCGGTCCTGGTGCCCGGGGTGCTCAACTGGCCGATGACCATCGAGGGGAACGCCGCATCGCCGGTGGAGGCCAGCCGATGAAATACCGTGCGCACACACCGGGCGGCAGGGCCGCCGCGTCCCGCCGCGACCGCGGCCAGGTCGCCATCGAGTACATGGGCTTCATCCCGCTGCTGCTTCTGGTGGGCCTCTTCGCGATTCAGCTGGGGGTCGCGGCGTACGCCGCCAACCAGGCGGGCACCGGTGCCCGCGCGGCGGCCCGGACCGCCACGCAGGACGTACCGCGCGGGGACTCCGAGCGGGCCGGCCGCAACGCGATGAGCGACTGGCTGGGCAGCTACAAGAACTCGAGGTTCAGGAGCAGCGGCGGGTACGGCGAAGTCACGTACACCACCCGCGTGAGGATTCCCTCCGTCGTGCCCGGGATCGACGACTGGGGCTGGGCCGAGCGCAGTTCCACCATGCCGAGAGGCTGACCGGCGCCCGCACCGCACGATCCGGGCACCACCGCCTTTCTGAACGAGGAGTTACGCAATGAGTCTGCGGGCACGCATGACCGCCCCCGAGAAGAACGGCGGGGCGCGGGAGGACAGCCACATGGTGGCCGTCTACCGCGCCAAGCTGCTCGAAGAGATCGACCTGGCCGAGATGTCCTCGCTCGCCGCCGCAGACCGGCGGGCGAGGCTGGAGCGCGTACTCAGCCACATCATCAGCCGCGAGGGGCCCGTCCTCTCCACCGTCGAACGCACCCAGCTGATCCGCCGGGTCGTCGACGAGGCCCTCGGGCTCGGCATCCTGGAACCGCTCCTGGAGGACGCGTCCATCACCGAGATCATGGTGAACGGGCCCGACCAGATCTTCGTGGAGCGCAGCGGACGGGTCGAGCAGTTGCCGATGCGGTTCAGCTCGCACGAGCAGCTGATGCAGACCATCGAGCGCATCGTGTCGACGGTCAACCGCCGCGTCGACGAGTCGAACCCGATGGTCGACGCGCGTCTACCCAGTGGTGAACGTGTCAACGTGATCATTCCGCCGCTCTCCCTGACCGGCGCGACGCTCACCATCCGACGGTTCCCCCGGGCCTTCACGCTCCAGGAAATGATCAACGTCGGCTCGCTCGACGACCAGATGCTGATCCTGCTGTCCGGGCTCGTCCAGGCCAAGCTCAACATCATTGTTTCCGGCGCCACCGGCACCGGGAAGACCACGCTCCTCAACGCGCTCTCGGGCCTCATCCCCAACAGCGAGCGCATCGTCACCATCGAGGACTCCGCCGAGCTCCAGCTCCAGCAGAGCCACGTCATCCGGCTGGAGTCCCGCCCGGCGAACGTCGAGGGCAAGGGCCAGATCACCATCCGTGACCTGGTCCGCAACTCCCTGCGTATGCGCCCCGACCGCATCGTCGTCGGTGAGGTCCGTGGCGGCGAGTCGCTCGACATGCTCCAGGCGATGTCCACCGGTCACGACGGATCGCTCGCCACCGTCCACGCCAACAACGCCGAGGACGCGCTGATGCGTCTGCAGACCCTCGCCTCGATGTCCGAGATCGAGATCCCCTTCGAAGCCCTGCACGACCAGATCAACAGCGCCGTCGACGTGATCGTCCAGCTCACCCGGCACGCCGACGGCTCCCGAAAGATCACCGAGATCGCCGTCCTCGACTCGCACGGGCGCGACCCCTACCGCATCGTGACCGTCGCGAAGTTCAACGCCCGGCCGATGGACGCCGAGGGACGGATCAACGGCGAGTTCTCGTACCTCCCGCTCCCACGCAAGATCGCCGAGCGCCTCTACATGGCCAGCCAGCCCGTCCCGCAGGCCTTCGGGGTCGCCGATTCCGCCGAACAGCTCGCCACCCGAGAGGCCAACTAGGTACCGAGCCATGACCAATCTCCCCCTCCTCACCATCGGTGTGACGCTGCTCGCCGGTGTCACCGGCGTCGCGGGCCTGCACGCCTACAGCGGCGGCAAGGCCGACCGCGACGCCCTGGTGGACCGCCTCTCGCACACCGGGCACATACCGGAGACCGGCCGCCGGCGCCGGTTCCGGGCGTTGGACCGCAGACTGCGCAAGACCGGCCTGGGCCGGAAGCTCGAACTGAAACTGGCCGCCACCGGTCTGGAGATCACCCCCGGCGAGTTCTTCGTCTACTCCGTCGTCGCCATGGCGGGCCTGTGGATGATCGCGTCGTCCATGCTCGCCAGCTTCTTCGGCCCGGTCGCCGCGCTGATCGGCCTCTGGGGCACCAACGCCTTCCTGAACTGGCAACGGACCAAGCGCACCGAGCACTTCATCAACCAACTCCCCGAACTCGCCCGCATCCTCGCCAACGCCACCCAGGCGGGCCTGGCGCTGCGCACCTCCATCGGCATGGCGGCCGACGAGATGGAGAACCCGGCCGGCGAGGAACTGGCCCGGGTCTCCCGGCGCCTCGCCGTCGGTGAGCCGCTGGAGGACGCGATGAGCGAGCTGACCGACCGGCTTCCCTCCCGCGAACTCGTCGTACTCGTCACCACCCTGGTCCTGTCCAACCGGGCCGGCGGTACGGTCGTCAGCTCGCTGCGCAACCTCACCGAGACGCTGGAGGAGCGCAAGGAGACCCGGCGCGAGGTCAAGACCCAGCTCTCCCAGGTCACCGTCACCGCCTACGCCGTTCCGGCCTTCGGCCTCGGCGCCATGCTCCTGATGAACGGGGTCATGCCCGGCGCGCTCGACCGCATGACCGGTGCGCTCATTGGCCAGATCGCGGTGATCGTCTCCCTGGGCCTGTACGCGATCGGATTCATCGTGATCCGCCGCCTCTCCAAGATCGACGTCTGAAGGGCGACGCGCACATGAATCTGTTGTTGGCAGGTGTCATTGGCCTCGCGGTCTTCGGCGCCATCGCGGGAATCCGCATGTACCGGGCCGATGCGAAGCTTCCCGGCGACCTCGCGATCGCGCTGGAAGTCGGCTCCACCCGCACCAGCGCGGTGGGCTCCGGCATCGACCGGCTCGGTATGCGCTGGGCCCCGTCGGTGCTTCGGATGATGGGCCCCAAGGCCGTCAACAAGAAGCGCCGCCAGATCGACATGGCCGGTAACCCGGGCGGTCTGACCATCGACCGCTACGCCGCCCGCCGCGCCGTCTACGGCGGGCTCGGCGCGCTCGGCGCACTCACGATGCTCATGCGCGGCCAGGTCATCCTCGCTCTGGTACTGATCGCTTTCGGACTGTTCTGGGTCGAGGCCGGGCTCTGGTCCGCGGTCCGTATCCGCCGTGACCACATCGACCGGACGCTTCCGGACTTCCTCGACGTGCTCGCCGTCGTCGTTTCCGCCGGGCTCGGCTTCCGCCAGGCGCTGGCCCGGGTCGCCGAGAAGTACGAAGGCCCCTGGGCCGACGAGCTGCGCATCACCCTGCGCCAGATGGACATGGGCGTCAGCCGGCGTGAGGCCTTCGACCAGCTGCGCAAGCGCAACGACTCGGAGCAGGTCGCGATGTTCGTCACCACGCTCCAGCAGGGCGAGGAGCTCGGTGCACCGATCGTCGAGACGCTGATCCAGATCGCCAACGACATGCGGCGCACCGATGCCCAGAACGCCCGCCGGAAGGCGGCCAGAGCGGTCCCCAAGGCGACCTTCGCCGTCACCACGTTCCTGCTCCCCGGCACGCTCGTGATGCTGACGGTCGGCTTCGTCTACGGGGTCAACGTCGACTTCAGCACCCTTATCGGCGGATGACGTGAACGTGGCGGGCGGTGGCAGAACCACCGGAGGGAGGTGACAGGCTCATGTCTTTCCAGCTCGGCGGCATCCACGCCGGACTGAACGCGCAGGTGCGCCAGGCGATCGCCGACCCCGGCGCGCGCCCGGCGTTCGCGATCCAGCTGAACGCGCTCCAGGCGATGTGCCGCCAGGTCTTCGGCTTCCGGCTCGCCATGATCGCCATGGCGACGCCGTTCGCGATCAACCACACGGCCTCGGGCCTTGCCACCTGGCTGATCGGCGCCGCCGTGCTCGTCACGTTCATGGGCAGCTACGTCCTCTTCCGCGACTGGGAACGCTTCGGTCCCGTCCTGCTCCGCCACCCCTGGCTGCTCGGCATAGACGCCTTCTTCGGTGCGCTGTTGCTGGTTACAGCCGGTCCCGAGTCCACCCTCGCGTATGTCACGGTCTGTACGCCGCTGCTGGCCGGCCTGGTATACGGCTGGCGGGGCGCCGCTGTCTTCGCGGCGCTCCAGACCGCGATCGTCCTCGGCGTGTACGGGACCGACCCGAAACTGGAGGCCGGAAACGCGACGGCGTACCTCCTCCCCGGATTCTGCGTGATCGCCGGAGCGGTCGGCGTCACCCTGCGCAACCTCCTCCTCCGCTTCGGATCCGCCAGCCAGGCGCTCACCGAGACGAAGGCACGCCTCGCCGTCAGCGAGGCCGTGGAGGGCGAACGGGCCCGGCTGGCACGGGAGATGCACGACTCGGTGGCCAAGACGCTGCACGGTCTGGCCCTGGCCGCCGACGGACTGGCGGCCTCCTCCGACCGGATGGACCCGCTCACCGTCAGGAACCAGGCGGAACTGGTCGCCCGCTCCGCCCGCCGTGCCGCGGCGGAGTCCCGCGAACTCCTCTCCGACCTGCGCCGCGAGTCCGGCCTGGACGGCGGCGTCGACGTCGTCGGCGAACTCCGCGCCCGGGTGAAGGACTTCACCAAGCGCCACGAGCTCGCCGCCACCTTCCGCCTCCTCAACGACGTACCGATCCCGCCCGTACCCCAGGTCGTCGCCCGTCAACTGCTCACCATCGCCTCCGAGGCCATGGAGAACGCCCACCGCCACGCCCACCCCACCTACCTCGTCGCACTCGTCGGCGTGAAGGGCGACGTGCTGCGCGTCAGCGTCTACGACGACGGGCGCGGCCTGCCCCCGGGCACGACCCTCGACGACCTCCGGCACGCCGGGCACTTCGGCCTCGTCGGCATGGTCGAGCGCGCCGCCTCCATCGGCGCCCGCATCCGTATCGGCAAGGGCCAGGCGGCCAAGGGCACCGAGGTCCGCCTGGAACTCCCGATCGCCGCTCTGCTCGCGCCCTCCGGAGCGGAGCCACCCCAGTGAACCGTCCGTATTCCGCACTCACCCCCCATAGACCCACAGACCCCTGAGAGGAGGTCGCAGATGCCGGACGACGTCTCCCGCGCCTCGGGCCAGAACTGGACCGCACCGCACCACGCGTCCCAGCACACGTCCTCGCACGTCACACCACCCACGTCGGAGCCCAGCTCCCCGTCCTTCCCCGTTCCCCAGCAGTCCGCGGCATCCCAGTCCCTGCCTCCCTTCCCCGCGGCCACGCCCCCGGCGGGCCCGAGCGCCCTGCGGGTCGTCGTCGCGGACGACAACCCCGTGGTCCGGGCCGGTCTCGGCGTTCTGCTCTCCGGCCGCGAGGACATCGAGGTCGTCGCGGAGGCCGCGGACGGCCGGCAGGCCTACGACATGGCCGTCCGGCACCGTCCGGACGTCGTGCTGCTCGACGTCCGCATGCCGGGCGTCGACGGCATATCGGCACTTCCGCACCTGGTGCAGGTTGCACCCGTGATGATGCTGACCTACAGCCGTGAGAACGAGATCGTCCATGAGGCGCTCCGGCTCGGCGCGAGCGGCTACCTCGTCCACGGCGAGTTCACCGCCGACCAGCTGGTACAGGCCGTACGCGACACCAGGGACGGCCGGGCCCACTTCACCGCCACCGCCGCCAACGCCCTCCTCGCCCATATGCGCCAAGGCCCCGGGGTGGGTTCGGGACCCCTGCCCGAAGGGCTCGGAACGGCGCTGACCACGGGTGTTCCGTACCAGATACCGGGCTACGACGGCCATGCCCCGAGTTCCGTTCAGCAACATTCCGCGCCGGCGCACACGCCCCGGTCCGAACCGGTGCCACCTGCGCCGCGACCGGCCCGTACACCGCAAGGTCTTTCGCAGATGCAACCAGTTGTGGCACAGTCTTCCCTGGCCGGGAAAACGGATGCCTCGGCCAACAGGCAGCAGTACGGGCTGAGTTCACGGGAGGTGGAGGTCATGGAGTTGATCGCGTCCGGCATGAGCAATCAGCAGATCGCCGCCACCTGCTTCATCAGCGAGAAGACGGTCAAGAACCACATCAACCGCATCTTCACCAAGCTGCACAGCACCAGCCGCAGCGAGGCGATCGCCCGCTGGCTCGGCACGGCGCCCATCACGGGCAACGGGGCACACGGGACCGGTGGTCGTCGTGGCTGAGCAGCGGCGGCGCGGGAGTGGGAACGGGTCGGCGGCCGGGCGTGGGCCCTGGCGGCGCGGAGCGGTGCCGCGGACCCAACTGACGCTTTGGGCCCGGGAATGGGTCCTGGGACCCTCAGGTGGGCGGGGCTCGTCGCCGTATGTTTCTCATGTCGCCAGCGGCACCGGCCAGGAGGAAGCCGGTACCGCAGGCGACACCCAAGAAACTTGCGAGTCGGCCGGCTACCGGTCGGCCGAACCCGGAGGGGAACACCATGTCGAACATCACCCTGAAGACCGCCGTCCGCGTCAACGGCTGGGCCAACACCACGGTCAGCGCCATCCAGAAGCGCTTCGAGAACAAGGACCGCGGTCAGACGGCGTTCGAGTACCTGGGCATCATCCTGGTGGTCGTGGCGATCATCGGTGCGATCGCGGCCTCGGGCATCGGTGGCTCGATCTCGAGCAAGATCTCCGACCTGGTTTCGCAGATCAAGGCCGGCTAATGACCGCGAAGCTTCGCGGCGAGGCAGGGCAGGCTTTCCCCATCTATGTAGTGATGGTGGCGGGCCTGCTCTTCCTCGCGTTTGCCTTCTTTACCGTCGGCAAGGCCTCCGCCTTGCGCAATGGCGCCCAGGGCGCGGCGGACTCCGCCGCGCTGGCCGCAGCCCAGCAGTCCCGCGAGATGCTCGAAGCCGCCTTCCGCGCTTCGCTGCCCGTCGACACGGTGGACGTGTTCTCCCAGAATCACCCGGTTCTCGGATGCGCTGCCGCCCACTCGTTCGCCGCGGCCAATGAGGCGAAGGTCATCGGTGGTTGCCAGATCTCGTCCGGAGGCGGGCGGGACGAGATCACCGTCGACGTCAAGACCCTCAAGCCCGTGGGCGCGTCCGTGGTTCCCGGCATGAACCGCACATTCTCCGACGGCCACGCCACTGCGGTCCTTGAGTGGCGCTGCCCCAGTTGGAGGTCTGTCGACTACACCGACGACGGCATCCAGGACATGTATTTCTTCACGTGCCGAGGTGGCGAGATGCTCACGATCGCCACTGAGGGGCCCTTGGACTGGCCGAGGGTGAGCAAGATCCTCTTTGACGTGCATCTGGTCGACCGCCGACAGTGAACGACGAGTAAAGGAAACAGAAGCGATGAGCATTCGGTGCTCCATCAAGTCCCGAAGGGCAGTGGCCGCCGCCTCATTGGTGGCGGCCCTGGCCCTGGTCGTCACCGGCTGTGGTGCTGATGACGGCGGAGGGGCGAAGGACCCCGCAGCGCCGTCCTCCGACGCGTCTCCCAAGCCCTCCGAAGGGGACAAGGGGGAGAAGCAGGAGGACACTGCGGCCGGGGAGAACGTGGACCCGAATGTGAAACTCGCAGAGGCCAGGGGCGACAAGGGCATGCTCCTCGTCGTGAACCAGGTGAAGAGGGACGCGGGTGGTTTCGTGACGGTCCAGGCGGAGTTGAAGAACCAGGGCCAGGCCCCGGTCAACCCTTCTGCCTGGGCCGGCAGCGAGCCGGTCATCACCAGCAAGAACCTCAACTCCGTCGGTGGTGCGACACTCGTCGACAAGGTCGGCAAGAAGCGCTACTACATCCTGCGGGACACCGACGGTCGTTGCCTGTGCACGACCGGCATGTCCGCCGTCCAACCCGGTGCGTCCGTACCCGTATTCATGCAGTTCCCGGCACCGCCGGCCGCGACGACGGAGGTCGACTTCAACCTGCCGACGTTCGCCACGACGTCGCTGAAGATCTCCGGGTGACGTCGTGATGACAAACACCCGTAAGCGACGCGGTCCGATTCAGCTGACAGGCATGGCGGTCGCGGCTGTCGTGCTGATGGCCGGGACATCCATCATGGGGGCGTCGTCCGCCTTGGCGGACGACGGTCCGAGTGTGCCGCCGGGCACCGAGGCGTCCGAGACGCCGCCCGTTCCGGTGGACGGCAAGGATCCCGACCTCAAGATGGTCGACGGTGCCACGCTGGCCCCCGCGCGGGTCCTCGACATCGTCCAGGTCGTCGAGGACATGGGCGGCGAGGAGCGTCGCGAGGACAGCAACGCGAACGTCAAGTTCGCGCTCCAGGCCGAAGTCCTCTTCGGCAAGGACAGCGCCAAGCTGAGCTCCGCGGCCAACTCCCGTATCGCGGCCATCGCTGCCGAGGTCAAGAAGCAGAACGCCACCAAGGTGCGCGTCTTCGGCTTCACCGACAACCTCGGTTCGTCGGCCCACGGCGACGTGCTGTCCAAGCAGCGCGCCAACGCCGTGCACGCGGTACTGGCCAAGGATCTGCCGGGCATCAGCTTCGAGATCCGCGGTTACGGCGAGCAGTACCCGATCGCCGACAACAGCACCGAGGAAGGCCGGAAGAAGAACCGGCGCGTGGAGGTCTCCTTCCCGCGCGGCACCTCTTCCTGAGAAGTCCGAGCGCTACCGAGAAACCCGAGCGATGCCCACCTCCCACGCGGAGGTGGGCATCGCCGCGTTTCAGGCCCTTGACGGCTAACAGTGTTAGCCGTACGTTTGGCGAACACTGTTAGCCAGGCGCGATCGAGGAGGACGAGATGACGGTCATGGATGCCGGTACCCGCCCCGTTGCCCGCAAGGGCATCAGGCGCGCCGTCCGTCTCGGGTGGGCCGCGAGTGCCGTCTTCTGGGGTGCCTTCGCGGTGCTGGAGGCGGTCAACCACGGCGTGGCCGCAGGGCTCTTCGCCGTGGCGTTCTTCATCGCCCCGGACCTGACGTTCCTCGTCGCCGTCCGCGACGCGCACGCCGCCCGGCCCGGTCAGCTGCCCGCGCGTGCGGTGCCGTACTACAACGCCGCCCACCGGGCCCTCGTCCCGGTCGTACTGATGGTGGTGTGCGTCGTCACTCCGCATTCCTGGGCGCCGCTCTTCGCGGGCCTGTGCGGCTGGACGGCCCATATCTCGCTGGACCGCGCCCTCGGCTACGGTCTGCGGACGAAGGAAGGACTCCAGCGTGACTGACCCGGCCATCGGGCGGCTCGGCCCCCGTGCCCAGCAGATCGTCGCCGCCGCCCGCGACCTGCTGGAGAGTGAGGGGGCGGAGGCGCTGACAATGCGCCGCATCGCGGACAGCGTCGGGATCAAGGCCCCCTCCCTCTACAAGCACTTCCCGGACAAGGCGGCGGTGGAAGCGCAGCTCATGGCGCTGATGCTTGCCGAACTCGCTGCCGTGCTGGAGGCGGCGGAAGCGGCGGCGCCCGGTTCGCTGGGGGCGCTCTTCGAGGCGTACCGCCGCTACGCCCTCGACCACCCCGGCCTCTACCGCCTGGCCACGCAGAAGCCGCTGCCCCGTGAGTCGCTGCCGCCGGGCCTGGAGGACCGGGCCGCCGCGCCGCTCTTCCGCGAACTCGGGCTGGACGAGCACACGGGACGTGCGGTGTGGGCCTTCGCGCACGGGATGGTCGCGCTGGAGCTGGACGGGCGGTTCCCGGGCGGCGCGGATCTGGACGAGGCATGGCGGGTGGGGGCGGCCGCGTTCACGCGCTGACGGCGGGGCGGGGCGGGCGGAGTTCTCCGTGGTCGCTCCGGCCGACGCCCGCGGCTCCCCAGGAGCGACCCGCGCACCGAGGACTACGGAGGGACGGACCGTGGGCACGATGAACCTGGCCCTGGCCTACAACCCAGTCTTTCTGGGGCTGCGCTTCCTGCTCGAAGTCTCCGCACTGGCCTGTTTCGGGCTGTGGGGCTGGCGCAAGGCGCCCGGTCGGCTGCGGTACCTCGCGGTGATCGCGATACCCCTGGCCGTGGCGTTCGCCTGGGGCGACTTCGCCACGGCGGGCGACGCGGCCCGCTCGGGCGAAACGACCTTCGACACCCCCGGCCCGCTGCGCCTGCTGCTGGAGCTGGCCGTGTTCGGCGGGGCGTGGGCGGCCCTGCGCCACTCCGGCATGCGCCGGGCCGCCCACTGGTTCCTCGCCGTCCTGGTGCTCTATCACCTGGCCGCCTACGACCGCGTGCTCTGGCTGCTCCAGCATTGACGGGGCGGGGCTGCCCCGGGGCCGTCGCGGTGTTCCGTCTACAGGAGGTGGTCGGCCTTGCCGGCCTTGATGCCGAGGATCAGTTGCCGGAGCGCTTCGCGGGTGTCGGTGAGGTAGTGGTCCTCCGCCCCTCGGACCGCGATGAATGCGTTGCCTTCGGCGTCGGTGCCGAGGCGGAAGCAGTTGTTCCCCTCGCCGCAGTACGGCTCTTCCCAATTGATCTCGTGCATGCTGAACATCCTTAGAGTTGATGGGAGATGGCGCGCACGAAGTCTCTGGAATCGGAGGAGGACAGCGATGCCTCGGCCATCCAGTCCAAGTGCGCGCGGTATTTGGTGAGCTGTGCCTCAGCGTGCATGAACTCGGGGCCATGAGCCGAGTCGAGTTGCACGGTGTCGAGTGGTGGCACGACTCCGTGGGCATAGAGAAGCGCGTGCCCGGCTCCGGGAAACGCGCCGCGATTCACCGGGATGACCCGTACGTCGATGTGCTCGCGCTCCGACATCTCGCACAGGTGAAGCAACTGCTCACGCGTAACGTCCCGGCCGCCGAACTGCATGCGCAGGGCGGCCTCGTGCACGTAGCCCACGTAGTCGGTGGGACTCTCGCGTTCGAGTACCTGTTGCCGTTCCATGCGGTGCGCGACTCGCAGCTCGATCTCCAGACGGGACAGCTCGGGCAGTACGGCGCCGAACACCGCGCGGGCGTATCCGTCGGTATGCAGCAGGCCCGGGAGGTGGACGGTCTGCGCCGTGCGGATTCGTGTCGCATGCCATTCGAGCTCGGCGATGTCCAGGAGTCCTGACGGAAGTCTGCCTCGGTACTGTTCCCACCAGCCGCGCTCGCGCTGCTCGGCCATCTCCACGAGCGCATCGACGTAATCGGTGTCAGCACAGGTGTAGTTGCAGGCCAAAGTGCGTACGCGGGCGGAGGTGATGGGCCGGACACCACTCTCCATGTTGGAGACCTTCGTCCGGTCGACCCCCAACAGCCCGGCCGCGTAGACCGTTGTGGCCTCGGCGGCGGTGCGCATCTTGCGCAACTCGGCGCCGAGCCGCTTCTGGCGCTCAGTGGGAGTGGAACTGCTCGGCATGGGCCCTCTCTCCTGCGGACGGTGGGAACAGTCTGCCGTTTGCGGGGCCACCCAGTCCAACAAGAGGGAGGCAATTGCCTCCAAAGTTGGGGCACGTGTGCCGATTCTGCGCTACGTTAGGTCACGCACCGCTCACACAAGGTCGTCGAGTTGGAAGTGCATCGCGCGGTCCTGCCCGCAACCTCCTGCCCCGGGAGGGGCGGTTCCGTGCCGGGGAGACAAGGCCACCACTCGTCCGCCGCTGCGTCGTCGTGAGCCATCCGTGCGCGCCCACGTGAAGAAGAGAAACGTCAACTTGTCATTCCTGTAAGGGAGTCAGTCATGCTCGCAGCTTCTCTCGCCCCGATCTGCCCGGTTGTCGCGGAGACCGGTGCGTCGGTCCCGTACCTTCGGGCCGCACCGTTTCGGGAAGGGGTGGGCCGGCTCGGGCTCGGGCTGAGTTTCACGGTGCCGGGCGACTCCCGCAGTCCGTTCATCGGGCGCACGCTGGTCGCCGCCGCACTCCAGGCGCATGGGCTCGGGCGGTACGTCTGGCCCGCGGCGCATGTGGTGCACGAGCTGGTGGCCGTCAGTGCCCGGATCAGTCCGGGACGGGAGATCTACGTGTCGCTGCGTCAGCGGGAGGACGCGATGCGCCTCCTGGTCTGGGACCAGCACGTACGGCACGACCGGCCCCATGTGGCCACGCTCTGCGAGGCGCGGCGGCGTCGCGCGCTGTGGCTGCTGGCGGCCGTCGTGGATGACTGGGGCGGGGAGTGGGGTTCCGGGGAGGCGGTGCCGCCGCATCACGGGACCAAGTCGTGGGTGACGCTGCCCCGTTAGGGGCGGGGTCGGGGTGCGTAATGCGACAGTCTGCCGTGCTGGCCGGTCATCTTCGGTTGGAAATGCGTAACTTGAGGTGAATGGGGGGATGCATGGGGTCGCGCGTGCGCGCGAGGTGCGCAGAGAGAGCGACTGCCGCACCGCGTACGCGCTTCACGCCACGACGGACAGGGTCGTGGGTCGAAGGAGGCGGCATGACGGACAGCGGTGACGGCGCACCTCAGGGCGGCGAAACCGGAGAAGCGCGGGGTGCGGGCGATGGGCCGGACAGTGCGGGCGGTCGATCGGACGGGACCGAACGCCGCTTCGGCTTGCGGAGGGCGGTCGCCTGGGCGCGTCGGCACGGGCCTGAGACCCTCATCGGGGCAGTGGTCGTGGCAGCGGTGGGCGCCGGTGTTCCGGTGCTCCTGACCGCGGCGATCGGCGGTGACGACGAGAGCGGGAGGACCACGGAATCCGCCAGCCCTTCCGGTGAGTCGAAGGGCGGGGCCGCGACCGCGCCGACGTGTTCGGGCGAGGCGTGCGCGGGGCTGGACCCCAAGGAAACGGGGTGCGGAACGGGAGCGAAGACTCTCGCGGAGGAATGGGCCGGCGCCATGCACCTGGAGATCCGGTTCAGCCCGCGATGCCGAACCGCCTGGGGCAAGCTGACCGGCTCGGAGATCGACGACACCGTCGAGATCCAAACCTCGCCGACCCGACGACAGATGGCGAAGGTGGTGAGCGGCCACACCAAGTACACCCCGATGCTTGCCGTGCCAAAGGATTTTTCCTTGCAGGCGACGGCGGTCGCCGTCAATACGAGCGTCGCCCGGGAGGTCGCGACAGGACACGTCATGCGCATCGGGGCCGACGAGGGTGATCTGTCCCCCTCCACCAGTCCGTCGCTCTGAAGGACGCCTCCGCCCGGACGCCCGGTGGGTCGCGACCGCTCGGAGGAGGGGGCCGGTCAGTGCCAGGGGGTCGTCTGCCCGTTGAGCGCGAACTGGAACGCGGAGGCCGCCGCCAGTAGCGCCACAGAGGCGAGGGCGGCCGACCGCTTCGGCCTTCTCCGTACGGCGATCGCCCATACGCCCATCAGGGCGAGCAGGGCCCAGCCGCCCAGGCCGAGTCGCCATCGTCGCCAAGGGTGTTGGGGGTGATGGCAAGTTCTTTATGGAGAGAGGGAGTTGGAGCGCAGGCCGGTCTACGTGTCAGCAGATCCTGCGGTACGGGGTCTCGGGGAGGTAGGTGTCCCACTGGTCCCGTGACAGGGGGCCGCCGGCGCGGCGGCATACGGCTTCGGTGGTGCGGTCCGGGTCGATGGTGCGGTGTTGCAGCAGTACGTGCGTGCCCGCCATGGACAGCGTGCGGCCGTCCGAGGCGAAGGCCAGCGCGCGGATGTGGTCCCCGGCCGTGGGCAGCCCGGTGCCGAGCGCCAGGCGGGAGGGGACGTCCCACAGGCGCAGGGTTCCGTACGAACCGGCCGTGGCCAGGGTGGTCCCGTCGGGGGAGAACGCGAGGGCGGTGATCTCCTCCGGGGCGTCGGGGCTGCCCTTTCCCGCGCCGCCGTAGAGCATTCCGATCCTGGTGCGGCGCCGGGTGTCCCACAGGGAGATGTGGCCGGACAACTCGGCCCTGGCGGCCAGGCCGTTGCCGCGGTCGAAGGCGGCCACGCAGTCGCAGTTCGCCGTCGGGGGGCCGGTGGTCGCGGCTCCGTCGGCCGAGGCGCCCTCGCCCGGGTCCTGGGTGCTGCCGCCGGCCTGCCGTGCCGTGCGCGCGGCGACGGTGCGCAGCCGGCGGGCGGTGTCGGAGCTCCAGACCGTGGTGTCGTCACCGGCCGTGCTGGTCGTCGTCAGCTCGCGCCCGTCCGGGGAGAGCGTGAAGCTCATGAAGCCGTCTTCTCCGGTGGCCCGCAGTTCGCTGATCCGGCGGTGGCGCTCGGTGTCCCACACCGTGACGCGCCGCGCCATGCCCGGTACGTCCTCGTACTGGGACACATAGGCGAGCCGTCGTCCGTCCGCGCTGAGCGAGAGAGTGGGGGAGTCCGGTGCGAGCTCCTCGTCGAAGGGGGACGGGGGAGGCGGCGGCGGGTCGGAGCGGTGCCGGCCCGTACGGCCGTCGTAGAGACCGAGGCGGTCGTCGCGCAGGACGGCGAGCACCCTGCCGTCCCGGCTGAGGGTGGCCTGTTCCACCGGCCGGTCGTCCCAACGGGCGCCCAGGACGGCGCCGATGTCGAGCGCGTGGACGGTCTGGTTGCTCGCCGGACTCTCGTCGAGATAGCGCAGGACACCGGCGCGGGTGTCGATCCGCAGCTCGACGGGGTCCTCGTCGGACAGCTGATGGCGGAAGACCGGGGCCTGCGGGCGGTCGAGGCGCCAGATGAGGATGTCCGTCGAACCCCGGCTCGCCGCGTAGGCGCCGTCCTCGGAGAACACGAAGTCCAGCGGGGCCACTTGGCTCAGCCTCGGCAGGTCCCTGCCGCTGGAGACGCTCACCCTGCGCAGCGCGTAGGCGTCCCGCAGGACCAGCTCCCGGCCGTTCGGGGTGAACCGCAGCTGAACGTCGGACGGGCAGGCGGGGCGGCGGTGCCAGGCGGTGTCGGCGCGGCGGCGCGCGCGTACGTCCCACAGGACCAGGCCGCGGCTCGTGCACAGGGCGAGCAGCCGGTTGTCCGGGCTGACGTCGCTGTCGTCGAGCGTGCCCATGCCCGCGAGCGGCAGGGCGGCGAGCAGGCGCCGCCCGGTGGGTACGTCCCACACGTCCAGGCCGGCATCGGAACTGAAGATCATCGCGTGTCCGCTGGAGCTCGGCCCGTAGCCGGCCGTGGCGCTCATCGAGGCGGGGCTCAGGTCGCCGTCCGCGACGGGAGGGCCGGCCCCGACGAGCTGCCCCGCGTCGGGCGCCGATGGCTCCTCGGCCGTGCTCTTCGGGCCGAACGGGCGTCCCTGGTAGCGCTCGGCCCGGATGTCCCACAGGCGCAGTCGCCCGTCCTCGCCCGCGGGCACGATCAGGAAGCGTCCGTCCGGGGTGAGCTGGGCCGTCTCGGCGGTCTCGGCCGGGAAGTCGCCCCCGTCGGGCGCCCGGTGGCTGCCGGTCCTCCGACGGCTCGGAATGTCCCACCGGGTGACGCGGTGCTCGTCGACGCCGACCAGGGTGCGGCCGTCGGAGCCGAGTATCCAGGTGGCCTCGGACCGCCGGGACGGGGTGAATCCGGGCAGTTCCTGCTGGCCCAGCGCGCCCAGCAGCGCGGACCGGGTCTCCGGCGTACGGCTGAGCCGCCAGGCGGCGACGCTCAGCCGCAGCGCCGTACGCGGGTCCGAACCGCGCAGCCCCTCGGCGGTCCCGGCCGTGCGGCGGGCCGCGGTGTCGATACGGCGGCGGTCGCCGTCCCGGTTCTGCTGCCAGGCCACGGTGCCCGCGATCAGGGCGAGTACGAGCAGCAGGCTCGCGGAGCCGGCCAGCGCGCGCAGCCGCCGCCGTTCACGGGTACGGGTCGTCCGGGCCGCGTGCAGGAAGTCCCGCTCGCCGGGGGTCAGCTGCGCCAGGTGCGCGGGGTGCGCGAAGCTCTCCTCGGCCTCGGCCAGCCGTGCTCCCCGGTAGAGCGCCCCGGGGTCCCGGCCCAGCTCCGTCCAGTCGGCGGCGTCCTGGGTGAGGCGGCGCAGGACGCGCAGCCGGTGGCGGTCCTCCTCGATCCACCCCTGGAGCCGGGGCCACGCGGTGATCAGCGTCTCGTGGGCGAGCCGGACGGTGTCCCCGTCCAGGGTGACCAGGCGGGCGCGGGCGAGCCGGTCGAGGACTGCCTCGGTGCCGGTGCCGGTGTCCGTGCCGTCCACCGGGCCGGTTCCGTACCGTCTCCCCGCCGCCGGGGCCGTTTCCAGTTCGCTCCGGTCCGCGGGGCGGCACGTGTCGGCGGTGCCGTCCCCCGGGGCGACCAGCCGCAGCAGTATCCGGCGGGTCAGGGCGGCCTGGGGAGCGGTGAAGGTGCGGTACAGGTCCTCGGCCGTCTGGGCGATGGCGCCGCGCACCCCGCCCGCCGCTTCGTAGGACCGCAGGGTCAGCGTCCGGCCCGACCGCCGGCGCCAGGTCTCCAGCAACGCGTGTGAGAGCAGCGGCAGTGCGCCGGGCTCGCCGTCCACCTCGTCGACCAGCTGGGCGGTCAGCGAGCGCTCCACGGTCAGGCCGCGCACCCCGGCCGGGCCGGTGATCGCCCGCCGCAGCTCCTCGCGGCCCATCGGACCGACCGGCAGACTCGCGTCCCGGATCACCCGCACCAGCGCGGGGTGCTCCAGACACCGGCCGTAGAAGTCGGAGCGGACGCCGAGCACCACCCGCAGGCGGCTGCCGTGCTGCCGGGCGGCGAGCAGCAGATCGATGAACCGGGCGCGCTCGGCCGGGTCCGGGCAGAGGGTGAAGACCTCCTCGAACTGGTCGACCACGACGAGGGTGTCGCCCTCGCCGTCGGCGGGCCGCAGCCTGCTTTCGTGCGTGCGGACCGGGTGCGGGCCCGGCGTCAGGACCCGGATCGCGGCCGGGCGCAGCGCCCGTTCCGTCGTCCGTCCCAGCCGTGGTGCGAGACCGGCCCGCAGCAGTGAGGACTTGCCGCTGCCCGAAGGCCCCAGCACGACCGCGCACCGGTGGTCACGCACCACGTCCACCAGGCCGTCCACCAGGGCGTCGCGCCCGAAGAACACGTCCGCGTCACCCGGCTCGAAGCGGGCCAGCCCCCGGTACGGGGAGTCCGCGACCGGCTCGTCCTCCCGGGGAGCGGCCGCGACCTGTGCCGCCGCGGCGTGCCAGCGCCGTTCCCACTCGGCGCGGTCACCGCCGCACGCGGCCACGTAGGCCAGCGCCGCCGCCAGTGTCGGCAGCCGCTCGCCGGCCGCCGCCTGCGACAGCACGGGGGCCGAGTAACCGGACCCCTTCGCCATCACCCGGTAGGTCGGCCCGCCCGCCCCGGCGCGCAGCCCCCGCAGCTCCGCGGCGAACCGCTGCACCGGCCCGGCGTCCGCGTCGACCGGTCTCTCGGGACGTCCCATCCGGCTGCCTCCCCCTGGCAGTTGCCCCGGCCCCCCGACCGGGGCGACCACGCTACGGCACCCCGTACCGGGATCCCCAACCCTTCGCGCGGGTGGGCGAGTTGATTGCCCGCTCGGACAGGGGGTGCCAATCAACCGGGCGGGCGGTGAAGTCGTTGTCGAGCGGCGCCGACCGGCACGGACGGCCCCGCCGGGCACGGACCGCCGGGCCGTCCGGCGGTGCGCGGAGACACGACCGCCTCCGCCACCGCCCGGCCGCACCGGCGGACAACGGACAGGAACGACATGAAGGGAACCACCCCATGACCGAGCCAGTGGACAAGCCGACCTACCCCGTCGGCGGTGCCGGCGTCTTCGACGTGGACCCCGACCAGAGCGGCGTCAGCCAGGACCCGGACACCGTCGTGGCCTCGGACACCGAAGCCCTCCCCGAAGACACGGAGATCTGACATGGGCAACGTACAGGGCATGATCGCCGCGGCCCGGAAGCTGCTGGGGACCACCGAGCAGCCGCCCGGATCCAACCGCAACCTGGTCACCCGCTGGTACGGCTTCGCTGGCCCCTGGTGCGACATGGCGGTCAGCTACGCCGCCGCGCACTCCGACAACCTCTCCGCGGTGGGCGGCAAGTTCGCCTACACCGTCGCCCACGCCCGCGCGTTCCAGAAGAAGGGGCGCTGGCACTACGGCATCGGCGGCATCCGCCCCGGCGACATCGTGTTCTTCGACTGGTCGGGTTCGCGCTCCATCGGCGCCATCGACCACGTCGGCATCGTCGAGGCGGTGCACTCCAACCGCACCATCACCACCCTGGAGGGCAACACCTCCAACGCCTTCCGCCGCCGTCTGCGCAACTCCGCGTGCGTCGTCGGCTACGGCAGGCCCGTCTACGCGGGCGGCGGCGCCCCGATGCCGAGCACCGACGGCATCCTGCGCCGGGGCTCGAAGGGCCAGGCAGTCAAGACCCTGCAGAAGAACCTCAACACCGTGCAGAACGCCAAACTGACGGTGGACGGCGACTTCGGACCGGCCACCGACAAGGCGGTCCGCGTCTTCCAGGCGGCCAACCGCCTGACGGTGGACGGCGAGTACGGCCCGAGCTCGGCGGCCATGATGAAGGCGGTCCTCGCCAAGCGCAGCCGGCCGATCCGGCCCACCGCCCTCGTCCCCACCGGCGCGCTCAAGGCCGACGGAGAGTTCGGGCCCGCCACCTGTTCCGCCCTCCAGCGGACCCTCAACACCCGGGCCCAGGCCGCCCTGGACGTGGACGGCGCCTTCGGGCCGAAGACCGTCACCGCCCTCCAGCGGTACCTGAAGGTCACGGCGGACGGCATCGTCGGCCCGAAGACCGTCACCGCCCTCCAGCACCACCTCGGCGGCACCGGCGACGGCGAGTGGAGCAAGGACACCACCCGCCGGCTCCAGGAAGCCCTGAACAACGGCACCTTCTGACGGACCGCACCGGGGGCGGGGGACACCACGGCGCCCCCCGCCCCCGGGCACCCGTCCCGACCGTCGACGCCAGCCAGGAGAGACACATGGACACATCCACCGCGGCGACCGCCCCGGCCGGCTACAAGGTGGCCGTCACCGAGCAGCGCAAGGGCCAGATCCTCGTCTTCGAGCGCACCGCCCAGTTCACCGACGCCAACGTGAAGTGGAGCTTCAGCACGGGCAACGCCCCCGGCTGGGACCATCCCTTCGAGATCCGCTTCCGCGACACCAAGCGCTACGGGGCCATCGCCCTCATGACGTTCGGCAAGCCCGGCGAGGGCCGCGCCGGCATCGTCGACGTCACCGGCGACACCCACCTCACCCGCGCGGACCTTCTGTGGTCGGCCCGTATCACCACCTACCCGCACAGCATCGAGCGCGTACCCAATGCCGGGGCCGTCGTCGTCGCGGGCTCCCGGGACCGGCTGCACGTCTTCGGCCCCTCCAGCAGCGACCTGGCGTCCCTCAAGGAGATCCAGACGCTGTCCTTCACCAAGGCGCACGCGGTGCTGTGGGACGACCAGAACAACCTCCTGTGGGTCACCGGCGGCACGGTCGTCCGCACCTACCGGGTCAACGGCACGATGCGCAACGCCCGCCTGGAGAAGTACGGACCCGACATCACCATCGCCGGGAACGGCCACGACATCCAGCCCGACTACTCCAGCCCCGGCACACTCCTGGTCAGCGACAGCCACCACGTCCACTGGCTGGACAAGAAGACCCGGAAGATCACGAAGACCGTCTCCCTGGCCTACCCGAAGTCCTACGTACGCCACTCCTCCGGCCAGGCCATGTGGACCACCGACCCCGATCCGGACGACTCGCGCTGGGGCGGCCCCACGGTCCACTTCTCCGAGGGCGGCGACCGCACCCGGCCGGGAGCCGAGATCTACAAGGCCCGCCTCTACACCACCCAGTTCCACTGAGCCGTCCAGAAGGGCCGCGAGGGGCGTTGCCGGGCCGGGCCCGGGAACGCCCCTCGCGCCGCCCCACGGCCCTTCCCGGGCATCAGCGGACGACGTCGAAGACGTTCTTCTGGAGGCCGTTGGAGTAGGCCTCGTGCTCGACGAGCCGCAGCTGCTGGGCGTCCTTGTCCGTGGTGCTGAACAGGCGCTTGCCCGCGCCGAGCAGGACGGGGAAGACCAGCAGGTGGTAGCGGTCGATGAGGCCGGCGTCGGAGAGGGCGCGGTTGAGGGAGGCACTGCCGTGGAGGATGATCGGGCCGCCCTCGGTCTCCTTCAGCGCGGCGACCTCGTCGAGCGAGCGCAGGATCGTGGTCTCGCCCCAGTTGTCCACCAGGTCGTCCTCGGTGAGCGTGGTGGAGACGACGTACTTCGGCATCGTCCTGTAGTCGGCGAACTCCGCCATGTCCGGCCAGACCGCGCTGAACGCCTCGTAGCTGGTCCGGCCCAGCATCATCGCGGCGGCCTCCTGCTGCTCACGGCCCTTGATCTCGAAGGACTCCGGTACGAACGCGATGTCCTTGAAGGTCCATCCCGAGTTCCGGTAGCCGGGCTCGCCGCCGGGGGCCTCCACGACGCCGTCGAGCGAGATGAAGGCGGTGCTGATCAGGGTGCGCATGTCCGGGGTCTCCCGTGTCCGTGGCGGTGGTACGCCGATGATCTCTCACCCGTTACGACCGCCGGGCGCGCGAGAACTCATCGGTGCGACCATGCTGCTGCTGTCACGGCGGGCCGACCGTCAAGGAAGGCCGGCGGCGCGGCGCGGTCACCCGTCTGCCCCGCCCGGAATGCCGCCGCCCCCCACCCCGCATAGCGTGGCGGCCGACCGCGTACGGCCCGCGTACGGCCCGGGGAGGCGGCAGACGGAGGCGTGGACGGAGACGGGACATGAAGCTCGGCCTGCACTACTGGAACTACTCGACACCGGCCGACCCCGCGCTCATCGCGCCCACCCTCGCCGAGACGGCCCGGGTCGCCGAGCAGGCCGGATTCGCCTCGTTCACCGTCATGGACCACTACTTCCAGATGGAGACCGGGCGCAGCGTCGCCGACGAACCCATGCTGGAGGGCTACACCACGCTCGGCTACGTGGCCGCGGTGACCGAGCGGATGTCCCTCGGCCTGCTGGTCACCGGCGTGATGTACCGGCACCCCGGCCTGCTCGCGAAGATCGTCACCAGCCTCGACGTGCTCTCCGGCGGCCGCGCCCGGCTGGGCATCGGCGCCTCCTGGTACGAGCGGGAGCAGTACGGACTCGGCGTGCCGGTCGTCCCGGTCGCCGAACGCTTCGAGCGGCTGGAGGAGACGCTCCTGATCTGCCTCCAGATGTGGAGCGACGACAACGGGCCGTTCCGGGGCCGGTACTACCGGCTGGCCGAGACGCTCTGCGTGCCCGAACCGATCGGCGGCCACCCGCCGATCATGATCGGCGGCGGGGGCGAGCGGAAGACGCTGCGCCTGGTCGCCCGGTACGCCGACGCCTGCAACCTCTTCGCCACCGGCCGGGACGAGGTGGCCCACAAGCTCGACGTGCTGCGCGCCCACTGCGTCGCCGAGGGCCGCGACTACGACGCCGTCACCAAGACCGTGCTGTACAACGGCCCGGTGCTGGACCGCCCGGCCGCCTTCCTCGACGACGCCCGCGCCTACGCGGACCTGGGCGTCACCGAGATCCAGCTGCTGCCCGACCGGGACCCGGTGAGCTTCACCCGCCAGGTCGCCGAGCACCTCGCCCCCGCCGTCGCCGCGATCGGGTGACCGGCGGGGGCCGGGGCGGGTCCGGCGGATCACGGCCGGGTCGCGGTGCCCGCCCCTGATCCGCCGGACACGCCCTACACGCCGGTGGTGCCGTCGACGATCTCCCGGATCAGGTCGAGATGGCCGTTGTGCCGGGCGGTCTCCTCGATCAGGTGCAGGACGATCCAGCGCAGGTCGGGGTGGCGGCCGTCGCCGCGCGGCCGGGCGGCGAGCGTGTCCAGGTCGTGGGAGGCGACCAGCTCCCGGTAGCGGGCGGTGCGTTCGGCGTACAGCGCCAGTACGTCGTCGAGCGGCATGTCCAGCGCGATGCGCATCTCGCGGTCGGGGTCCTCCTCCGTCCACGGCCCCTCGTCCTCGCCGCCGAGGAAGGTCACCTCGAACCAGTGGTACTCGACCCAGCTCAGATGGTTGATCAGCCCCGCGACGGTCATCAGCGGGGAGCCGGGCAGCGGGGCGCGGCGGGCGTTCTCCGGCGAGATCCCCTCGCATTTGGCGCGGGCGGTGTCGCGCGCGTAGTCGAGGAAGGTGGCCAGCTGGGTGCGCTCGTCCCGGGCGGGAGGCGTGTCGGTGCGTGTCATCGGCGTACACGATCCGCGACCGGGTGCGGGTTGTCCACCGGATTCGGCGGCCGCCGCCAGGGCCGGGGGAGTGCGGGAGGAGCGGGCGGCGCGGCGGGTTCCCATTGGGGTCCTGGCCTGGGTCCGTGGGCCCACGCCCGGGAGATCGCGCCTGGCTAGGCTCGTGCCCGACCAACTGCGAGCCCCCTCGACAGGCGCCGGAACACGCGCCCGTCCGGCATGCCCGCGCGCACCTGAACTGCACGCTCCCACCTGATTCTTCATGGGGTGATGTGTCGATGAGTGACGGTTTCTTCTACTCCTACCATCTCGGCTGGAGCCGCCCGGACTCCGAGTGCCTCTTCGGAGATCTCGACGCGGCGGGGCTGCGGCTCGGCCATCCGGTCACCAGACGGGTCACCCTTCTCGGCCCGGGGCCCGGACCGCGCGGCATTCCGTCGTGGGTGACCAGGGAGCAGCTCGTGCTCCTGGCCGGTCTCCAGCGGCTCGACAGCGTCGACTTCCTGCTGTGGGTGGACAGCGGTGCCGGGGTCCCCGCCCGGGTCCGCCGGATGCGGGACGGGGTGGTGGCCCTGGAGTTCGGCTTCGGCGGGCTGACCCGGGACGAGCAGGAGGTGGCCGCGCGGGCGATCCGGGAGGCGATCGGGCGGGCATCGGTGCTCTGCATCGGCTTCGTCGTCGACCGCGAGGGCGCCTCGGTGGCCACGGACTGGAGCGGGGTCGTCATCAACGGCACGACGTACTTCGACAGTTGGCCCGACACCCTGGCGGTGCGGCACGAGATCGCCGCGACCCAGCCGCAGTTGGCCGGGGTGGCCTCGTACGACCAGTCGCCCTGGATGCTGTTCGGCAGCGAGGTGCCCGTCCGGTAACGGCGCCGGACGCCCGGTTCCGCCCCTTCAGGTCCGTGCAGGGTGCAATCAGTGATTTTGAGCCTTGCATTGGGCCCTGAGGCCCATGCCCCGAAGGGTGCCGGTGTGGTCGGATGCGTGAACTGGCTGAACTCTGGCCTCTCATCGGCAAGCTGGGGGACCTGTCGTGTCTGGCATGAGCGGAATAGCGGTCGCGGGCGGGGGCGCCGGCGCGGGCGGCGGGGCCGTCACGGGCGGGTACGGCGGCAGGCGGTCCCTGCCGCGCCCCCTGCAGGCGGTACTGATCCTCGTACGCCTCCTCTTCGCCGTCGCGGCCCTCGGCGGCATCGGTGTGCTGATGGTCGCGTCGGAGCTCGACGGGATCGACGGCGAGCTGCTCGGGCTGCTGCTGTACGCGGCGCTGCCGAGCGCGGTGGGCTTCGTGCTCTCGCTGTACGTGCGCACCGGCGGGGCCTGGGTGCGGCGCGGGCTGCTGGCCGTGCACGTCTGGCTCGCCCTGGGCGCCCTGGCGACCCTCGGGGGCGGCGGCGCGCGCGGGGTCACCCAGCTGGTGATCCCGGTCGTGGTCCTCGTCCTGCTGTTCCGGGCGAGCGCCCGCGAGTGGTTCGACCTCCCCCTCGGACAGCGGGCGCCGCACCGGCGGTTCAGCCTCGCGCGCATGATCAGGTGGCGGCGGGACGACGAGGGCCAGACCGCGATGGAGTACCTGGGCATGGTCCTGGTGGTCGTCGCCCTCATCGGGGGGCTGGTCGTCACCGGGATTGGCGCCCAGATCACCGGCGGGCTCCAGGACGCGATCTGCCGCCTCACCGGGAGCGCCTGCCCGGCGCCCGGCAGCGGGAACGTGGAGGCGGGACACGGCAACAGCACCGGCGGCGCCGACTCCGCCGGTGGTGCGGACGCGGCCGGAGGCACCAGCACCTCGGGAAGCACCGGAAGCACCGGAAGCACCGGAAGCACCGGAAGCACCGGCAGCACCGGCAGTACGGGCGACTCGGGCAGCACCAGCACCACCGGCGGCTCCGGCTCCTCCGGTTCCTCGGGCAGCACAGGAAGCACAGGAAGCACCGGCTCCTCGGGCAGCACCGGCTCCTCCGGCGGCGACACCGTCGTCCAGACCGACGACGGCGGTGACGACGTCGACACCTCCGGCGAACCGGACGGCGGCGACGACCAGGACGACAGCGGCCCCGCCAACGGCGACGACCAGCCCGGCGAGAGCTGCACCTCGGGCGTCGGCGCCTTCTTCTCCTGTGCCGCCCACCAGACCGGCGGCTTCTTCAAGGGGCTGGTCGGCGACGGCCTGTGGGGCGACATCACCGGCACCATCGACACGGTCCTGCACCCCATCAAGGCCTGGGACGGCCTGAAGGAGTACGGCAAGAGCCTCGGCGACAAGTGGAGCGAGGACTCCAAGGACGCCGGCGGCAAGTGGGACAAGGGCGACTACCTCGGCGCCGTCTGGGACTGGACGAAGGCGTCCGGCGGCACCGGCCTCAAGGTCCTCGACGACATGTTCATCGGCGACGACGTCCGGGACATGTGGAACCGGGGCGACCAGGGCCAGGCGATCGGCACCGGCCTGTGGAACATCGGCTCGCTGTTCATCCCCGGCTACGGCGAGGGCAAGCTCGTCGGCAAGTTCGGAAAGCTGGGCAAGCTCGGGAAACTCGGCAAGCTCGGTGAGTTCGCCGAGAAGGCCGGCGAGGCCGCGACCAAGGCGAAGAAGGCCGCCAAGGCGGGCGACGTCGCCGCAGCCGAGAAGGCCGCCAAGGAAGCGCAGAAGCACGCCGACGACGCCGCCGAGAAGGCCGGGCTCAAGGGCTGCACCGTCGGCATCGGCGGCCGCCTCCGCGTCCCGTACGGCCCCGGCCCCGCCGTCGGCGCCTCCGGCACCGGCACCGCCGTCCTGGCCGCGCCGCCCGCCTCCGTGCCCGTCGGCTTCTTCATGGAGAAGTGCGGCGACGTCGACCCGGAGAAGAAGGCCGCCGCCGACGAGGCCCAGAAGCAGGCCGACGAGGCGAAGAAGGCCGCCGCCGCGGCCAAGCGCAGGCAGGGGCTGGAGCGGGCCCAGAAGCAGCCGAAGCCCGCCTGGTACCAGGACCTGAAGGACCCGCCGGCCGGGGCCAAGGACGCCGGCGACGGGTCCTGGGCGGAGATCAAGCCGGGCGTCTTCAGCTACGCGACGGAGATGGGCGCCCGTTACCAGGAGCAGATCTCCAAGGTGGGACGGGGCAAGGAGTACGAGGTACCGCTCGACAAGCTCACCGGCAAGCCGGTCGACTTCGACGGCTGGGACTCCGCGCGCGGCACCTACCTGGAGGCGAAGTACGGGTACAAGAGCCCGGACTTCTACAACGCCGACACCGGAAAGCTCACCCCGAAGATCACCGAGCGGTGGTCCGCCCAGGCGAGGCGGCAGGTCGACGCGGCGCGCGGCCGGCCGGTCGAGTGGCACCTCTCCGACCCGGACGTCGCCGAGGCCGCGCGTGAGATGTTCAAGGAGCAGGGCATCGACGTTAAGGTCATCAACACCCCCGATGACCTGGTCGGCGGCTGAGCACCGGCCGGGCAGCGGAGCGCAGGACCCGAATCCGAGGAGAGAGTCTCGTGCTGTACGTGGTCGTCAACGGTCTCTGGGGCCCCCGCGCGGAATCCGTGGGGAGCGTCGCCGAACGCTGGTCCGGCACGCTCGCCGCCCTCAGGGACATCGACGCCCAGACCTTCGACGTATGGCACGAGGCCGGTGACGACCTTCCGTCCGACCCCGTGCTGGAGCCCTCGGCCCCCGCGCTGGCGGAGTACATCGAGCGGCGGAACACGGGCCCCGACCTCGACGTGGTCGGCTACACGTCGTCGTCGTGGGCGCGGAACCCCAAGGCGGCGTACGTGTCCCTGACGACGCACGCGGGCGGCACGTCGCGCTACGCGCCGCACTCCGTCTCCCTCGTCTTCCGGTCGCGCGAGGTCGACGAGACCGCCGAAGTGATCCGGCGGACCCCCGAGATCCTGCGCGTCCTCGCGGAGCACTGGGAGATCGACGCCGGGCAGGTGTACGACAAGGCCGTGGACGCGGCGGTGACCGAGCGGTTCGACCTGGAGAACAGCGCGCCCCGGTGCGGCCGGGCCGTCTTCCTCTCCGCCGGCCGCGCCGCCCGCGCCCCCGAGGACCTGCCCGGCACGTACGTCCGTACCGCCGACGGCGGGCTGGTCGTCGACCTCACGTACGGCGGCACGAAGACCCCGGACATCGGCACGGTCATCGAGGTGAACGAGCGGCTGCGGGAGGCCGGGGCGCTGGAGAAGCTCCCGGTGCCGTTCGACCGGGACCGCTACTGACGACCGTCCCTCACCGGCCACCGGGGCGGGGCCCGAGGCTCAGAGCCAGCCCCGCACGGCCGCGAAACCGGCCAGCAGGCCGACCGCGAACACCCCGAGCACGCCGGTGAACAGCGCGGGCATCAGCACCGGCCCCCACGCCCCCGGACCGGCCACCGTGGCCCGCCGCTCCGGGTCGGCCGGGTCGTAGCTGACCCGCACCGGGGCGCCGACCTCGAAGCCGAACGGTCCCGGGGCGTGGTCGGTGAACTCGATGTCGCGGCCGTCGCGGGTGCGGAAGGCGAAGACGTACTCGGTGGCGTAGCCGCGCTCGGTGCCCGGCCCCCGGTCCACGGTGCGCCGCTCGGCGCACCGCCCCTCGGCGCGCTCGCCGCGGCGCAGCAGCGCCAGCACGCGGTTGAGCCGCAGGGCCGAGCGGATCGCGAACGCCCCGAGGAAGAGGCCGAACAGCAGCAGGAAGGTGGCCGTGCCACCGGGCAGGACCTGCATGGACGAGCTCCCCCGCTCCTCAAGGAAACGGCCGGTACGGCCGGGTCGACCACCCGACCGTACCGGCCGTGTCCGCTACTTGACGGTGATGGAGTCGACGAAGGCGTCGAGGTCCTTCGCGCTCAGGGTGCCCTTGACGGCGTTGATCCGCACCGCGAACGGCACCTTCTTCGAGTCGACGCCCGCCACCACGACCCCGGTCATCCGGGTGCCGTCGGCGGGGGTCCGCTGCTCGCCGTTGGACGTGAACTCGTAGTCGATCCGGCGGGCGTCGCGGGCGCTCTCGGGGCCCGTGAGCCGGACCTCCTGGGTGGCCTTGCGGGTGGCGCCGACCCCGATGCCGGCGCCCGCCGCGGCCGCGGCCTCGCCCGCGTCGTCGACGCCGGTGGCGAAGTCGAGCTGCACCGAGACCATGCCGGTGCGCAGCCCGCTCTCCTCCTTCAGCGCGACGGCCGCGTTGCCCTTCGCCAGCTCGGCCCCGGGCTGTTCCTTGTAGCCCTGGTTGCCGGGGTATCCGACGGAGAGGCTCTTGGTGTCGAGCTTGCCCCAGCCCTCCGGGAGGGCGGCGGAGTCGCTGCCGCACCCGGAGAGCAGGGCGAGGCCGACGGCGGCGGCAACGGTCGTGCCGATCGCCCGGTGGATCTTCCGTGTCGTCATCGCCATCGTCATCGCCATCGCCTCTTCGTCGTACCTGTGTGCCGGCCCCGGTCGGTGTGCTCCGCGGCCATCCTTCCGTACCGCTACTTCGCGCAGTAGCTGTACGGGAGATAGGAGCGCTTGTCGCCCTGCGGAGCCCCGAGGAACTGCGCGTCGTTCAGGGTCTCCTTCTTGTGCTCGTCGGAGATCGAGAACCCGAGGCTCATGCCGAGCGAGACCTCGAAGCCGAACTCCTGGGCGTCCGTCTGGCCGGTGTACTTCATCGTGCTCGACAGACCGTCCTGGAACATCAGCTGATCGAACGGGTCGTTCCCGGCCGGCTTGTTCTCCATGTTGTGGTCGCCGAAGAGGTACTCGAAGGGCGCGGTGTTGTTGCCGGAGCCGTCCAGCCACTGCTCGGCGATGGCCCGCTTGGCCTCGGTGTCCGCGTCGGTGTCCTTGCCGAAGACGATCGAGTTCGTCTTGACCTGGATGCCCGTCTCGCCGGAGGAGTCGGTGCCGCTGACCTTGCCGCCGCGCTTGTCGCCGTCCTTCTTGCCGTTGTCGCCGCTGATGTCGCCCTTGTCCGAGGTCGAGGTGCCCTCGAGGGTCTGGGTCATGTCGATGCGGACGATCTTCCCGGTCTTCTGGTCGCGGGTGACGGTGACCGCCCCGGTCCGGGTGTCCTTCGCGCCGGCCGTGCCGCCGAACGGGCCGGCGGTGCCGCTGACCTTGCCCTCCAGTTCGAGCTTGGCGGTGTACGTGTACGACTCGTTGCCGTTCACGTCGTCCTTGGTGATGGTCACCTCGGGGGAGAACTTCGCCTTGCCGCCGAGCTTCGCGCCGAGCTTGGTGTCGTCGCCCGCGTTGATGGAGAGCCCGCCGTCCGCGTAGGCGTTGAGGCCGATCGTCGAGTACGAGATCTTCTTGTCGCCGATCTTCTTCTCGACATCCTTCTTCTTGTCGGCCCACTTCATGCCGGAGTACCAGCCACCGCCGTAGCCACCGCTGTACTTGGTGGAGGTCTCCCACATCTTCATTTCCTCGATGTCGTCCCGCATCTTCTTGGCTTCTTCCTCGCTCTTGAAGACCCAGGTGTCACCGTTGGTGATCTTGATGCCGCCGCCGACGTCGACGTCCGCCTTGCCCAGCTTGCCGAGCTTGACGCCGGGGGTGGAGGCGGTGGCCCCGGCCGAGGCGGCGTCGGTGAACGTCATGTAGACCAGCTTGTCGTTCTCGTCGACCTTGCCGTCGCCGTTGATGTCGGTGTTGGCCTGGCTGACCTTCTGCTGGAAGCCGTACTCGTTGCCCCACTCGAACCAGCCGATCTTCACCTTGCCGCCGACGGTGTCGGAGACGCTGGAGACCTGGCACATCTTGGGTTCGTAGTCGGCGTCCGTCTTCGGCTTCGCGGTGGTGTCCTTGCCGTCACCGCCGCCGGTGGAGCAGGAACCCCCGCCGCCGCCCATCGCGTTGATCGCGCAGCGGATGCGCTCGCCGATCTGTCCGCCGACGCCCGCCATCGACATCGCGCCGATCAACGTGACGACCAGGACGATGACGCCGAGGTACTCCATGGCGGTGGCCCCGCCGTCCCGCCAGGAGTACGGCTGGTACGGGGCCGGCGCGTCCTCCTCGCCGCGGTCCTCCAGGAGCCGGTCGACGGCCAGGCCCGCGGCCGCGCCGGTCACCAGCGAGACGATCGGCATCAGGGTGCCCTCGATGCCCACCAGGTGCCAGGAGACGGCGAGTCCGTAGACCAGCGCGGCCACCGGCACGGTGAGCGAGGCGCCGAGCGCCACCACCCGCGATTCCCGGTACTCCGCGGGCAGCACCCGGGCGGCGGCCAGGACCGTGACCAGGGTGGTGATGACGTTGGGCACGTGCAGCAGGGCCAGCCGCCAGCCGAAGCCGGCGAGCCGCTCGTCCGAGGCCAGCAGCTCCATGAGCCCGCGTGAGAGCAGATACCCGGCGGCGATGTAGACCAGCGCCCCGGCGGCCCAGCTACGGGTCAGCGCGAAGAACGTCCCACTGCTCCCGCCGGAACCACCGCCCCGGCCCCCGGGAGGTGTATGGCCCCGGCCTCCACTTCCCCAGCCCCCGCCACCAGTCACGGCTCTTCCTCTCCGACGCCCGCTCGCCCTGCTTGCCCTGCGTGAGCCCGCGGTTCGGGATGCGGGCGTGGCCGTGAGCGTACGGGTGTACGAGCCGGGTGACCTGGGCCCTTGGCCCCAAAGTCGGGCCCAACGCGCGATGCCCCGCCCCGCCCGCCGGGTGCGGGGGTGGGGCGGGGCATCGCGCCGGGGGAGCGGATCCGGAGATCAGTCCAGGTCGTCGGCGAAGGTTCCGGCGCGCTCGGCGACCTCCGGGCGGCGGATCTTCAGGACGGCGAATCCGGCGATCCCGACGACCAGCGCGCCGACGAACACGTACGGCAGCACGTTCAGCGGGGACTCCGGCACCGGCCACAGGTTGCGGTAGAAGACGTAGACCATGGCGGCGGCCCCGATCAGGCCGAGGGCCCAGGCGACGGCCAGCCCCCGTGCCCCGATCCGGCGCACGAACAGCGGGGCGGCCAGACAGACCAGGGTGTAGCTGAGCATGTAGCCGAAGACACCGATGGTGTCGATGTACGACGTCGCGTTCAGCGGTGCGGTCCCGGCGCCGACCACGAGCACCGCCGGGACGGCGACGAACGGGGTGATGAGCCAGATCGCGGCGGACGGGGTGCGGTGGCGCGGGTGGGCACGGCCGAGCCTGGCCGGCATGACGCCCTCGTTCGCCATGCCGAACAGCAGCCGGGCGGCGACGGTGATGCAGGCCATCACCACGGCCACGAACGAGGCGGCGAACCCGGCGTGCAGGAAGAACTTCAGGAAGCCGAGCCCGGACATCTCCGCCAGCTCGTCCATCGGGTCGGAGCTCTTCCCCAGCGCGTCCGCCCCGCCGAACCCGGCGACCTGGGCGTACGTGGCGAACATGTACAGCACCCCGGCCAGCACCGCGCTGCCCATCACCGAGCGGGGGATCGCCTTGTACGGGTCGGTGGCCTCGGCGCCGAGCGAGGCGGCGCCCTCGAAGCCGACGAAGCCGAGCACACCCAGCACCACGGCGAAGACGATGCCGTCGAGGGTGGAGCCGCTCAGGCTCAGCTGGTCGGTGTCGATGATGTTGCCGCTCTTGAAGAACGCGGGCAGCAGCACGACCACGATCAGGACGATCGACACGACCTCCAGCACCGAGGCGACCCGGGCCGCCGTGCGCACACTGGAGATCGTCAGCCGCATCGCGACGGCGGCCAGCAGCACGTCCAGCAGGATCTGGCCGGTGATCCCGGTGAAGACCCCGATGCCGATCTGGTCGAGGGCGCGCGCCGTGTAGTACCCGGCGCCCGCCAGCGAACCCGAACCGATGCACACCGCGCCGATCAGCAGCGCCCAGCCGGTCACGAAGGAGCCGGACGGCCCGAGCGAGAGCCGGGAGAACGCGTACAGCGAACCGACCCCGGCCCGGCGGCGGGCGAAGACGCAGATGCAGTACGCGATGGCCAGCACGGCGGCCATGGCCAGGAAGAACGAGAACCAGGCGCCGTTGCCCGCGGACGCCGCCATGCTGGCGGGGGCGAAGGCGATGACGGCGCTGGGCGCCACGTTCGCGACGCTCTGCGCGCCGACCTCGAAGGTGGAGACGGACCGGTGGGCCAGGCCGTCGGACGGCGCGGGGGCGGTCTGCTTTCCGGCGGTGCTCATGTCCGGTCCTCCATCATCAGCAGCTGGCGCAGCGCGTGGCCGGCGGCGAGGTCGGCCAGGGCGTCGCCCGCCTCGTCCAGCGGGCGCCGCGCCGAGATCATCGATTCCACGTCGAGCTCACCCGACACCACCAGGTCCACCAGGGCGGGGATGTCGCGGGCGGCGTCCACCGAGCCGTAGTTGGAGCCGAGGATGCGCTGGTCGGCCTCGGCGAGGGCGAGCGGGTCGAAGCGGGCGGTCCGGCCGGTCGGCGGGAGGCCGACGATGACGGCGGCGCCGCCCTGGCCGAGCGCCGCGATGGACTGCTCGGTGGTCTCGATCTTGCCGATCGCGTCGAAGACGTAGTCCAGGCCCTCGGGGACCAGGGCGCGCAGCGCCTCGACGACATCGCCGTCCCGGGCGTCCACCGCGTCCGTCGCGCCCAGCCTGCGGGCCAGCTCCAGCTTCTCCGGGACGACGTCCACGGCGACGATCCGGCCGGCCTTCGCCAGCCGGGCGCCCTGCACGCAGGACAGGCCCACGCCGCCGCAGCCGATGACGGCGACGGTCGCGCCCTCCTCGACACCGGCGGTGTTGCGGACCGCGCCGACGCCGGTGGCGATGGCGCAGCCGACCAGGGCGATCACGTCGAGCGGGGCGTCCTCACGGACCTTGATCGCGCCCGAGGCGGGGACCACGACCCGCTCGGCGAAGGAGGAGACGCCCAGGTAGTGGTGTGCCTTCTCGCCGTCGACGGAGAGCCGGCTGGTGCCGTCGTACAGCACGCCGCCGGGCGCCACGACCTCGGCGACCAGGCTGCACGCGGCGGGCCGCCCGGCCAGGCAGAACCGGCACTCGCCGCAGGACGGCACCCAGGACAGCACCACGTGGTCGCCGACCGCCAGGCCGGTGACGCCCGCGCCGAGCGCGGTGACCACGCCGGAGCCCTCGTGGCCCAGGACGACCGGGACCGGGTGGTCCCACTCGCCGCGGATGACGTGCAGGTCGGAGTGGCAGACCCCGGCCGCCGTCACGGCCACCTCGACCTCGCCGGGGCCGGGCGGGGCCAGGGTGACGTCGGTGACGGCCACGTCCTGGCCGGGGGAGCGGAAGACGACGCCGCGCACCGTACGTGCGGTGCTCTCTTGGAAGGACGGGGAGCTCATCGGCCTACTCCTCGGGGTGGTGCGGAACGAAACGGGGGAGGGGGCGGCACATACGGCCGTCGAGGGGGCGGCACGGAAGGCCGCCATGGCGTCTTGTTTAGCGCCATTAAACTTTCGTCAAGTTTTACAGCACTAAACTCGATGGGTAAAGACCCTTCTGCATCCCTTTTGACCTGGCTCTTCCCCCGGCCACTGCCCGTGACGTCTCCGACAGGTAGCGTGTTCGCCATGTCCGAAGCCGCTGACAGCCACATGTCCACGATCGGTCCGCGGCTGCGCGAGCTCCGGCAGTCCCAGCGGCTGACCCTGGTTCAGGTCGCCGAGGAGGCGGGCGTCACCAAGGGCTTCCTCAGCCTCGCCGAACGCGGCAAGACCTCGGTCTCCGTCCCGACCCTGATCCGTATCTGCGAGGCCCTGGGCACCGGCATCGCCACGCTCTTCGACTATCCGGACCAGGACGTCGTCAAGGGCGGGCTCGGCGCCAAGCTGGAGATGGGCGGGCACGGCATCGAGGAGTTCCTCCTCACCCCCGCCGAGGAGCGGTACGTCCAGGTGATGCGGACGATCCTGCGCCCCGGCGGCGGCTCCGGCGGCGCGTACAGCCTGGAGGCCGAGACGGTCTTCGCGTACCTGGTACGCGGCACCCTGCGGCTCACCGTGGACGGCGAGCCCAGGCTCCTGGAGGCGGGCGACTCCACGACGTTCTCCGCACGGGCCGCGCACGCCTGGGACAACCCCGGCGCGGAGGAGACCGAGGTCCTCTGGTCGATCGCCCCGGCCCTCCCGCTCTCCCGCACGAAACTCAGGCCGTAGGCCCTGTCTTCACGGTGCCGCCCGCCGAGCGGCCGGGCGCACCGGGCCTTCGCTACCGGTCGGTCCCGGTCTGTTCGACGGCCACCACGGCCCCCGGCCGGATGCCCCACTTCTCCATCGCCCCGGCCTCCGACTCGATCACGTGCCGGGCCCGCAGCCGGGGCAGACCCAGCCGGCCGGGCTTCATCGTGTGGACCGCCACCACCCGGAACTTCCGGTCCAGGTACGCCACATCGATGGTGAACCGCATCCGGAAGCTGTGCACGCTCCCGCACGGGGTGATCATCAGGGCGCCGTCGATCCCGTCCCGCCCCAGCAGACCGCGGCTGCGGGCCCGGTAGGAGGCCGCGATCCGCAGCGGTATCGCCTCACCCCGCCCGCCCTGTCCGTCGGTGACCGTCAACGTGCCTGTGCCATTGCGCCATTGAGCCATGGCCATGAAGGTAGCGCCCAGTGACGGATCCTGGGTCCGGAACGGAGCCCAGTGGGCCCCAGGACCCATGACCCGTCTCCGGGCCCCGCCTAGGGTCGCCCTTGTGGACGCCATGCTGACAGTGCTCGCCGCTCTCTGGGGCGCGGCCGCCGGACTGCTGGTCCCGCGCGCCGCCTACCGGTTCTCCGTGGAACCGGAGGAGCCCTGGCGCGACGCCTGCCCGGCGGGCCACCCGCTGACCGGCCCGGCCGGCGGCTGGCTCGGCTCCACCCGCTGCACGGCCTGTGCCACGTCCCCGGCCGCCCCCGACCGCGTCCCCGCCGAGGGCCCGCGCGCGGAAACCGCCGAGAACCCGCTCACGGAAACCGCCGAGGCGCCCGCGGAGGCACCGTTCGGGGGAACCACCGGGCAGCGGACCGCCCGCCCCGCCGAAGCCCCGGCCGACGGCTCCACCGAGCAGCAGACCGAGCCGCCCAGCGACCCGCCCGCCGAAGGCCCCGGCGAAACCCGCCCCCACCCCGCCCGGTATGCCCCCGGCGCCCTGGTCCCCGTCGTCACCGCGCTGTCCTGCGCGGCCCTCGGCGCGGCCACCGGGCCCCGCCCCGAACTCGCCGCCTGGCTGCTGCTGGCTCCCGTCGCCGTACTCCTCGCGACCATCGACCGCCGCGTCCACCGGCTGCCCGACCGGCTGACCCTGCCCGCCGCCGGGGCCGCCGCCGTCCTCCTCGGCCTCGCCGCGCTCCTCCCCGAGCACGCGGGCTCCTGGCCCACCGCGCTGCTCGGCGGCGCCGCCCTCGGCGGCTTCTACTTCCTGCTCTTCCTGATCAACCCGAACGGCATGGGCTTCGGCGACGTCAAGCTCGCCCTGTCCCTGGGCACGGTCCTCGGCTGGTACGGCTGGGCCATGGTCTTCGCCGGAGGCTTCGCCGGATTCCTGCTCGGCGCGGCGTACGGGTTCGGGCTGATGGTCCTGCGGCGGGCCGGGCGCAAGACCGGCATCCCGTTCGGCCCGTTCATGATCACAGGCGCGCTGCTGGGCATCCTCCTCGGCGCCCTGGCCGCCTGACCCGGACCGGTCCCCGGGATACCCGGTCGCGCCGCCCGGCGCCCCGCTGCGACCATGCCCGTATGTCCGCAGCATCCGAAGCAGAGCGCGCCCGGTTCGAGGAACTCGTCGCGGAGGCGGCCGCCGCCCCCGTCGACGGCTGGGACTTCTCCTGGCTCGACGGCCGCGCCACCGAGGAGCGTCCCTCCTGGGGGTACGCCCGCGCCATGGCCGAGCGCATGGGCCGGGCCACGGCCGCCCTCGACATCCAGACCGGCGGCGGCGAGGTCCTCGCCGCCGTCCCCGCGCTGCCGCCGCTCACCGTCGCCACCGAGTCATGGCCGCCGAACATCGCCCGCGCCACCGCGCTGCTGCACCCGCGCGGCGCGGCCGTGGTCGCCGACCCGGACGAACCGCCGCTGCCCTTCGGCGACAACGCCTTCGACCTCGTCGTCAGCCGCCACCCGGTGACCACCTGGTGGCAGGAGATCGCCCGGGTCCTCACCCCCGGCGGGACGTACTTCTCGCAGCAGGTCGGCCCCGCCAGCGTCTTCGAACTCGTCGAGTACTTCCTCGGCCCGCAGCCCCCCGGGGTGCGCGGCGCCCGCGACCCCGAACAGGCCCGCGCGGCGGCCGAGGCGGCCGGGCTGGACGTCGTCGACCTGCGGTCCGAGCGGCTGCGCACCGAGTTCCTCGACATCGGCGCCGTCGTCTACTTCCTGCGCAAGGTGATCTGGATGGTGCCGGGCTTCACCGTCGAGGAGTACCGCCCCCGCCTCGCCGAACTGCACCATCTGATCGAGACCGAGGGCCCGTTCACCGCCCACACCACCCGGTTCCTGATCGAGGCGCGCAAACCGGTGCGGCCCCCGCGGCCCCGGTGAGGATGCGACCCTGGACGGCGGGCGTCTGGGGAGGGAGCCGACCATGCGGGCGGAGAACGAGGACGTGGCGAGGGCACCGAGGGTGCCGAGGCAGCGCCGGGCCGACTGGCTCAGCGGCGCGCGGATCGTCGGGGTGCTCGGTGTCGTCTACCGCCCCGAGGGGCTGCTGGCGGAGCCGGAGGCCGTCGAGTTCCTGCTGGCCGACGGCCAGTCGCTGCTGCTGACCTGTGCCTCGGACTGGAGCCTGCGGATCGGCCCGGGGGTCTGGCCCCGGCTGCCCGACTGGTGCGTACCGTCCGGGCAGTGGGAGTTCGCCACCCTTCCGGGGCTGCCGCCCCCGCCCGACGGCGGCTGGACGGTCGTACGCACCGAGGAGCGCGGCGACGCCAACGGACAGGTGCGCGAGGCCGTGATCCGCTGCGAGGGCGGCAGCTTCGTGGTCGGCGGCGGGGACACCGTGACGGTCCGCTTCACCCGGGGCCACCGGGGCGCCCCGTCCACCACCTGACCACCCGGCCCGCCGCCGCGCCCCCCGCTCGCCGGACCGGAAGCTGTCCGCATCCACGGTGTATCCGGAGAGTGATTGTTGTGTGGCGTGGCACGCGTCGGCACTTACGAAGGGTTATGGTGGAAACCCCCCCTCGGGCCGGTCCGTATCCCCCCCCACGGACCGGCCCGTTTTTTTGGGCCCGCGGCACCGGCCGCACCGGCCCCGCGGAACCACCCGTCCCGTCAGCCGCGCCCGGCCCAGATGTTGGTGCCCGCGGTGTCCACGGCGAAGGTGTCGATCTCCTTCAGCTCCGCCTCGGACAGCGGCGGCCCGGCGAGCGCCGCCACGTTCTCCTCCAGCTGCGCCACGCTCGACGCGCCGATCAGCGCGGACGTCATACGGCTGTCGCGCAGCACCCAGCACAGCGCCAGCTGGGCGAGCGACTGGCCGCGCCGCTCGGCGATCCCGTTCAGCCCGTTCAGCCGGCGCACCACCTCGTCCGAGAGCAGCGCCGGGTCCAGCGACTTGCCCTGGGTGGCCCGGGAGCCCTCCGGGATGCCCTTCAGGTACTTCCCCGTGAGCAGGCCCTGGGCGAGCGGCACGAAGGAGATGCAGCCCATCCCGGCCGTCTCCAGCGTGTCGAGCAGCCCGTCGTCCTCGACCCAGCGGTTGATCATCGAGTAGGACGGCTGGTGGATCAGCGCCGGTACGCCCATCTCCCGCAGCAGCCGGGCGGCCTCGGCGGTCTGCTCCGCGTTGTACGAGGAGACGCCCACGTACAGCGCCTTGCCCTGCTGGACGGCGGAGGCGAGCGCCCCCATCGTCTCCTCCAGCGGGGTCTCCGGGTCGAAGCGGTGCGAGTAGAAGATGTCGACGTAGTCGAGGCCCATCCGGTTCAGCGAGGCGTCGAGCGACGACAGCAGGTACTTGCGGGAGCCCCACTCGCCGTACGGGCCGGGGTGCATCTCGTACCCCGCCTTGGTGGAGACGATCAGCTCGTCCCGGTACGGGGCGAAGTCCTGGCGGAAGAGCTTGCCGAAGTTCAGCTCGGCGGAGCCGGGCGGCGGCCCGTAGTTGTTGGCCAGGTCGAAGTGGGTCACCCCGAGGTCGAAGGCGCGGCGCAGGATCGCCCGCTGGGAGTCCAGCGTGCGGTCGTCGCCGAAGTTGTGCCAGAGGCCGAGGGAGACGGCGGGCAGCTTGAGACCGCTGCGGCCGGTGCGGCGGTACTCCATGGAGTCGTATCGGGTGTCGGAGGCCCGGTGGGGAAAGGAAGAATCAGTCACGTTTCTCTGCTTATCACGGACTTGTGACAGACCAGGTTGGGCCGGTGCACCGCCCGCGCAGTAATGTGGCGGCTTCGGGGACCACCACGGCACGGCGGGGCGACGCGCCCCGCGGGCGGGTGCGGCGACCCCAGGGGGGACGGCCCCGGACCCGGGCAGCGGGGGGCGGTCGGGCCCGCACGGAACCGAGAGGGTGAACTCAGTGAACTTGCGCGACCTGGTGTACGGGCTCTACGCGCGCCGGGTGGAGGCCCGGCTCGACCTCACCCAGGTGCCCAAGCACATCGGCGTCATCCTCGACGGCAACCGGCGCTGGGCGAAGGCGTCCGGCGGGACCGCCGCGCAGGGGCACCAGGCGGGCGCGGACAAGATCAAGGACCTGCTCGGCTGGTGCAGCGAGACGGACGTCGAGGTCGTCACGCTCTGGCTGCTCTCCACCGACAACTTCGACCGCCCCGAGTCCGAGCTGAAGCCGCTCCTCGGGATCATCGAGAACACCGTGCGCGACCTCGCGGCGGACGGCCGCTGGCGGGTCCACCACGTCGGCACGCTCGACCTGCTGCCCTCCCACACCCAGATCGTGCTCAAGGAGGCCGAGCAGGCCACCCTCGACGTCGACGGGATACTCGTCAACGTCGCCGTCGGCTACGGCGGCCGCCAGGAGATCGCCGACGCGGTCCGCTCGCTGCTGCTGGACCACTCCGCCAAGGGCACCTCCTTCGAGGACCTGGCCGAGATCGTCTCCACCGACATGATCTCCGAGCACCTCTACACCCGCGGCCAGCCCGACCCCGACCTGGTCATCCGCACCAGCGGCGAGCAGCGGCTGTCCGGATTCATGCTCTGGCAGACCGCGCACTCCGAGTACTACTTCTGCGAGGTCTTCTGGCCGGCCTTCCGGAAGGTCGACTTCCTGCGCGCGCTGCGCGACTACGCAGCCCGGGGACGCCGCTACGGCGGCTGAACGTCACACACGGCCCGCCCGCCCCGGGCGGCATGGCTTCGGTTGTTCGAGGGAATACCCCAGACAGGTCGACGTCCGGTCAGGAACCAGGCGGACGTCGTGTCCAAGTGAGCGGCATGGAGTCCGCTCGCCGGGGAGGCCCTTTGCACACGGAGGACCGTACGAACGACGCGGCCGACGCGGAGGGCCGGTGCCCGGCCCGTGCATCGGGGTCCCTGCCCGGTCATTCCTCTCCCATTGGGATGCTCCGCGACGCCGTCGCACCCCAACCTCGTCCGAGGGGGTACGTCCTTCCGTGGTGACCAGCACAAAGCGCCGCATTCCCGACAGGCGCACCTATGTTCTCGACACCAGCGTCCTGCTGGCCGATCCGAACGCCATGACCCGCTTCGACGAGCACGAGGTCGTGCTCCCGATCGTCGTGGTCACGGAACTGGAGGCCAAACGCCACCATCCGGAGCTCGGGTACTTCGCCCGGCAGGCCCTGCGCCTGCTGGACGACTTCCGCATCCGGTACGGCCGGCTCGACGCCCCGATCCCCCTCGGGGAGCTGGGCGGCACGCTGCGCGTCGAACTGAACCACTCCGACCCCGGCGTACTGCCCGCCGGATACCGGTTGGGGGACAACGACTCACGGATCCTCGCGGTCGCGCGCAACCTCCAGGCCGAGGGGTACGACGTCACGGTCGTCTCCAAGGACCTGCCCCTGCGCATCAAGGCGTCCTCGGTCGGCCTCCTCGCCGAGGAGTACCGCGCCGAGCTCGCCATCACCGATTCCGGCTGGACGGGCATGGCGGAGCTCTCCCTCTCCGGCGAGCAGGTGGACCTGCTCTACGGCGAGGAGACGCTGTACGTCCCCGAGGCCGCCGAACTGCCCGTGCACACCGGGCTGGTCCTCCAGTCCGAGCGCGGCAAGGCGCTCGGCCGGGTCACCGCCGAGGGCAACGTCCGCCTGGTGCGGGGCGACCGGGAGGCCTTCGGCATCCACGGCCGCAGCGCCGAGCAGCGCATCGCGCTCGACCTCCTCCTCGACCAGGAGGTCGGCATCGTGTCGCTGGGCGGCCGGGCCGGCACCGGCAAGTCGGCGCTGGCGCTCTGCGCCGGTCTCGAAGCCGTCCTGGAGCGCAGGCAGCACCGGAAGGTGATGGTCTTCCGCCCGCTGTACGCGGTCGGCGGGCAGGAGCTGGGCTACCTCCCCGGCACCGAGGCCGAGAAGATGAGCCCCTGGGCACAGGCCGTCTTCGACACGCTCTCGGCGGTCGCCGGGCGCGAGGTCATCGAGGAGGTGCTGGGGCGCGGGATGCTGGAGATCCTGCCGCTCACCCACATCCGGGGCCGCTCGCTGCACGACGCCTTCGTGATCGTCGACGAGGCGCAGTCGCTCGAACGGAACGTCCTGCTGACCGTGTTGTCCCGGATCGGGGCCAACTCCCGGGTGATCCTCACCCACGACGTGGCGCAGCGGGACAACCTCCGGGTCGGCCGGTACGACGGAGTCGTCGCCGTGGTCGAGAAGCTGAAGGGGCATCCGCTCTTCGCGCATGTCACCCTCACCCGCTCCGAGCGTTCGCAGATCGCCGCCCTGGTGACCGAAATGCTGGAGGAAGGGCAGATCTGACCGGAGATGTGAACCTGGTGCCGCCCGGCGAGCGAAGCAGCTTAGCCGGGCGGCGTCGCGTCACGGCGCTGTTTCCGGAAATCGTCTGCTCCAAACGAGGTGTGAGCTTTCACACGCAACAGAGAATTGCTTCCCGGCGTGCCGTTCCGGCAGAGTCTTGCTTCCGTCAGGCCCCGCATACGGCACACCCGCACCTTTCGAGGTGCCATGCACCGCACAACTCAACAGACGCCGTCCGTATGCCGCCCGCGAGTACCACGCGGCGCTCCTCCGGGAGCCGCCCACCGGGCCCGTGCCTCCCGTGACCCAAGCAGTAGGGAGGCCAGCGTCAGGGGCACGATTGCGTCCGCGAGGTCACCTAAGCGGACGATGCTGGAAGGACACCGTGTGAGCCGGATCTCGGTCCGGGGGTTCGCCGTGGCATCCGCCACCGCCGTAACCACCGTTGGCGCCGTCGTGGGCGTTGCGTCGGGCAGCACTCCCGCTGTCGATGACAACAACTTCGAGGCGACCGCAGCCGACACCACGCTGCTCGCAGACATTCCCGCGGGCCAGCAGGCCCAGGTACAGACCGCTTCGCTGACGCAGCAGGCCGACGCCCAGGCGTCGGCGGCCGACGCCGCCGCGAAGAAGTCCGTGGAGGAAGCGGCCCGCATCCAGGCCGCCAAGGACGCCAAGTCCAAGAAGGCGGCCGCCGAGCAGCGGGTCGAGCAGGAGCGCAAGGAGAAGGAGGAGCGGGCCAACCGTTCGTCCATCCGCAGCGCCTCCAGCTTCGCGACGCAGGGCTCGTACTCCGCCGCCGACGTCCAGGCGATCGCGCGGCAGATGGTCCCCGCCGACCAGTTCCAGTGCTTCAGCAACATCGTGAACCACGAGTCCACGTGGAACTACCGGGCGTCCAACCCGTCCTCCGGTGCCTACGGTCTGGTGCAGGCGCTGCCCGGCTCCAAGATGGCCTCCGCCGGTGCCGACTGGCAGACCAACCCGGCCACCCAGATCAAGTGGGGCCTCAACTACATGAACGGGCGCTACGGCAGCCCGTGTGGTGCCTGGTCCTTCTGGCAGCAGCACAACTGGTACTAGAACCCCCTGGGTTCCGGTTCCCAGCGCCACGAAGCCCCTCGCCGTTCCACGGTGGGGGGCTTCACGCGTGTACGGTCGGTTCCCGCGGCTCGGTCGGGGAGCGGCGGCGAGACGACGGGGGAAGAGGAACGCACATGTCGAAACTTCCGGGGTGGCTCTCCCGGCTGGGCGGCGAACTGACCGAGCTGGGCGACCGGCTGGAGCGGCGCAGGGCCGACACCGAGCGCAAGGAGCCGCCCCCGCCCGGGGCGGAGGACGTCCTGACCGGCGTTCCGGCCGTCCGGGACGAGGCGGAGGAGCCCGCTCCTCCCGCCGCTGCCGCGAGGGACCGGGTGCCGCCGCCGCCCTCGTACGCGCCCTCCGTCGCCGCCCGGCCCGATCCGGTCGCGGCGATCCCCTGGGGGATGAGGGTCGCCGCCGAGGCGGGCTGGCGGCTGCTGGTCCTCGCGGGCACGCTCTGGGTGCTGATGTGGATCATCAGCGCCGTACAGCTGGTGGTGCTGGCCTTCGTCGCCGCGCTGCTCGTCACCGCCCTGCTCCAGCCGACCGTCGCCCGGCTGCGGCGGCGCGGGCTGCCGCGCGGACTGGCGACCGCCGTCACGGCGGTGCTCGGCTTCGTCATCATGGGCCTGGTCGGCTGGTTCGTGGTCTGGCAGGTCATGGACAACCTCGACACCCTCTCCGCCAAGGTGCAGACGGGGATCGAGGAGTTGAAGCACTGGCTGCTCGACAGCCCCTTCCACGTCACCGAGCAGCAGATCAACGACGTCGCCAAGAACCTCAGCGACACCATCGGCACCAACACCGAGCAGATCACCACGGCCGGACTCCAGGGCGTCACCGTCATGGTGGAGGTCCTCACCGGGATGCTGCTGGCGATGTTCTCGACGCTCTTCCTGCTCTACGACGGCCGGCGCATCTGGCACTGGGTGCTGAAGCTGGTGCCCGCCCAGGCCCGGCCGGGCGTCGCGGGGGCCGGGCCGCGGGCCTGGCGGACGCTGACCGCCTATGTGCGGGGCACCGTCATAGTCGCGCTGATCGACGCGTTCTTCATCGGGCTCGGGATCTTCTTCCTCGATGTGCCGATGGCGGTGCCGCTGGCCGTCTTCATCTTCCTCTTCGCCTTCATCCCGCTGGTCGGAGCGGTGATCTCCGGGGCGCTGGCGGTGGTCGTCGCGCTGGTCACCCAGGGCGTGTTCACCGCGCTGATGGTGCTGGCGGTGGTGCTCGCGGTGCAGCAGATCGAGGGCCATGTGCTCCAGCCGTTCATCCTGGGGCGCGCGGTGCGGGTGCATCCGCTGGCCGTGGTGCTCTCGGTCGCGGCGGGCGGCCTGATGGCCGGCATCGGCGGCGCGGTCGTCGCGGTGCCGCTGGTCGCGGTCACCAACACGGTGGTCGGCTATCTGCGGGCGTACGGGCAGGAGGAGGCCCTGCGCCACGCCCCGCCGCCGCGCGGGGCGACCGCGCTCGACGTCGCCCCGACACCGGCCCCCGGCACACCGCCCGGCCCCGCCGGACGCGACGACGGCGAGGACGACGCGAAGGACGCCCAGGACAGGTCCTAGGACATACGGAAGGGCCCCGTGGACGGTCGGTCGTCCACGGGGCCCTTCCACCATACGCGCCGGTCGGGCGGGTACGAGTCCTACTCGGCGAGCACGGCCTCGGCTTCGAGGGTCACGCCGACCGCCTGGATCACCGAGGCGATCTTGACGGCTTCCTGGACGGTCTCCCGGTCCACGCCGGACTTGCGGAGCACCTGCTCGTGCGAGTCCAGGCACTGGCCGCAGCCGTTGATCGCGGAGACCGCGAGCGACCACAGCTCGAAGTCGACCTTCTCCACACCGGGCTTGCCGATGACGTTCATCCGCAGGCCGGCGCGGAGCGTCCCGTACTCGGGGTCCGACAGCAGGTGCCGGGTCCGGTAGAAGACGTTGTTCATCGCCATGATGGCGGCGGCCGACTTCGCGGCGGTGTACGCCTCCGCGGAGAGGTTGGCCTTCGCCTCCGGCTCCAGCTCGCGCAGCACCTTCGGCGAGCGCGAGGCGATCGCGCAGGCGAGGACGGTGCCCCACAGCTGCTGCTGCGGGAGCTCGCTGTTGCCGATCACCGAACCGAGGTTCAGCTTCAGGTCCTTGGCGAAGTCCGGAACGGCGGCCTTCAGTTCGTCGAGTGCCATGTCGCCGTCAGCTCACTCGCCCGAGAGGAGCGCGACCGGGTCGAGAGTGTTCTCGCCCTTGGTCCAGTTGCAGGGGCACAGCTCGTCGGTCTGCAGGGCGTCCAGGACCCGCAGGACCTCCTTGGGGTTACGGCCCACGGAACCGGCGGTCACCATCGTGAACTGGATCTCGTTGTTCTGGTCGACGATGAAGACGGCGCGCTGCGCGAAGCCGTCCTCGCCCTCGATGCCGAGGTCACGCATGAGCTCGTGCTTCGAGTCGGCCATCATCGGGAAGGGCAGGTCGGTCAGGTCCGGGTGGTCCTTGCGCCAGGCGTGGTGCACGAACTCGGAGTCGCCGGAGAAGCCGAGGATCTGCGCGTCACGGTCGGCGAACTCGTCGTTCAGCTTGCCGAAGGCGGCGATCTCGGTGGGGCACACGAAGGTGAAGTCCTTCGGCCACGCGAAGACGATCTTCCACTTGCCCTCGTAGGTCTTGTGGTTGATCTGCTCGAACTCCTTGCCGCTCTCCAGCGAGACACAAGCAGTCAGGTCGAACTCGGGGAACTTGTCACCGACAGTGAGCACGCGCTCTCCTTGCAGCGTTGGAAATCCCTTTTGGGGCTTTCCTGAGGGTTGGACGAGATCCACCTTGGCACAGAGTGCATTGATCACGGAAATAGCTACACTTGGTCGTGATGATCGGAGGTGCCTATCAGTGGTGCAGAGCAATCAGGGCACTCGCCCCAAACAGCCCAGCCTCTCGCAGCTGCGTGCCTTCGTCGCCGTCGCGGAGTGCCTGCACTTCCGGGACGCGGCGGCATCGATCGGGATGAGTCAGCCGGCGCTCTCCGGCGCGGTGTCGGCACTGGAGGAGGCACTGGGTGTCCGGCTCATCGAGCGTACGACGCGCAAGGTGCTGCTCTCGCCGGCGGGGGAGCGGCTCGCGGTGCGGGCGCGGGCGGTGCTGGAGGCGGTCGGTGAGCTGATGGAGGAGGCGGAGGCGGTCCGGGCGCCGTTCACCGGGGTCCTCCGGCTGGGCGTGATCCCGACCGTCGCCCCGTATCTGCTGCCGACCGTGCTGCGGCTGGTCCACGAGGACTATCCGGAGCTCGACCTCCAGGTCCACGAGGAGCAGACCGCCTCGCTGCTGGACGGACTGGCCGCCGGACGGCTGGACCTGCTGCTGCTCGCGGTGCCGCTCGGGGTGCCCGGGGTGACCGAACTACCCCTCTTCGACGAGGACTTCGTCCTGGTCATGGAGAAGGACCACTGGCTGGGCGGGCGCGCCGACATCCCGCGCGAGGCGCTGCGCGAACTGCCGCTGCTGCTGCTCGACGAGGGGCACTGCCTGCGCGACCAGGCCCTGGACATCTGCCGGGAGGCGGGGCGCACCACCGGCGCCCCCGTCACCACGACCGCCGCCGGGCTCTCCACGCTGGTGCAGCTGGTCGCCGGCGGGCTCGGGGTGACGCTGCTGCCGCGTACCGCGCTCACCGTCGAGACCGACCGCAACGACGCCCTGGCCACCGGCTACTTCACCGAACCGGCCCCGTCGCGGCGGGTCGCGCTGGGGATGCGCACCGGGGCGGCGCGGCGGGAGGAGTTCGAGGAGCTGGCGGCGGCGCTGCGCCGGGCGATGGCCGCGCTGCCGGTCCGGGTGACGGACGGCGTACGGGACCGGCCCGACGCCTGAGGCTCGCCCGGGGGAAGCGGCGGCACCGGCAGGACGGCCGAAGGGGCGCGGCCCGCACGGCCGCGCCCCTTCCCCCTCACCGCCCGGTCACTCCGTACGGAGCCCGTCCGGCCGCATCATCCGCCACAGCGGCGGCAGCGACACCAGCGTCACCAGTGCGATCAGCGCCGCGCCCGCACCGGTCATCGGCAGGAACAGCCACCAGTCGGTGACCTCCTTGTCGATCATGTAGATCAGGGTCGCGCCCAGGCCGAGCCCGCCCGCGATGGCCACCGCCAGGCCGATGACCACCGGCACCGCCGTCTGCCAGAGCACCGACCAGCCCATCGTGGAGCGCCGGGTCCCGAAGGCGACCAGGACCGAGAGCAGGCGCTTGCGCTCACGCAGCTGCTCCAGCTGGGAGACCAGCATCGAGGCCGCGATCAGCAGCAGCGTCGCCGTGCCGCCGACCTGGAGGCCGCGCTGCACACTGGCGTACTTCTTGTCCCGGGCCTCCGACTGGTAGGTCGACACCCGTGCGGTGGGGTCGATCCGGGCCACCGTGTTCCGCACGTACTCCCCGACGTCCGGCACGCTCGGGTCGATCGTGATCTGCGCCTCGGTCGTCGCGTCCGGCAGGGTGCTCGGGTCCACCGCGCCGAGAGTGGCGAGGATGCCGGTGGCCCCGTCGCCCAGCACGGTGTTCCGGGCCGTGACGGTCCGGGAGTCGGCGGGCAGCGTCCACCGCACCGACTTCCCGGCGGAGCCGCCGGATTCGATCAGGACGTCCTTGCCCTTGCGGGCCGTCCGGTCGATCCACCGCGACATGTCCTTGTCCTTCGCGGGGTGGGAGACGAAGGTGTCGCCGTCCTCGCAGGCGCCGATGTCGGCCATCTTCCGCAGGCTCGCGCAGTCGGCGATGGTCAGGCTGGTGGTCCGCTGGACCTCCTCGTCCTCGGAGCTGCCGGGGTGGGTGACGTAGACGGTGACCATGCCGACGACCGACTTCACGCCCTTGGTCTCCCGGAGGGCCTCGACGGTCCGGGTGGCACCGTCCCGGGGGACCTGCTCGGAGTACGAGGAGAACTGCGCCCCCGAGGTGTTCTCCTCGATCATCTTGTTGAACTCGTCGCCGACCGCGGCGAACATCATCTGCAGCGCCACCGCGCCCGCGACCGCCACCGTGATCCCGCTGACCGCCCGGGAGGCCGCCCCGCTGCTCAGCTGGAGCCTGCGGACGGCGAGCTGCCAGGAGACCGGGCCGCCGTTCAGCCGGTTCACCAGCGCCTCGACCAGCCAGGGCAGCAGCAGCGCGAGCCCGACCAGGACCAGCACCGCCCCGCCCGCGATCGGGTACGGATTGACCGGGCCGTACGCGTCGACCTTGCCGGTCAGCCCGAGCACCGCCAGACCGGCGAGGGGCACCGGCAGCCGCCACCAGATCCGGCGCCCGCGGCTGCGGCCGTTGCGGATGACGCCGAGCGGCTCGATCACCACCGCGCGCATCGCGCCGAGCGTCACCACCACGGCCGTCAGCGGCACCGCGAGGACCACCAGCGCCGTCAGCAGCGGATCGGGCACCAGGTCGGCCGGGAAGACGCTGACGTTCCAGACCTCCACGCCGCCGACGAACTCCCGGCCCACGAAGAAGAACAGCACGCCGGTCACGAGGCCGAGGAGCGCCCCGAACAGGGCCTCGCCCGCCGCGATCCGCCGGGTCATCCGGATGTCCGTGCCGACCAGCCGCAGCGCGGCGAGCCGGCGGTCGCGGCGGTCGCCGCCGAACCGCACCGCCGTCACGATGAAGATCGCGACCGGCATCAGCAGCACCACGCAGATCAGGATGATCAGCACGATGAGGATGGGCGGCATCTCCTCGGCCATGTTCCGGTCGCCGTACCCGGAGATCCGCTGGCCGCCGCGGTCGTCGGTCAGGGTGTCGTTGCCCGCGTAGTAGACCAGGTCGCCCGGCGAGACCAGGCCCGGGTCGCCGATGGTGCCGACGATCCGGTACGGCAGCCGGTCCTTGAGGAGGGGGCCCTCGGAGGAGTCCAGCAGCTCCTTCAGCGCGGGGGAGACCACGGCCTCGCCCGGGGCGGGGAAGCGGTCGACGCCCGGCGGACGCACCGGGTGCGCCCCGTCCGCGCGCATCAGCTGGCCCTCGACGACGCGGCCGCGGAACTCCGTCTCGACGTCGGACCGCAGCACCGAGACGTCGGACTTCGGGGCCGGCTTGCCCGGCGAGTAGTCGATGACGCTCGCGGCGCGGGCGGCGCTGCGGTCGCTGCGCTGCTGGAGCATGTGCGGCACGGAGGCCGCGGTGAGCAGCAGGGCCACCCCGAGGCCGACGCCGACGGCGGTCAGCGCGGTACGGATCCAGCCCTCGCGGCCGCCGCCGGCGCCGAAGCGGATGCCGAGGCCGAGGTCGCGTATCCAGGCCGCGAGGCCGGTGGGGGCGGTGGGACGCGGGACGTCCGGCGGGGCCGCCGCGTTCTTCTCGTCGAGCAGGGTCATGCGATGTGCTCCAGGTCGCGGGTCCGTCCGTCGCGCACGGTGACGTCACGGTCGGAGTACGCGGCCACCCGCGCCTCGTGGGTCACCAGGACCACCGCGACGTTGGTGGACCGGGCGGCCTCGGTGAGCAGCTGCATCACGCGCTCGCCGTTCAGCGAGTCCAGCGCGCCGGTCGGCTCGTCCGCGAAGATCACCTTCGGGGAGGCGGAGAGCGCGCGGGCCACGGCGACGCGCTGCCCCTGGCCGCCGGAGACCTCGCCCGGACGCTGGGCGGCGACGTTGTCGACCTCCAGCCGCTCCAGCCAGTGCAGAGCGGTGCGCTCGGCCTCCTTGCGCTTGGCCCCGGCCAGCCGGAGCGGCAGCGCGACGTTCTCCACGCAGGTCAGCTCCGGGACGAGCTGCCCGAACTGGAAGACGAAGCCGAACTCGGTACGGCGCAGCGCGCTGCGCTCGGCGTCCGACATGGCGGACAGCTCGCGGCCCGCGTAGGTGATCGTGCCCCGGTCCGGGGTGACGATGCCCGCGAGGCAGTGCAGCAGGGTCGACTTGCCGGAGCCGGAGGGGCCCAGCACGGCGACGACCTCGCCGGGGTGGATCGAGAAGGACGCGCCGTCGAGGGCGGGCGTCCGGTTGTACGTCTTGTGCAGGCTGTCGGCGCTGAGCAGGGAACCGGCGGGGATCACGCGCCCACCTCCATGGCGAGTCGGTCGAGCCGGGCGGCGGTCAGTTCCAGCCAGCGCAGATCGGCTTCGAGGTGGAAGAGCGCGTGGTCGCAGATCAGCTGGTCGGCCAGATCGCCCTTGCGCTTGCGGTCGGTGAGTATGCGCATCAGACGCAGGTGCTCGGCGCGCTGGGTGTCCAGCAGCGACTCCGCGCTCCGCCCGGTGAGCAGGGCCAGGACGACCTTGGTGTAGAGCGTCGACTGGAGGTACGGCTCGGGCTTCTCCGGCTGCTCCAACCAGGTGCCGACGTCGGTGATCCCGGCCTCGGTGATGGCGTAGCGCTTGCGCTCGGGGCCGCCGCCGCTCTCTATCCCGTCGACCTCGACGAGGCCGTTCTTGAGCAGCCGGGACATGGTCGAGTAGACCTGCCCGTAGTGCAGGGGGCGGTCATGGCCGAACTTCTCGTCGAACTCGCGTTTGAGGTCGTAGCCATGGCGGGGGCCGGACTCCAGGAGTCCGAGCAGGGTGTGGCCGATAGACATGCGGAGCACTCTACACGGTGTGTATACCTACGATGTATACCCCTGGTGAATAGGCTATCGGCCGCCCCCGGCGGCTTCCGGAACTCAGTCCTCCGGGGCCTCCGGCGCCTCCCGGGGCTCCGGTGTCCTCGGGGTCTCCGAAGCCCCCTGTGACCCCTGCGTCCCCTGCATCCCCTGCACCCCCTGGGTCTCCTGCTCCTCCGGCCGGTTCTTCGGCGGGCGGCCCCGGCGGGGGATCGGCCGTGCCGCGCCCGGCAGGCGGCCCGCCTCCGCCAGCGCCCTGCGCAACAGGAACTCGATCTGGGCGTTCGCGCTGCGCAGCTCGTCGGATGCCCAGCGGGCCAGCGCGTCGTGCACCGCCGGATCCAGCCGCAGCAGCATCTGCTTGCGCTGCGGCGGGGTCCGGCGGGGCGGGGTCTGTCCGGTCACTGGTAGAGGGTGCCCGTGTTCAGGACCGGCTGGGCCGCGCGGTCGCCGCACAGCACCACCATCAGATTGCTGACCATCGACGCCTTGCGCTCCGCGTCCAGCTCGACGATGTCCTGCTCGGCGATCCGGGTCAGCGCCATCTCGACCATGCCGACCGCGCCCTCGACGATCTGCTGCCGGGCCGCGACCACCGCACCGGCCTGCTGGCGCTGGAGCATCGCCGAGGCGATCTCCGGGGCGTACGCGAGGTGGCTGAAGCGCGACTCGATGATCCGCACCCCGGCGGCCTGCACCCGGGCGGTGAGCTCCACGGCCAGCTTCTCGGTGATCTCCTCGGCGTTGCCGCGCAGCGAGAGCCCGCCCTCGTCGTGGGCGTCGTAGGGGTACTCGATCGCGATGTGCCGGACCGCCGCCTCGGTCTGGGTGGCGACGAACTCCAGGAAGTCGTCCACCTCGAAGAGGGCCTGCGCGGTGTCCTCGACCTTCCAGACGACGATCGCGGCGAGCTCGATCGGGTTGCCGTAGGCGTCGTTGACCTTGAGGACGGCGGTCTCGTGGTTGCGGACCCGGGTGGAGATCTTGCGGCTGCTGGTGAGCGGGTTGATCCAGCGCAGGCCGTCGGTGCGGATCGTGCCGACGTAGCGGCCGAAGAGCTGGATCACCCGGGCCTCGCCCGGTGCGACCATCTTCACACCCGTCATGCAGAAGAACGAGGCGATGGCGAGCAGCACCCCGAAGACGCAGACCGGGACGCCGACGCCGTTGTTGCCGTTGGAGCCGACGACGCCGCCGGCGATCGCGAGGCCGATGCCGGCTATCACCCCGAGCACCGTCAGCAGCAGGCCGAGGCCGCCGGGGATGCTGTGCGCCGTCACCTCCCGCACCTGCGGTTCGGGCATCTGCGGGGCGTCGGGTGCGAGGTCGGTGTCCTGGGCCGTGGTGTCGCGCGCCATGTCGTGACCGGTCATGGGGTCCCCCCGTTCCGAGACCGGGCGACTGGTCCGCCCGGTGCTAGCAATGTGATTACACATTACCCCGGATGGCAACCTTGGACGCCTCTCGGGAGTCGGTTCCCTTGGGAGTGGGTGCTGATTGTCACGTCCGCAAAAGACCGCATCTCTTGCTTTTCGTCCTTGCCGAAGGTGTTAGCTGGCTGGGCTGAGCTGAGCTGAGCGGGTCGAGCAGAGAAACAGGAGCGAAACAGCGATGGGTCGAGCGGATGCGCGGCGAGCCCAACGGAGGGCTGCGAAGAGCGGCGGCATACGCAGACTCTTCACCTGGCGGAAGATGCTGGGCGCCTTCTTCGGGTTCTGCCTGCTGGGCATGGGCGCCTTCGTCGCCCTCTACCTCTACGTGGACATCCCGAAGGCCAACGCCCTGGCCGAGCGGCAGAGCAACGTCTACCAGTACAGCGACGGATCGCTGCTGGCCAGGACCGGCGACGGCGTCAACCGCCAGATCGTCGACCTGGCCGAGGTGCCCAAGGCGGTGCAGCACACCTTCGTCGCGGCGGAGAACATGGCGTTCTACGACGACAAGGGCGTCGACCTGAAGGGCACCGCGCGCGGTCTGCTCAACACGCTCAGCGGCAAGGGCAAGCAGGGTGGTTCGACCATCACCCAGCAGTACGTGAAGAACTACTACCTGACGCAGGACCCGACGATCAGCCGGAAGCTCAAGGAACTGGTGATCTCGCTCAAGGTCGACAGCAAGAAGAGCAAGGAGTACATCCTCGCCGGGTACATCAACACCGCCTACTACGGGCGGGGCGCCAGCGGCATCCAGGCCGCCGCGCAGGCGTACTACGGTGTCGACGCCAAGGACCTCACCGTCTCCCAGGGCGCCTACCTCGCCTCCGTGCTCCAGGCCCCCAGCCAGTACGACTGGCAGACCGCCTCCCCGACCGGCCGGAAGCTGGTCAAGGACCGCTGGGCCTACACCCTCAACAACATGGTCGAGATGAAGTGGCTCTCCCAGGCCGAGCGCGACAAGCAGAAGTTCCCGGTCCCGCAGAAGGCCAAGCCCGCCCCCGGGATGGAGGGCCAGACCGGCTACCTCGTCGAGGCCGCCAACGCGGAGCTGCGCGCGCAGGGCGTCACCGACGAGATGCGCCGGGCCGGCGGCTGGACCTTCACGCTCAACATCGACAAGAAGAAGCAGAAGCAGCTGGAGGAGTCCGTCGACCGCCAGCTGGAGTCCAAGCTGGACCGCAAGGGCAACAAGGTCGACGCGACCGTCCAGGCGGGCGCCACGTCCGTCAACCCGAGGACCGGCGCCGTCGTCGCGCTGTACGGCGGGGTGGACTACGTCAAGCACTACTACTCGAACGCCACCCGCCGGGACTTCCAGCCCGCCTCCACCTTCAAGCCGCTGGTGTTCGCCTCCGCGCTGGAGAACGAGTCCAAGACCCAGGACGGCGACCTGATCGGCGTCAACACCCGCTACGACGGCACCAGCAAGCGGCCCGTCGTCGGCAGCGACACCCCCTTCGCCCCGGAGAACGAGGACGACCAGAGCTACGGCCCCGTCACCGTGCAGAAGGCGATGAACGCGTCGATCAACTCGGCCTTCGCGCAGATGGTCGTGGACGTGGGCCCGGCCCAGGTGAAGAAGACCGCGCTGTCCCTCGGCCTGCCCGACAAGAACTTCCCCGAGCGCCCCGCCATCACGCTCGGCACGATGAACGCCTCGACCTGGGACATGGCGGGCGCGTACGCCACGCTCGACAACCACGGCAAGAAGGTCACCCCCTTCATCGTGAAGTCCGCCAAGCACCGCGACCGGACCGTCGAGCCGGTCGAGGGCGTCGGCAAGCAGGTGATCAGCCGCAAGTCCGCCGACACGGTGACCTCCGTGCTGACCGGGGTCGTGGACGCCGGTTCCGGCAAGGCCGCCAACACCAGCGCCTACGACGCGGCGGGCAAGACGGGTACGTCGGAGAACAACAAGTCGGCCTGGTTCGCCGCGTACACCCCCGAGCTGACCACCGTCGTCGCGCTCTTCGGCGAGTCCCCCAAGGGCGGCGCCCAGGTCAGCCTGACCGGCACCGCCAACTCCGGCCGGGCCAACGGCGGCGGCTTCCCCGCGCAGATCTGGGCGGACTACACGCTCGGCGCGCTGGGCGGCGGCTCCACCGCCCGGTTCGACCTGGAGGACGTCGAGCGCGGCCAGTCCACCGTGCCGTCCTCGCCGTCGATGTCGCCCTCGCAGTCCGCGAGCACCGACACGTCCCCGAGCAAGTCGCCGGACACCCCCTCGCAGGACACGAGCCAGTCCCCGGAGGTGCCGCCCAGCCAGTCCCCGGAGGTGCCGCCGAGCCAGTCCCCGGAGGTGCCCCCGCCGAGCCAGTCCCCGGAGCAGCCGGGCGACGGGCTGGAGAACGGGCGCCCCGGCCAGGCGGGCGGGAACAACGCCCCGGCGGGCAACCAGTGAACGCGCGACCGTGACCGCCGGCCGGTGAGCACGGAGTGAGTGAGGGGCGGTGCCGTACGTCGGCACCGCCCCTCACCCGTGTCACGCGTTCCGGCCGGCCGTGGTCAGCCGCCGTTGACCTTCTTGGCGACCCGGTCGCCGAGGTCCTTGTCGACGTTCCGCCAGTACTGCAGCGCCCGCTCCAGGACCGGGGGGCTCACCCCGTCCAGCAGATGGCCGGAAATGTTCCCCACCAGCCGCTCGCGCTGCGCGTCGTCCATCACCGTGCGCACCAGCGTGCCCGCCTGGCCCCAGTCGTCGTCCTCGCTGTGCAGCTTGTACGCCTCGTGGACCATCTCGCCCGCCGTCGCCCAGCCCGCGGGGTCGCCGAAGCGCTCGGTGTCCGCGGCCGGGCCGCCGTACGAGTTCGGCGCGTAGACCGCCGCCGTACGGCTCGGCTCGTACCGCATCGGGCCGTCCTTCGCGTACGAGTTGCGGCCGAAGCGCGGGCGGTTCGGAGGCAGCTGCGCGTAGTTCGGGCCGATCCGGTACCGGTGGGTGTCCGGGTACGAGAAGAGTCGGCCGAGCAGCATCTTGTCCGGCGACGGACCGATGCCGGGCACCAGGTTCGACGGCTCGAAGGACGACTGCTCGATGTGGACGAAGAAGTCCTCCGGGTTCTCGTCGAGCGTCATCCGCCCGACCTCGATCTCCGGATAGTCCGCGTGCGGCCACACCTTCGTGAGGTCGAACGGGTTGAACCGGTAGTCCGGCGCGTCGGCGAACGGCATCACCTGCACGTACAGCGTCCAGCTCGGGTGGTCCCCGCGCTCGATCGCCTCGTACAGGTCGCGGCGGTGGACGTCCCCGTCGACCCCGGCCATCCGGTCGGCCTCGGCCTGCGGGTAGTAGTCGATGCCCTGGTCGGTCTTGAAGCGGTACTTCACCCAGAACCGCTCGCCGCCCGCGTTGACCCACATGTAGGTGTGCGAGCTGTAGCCGTTCATGTGGCGGTAGGTCTTCGGGATGCCCCGGTCGCCCATCAGCCACGTCACCATGTGCGCGGACTCCGGGGAGAGCGTCCAGAAGTCCCACTGCATGTCGTGGTCGCGCACCGCGCTGTCCGGGCGGCGCTTCTGCGAGCGGATGAAGTCCTGGAACTTCATCGGGTCCCGTACGAAGAAGACCGGCGTGTTGTTGCCGACCATGTCGTAGTTGCCCTGCTCGGTGTAGAACTTCAGCGCGAAGCCGCGCGGGTCGCGCCAGGTGTCGGGCGAGCCCTGCTCGCCGGCGACCGTGGAGAACCGCGCCAGCATGGCGGTCTCCTTGCCCGGCTGGAACAGGTCGGCCTTGGTGAACTGGCTGATGTCGTTGGTCACCCTGAAGTGGCCGTACGCCCCCGATCCCTTGGCGTGGACCACCCGTTCGGGAACCCGTTCACGGTTGAACTGGGCCATCTTCTCGATGAGGTAGTGGTCCTGGAGCAGGATCGGCCCGTCGGCCCCGACGGTGAGCGAGTGCTCGTCGCTCTCCACCGGGATGCCGGCGTTGTTGGTGGTGTACGCGGTGTTCGGGGTCTTGGCGGTCGTGGATTCCTCGGACACGAGCGTCCTCCCGTCGGTGGGGTTTCGGCCAGGTCGTCTCGTTCACGACCGAGTCAAACCCGCCGACAGGAGGTCGGCAACATTTCGTCGCTCTCCGTGCAGGACGGTACGGCGCCCGTACGGAACTCGGCGCCGCTACTGCCCGCGCGGCGGCATCTCGAACCAGACCACCTTGCCGGTCGAGAGCCGCGTCGCCCCCCACCGCCTGGCCAGCCGGTTCACCAGGAACAGGCCCCGGCCGCCCTCGTCCATGTCCCGCGCCCGGCGCTGCCGGGGCAGCTGCGGGGAGTCGTCGCCGACCTCGCAGCGCAGGATGTCGGTACGCAGCAGCCGGAGCGTCACCGGTCGCTCCGCGTAACGGACCGCGTTGGTGACCACCTCGCTGACCAGCAGCTCCACCGCGTCGGACAGATCGTCCAGCCCCCACCGGCTCAGCGCCCGGCGGGCCAGTCTGCGGGCCTTCCCGGGGGCGGTCTCCTCCGGATCCAGGTGCCAGTACGCCACGTCGCTCGGCGCGATCCCGTCGAACCGGGCGGCCAGCAGCGCGATGTCGTCGTCCCGGTCGCCCGGGCCGAGCATGTCCAGCACGTCGTCGCAGAGCGCCTCCAGCGGCGGCGAGTGGTCCGGGCCGGTGAGCCGGGCCGTGGCGGCCAGCCGCTCGCGCAGCAGCTCGATCCCCGTCCACACGTCCCGCAGCCGGGACTCCACCAGCCCGTCCGTGTACAGCAGCAGCGTCGCCCCGGCGGGCGCGTCCAGCTCGACCGCCTCGAAGTCCACCCCGCCGACCCCGATCGGCGCACCGGCCGGTACCCGCAGCACCTCCGCGCGGCCGCCCAGATGGAGCAGGACGGGCGGCGGATGGCCCGCGTTGGCGACGGTGATCCGGTGCGTGACGGGGTCGTACACCGCGTAGAGGCAGGTCGCCATGCGGTCGCTGCCGAGCCGCTGCGCCTGCTCGTCGAGGTGGTGCAGCACCTCCTGGGGCGGCAGGTCGAGCCCGGCGAGGGTCTGCGCGGTGGTGCGCAGCTGGCCCATGATCGCGGCGGAGGTCATGGAGTGGCCCATGACGTCGCCCACCACCAGGGCGACCCGGCTCCCGGGGAGCGGGATCGCGTCGTACCAGTCACCGCCGACCCGGGCCGTCTCGGCGGCCGGGAGGTAGCGGGAGGCGAGCCGGACGCCGGTGGGCTGCGGCAGCCCGTCGGGCAGCATCGTGCGCTGGAGCTCGTCCGCGATGTACGCCTCGCGCCCGTACAGCACGGCCTTGTCGATGCCGAGCGCGGTGTGCGTCGCGAGCTGGGCGGCGACCAGCAGGTCGTTCGCCTCGAAGGCCGGCCGCTCCGTGCCGCGCAGGAAGACGGCGGCGCCGATCACCCGCCGCCGGCCGCGCAGCGGGGCCAGGATGGCGCGGTGCCCGGTCGGTACGGTCCGGCCCGCGCCGAGCAGCTCGGGCAGGGCGGCGCGGGCCGCCGCGGAGTCCCCGAAGACCGGCCGCACCCCGCGCAGCACCTCGGCCAGCGCCCCGCCGGAGCGGACCTCGCACAGCTCGGCGGCGGGGGTCAGGTCGCCGTGCGGATCGATCACCGGCAGCCGCAGCCGCTCGGTCTCCGCCGGGCCCTCGGTCTCCTCGTCGCTCAGCCGCAGCCGGTCGGACCGGCGCAGCCGCAGCACGAACGGCGCGACCGGCCGCTCGTCGCCGACCGGGAGCGGGTCGCGGAGGTAGACGAGTATGGCGTCGGAGAACGTCGGCACACTGGCCCGGCACAGGCCCAGCACGATCTCGTCCAGGTCTATGCCGCGGGCGATCCGCCGGGTGGCCGCGCCGACGAACCGCAGCCGGTCGCCCTCACGACGGACCGCGGCCTGCGGGTCGAGCCCCGCGGGGCCGGGCGCCGGAGCGGGGCCGGGGATCGCCGCGGTGGCAGGGGAGGCGGCCGGCGCGGCGTCCTGCTGCCGCGGCCGGGTGCGTTCCTGCGACCGGGCCGCCAGGGGCTGCCGGCCTTCGTGGGAGGTGGGGTGCTCCGTCACGCTTGGGGTTCCGTCCGTCCGGGCCGGTTGTACGAGGCGGTCGCCTGCTGGGGCGTTACTGTGCCCCCGTAGGAGCGGCGATAACAACGGCTGTCACCGGATGCCCCGGGACGAGGGGCTGAAACCTGACGCCCGCGGAACGGTCCGGTGACAACGTTTCCGGCGACGGGGCGGGCAACGGTGAGCACGTCTCCACCCCCTCGAAGTGGTTCATACGATGCATACGCCTGATGCGGCTCGTACAGCTCACAGCTCATGCAGTGCGTGGTGCTCGTGCGGTGACTTGTGGTCAGGTGCGGTGCCGCGCCTCCCGGTCGGAGCGGCGCGGCTCCCCGGAGGACGATCCTACGTTTGCCCCCTCGGGATGCACCAAGGGTCTCACGACGGCATGGCCGAAGGGGTGCGGTCCCAGTCATCCGGCAGTGCGGGAACTCGCCATTGTGGATCGGGCCGCCAGCGCTCCCAGCCGTCCCGGAACGGGGCTCCCCAGCCCTCGATCAGCCCGACGGCCGCCCGCCCCGCCTCACGCACCCGGCGCGCGGTCTCCGGAGCCATCAGGCCGGCCCGCTGCGCCATCGCGAACTCGTCCTCGTCGCGCCAGACCCAGCTGTGGTCCGGGTAGACGGAGATGTCGAGAAAGTGATCCTCGGAGTCGACGCCGCCCTGCCAACGGGTGTGCGGTTCCTCCAGGTTCACGTACCAGCTGCGGAACCGCCAGGCCGGCTCCCAGAACAGCCAGACCGACCAGGGGTCCCCGGGCCGGGCCAGCTTCAGCACCCCGTTGCCCAGCCAGGGGGAGCGGGCCGTGGTGCGCGGGGCCGTGTAGCGGGTGGCGAGCGGTTCGGCGTGCACGTCCCGGCCGTCCGCCAGCACCGGCTTCACGCACTCGGTGCCCGGCGCCACCCACACCGCCAGCAGCTCGGCGGTGTCCTGCACCACGGTGACCGGACGGCAGATATGGATGTCCCCGCCCCACCGCCCCGGCGCACCGCCCTCCACCGACGCGCCGTTGCGGCGGTAGCGCCACAGAATCTGCTCGCCCGGCGCCCAGCGCTCACTTTCTCCGGTACCTGCCATGGCCGGATCTTAGGGCTGCCCGGCCCGCCGCGGCAGCGGCGCGGGTCACGGCCGGGTCATGCGCAGGACGTCGAGTGCCTCGTCGAGCTGTTCCAGCGTGAGGTCGCCCCGGTCGACGTAGCCGGACTCCAGGACCACCTCGCGGATGGTGCGGCGCTGGGCGAGGGACTTCTTGGCGACCTTCGCGGCCTCCTCGTAGCCGATGTACTTGTTCAGCGGGGTGACGACGGAGGGGGAGGACTCGGCGTACTCGCGGGCCCGTTCGGGGTTGGCGGTGATGCCGTCGACGGTGCGGTCGGCCAGCAGGCGGGAGGCGTTGGCCAGGAGGCGCACCGACTCCAGCAGGTTCTTGGCGATGACCGGGAGCATCACGTTCAGCTCGAAGTTGCCCGCCGCGCCGGCGGCGGCGACCGTCGCGTCGTTCCCCGTCACCTGGGCGGCCACCATCAGCACGGCCTCCGGGACGACCGGGTTGACCTTGCCCGGCATGATCGAGGAGCCGGGCTGGAGGTCGGGAAGGTTGATCTCGGCGAGGCCGGTTCGCGGGCCGGAGGACATCCAGCGCAGATCGTTGGCGATCTTGGTGAGCGAGCCGGCGATCGTGCGGAGCTGGCCCGAGGTCTCGACCAGCCCGTCCCGCGCGCCCTGTGCCTCGAAGTGGTTGCGGGCCTCGGTCAGCGGCAGTCCGGTGGCGCGGGCCACCTCGGCGATGACGGCGGCGGAGAAGCCGGGCGGCGTGTTGATGCCGGTGCCGACGGCCGTGCCGCCCAGCGGCAGTTCGGCGAGGCGGGGGAGCGAGGCGCGCAGCCGCTCGACCCCGTACCGGATCTGCGCCGCGTAGCCGCCGAACTCCTGGCCGAGCGTCACGGGCGTGGCGTCCATCAGATGGGTGCGTCCCGCCTTCACCACCGGGGCGAACTCTGCGGACTTCCGTTCGAGGGAGGAAGCCAGGTGATCCAGCGCCGGGACCAGCTCGCGGGTGACGGCCGCCGTGGCCGCGATGTGGATGGAGGAGGGGAAGACGTCGTTGGACGACTGCGAGGCGTTGACGTGGTCGTTGGGGTGGACCTCGCGGCCCAGCCGCTCGGTGGCGAGGGTGGCCAGCACCTCGTTGGTGTTCATGTTGGACGAGGTGCCCGAGCCGGTCTGGAAGACGTCGACCGGGAAGTGCTCGTCCCAGCGGCCCTCGGCGACCTCGGCGGCGGCCGATTCGATGGCCGCGGCGGTCTCCGGGTCCACCACGCCCAGTTCCGCGTTCACCTTCGCGGCGGCGGCCTTGATCCGGGCCAGCGCCTCGATGTGGGCCCGCTCCAGGCGCTGTCCGGAGATCGGGAAGTTCTCCACCGCGCGCTGCGTCTGGGCCCGCCACTTGGCGGCCGCGGGCACCCTGACCTCGCCCATCGAGTCGTGCTCGACGCGGAAGCCCGCCCCGTCGCCAGGGGAAGCGGAGCCGCTCGGCGACCCGTTCATCTCGTTCATCTCCTTGAACCTCCTGAAAAAGTTGAGCACTTGTCTTGTTCTTTCTATTCCCAAGACAGCTACCGGCCAGTAAATACCGGGGGTAACCACAACCCGGGGAGGCACCATGAGGCACACCAGGCACAGACTCCGTTGTACGGTCGCGGCCGCCGCGGCGATCGCGGCGGCACTCGGCGGCACGGCCTTCGCCACCGGCCCGGCGGCGAACGCGGCGGACGGGGCCACCGCCCGCACCACCGCGGCCACCCCCCTCTCGCCCGAACTGGAGGCGATCCGCGCGGCCGAGGCCACCAAGCTGTACGGCGACTCCGCCGAACGGCCGATGGCCCAGCGCAAGACCGGGCTGATCTCGCTCGGCGACAGCGAGATCTCCGGCGAGGGCGTCGGCAACTACGAGGCCGGCACCAACGGCCCCGACAACTGGTGCCACCGCTCGCCCGACTCCGCGATCCACCGCACCGGCATCCCGGCGGACGTCACGTACAACGTCTCCTGCTCCGGCGCGTACACCGGCAACATCGTGATCGGCGGCTCCAAGCAGTACGCCGACGAGCTGGTGCAGAGCGACAACCTCGCGATCAAGGCGCGCAACACCCGGATCAAGATGATCGTGCTGGTCGCGGGCGCCAACGACGACCTCCAGTTCGGTCCGGTCATGACCGACTGCGTCACCCGCTGGGTGCTCTCCCAGGGCACCTGCGAGCCGAAGTACGACGGCGGCTGGCAGGCGCGCGTCGACGGACTCGTCCCCAAGGTCGAGAAGACCGTGCGCGACCTGAAGACCGTCATGTCCGACGCGGGATACGCCGCCGGTGACTACAAGCTCGTGGTCATGGGCTACCCGAGCCCGATCGGCCCGGACTTCTACGACAACCCGGCCTTCCCCGGCAAGCTGCCCGGCGGCTGCGCCGGATACGACTCCGACGCCGCCTGGGGCCGCAACGTCGCCGTCCCCGCCTTCGAACGCGGTATGCGCAAGGCCGCCGCGGACACCGGCGCCGTCTACCTCGACAACTCCCGGCTCTTCCACGGGCACGAGGTGTGCAGCGAGAACACCTTCGCCCGCGGTCTCTACATCGACCTCGGGCACTTCCCGCCGGACTCCAACTCGCTGCGGCAGTCCTACCACCCGAACGAGCGGGGCCACGGAGCCTTCGCGTCCTGCCTCACCCAGATCTACGACTCCGGCCTGCGCGAGGCGAGCTGCGCCGACCCGGCCAGCACCGGGAAGCCGGTCCTCCAGGCCGGGGCCTGGGACGACCTGTTCAAGCCCGTGAAGAACGAGGCCACCGGCACCTGCCTGGACGCCCCCGCCTCGGTCACCCGCAACGACACCAAGGTCGGCGGCTGGGACTGCCACGGCGGCCGCAACCAGGGCTGGTGGTACGACTCCGGCACGAAGAACCTGCGCACGGAGCTGAGCCACGACCGGTGCCTGGACGTGCCGGGCGCCGACTACAAGGCCGGCGCCACGCTCATCCTGTACAACTGCTCCGGCGCGGCCAACCAGCAGTTCGTCAAGGACGGGGCCACCCTGCGCCCGGCGGCCTCCACGGGGCTCTGCCTGACGCTGGCCGGCGCCAAGGACCCGCTGAGGCTCCAGGCCTGCGACGGCGGCGCGCAGCAGCGGTTCGCGTAGACGCACGGGAACGTACGACGGAGGGGCGGGGAGGCCGGGAGGCCGCCCCGCCCCTCCGGGCGTCCGGGGGACTCAGCCGGAGGTGACGAACGCGCCCAGCGCGGCCGCCAGATGGCCCGGGTCCGCCGCCCCGCACAGCTCACGGGCCGAGTGCATGGAGAGCCCCGGCACCCCCACGTCGACCGTCGGCACCCCGAGCCGGGCCGCGGTGATCGGGCCGATCGACGTACCGCACGGCATCGCGTTGTTGGAGACGAACGGCTGCCACGGCACGCCCGCCCGCTCGCAGGCCGCGGCGAACACCGCCGTGCCGGTGCCGTCGGTCGCGTACCGCTGGTTGACGTTGACCTTCAGGGAGGGGCCGCCGTTGGGCAGCGGACGGTGCTCCGGGTCGTGCCGCTCCGCGTAGTTCGGGTGCACCGCGTGGGACATGTCGGCGGAGACGCAGAAGGAGCCGGACAGGGCCCGGGACCAGTCCTCCGGGGAGCCGCCCCGGGCGGTCACCGAGCGGCTCAGCACCCGCTCCAGGAGCGGCCCGTGCGCCCCGGTCGCCGAACCGCTGCCGACCTCCTCGTGGTCGAAGGCGGCCAGTACGGGGACGCACACGGGCTCCTCGACGGTGTCCGCCGCGGCCGTCAGGGCCACCACCCCGGCGTGCACCGAGACCAGGTTGTCCAGCCGCGACGCCACCACGAACTCCCGCTCCGCGCCCAGGTATCCGGGCGGCTGGACGTCGTGCAGCATCAGGTCCCAGCCGAGCACCCGGCCGGGCTCCGCCCCGGCGGCCGCCGCCACCCGGCGGATCAGCGCGCCCTTCTCGGCCGTGCCGAGCGACCACACCGGGGCGAGGTGGCGCTGCGGGTCCAGCGCCAGCCCGTCGTTGACCGAGTGGTCCAGATGGATGGCCAGCTGCGGCACCCGGAACAGCGGCTCGTCGATCCGGACGAGCCGGGTCTCCACCGCCCCGCCCTCCCCGCGCAGCGCGAGTCGCCCGGAGATGCCGAGGTCGCGGTCGAGCCAGGTGTTCAGCGGGACACCGCCGTAGATCTCCACGCCCACCTGCCGCCAGCCCGAGCCGCCGGTGTCCGGGACGGGCTTGACCCGCAGGTTCGGGGAGTCGGTGTGCGAGCCGACGATCCGGAACGGGGTGTGCGCCGGGGCGCCCTCCGGGACGTACCAGGCGATCAGCGCGCCGTCGCGGATGTGGAAGGCGCCGCCGGTCGTGCCCGTCCAGTCGTCCGTGCCGCGCAGTTCGCGGAACCCGGCCTTCTCCAGACGCCGGGCGGCACTGGCCACCGCGTGGTACGGGGACGGGCTGGCGCCGATGAAGTCCAGCAGGTCGTCGCTGTGGCTGCGGTGGGGAAGCGGCGTCATACGGCGTCCGCCTTTCCGGTGTTCGACGGTGATGAGGGGAGGGTGTACCGCGCGAGGCCGCCGGGGGCGGTGCGGTACGGGTGGCGTCCGGAGGCGGTGGGAGCGCTTCGGGAACGCCGGACAACCCACCAAAGCGGCTCGGTGCGGCGCAAGTCCGTCGCGCACGCCGGTGCGGGAAAGCGGTGGTGCCGGTCCATCGCGGGGATCCGCCGGGCTCCGGGCGCACGGCGGCCCACCGGCACCACCCGGCCGGACACGGCGGGCGTCCGGCACCGCGACGACCCTCGCGGAATTGGCCGGATAACGCTGTACGGCCCGCTCACCGCTCCACCCCGGCCGGGGGCGGCTCCGGCGCGCGCGGAGCGGCCACGGCGCGACCGCCGCGACCGCCTCCTCGAACCTGCCCGGGGACAGGGGAAGGCCCCCCGCACCCGTACGGGTGCGAGGGGCCGGTCGGCGTGCGGATCAGGCGAGGCCCGGGCCGCGGACCGGGATGCTGGTGAACGTCGGGGCCGGGGCGGGCTCGGTGAAGAAGTCGTTGCCCTTGTCGTCGACGACGATGAACGCCGGGAAGTTCTCGACCTCGATCTTCCAGACCGCCTCCATGCCGAGCTCCTCGTACTCGACGACCTCGACCTTCTTGATGCAGTCCTGCGCGAGGCGCGCGGCCGGGCCGCCGATCGAGCCCAGGTAGAAGCCGCCGTGCGCGTCGCACGCGTCGGTGACCTGCTTGGACCGGTTGCCCTTGGCCAGCATCACCTTGGAGCCGCCCGCCGCCTGGAACTGGGCGACGTAGCTGTCCATCCGGCCTGCCGTCGTCGGGCCGAACGAACCGGAGGCGTACCCCTCGGGCGTCTTCGCCGGGCCCGCGTAGTAGACCGGGTGGTCCTTCAGGTACTGCGGCATCCCCTCGCCCGCGTCCAGCCGCTCCTTGATCTTGGCGTGCGCGATGTCGCGGGCCACGACCAGCGGACCGGTCAGCGAGAGCCGGGTCTTCACCGGGTACTTGGTCAGCTCGGCCAGCACCTCGTCCATCGGCCGGTTGAGGTCGATCTCCACGACGTCGCCGGACTCGTCCAGGTGCTCGTCGGTGGTGTCCGGCAGGAAGCGCGCCGGGTCCTTCTCCAGCTGCTCCAGGAAGACGCCCTCGGCGGTGATCTTCGCGACGGCCTGACGGTCCGCCGAGCAGGACACCGCGATCGCGACCGGCAGCGAGGCGCCGTGCCGGGGGAGCCGGACCACGCGCACGTCGTGGCAGAAGTACTTGCCGCCGAACTGGGCGCCGATGCCGATCTTCTGCGTCAGCTCGAAGACCTTCTCCTCCAGCTCCTTGTCCCGGAAGCCGTGACCGGTGGGGGAGCCCTCGGCGGGCAGCTCGTCCAGGTAGTGCGCGGAGGCGTACTTCGCGGTCTTCAGCGCGAACTCGGCCGACGTACCGCCGACGACGATCGCCAGGTGGTACGGCGGGCAGGCGGCCGTGCCCAGCGAACGGATCTTCTCCTCCAGGAACTTCATCATGGAGGTCTCGTTCAGGACGGCCTTCGTCTCCTGGAAGAGGAACGACTTGTTGGCCGAGCCGCCGCCCTTCGCCATGAAGAGGAACTTGTACGCGCCGCCGTCGGTGGCGTACAGCTCGATCTGCGCCGGGAGGTTCGAGCCGGTGTTCTTCTCCTCCCACATGGTGAGCGGGGCCATCTGCGAGTAGCGGAGGTTGAGCTTGGTGTACGCGTCGAAGATGCCGTGCGACAGGGCCTCCTCGTCACCGCCCTCGGTCAGCACGTTCTGGCCGCGCTTGCCCATCACGATCGCGGTGCCGGTGTCCTGGCACATCGGCAGCACGCCGGCCGCGGCGATGTTCGCGTTCTTCAGGAGGTCGAGCGCGACGAACTTGTCGTTGGACGACGCCTCGGGGTCGTCCACGATCCGCCGCAGCTGCGCCAGGTGGGCGGGGCGCAGGTAGTGCGAGATGTCGTGCATGGCCTCGGCGGCCAGGGTGCGCAGCGCCTCCGGGGCGACCTTGAGGAACGTACGGCCGTCGGCCTCGAAGGTGGAGACACCCTCGGAGGTCACCAGGCGGTACGGCGTGGTGTCCTCTCCCAGCGGGAGCAGATCGGAGTACGCAAACTCTGGCATTACGGCCATTCCTCACTCGGCAGACGGTGGCTGGCCTCCCTCGGGCAGCGCACCCACCAGGGTAGAGCGCCGCGGGCGCGCCGAAGCTGTGAGGTAAGGCTCAGTCGCCGGATGCGCCCCGTGTGTCCGGGGTGGCGGGTGTGCCGGAGGAGGCGGCGGACCGGGCCGGTCCGGCACGCCGGGCGCCCCGCACCCTAGTCGCGATCTATCGCGTTTGGGTACGCTGGTCCGGTGGACCTAGAGAAGCAGCCTCAGCAGCCGGTGGCACCGGTCGGCATCCGCGCCTCCGACGCGGACCGGGACCGGATCGCGGACATCCTGCGGGAAGCCATGGCCGAGGGCCGGCTCACCGCCGACGAGCACGCCGAGCGGGTCGACGCCGTCTACCGGGCCAAGACCGTCGGGGAGCTGGAACCGCTGGTGCGGGACCTGCCGGGCGCGCCGGGCGCAGTCCGCTCCGCCGTCTCCGCCGCCTCCGGCGCGCAGGAGGCGGCGGAGCCCGGCGGTCCGGCCGACAACCTGGTGGCGATCTTCAGCGGATCGACCCGCAAGGGCCGCTGGCGGGTCGGCGCCCGGACGAACGCCTTCGCGCTCTTCGGCAGTGTGGAGATCGATCTGACCGAGGCGCTTTTCGGTCAGAGACTGACGGTCGTCAATGCGACTTCCGTCTTCGGGAGCGTCGACATCAGGGTTCCCGAGAACATCTCGCTGCGCGGCGGCGGCGTGGGCGTCTTCGGTAATTTCGAGGTCGCCACCCTGGAATCCGGCGACCCCGAGGCGCCGGTCGTCGTCGTCAACGGATATTCCGTGTTCGGCAGCGTCGAGGCGAGGCCCAAGCGCGGCAAGTTCATCGCGGACCTCCAGGACCGGCTGCGCAAGCGCCTCGGCTGACCAGTCGCACCGGCATGCGCGTCGGGGCTGGTCCGCGGCGGTACGAGGGGGCGCGCCGGGCGGTCCTCCGTGGTTCCCCGGGGGTTCGTCCCGCGTTCCTCCGGCGGTCCTGGAAAGCCGTGGGGAACGCCCGCGGGGGCTTTCGGCGGGCCCCGGGTGTTCCCGGGCGGGCCTTCCGGACCTCCGTGGGACTTCTCGAACCCGCGCGAACCTCCGTGAGTCCCCGTGAATCTTCGCGAATGTTTGCGAACCTTCGTCAAACTTCGAGAACAAGCCAATTCCCGGGGCGCCGCAATTCCGCGCCGGGGGCGGGGTGCCACTCAGTGCATGGGCGTGCGTACAGGGGGTAGGGAATGCTGCATCGTCTCTCGCTCGCGAAGCCGTCGTCAGGAGTGGACCGTGCTGCAACTGCCGCATCAGCCCCTGCAGGTAGCCGCCGTGCCTGCCCAGCGCGCCCCCGCGCGGGAGGACCAGGCCGGCCCCTGGCACTCGGAGGCGGTGTGCCGCCGGGACGAGGCCGGGCTGTTCTTCGCCCCGTCGAAGGAGCCGACGGCGGCCAGACTCGCCCGTGAGGAGTCCGCCAAGCGGGTCTGCGCGCGCTGCCCCGTGATGATCGAGTGCCAGGAGCACGCGCTCATACAGCCGGAGCCCTACGGGGTCTGGGGCGGGCTCACCGCCGCCGAGCGCCGGGTGGTGCTCGCCCGGCGCAGGCGGCGCGAGATGGAGCTCAAGGCGTCGTCGGCGTCGGCCGGGGCCACGGGCCGGATCGCCGCGGCCGGCTGACCGCCCGACCGGGCCGCGCGCACGCCGCCGCGGTCCGGCCTCCGCGCGCACCGGCCCGACGGCGGCCCGGTGGCGCGGCACGCGAAGAGGCGCCCCCACCGCACACGGGGGGCGCCTCTTCGCGTGCCGCGCCTGAGGACCCGCTCCGAAGAGGTGCCCTTGGGGTCGGCTCCTACTGCGCGCGGTCGAAGCCGACGGCGCTGTAGGCGCGCAGCTTCGAGAGCCGGTGCGTGGAGTCGATCCGCCGGATCGTGCCGGACTTGGAGCGCATCACGATGGACTCGGTGGTGGCCGTCTCCGCCCGGTACCGCACCCCGCGCATCAGCTCGCCGTCCGTGATGCCGGTCGCGGCGAAGAACACGTTGTCGCCGCTGACCAGGTCGTTGGTGGAGAGCACCCGGTCCAGGTCGTGCCCGGCGTCCAGGGCGCGCTGCCGCTCGGCCTCGTCCTTCGGCCAGAGCTTCCCCTGGATGACGCCGCCGAGGCACTTTATGGCGCAGGCCGAGATGATGCCCTCGGGCGTGCCGCCGATGCCCATCAGCAGGTCGACGCCGGTGCCCTCGCGGGCCGCCATGATCGAGCCCGCGACGTCGCCGTCGGAGATGAACTTGATCCGGGCGCCGGTCTCGCGGATCTCCTTGACGATGCCCTCGTGGCGCGGGCGGTCGAGCACGACGACCGTGACGTCCTCGGGGGCGGAGTTCTTCGCCCGGGCGACCCGGCGGATGTTCACCGCGACGGGGGCGTTGATGTCGACGAAGTCGGCGGCCTCGGGGCCGGTGACCAGCTTGTCCATGTAGAAGACGGCCGAGGGGTCGAACATGGCGCCGCGGTCGGCGGCGGCCAGCACGGCGATCGCGTTCGGCATGCCCTTGGCGTTCAGGGTGGTGCCGTCGATCGGGTCCACGGCGATGTCGACCTCGGGGCCGGTGCCGTCGCCGACGCGCTCGCCGTTGAACAGCATGGGGGCTTCGTCCTTCTCGCCCTCGCCGATGACGACGACGCCGTTCATCGAGACGGTGGAGACGAGGGTCCGCATGGCCTTCACGGCGGCGCCGTCCGCGCCGATCTTGTCGCCGCGGCCCACCCAGCGCCCGGCCGCCATGGCGGCGGCCTCGGTGACCCTGACCAGCTCCAGGGCGAGGTTGCGGTCGGGGGCCTCGGGGGAGACCTCGAGAGGAGACGGCAGATGATGCTCGGGCATCGGAGCGCACCTTTCTGTACGGCGACGACCGGAAGAGGGTGCTGTGACTCTATCGCCAGGTCGACAAAATGAGCAGACCGGGTCACTTTTGAGCGCTTGTTGTCGGCCGCCGCCCCCCGGTCGGGTCCGCCGGGCGCAATGCGACCATGGGTCCGTGGCTAGCAAGCGAGGCAAGCAGACGGCGCGGGACATGTTCCTGTCGATGGCGGTCATCACCGCCGTCGCGGGCAGTGTCTACATCTTCATTCCGCAGAACAAGGACGCCGATCCGGTCCCGGCCGTCGACTACCGGGTGGAGCTCCTGACGGCGCGGCGCGCGGCGCCGTACCCGGTGGCCGCCCCGGACGGGCTGGCCGGCGGCTGGAAGGCCACCTCGGTCAGCTACGACCGCAAGGCGGGCAACAGCTGGCACCTGGGCTTCCTCGACCCGGACGGCAAGTACGTCGCCGTGGAGCAGTCCACCTCCCCGGCGAAGCGGTACGTCACCGAGGTCAGTCAGAAGGCCGCGGACACCGGCCGTACGCGGCAGGTCGCGGGCGAGGCCTGGCAGCACTGGGAGGGCGACAAGTACGACGCCCTCGTGCGCCAGGACAAGGGCTCCACCACGGTGGTCACGGGCTCGGCGTCGACGGAGCGGCTGGCGGAGATGGCCGCCGCGCTGAAGACCGCCGCCGCGTCCCCCGCGCCCTCCCCGTCCTCCTGACGGCACCCCGCCCGCGCGGCGCGCGGACGTACGCGACGAGGCCCTGGAGCGTTCATCGCTCCAGGGCCTCGTCGTGGCGCGGGCGGTCGACGACCACCCGGACGGCCGTGCGGCCGGGTGACGGATCAGACGGTCGTGATGACCTCGTCGTAGGAGAGGCGCGGCAGGCGCGGGAACCAGGCGTCCTCGCCCGGCTTGCCGATGTTGACGACCATCAGCAGGCTGTGGTCGCCGTCCAGGAACTCCTTCTCGATGCCCGCGGCGTCGAAGCCGGTCATCGGGCCCGCGGCCAGGCCGGCGGCGCGGACGCCGATGATGAAGTACGCGGCCTGCAGGGCGCCGTTCAGCGCGGCGGACGACTCGCGGACCGGGCGCTCGGAGAAGAACGCGTCCTTGGCCTGCGGGAAGTGCGGCAGCAGGGCCGGGAGCTCCTCGTGGAACTCGTTGTCGGTGGCCAGGATCGCGACCAGCGGGGCGGTCGAGGTCTTGGCCTGGTTGCCCTCGGCCATGTGGTTCACCAGGCGGGCGCGGGCGTCGTCGGAGCGGACCAGGACGACGCGCAGCGGCGACTGGTTGAACGCGGTGGGCCCGAACTTGACCAGGTCGTAGATCGCCTGGATCTGCTCGTCCGTCACCGGCTCGTCGGAGAAGGTGTTGGCGGTGCGGGCCTCGCGGAAGAGGAGGTCCTGGGCGGTGGGGTCAAGAGCGAGGGACATCGTGCGTATTACCTTCCGGACGTACACGGGGATCGAGCGACTCGGCCACCGTAACGGAGAGGTAGGTTAATTTTCAACTAAACCGGGGGCGGGGTGATCCGCTCCACAGGGGGCCGCGCGGATTCAGTCGTTGCCGCCGCTCCGCTCCCCGTCCTCCCGGCTGCCGGCCTCCGGGCCCGCGAGGGCCGCGTCCAGCCTGGCCCGGGCGCCCTCCAGCCAGTGCCGGCACACCTGGGCCAGCTCCTCGCCGCGCTCCCAGAGCGCCAGCGACTCCTCCAGCGTCGTACCACCCGTCTCCAGGCGGCGCACCACCTCGATCAGCTCGTCACGGGCCTGCTCGTAGCCGAGCGTGCCGGTGGCACCGGCCTCCGCGGCCGTCTCGTCCGTCATCTTCTCCACCTTGTGTCTCGGTCCTCTGCCGTCTGTCCGGCACGTTCCACCCGCCGGGTACCGGCGCGCCGGCCCCTCGTCACTCGCCCACCCGTACGGCGAACTCGCCGCCCGAGACCCGCGCCCGGAGCACCTCACCGGGCTCCCCGGCCTCCTCGGGATCCCGCACCACATGGCCGTCCGCCCGCTGGAGCACCGCGTAACCGCGCTCCAGCGTCGCCGCCGGGGACAGGGCGACCACCCGCGCCCGGGTGTGGGCCAGCTCCGAATCCGCCCGGTCCAGCAGATGGCCCAGCACCCGGCGGCTCCGCCCGGTCAGCGCGTCGATCTCCGCCGCCCGCTCGTCCACCATCCGCTGCGGACGCTCCATCGACGGCCGGGCCAGCGCGTGCGCCAGCCCCCGCTCCTCGCGGTCCAGCAGCCCGCGCACCGAGCGCAGCGCCCGCTCGCGCAGCTGCCGCACCCGGTCCAGCTCCTCGCCCACGTCCGGGACGACCTTCTTCGCCGCGTCCGTCGGCGTGGAGGCGCGCACGTCCGCGACCAGGTCGAGCAGCGGAGAGTCGGGCTCGTGGCCGATCGCCGAGACCACCGGCGTACGGCACTCGGCCACCGCCCGGACCAGCTCCTCGTCCGAGAACGGCAGCAGGTCCTCCACGCTGCCGCCGCCGCGCGCCACCACGATCACATCGACCTCGTCCAGCCCGTCCAGCTCGCGCACCGCCCGGACCACCTGGCTCACCGCGTGCACCCCCTGCACCGCCGTGTTGCGGACCTCGAAGCGGACCGCGGGCCACCGCCGCCGGGCGTTCTCCAGCACGTCCCGCTCGGCCGCCGACGCCCGCCCGCAGACCAGGCCGATCAGCTGCGGCAGGAACGGCAGCGGCTTCTTCCGGTCGGCCGCGAAGATCCCCTCGGCGGCCAGCGACTTCCGCAGCGCCTCCAGACGGACCAGCAGCTCGCCGATGCCGACCGGCCGTATCTCCGTGGCCCGCAGCGACAGCTGACCGCGCGGCGCGTACCACTCCGGCTTGGCCAGGACGACGACCCGCGCCCCCTCCGACACCACGTCCGCGATCCTGTCGAAGACCTGACGGAAGCACGTCACGCTCACCGAGATGTCCTGCGAGGGGTCGCGCAGCGTCAGGAAGACCACCCCGGCGCCCGGCCGCCGCGAGAGCTGCGTGATCTGCCCCTCGACCCAGACCGCGCCGAGCCGGTCGATCCAGCCGCCGATGAGCCGCGACACATCACCTACGGGCAGCGGAGCTTCCGCCGACGTGTGGAGAGCCATGCGGGCGAGCGTAACCGCCCCCACCGACAACCGGCCCCCCGCACCACCGCGCCGCCGGACGCGCCCTACGGCCCCGCCCGCCGGCCCCGCTGCGCGGCCAGCACCACCAGCCCCACCGCCAACCAGCACACCCCCACCACCTGGGCGCTCCCGGTCGCCGCCACGATCACCGCGATCAGCACCCCCGCCCCCACCACCGGCACCAGCACATGCCGCCACCAGCTCGGCGGCCCCGCCATCCGGCGTACGACGAACCAGCCGACCACCGACGCGTGCAGCAGCACGAACGCCGTCAGCGCACCGATGTCGACGACCGACACCAGATGGTCCAGCCCGTCGGCCCGCCGGGCCGCCCACACCGCGGCCACCAGCGTCACCACCGCCGCCAGCAGGATCGCGAGCCGCGGCACCCCGGACCCCGCGTCCACCTTCGCCAGCACCCGGGGCAGCCGCCGCTCCCGGGCCATAGCGAACAGCAGCCGCCCCGCGGCCGCCTGCCCGGCCAGCGCCGCGAACGCCGCCCCGATTGCCTTGCTCACCGCCACCAGATCGTGCAGCCAGCCGCCGACCGACACATCCACCGTGTCGTAGAACGCCGACCCCTGCGCGGCCGGATCGGCGGCCAGCTCCGCCGAGGTCATCGGCTCCAGCAGCGCCGCCAGATACGCCTGCGCCACGAACAGCACCCCCGTCAGCACCAGGCAGAACAGCAGCGCCCGCGCCACCTTCGCCGACCCCCCGGACACCTCCTCCGCGAACGTCGCGATGGCGTCGAACCCCAGGTACGACAGGACCGCCACCGACACCGCCCCCAGCACCGCCGCCACGGAGAACCCGGAGTCACCGGTGAACGGCGACAGCCAGCCCCGCTGCGCCCCGTCCCGGACGAGCACCACCACCGCCGACACCAGGAACACCGCCAGCACCACGATCTCCATGGCGAGCACCGCGAACCCCACCCGGGCGGCGGCCCGCACCCCCCACAGGTTGAGCAGCGTGGTGACGACGACGGCCAGCGCCGTCCACACCCACCGCGACACCGACGGCACCAGAGCGTTCAGCGCGATCCCGGAGAACAGGTACGCGACCGCCGGGATCAGCAGGTAGTCGAGCATTGCCATCCACCCCGCCACGAACCCCGGCCCCTCGCCGAGCCCCTTGCGCGCGTACGCGAAGACCGAACCGGCCAGCGGCGCCACCCGCACCATCTGCGCGTAGCTGAACGCCGTGAACGCCATCACCAACGTCGCCACGACGTACACCAGCGCGACCGCGCCGTCCGACTTCGCGTCCAGCGTCCCGAACACCCCGACCGGCGCCATCGGCGCGATGAACAGCAGCCCGTAGACCACCAGGTCCCGGAAACCGAGCGTCCGCCGCAGCCGGCCGGCCTCCTGACGTGCCCCCGGGCCCCCGTCGTCGACCCCGGTGGCGGCGTCCGGCATGGGACCTCCCAGATCAGGTACGGATCAAGGTCCAGTCTCACCACCGGCCCGCTCCTCCGCGATCCCGGCGCGGCCGACCGGGCCGTACGATGGGCCGCATGACTGCTACGACCTCCCGCCGCGTCCTGCTCGCCGCCCCCCGTGGCTACTGCGCGGGCGTGGACCGCGCCGTGATCGCCGTGGAGAAGGCCCTGGAGCAGTACGGCGCCCCGGTGTACGTACGCCACGAGATCGTCCACAACAAGTACGTCGTGCAGACCCTGGAGAAGAAGGGCGCGATCTTCGTCGAGGAGACGGCGGAGGTCCCCGAGGGCTCGATCGTGATGTTCTCCGCGCACGGCGTCGCGCCGACCGTGCACCAGGAGGCCGCCGAGCGGAAGCTCGCCACGATCGACGCGACCTGCCCGCTGGTCACCAAGGTCCACAAGGAAGCGGTCCGCTTCGCCCAGGAGGACTTCGACATCCTGCTGATCGGCCACGAGGGCCACGAGGAGGTCATCGGCACCTCCGGCGAGGCCCCCGACCACATCACGCTGGTCGACGGCCCCGAGGACGTCGCCGGTGTCGAGGTCCGCGACCCCTCCAAGGTCGTCTGGCTCTCCCAGACCACGCTCTCCGTCGACGAGACGATGGAGACGGTCGGCGCCCTCAAGGAGAAGTTCCCGCTCCTGGTCTCGCCGCCCAGCGACGACATCTGCTACGCCACCCAGAACCGCCAGATCGCGGTGAAGCAGATGGGCGAGGACGCCGATCTGGTGATCGTCGTCGGCTCCAAGAACTCCTCCAACTCGGTCCGCCTGGTCGAGGTCGCCCTCGGCGCCGGGGCGAACGACGCCCATCTGGTCGACTTCGCCGAGGAGATCGACGAGGCCTGGCTGGACGGCGTCTCCACGGTCGGCGTCACCTCCGGCGCCTCCGTGCCCGAGGTGCTGGTCGACGGGGTCCTGGCCTGGCTGGCCGAGCGCGGTTTCGAGGACGTGGAGATCGTGAAGGCGGCCGAGGAGTCCATCACCTTCTCGCTGCCCAAGGAGCTCCGCCGCGACCTGCGCGCCGAGGCCGCGGCCCTCACGGAGAAGTAGCCCGGGGACGCCGCCCGCCGGAAGGGCGGCATCCCGTTCCGGGGAGTGGGCGGGGCCGCCTGCCCGTACCGTGGACCGTATGCAGATCTTCGGCGTGGACATCGGCGGATCCGGGATCAAGGGCGCACCCGTGGACCTGGACCGCGGAGACCTGGCGCAGGAGCGCCACAAGGTACTGACACCGCAGCCGGCCACGCCCAAGGACGTGGTCGAGTGCGTGGCCGAGGTCGTCGGCCACTTCGACTGGTCGGGCCCGGTCGGCGTCACCTTCCCGGGCGTCGTCACCGGCGGGGTCACCCGTACCGCCGCCAACGTCGACAAGGGCTGGATCGACACGGACGCCCGCGCCCTGATCGGTGACCGGCTCGGCCTCCCGGTCACCGTGCTGAACGACGCGGACGCGGCCGGCATCGCCGAGATGACCTTCGGCGCCGGCCGCGACCGCAAGGGCACCGTGATCATGCTGACGCTCGGTACGGGCATCGGCAGCGCCCTCTTCGTCGACGGCCGCCTCGTACCCAACACCGAGCTCGGCCACCTGGAGCTGAACGGCCACGACGCGGAGAAGCACGCCTCCACCAAGGCCAAGGAGGACGAGGACCTCAGCTGGCACCACTGGGCGCACCGGCTGCAGAAGTACCTGTCCCACGTGGAGATGCTGTTCTCGCCCGAGCTCTTCATCATCGGCGGCGGCGTCAGCCGCAAGGCCGCCAAGTTCCTGCCCCTGATCGAGCACGTACGCGCCGAGATGGTGCCCGCGGAGCTCCAGAACAACGCCGGGATCGTGGGCGCGGCCATGGCGGCCCGGAGCGCTTCCTGAGACAGGGCCTACGACGCGTCCTCCCGCCGGCGGGGGCGGCGCGGTGCCCCCTGCGGGGCGCGCGCCGCCCCCGCCGTACGCGGGGCCACCGCCGTACGGCGCCGGCGCTGACGCATCTGCCGTACCTTCCGTACGGTCGTGATGACACCGGCGACGAGCGTTCCGCCGTACAGCCACCCGGCGTGCACGGCGAGCGCGGTGACGACCGCCATGATCCGGCCGCCGAGCCCGCCGGTGCCCCCGGAGATCGGGACGATCCCGACGGCGAACGCGATCGGCACGATGATCGGCGCCGTCACCAGGTCCGCGGGCCGCACCCAGAGCGCGGTCAGCGCGCAGACCGGCAGGAACAGCACCCCGAACACCGCCGGCGACCCGTCCAGGGCCACCAGGTCCAGACAGGCCAGGACGAACATGGCGACCGCGGCGAACAGCCCGGCCCCGATACCGGTCAGCCGGGGATTGGGCAGCCTGCGCAGCGCGAGCACCACGGGCGGTACCGGACGCCTCCGGCCCGTCGGCGGGCGCACCGCCCGGTAGACGGTCGCGGCCTCCTCGATGGTGCCCTGCGGGGACAGCGGGGCCTGAGGCTGCTGGGGTGACTGAGGCGCCTGCCTGCGCTGCGGGGGACGTGTCCTGTGCTGCTCCACCGGGACAACGTAGGGTGCCGGGCGCCGCGAAGCGGGTACGGGACACGCCCTTTGGGCGAGCTGGACGATGAGTTCGATGCCACACGGCCGAACGGGAACCGGACCGGCCGCCCGGACCCCTCCCCGACCGGACCCGTGGGTACCCGCTTGCCCCCGCCCGTAAACTGGAGAATCGGCCCACCCCGGGCCCCGAGTTCCGCCCACCGCCTCACTCCTCAGGAAGTCGCCAACGTGTCGCTCACGATCGGAATCGTCGGTCTGCCGAATGTCGGCAAGTCGACCCTGTTCAACGCCCTGACCAAGAACGACGTGCTGGCGGCCAACTACCCGTTCGCCACGATCGAGCCGAACGTGGGCGTCGTCGGCGTCCCCGACCCGCGTCTGAACAAGCTCGCCGAGATCTTCGGCTCCCAGCGGCTGCTCCCCGCCACGGTCGACTTCGTCGACATCGCCGGCATCGTCCGCGGCGCCTCGGAGGGCGAGGGCCTGGGCAACAAGTTCCTCGCGAACATCCGCGAGTCCGACGCGATCTGCCAGGTCATCCGCGCCTTCAAGGACGAGAACGTCGTCCACGTCGACGGCAAGGTCTCGCCCAAGGACGACATCGAGACGATCAACACCGAGCTGATCCTCGCCGACCTCCAGTCCGTGGAGAAGGCCGTCCCGCGCCTGACCAAGGAGTCCCGCCTCCAGAAGGAGAAGGTCGCCGTCCTCGCGGCGGTCGAGGAGGCCCAGAAGATCCTGGAGTCCGGCCAGACCCTCTTCGCCGCAGGCATCACCGCGGGCACCGAGAAGGGCAGGCTCCTCCACGAGCTGCACCTCCTGACCACCAAGCCGTTCCTCTACGTCTTCAACGTCGACGAGGACGAGCTGGTCGACGAGGACTTCAAGGACGAGCAGCGCGCCCTGGTCGCCCCCGCCGAGGCGATCTTCCTCAACGCCAAGATCGAGTCCGAGCTGATCGAGCTCGACGACGACGAGGCCCTGGAACTCCTCCAGTCCATGGGCCAGGAGGAGCCGGGCCTGGCCACCCTCGGCCGCGTCGGCTTCGACACCCTTGGCCTCCAGACCTACCTCACGGCAGGCCCGAAGGAAGCCCGCGCCTGGACGATCAAGAAGGGCGCCACCGCCCCCGAGGCCGCCGGTGTGATCCACACCGACTTCCAGAAGGGCTTCATCAAGGCGGAGATCGTCTCCTTCGAGGACCTGGTCGAAACCGGCTCCGTCGCCGAGGCCCGCGCCAAGGGCAAGGCCCGCATGGAGGGCAAGGACTACGTGATGCAGGACGGGGACGTGGTGGAGTTCCGCTTCAACGTCTAATACGTTCGGCGAAAGGCCGTCTGACCTGCGACGGAGCGGGTTGGGCGGCCTTTGCGGTCCGCGCAGAGTCCGCAGCGTGCTGACTTCGGTCAGCGCGCGGGGGAGCGGCTATGCCGCTTCGTCGACCTGTGGCTGGGCATCGGCGGACCGGTCTGCGTACGCCTTGTCGACGGCGGCCCGGGTCCGTTCCTCGGAGTCGGGCCAGAGGTGGGTGTAGATGTTCAGCGTTTTGGCCGCGTTGGTGTGGCCGAGGCGCTCGGAGACCGTCTTCACGGACTCGCCGTGCTTGATCAGCAGGCTGGCGTAGTGGTGCCGGAGGGCGTGGGGTCCGGTGCCCTTCTCTATGCCGGCCTTCGCGCAGGCGGGCCGCCAGGACCCGTCCATGAAGTGCGTGTAGACCACGGGCCCGCCCTGCGGCGCCGTGAAGATCCAGCCCTCAGGCCCATCGGCCGGACCGTCTCCGGTCGAGCAGCAGATCCAGCAGACCGCCAAGCACGGCGTGTTGGGCACGCTTCTCGGCCAGCCGATCCATAGGTCCGGCAGGGCAGTCGGCACCGCCCGAGTTGGTCCCGACTTCATAGGCACCCAGGTAGTCGGATCTCGCAGCACATCCTGATGCCCTCGCTGCTCGTGGCAGCGAGGGCATCAGTCGTCAGACGGCGCGGGCTGCGGATAACTGCGCGACCCACCTCGTGACCTCGGTCAGGTGCTCGGGCTGTAGACCGAGGCGTGGGTCGGGCTGAATGAGAAGGGTCGCCGTTCCCTTCGCAGTGCGCTCCACCGCCCATTCATGGTCGAGGCCGGTGAAGTCGTCGTCGATCCAGACGGCGGGGGCGTCGCCCAGCCAGGCGTCGACGTGGTCACGCTTCCACAGGTAGCCGTTGGGGTGGCTGGTGGTGATCTGCGGACGCGGGAGGTCGACGTGCGGCAGGGGCGGGAGGCCGATGAGGGGGCCGATGAGGGTGGCAGCGTCCTGGCGCCAGCTGGTGCACCAGACGGGGGTGACCAGGCCGGTGCGGATGACGTCCATGAGGAGGCGGCCGTGGTCGGGGTTGAGCCAGACGGTGACCGGGTTGTCGGTGCTCCGGCCGGTCGGGACGACGTCGTGGCGGGCGTGGGTGGCCGGGGTCGATCCGTCCTCGTGGGGGAAGGGTACGAGGACGCCGTCGATGTCCAGGAGCAGGTAGGGCGGGCGCATCGGTTCCTCCGGGGGGAAGCCGCGGCGGATGGCTGGTCAGAGCTTGCGGGCGCGGATCAGCAGGGTGGTGGGCCAGTGGCCCATGCGGGGGTCGTGGAAGTCCTGGGCCGAGGTGAGCCAGAAGCCGGCCTGGCCGAGGTGTCTCTCCCAGCGGTCGGTGTCGAACTCCCAACGGGCGATGGGGAGCCGGGTGCGGTCGGGGAGGGTGACGTGGTCGCGGCGGGGCCGGTGGTCACCGGAGGGGCTTCGGCCGCCGCGCTGCGGGTGGGGGACGGAGAAGGCGAGGACCTGTCCGGGCGTGAGACGTTGGGCGATGGCCGGGAGCAGGAGTTCGGGGGCGACGAGGCCGATGGCTCCGAAGACGGAGTAGATCGCGTCGAACTGTTCGTCGAAGGCGTGCAGGTAGTGCAGGGCGTGGCCGGCGACGAAGGCGAGGTTGTTCAGCCGTCCGTAGTGGGAGCGGGCGCGGCGGACCTGGAGGCCGACCAGGTCGACGCCGATGACACGCGCACCATGGCGTGCGGCGAGGTGGGCGGCGTTGTGGCCCGGGCCGCAGCCGAGTTCCAGGAGTCGCTTGCCGCGCAGGTCGGGGCCAAGGACGTCGGCGCCGGGACCTTGTCCGGGTCTTGTGGTCCATTCCATCCGGGCGGGTACGGAGAGGGGTTCGGCGAGGCCGGCGGCGGTGCGCTGGAGGGCGTGGGCGTGCCAGGGGGATGCCTGGGTGAGCACGTCAGATCTCCAGGAGGTGGAGGACGTCGGTGAGGTGGCGGCGGACGGCCTTGATGTAGGCGGGGTCGGTGGCCGGGTCGTTGATCCAGCGGATGGACTGCTCCATGAACCACTCGACGGCCCACATGCGGTGCCAGCCCAGGGCCCAGTTCTCGGCGGTGAGCCCGCCGCGCGGGGCGAGGGCGTCGGGGGTGCCGCCGGCGGTGACGTACTGCTCCAGGAAGACGCGCAGGCGCACGGGGTGCGGGGGATCGATGGTGCCGTGCCAGCTGGCGAGGTCGAGCAGGCCGGGGCCGGTGAAGGCGCGGGCGAAGTCGAGCAGCCGCCAGCCGCGCTCGCCGATGTGGAGGCTGGTGGGGTGGAACTCGGAGTGCACCCAGCCGAAGGGCGCCAGTGTCGCTCCGGCCGAGCGGGCCTCGGCGGCCTGGGCGATACGGTCGAGCGCGTCCTCGACGTCGTCGGCGTCCTCCCACCGGTCGGCCTTGCGTAGCCGTTCGAGGTGTTCCAGCGCTCGGACCGGAAGTGCGCGCAGGCGCTCCTGGTCGAGGACGGGCAAGGACTGTGCCGTACGGGTGCCGTGCAGGACCACGGCGGCGGCGACGCCGTCGAGGTCGTCGGCCTCGCGGACGGACGGTCCGAGGTCTTCCATGAGCATGCCGAGCCAGCCGTCCAGGACGGCGGAGGCGTGGAGCTGGGGGACGGGTACGCCGAGGGTGTGGGCCAGGCGGAGGGCCTGGTTCTCGCTGTCGAAGGGCTTCTTGGCGTACTTGAAGACGGCCGTGGAGCCGTCGGGGAAGGTCACGCGCTCGACGCCGGACATGGACCACACGCGTACCTCCTCCCGTACGGCGGTGGTCTGGCCGGTCGTGGTGAGCAGGTTGTCGAGGAGTTCGGCGCTGGGGTTCGTGGTCACAGGAGGGCTCCGGGGAGATGGTGGAGTCCGGGGCGGGCGAGAGATACCGGCCCGCCCCGGAGCCTGATCGGGTGGGTTACGCGGCGAGGTTCACGCGGTGGGCGTAGACCTGCTCGATCCAGCCCGCCTTGAACGCGGTGAGGTCGTCGCGGAAGTTCGCCATCGAGGCACCGTAGGGCGCGACCACGCCGCCGGACTGGTCCGGCACGGACTGGCAGCCGTGCACGAGCCGGCCACCGAGCGCGGCGTGGGCCTTGATGGACTCGATCCGGCGGTGCTCGTTGAACCAGCCGCCGTGGTAGACCTCGTCGAGCATCCCGCCCGTCTCGTCGTCCAGGTCGAAGACGACGGAGGTGGCGGCGGGGAAGAACCAGCACGGGCCGACGTTGGAGATGTGCCCGTCCAGCTCGACCTTGTTGAGCGCCATGAGCGTGGCGGCCTCGCGGAGCATCCGTAGGTGGTCGGCGGTGATCTCCGGGAGACCGAGGTCGGCCAGGTGCTCGTCGCGGAAGAGGTAGGCGTACACCTCGTACGCGGTGGCCAGGACGCGGGCCGCGTCGGAGGTGGACTCGCTGTGCTGCTTGATGAAGTCGAGCGCGAGCTGCTCGACTGCGCTCTCGGTCGTCTCGTCCACGTCCAGGAGCTGGGACTTGACCCGCTCCCAGCCGGCGACGAGCCAAGTGTTCGACTCGAAGCGGAAGAAGTACTCGGCCGGGTCGATGGTGATGCGCCGGCCCTCGACCTGGATGCCGGGCAGGCGGCTCCAGCGCGGGTCGAACGCCTCGGGCAGCTCGACCGTAATGGCCGTGGTGTCGATGGTGGTCACCGTGTCTCCGTCTCTGATCGGCCGGGTCCGGGCACAGGAATGCCCAAGCCCGGTGTGGGCGTACGGAACTTCGGGGTGCCGCCCGGACCAAGGGGGAGCCTGGATCACGGTCACGCCGTTCCGGGCGGCTGCTGATAAGTGAACCGGTGGTCACGCTCAGTGGGTACGGTGGAAGCCAGTTGAAGCGGTATACGCGGTTTACAGCTCCGGAGTGGAGGCGATCGTGGCGGCGCAGAGAGAACCCAACTCCCGTCTGCGTGACGTCATTGAGGCGGTCGACTGCACCTACGAGGCTCTCGCCAGAGACGTGCGGCGCATCGCCGCCGAGAACGGCGAGATCCTCCAGACCAACAAGTCGGCCATCTCGCACTGGGTGAACGGCACCCGTGCCCCGTCGGGCCGAGTAGGCCAGTACCTCGCCGAAGCACTGTCCCGCCGAGCAGGACGTGCGGTCACCCGGACCGAAATCGGCCTGCCCGTCGGTGATGCCGAGGAGCCGGCCGAATCCGACCCTGTCCTCGCCGTCACCGACCTGGGCCGGGCCGACGTCGAGCGCCGCCGCTTCCTCGCCATCGCGGCCTTCACCACTGCTGGCGTCGCCATGCCGCTCGGCTACGACCACGAGGCCACCGCCCGCATGCTCCGCGCCCGCACCGGCACGTCCCTGGTCGGCGCGGAGGACGTGGACGTCGTACGCCAGATCACCGCAGCCTTCAGCGCCGCCGACGAGCGCCTCGGCGGCGGGCACGGACTGACCACCGTCACCGCGTACCTCGCCGACACCGCCGCCCCCATGCTGCGCGGACGCTTCCCCGATGAAGCTTTACGCCGGGCAGCCTTCGGCGCCGTCGCCGAACTCGCCTACCTCGCCGGATGGAAGCACCACGACCTCGGCCAGGAAGGCGCCGCCCAGCGCTACTACCAGGTCGGCTACAAGCTCGCCTGCGAAGCCGACCCCCATGGCCACGCAGCCTGGATGATGCGCGCCCTCGCCCACCAGGCTCTGAGCCTCAAGCACCCCCACCACTGTGTCGACCTCGTCGAAGGCGCCCTCCGCACAGGTCTCGGCCACGTCGACGGCCAGACCGAAGCGCTCCTCCACATCACCCACGCCCGCGCCTACGCCGCAGTCAACAAGAACCCGTCGGCCGCACGCGCCCTGCTCGCCGCCGAAGACGCCCTCCTACGGGACGACGGCCCCCAGCCCAGCTACTCCCGCGTCAGCGGCCCCGCCGCCGGCACGGTGGCCAGCCACACCGCCCGCACCCTGACCGACCTCGCCGACCACATCGGCACCGAGCAGCAGCACCGCGACGCCCTCACCCGCTGGGACCCCGAGAAGTACAAGCGCGTCCACGCCCTCACCCACGCCGACCTCGGCGACAGCCTCGCTGCACAGGTCCGCGCAGACGAGGCCGTCGCCGCCTGGACGCAGGCCCTGGTCCTCATGGAGGGCATGACCTCCGACCGCACGCGCAAGGCGATCACCTCGATCCGCTCCACCCTCGCGGTCTACCAGCGCCGCCGCGTTCCCGGTGCAGCCGATCTCGCCCGCCGCGCCCGCGAAGCCCTCGCCTAACATGCCCAACAACCCGCCCGACGAAGGGAACACCGTGACCCAGCAGACCGGCGATCAGCCGAAGGCCCTGAAGCCGGCGCTCGAATCCATGACCCTGCTGGTCGCCGCCGTCATCGTCCACGACAAGGCCACCAACCGCGTTGTCCTGCTCCGGCGCAGCGAGACCGCCAAGTTCGCCCAGGGCATGTGGGACCTCCCCGTCGGCAAGAGCGAGCCGGGCGAGCCCATCACCGAAACCGCGGTCCGCGAGCTCTACGAGGAGACCGGCCTCACGGTGAAGCCCGAGTCCCTCAGGGTCGCCCACATCATCCACGGTGCCTGGGGCGTCGAGGCCCCCAACGGCTTCCTCACGGTCGTCTTCGCCGCCCACGAATGGACCGGCGAACCCGAAAACCGCGAACCCCGCAAGCACTCCCAGGTCCGCTGGATCGACGCCAACGCCATCCCCGAGGCGTTTGTGGATACCACTGCCAGCGCCCTCCACCACTACCTGAATGACAGCTTGGAGGTCTCGCTGGACGGCTGGTCGGCAGCGTGAGCATCACGCTGCTTCACCTCATACCCAAGGATCCGCACTTTTCGCCTGAGTCGGCCGCGAGCGAGGCTGCGCAGGCCCAGCTACAGCAACTGGTTCCTGAAGCGCTGGGCGGTTATGACGTCTGGGACATCCCCGGCGCAGCCTTCATCGACCCCGGGGCGAACTGGTGCGGTGTTCGGTGCCCCGTGTGCGGCTCCGACATCGAAGACTGGTGGGGCAACGCGATGGACACGGCAGCCCTTCCGGACGGCTATTTCGACTCGCTTGCCGTTACGGTGCCCTGTTGCTCGGCCCAGACGGACTTGAACGCCCTCGACTACGTCTGGGCTGCGGGTTTCGCCAGGTACAGCCTCGTAACCACAGATCCAGAATGCGAGCTGCCGCTACCGCAAGCCAGCGTCCACGCACTGGAGGACCTCCTGGGCACGGACCTGCGGCAGGTCATCGCCCGATACTGACGTAGCGCTGGCTTCGTTATGCAGGGCCACTCGGAAACAGAAGCTTGTAAGGCAGGTAATCGTCGTCCGGTACGCGCGGCACGTAGTCCGGGGCCGTGCGTGCAGCCACCGCCAGCAGGCGAGCGGCAGCCTCCTCCTCGGAGATGGAGGCAAGCCCGAGGGCGTGCAGAAGGCGGTCGCGCTCGGCGTCGAAGTCCGGGTGGTCGGCCCGAAGGTCCGAGCCGAGCTCGCTGATCGCGAAGCCCTTCGCCAGGTCGCGCCAGAAGGGCAGCACCACGATGAGTGTGATGGCCTCGACGAGGTCGGCGCCGATCAGTGTGGCCTGGCCCTCCGAGTCGGCGTACAGGACGGGCCTCTCCTCGGCCCCGGCTCCCCCGCACAGGAAGTACGTGCCGCCGGCGCCGCAGCTGGCTATCGGGTGCAGGGGGATACCGGTGGGAAGGACAAGGTCCTCAATGGGGTCCCGGCGTTCGACGTCGAAATCGCCAGGCCAGGCGAGCGCGGCAGCAAGGGAAGGCTCCTGCTCGATCCGGCGGAGTAGATCGTCTGATGCGGTCATGGGACGGAACGTAAGGGCCTGCGCTGGCACTGCACAAGAATGGAGGTCGCGGCGACCTGCACCTGAGCGCTCAGGCTGCTGCTCCGCCCGGGTACTCGTCCTCCGGGGAATCATCCGCACCCGGGGCCTCGCCTTCCGGGGAATCGTCCGCATCGGACTTTGGAGAGACCCAGGTGGTGCCGGGAGGCAGATCTTCCCCTGTCTCCTCCTTGTACTGCGCCTTCTTCTCCTCGCTGGCGTTCCAGCCGGGGTGGAGATTCCGCAGGTGGTTCTTGACGGAGTCGCGAGGACTGCTCGTCCTTTCGGAGGCGGAGGGCTGCTCTTGGCCAGCGACACCCTCGACTTCCGCAGCACCCTCAGCATCCTCAACGTCTTCGGCGTTTGCGGAACCCTCGGCATAGCTGGGGAACTCGTCTGCGTCCTCATTCATGCTGCGCGGCGCGAGGACCACAACAGCGACCATGCCCGCAGCCACGCCCGCGACTTTGACGAAGCGGATCGTCCTCGGGTGCTTCTCGGCCCAACCCTTGCCCTTCTCGACCCAGTCCTTGGCCTTCTCGCGGAGGGAAGTGGGCTCGCCGTCATCGGGGGGCATGGAGTCAGTCACGGGCACAGATCTACCGGACCCATCCCTCGCCTGTCAGGCAATCGCCTGACATCGCCCGATGCGTTACGGCGGCGCTCGCCAGACTGAAGTACGTCTTCGCGTCTTCACGAAGGGGCGGCCTTCGGCCGCCACAGCCGCTTGCCGTCATCGCTCTGCCCGCCCTCCAGGCGGCCTCTGTGCTGGTGGTGCCGGGCACGACGACCCTCATCGAGCTCGGCCGCTTCGGACGCGGTTTACAGCTCCAGGGATTTCGCTGCCTCGGATCCCCCGGCAAGTCCGCAGCCAGTCCGCAGGACACCCGTAAACGGTCGTCGGGAGCCAACGCACGTCAACGAGGAATCCCAGGTCAGCGCCCTGATCAGGGCTCCGCCGCAGGCCAGGATCAGCCCTCAGGCATTCCGCTTCAACGTGTGACGCGTCGGTGCGGTGAACATACGGGTTGCGAGGGGCCGGGGTCGCGGACTCCGGCCCCTCCGCCGGATTCGGTGCTGGATCAGAGGGCGGGCGGGGCGAGGGCCGCGGTGGTCTCGGGGGTGAGGGGGAGTCCGGTGAGGACGTGGCGGACGGCGTCGAGGGGGACGGGGCGTTCGTAGTAGTCCTCGAAGTGGGACCGGACGGCTTCGGGGGAGCGGTCCGCCAGGAGGTGGAAGAGGTAACCGGCGCCGTCCGGGGACTCGTTGTCCGGGGGGAAGGCGATGGCCGAGCCGGTGTGCCAGGTGGTGTCGGCGGTCTCCCGCCAGATGCAGGCGGTGACGTGTGGGGCATCGATGCCCTCGTCGTAGAAGGCCGGCTCGTCCAGGAGCGGGCGCAGCGGGGCGGGGACGTCGTCGAGGACGCCCGGCCAGACCCGGCCCTCGTCCGTCCCGTACGGGCTCATCGCCGATTCGTGGTCGAAGCCGCGTATGAGCACCCCGGCCGGGGTGAAGAGGACGGAGAAGTCGTCCCCCGAGCCGTTCGACATCAGGGCCGCCTCCTCGCCGGGGCCCCAGTCCGCGTCGAAGGTGTAGCAGCAGTACTGGGGGTCGTCGCCGATCACGGCGTCCAGGACGGCCAGCGCGCGGAGGTGGGTGCGGAGTTCTGCGGGGCCGGGGAGGCGGGCGGCGATCTCGTGCACGGTGTTCATGGCGTCATGGAAGCAGCCGCCACTGACAGCGGGCGCGGGTGGTGCGGGTTGTTAGGGTCCGGGGATGACGCGGCTGAAGATCGAGATATCTGTTCCCGAGAGCCACGCGGAGGCCGTGATCGAGGCGCTCCACGGGGCCGGTGCGGGGCGGGTCGGGGCGTACGCGCGGTGTTCAAGCGTGTGGAAGGTGACCGGCAGTTGGCAGGCGCTGCCCGGTTCGCAACCGTACGACGGGGAGGTGGGTGTCACGCAGCACGGCGAGGAGTGCCGGATCGAGTCGGTCTGTGACGTGGAGCAGGCCGCCGCCGTCCAGCGGGCCGTGCGCGCCGCGCATCCTTACGAGGAGGCGGTCATCCACTTCCTGCCCCTGTACGAGCCGTAGCCGCGTAGCCGTCGCCACCTCGTGTCGCGGCCGGGCGGCCCCCGTGAGGAGGGTCCGCCCGGCCGCAACCGGTGTCACCGTGTGTCGTAGCCGCGGGTGATCGCCCGGGTCACCGCACGTCGTAGGCGCGGGTGATCGTCTGGGTGACCGCGTTGCCGTTGGCGTCGGTGACGGATGCCTTCAGCGTGACCTGTTCGCCGGAGGCGCCGGTGTGGTCGAGGACGGCCGTCCAGCGGCCGTCGCGGTGCTCGGTCGGCGCCTGGATCCAGGTGGTGCCGCCGTCGTAGGAGTAGGACAGCGCGGCACGGGTGACCGCTCCGGGGGTGTATCCGGCGTGGCCCTCGACCGACAGCCCGATCTCCGTGCCCTTCCGAGCGGCCACGGTGTTCAGGCCGTCCACCGGCACGTCGTACGCCGGGAAGAGGAGCGGCAGGCCGCGCGAGTAGACGTCCGGCTCCCGGTGGGAGCGGAAGGTCCAGGAAGTGGTGACCGCGCTGGAGCGGAGCCAGTTCTTGTCCGAGGTCGCGATCTTCTGCAGATTCTGGGTGAGCTCGTAGACGGAGTCCTCGTCCGGCACCTGGAACACGCCGAACGGGTCGGCACGGCGGCCGATCTCCTCGCCGTTCCGCTTCAGCCGCAGGTTGCCGATGTCGCCGAACGAGCCGCCGGGGGACCAGTGGTCACCGGAGCCGTCGAGCCAGAACGCGGTCTGGACGCCGATCTGGTCGCCCTGTCGCTCGGCGGCCAGCATGGGCTTCCCGTCGGTGTCCCGGGCGGCGGCGGGCCGCAGCACGCCGCGGTACCACTCCTCGGACCGTCGCTGCCCCGGCCGGTAGGCGCGCTCCTGGTCACCCATGAACGCGGCGAACGGGAAGCTGCTCATCGCGCCGTGGTACCAGAGGTCGTCGCCGGTCGTGTAGTAGGCGGTGCGGGTCGCGGGCACGTGCACCGCGCCGTACGGGCTCACCGGGATGTAGTCGCTGCCGCTCTCGGGGCGGCGGACGAACAGGGCGTCGAGGTAGTCCGCCTCCTTGCCCACGGCGTTCCAGGTCTCGGTCACCCGCGCCATCCGGGAGTCCTTGGGCCGGTAGACCTGGTCGGACCGGATGGGTCCGGAGGTCGGGAACGTCAGGTTGTAGACGTACGGCGAGCCGCCCTGGGAGCCGCTGGCCCGCCAGGTGGGCCGGAACTCGAAGGTGCCGTCCGTGGCGCGTCCGTCGACGTCCGCGTAGAACTCCTGGACGGTGCTGTCCGTCGAGACCGAGCCGGCGACCAGCCAGGTGTCGTCCCAGATCCGGGCGTAGCCGATCGTGGTCGTGTCCACCGCCGCCGGCCGGTCGGTGTCCAGGCTCAACCGGTGGGCCCGCCGGGCGTCGAGGACGACCGTGGTGTCCTTGGTGATCCGGAGCTGCGGCTTCGCGAGGTAACTGACCGACCCGGGCGCCCCGTTCGCGCCGTACGTGGTCACGAAGGCGCTGAGGGAGAAGCTGCCCGGGCGGACGCGGTACGTCTGGTCGGGCGCCCCGGCGTTGGCGCGGCGCTCTCCCTTGTCGGTGTCCAGGCTGACCAGGTCCAGGGAGGAGGTGCCGGCCGCGGGCCCGCCGTCGCGGTCCACGGCCTTGACCCGGAGGGTGACCGTCTCGGGCTCGACGTAGAGCGTCACCGGTACGGAGACGTGCACACCGTGGCCGGTGGCCAGGAGGCGGCCGGTGACCGCGCCGTACTGGGAGTCCTTCAGGCGCGCGGTGGGGTCGATCCGCACCGGTACCTGGACCGTGGCCCCCGCCGGGACCGTCACCCTGTGCCGCACCGGCTCGACGACGCCGGAGCGGACCTCGCTGCCGTCGTTGCCGTGTACACCGTCGGCCTTCAGGCCCAGGGCCACGTCGCTGCCGCCGGTGTTGGTGAAGGGCACCGTCACGGTGGTGCGGTCCGACGCGTCCTGCGGCCAGGCGTAGCTGCCGCCCTGGACGGCGGGCGCGGCCAGCACCTTCTGGTTCACCGCGGCGAACACGTCGAGGACACCGGCGCCGGTCCGGTCCGCTCCCTCCACCCCGCCGCCGGTGCGGGCCGAGGAGACGAGCGCGGACTTGACCTGCTGCGCGGTCCAGTCCGGGTGGGCGCCGCGCACGACGGCCGCGGCGCCCGCGACGTGCGGGGTCGCCATCGACGTGCCGGACATCGACCGGTAGGCGTACACGCCGCGGCCGCCCGCGCTCGCCGCCGAGATACCGACGCCGGGGGCGGCGATCTCGGGCTTGAGGGTGTGCGTGACGGCCACCGGGCCGCGGCTGGAGAACGGGGCGGTGCTGTCGTCACGGTCCACCGCGCCGACCGTCAGCACCTCGGGAACGCACCCGGGGGAGGAGACGGTCTCGGTGCCCGGTCCGGCGTTGCCCGCGGCGACGACGAACAGGGTGCGGGTGCTCTGCGCGAGCCGCTGCGTGGCCTGCGCCACCGGGTCGGTGCAGTCCCCGATCGCCTGGCTGCCCAGGCTCATGGAGACGACGTCGGCGCGCTGGTCGACGGCCCACTGCATCCCCGCGATGACCCAGGAGTCCTGGCCGTACCCGGCGTCGTTGAGGACCTTCCCGATGAGCAGGGAGGTGCCGGGGGCCACGCCCTTCTTCCGGCCTCCGCTCGCCGCTCCGGAGCCGCCGACGGTGGAGGCGGTATGAGTACCGTGGCCCACCCGGTCGTCGGTGGTCGCGGAGTCCGTGAAATTCTCGGAGGTGGTGACCCGGTCCACGAGATCCGGGTGCCCGGCGTCCACTCCCGTGTCGAGCACGGCGACCTTGGTGCCGCTGCCGTCGTGACCGGCGGCCCAGGCCTCCGGAGCGTGGACCTGCTTGGTGGACCGGTCCAGGGTGCCCTCGACCCGTCCGTCCAGCCACAGCTTCCGCGGCGCGGAGGCGGAACGGGAACGCGGGGCGGTGACGTCGCGCCAGAAGGTGGCGGCGGTGTCCTTGTCCGCGGTGAGGGCGACGCCGCCCACCGCGGGGAGGGGCAGTCCCCGTTCGGAGCCGCGGGGGGCCGGGGGCGTGCTCCTGGCGACGTCCACGCCGTCCCCGTAGGTGGCGATGAGCGGCAGCGCGTCGGTGTGCGCGTCGTCGTACCCCTGGCGGATGAGGCCGGTGACGTTGAACAGCCGCTCGTCGACCCGGCCCTCGGCGACGGCCCGGGTGGCGCCCTCGGGGTAGACGTAGAGGTCCTTGCCCGACTGGTACGTCTGGACCACCGGCCGGGTGCCGTCCTCGCGCGGCAGTACCGCCGCGGAGCTGCGGCCCGACGCGTCGGTGGTCACGAGGACCTTGTCGCCGGTGATGAGTGTGACGGCCGTCTGCCGGCCTCCGGACGACGCCGGTCCGCTGCCGACGACGGGTCTCTTCCCCGGGCCGCCGCCGGGTGGTGCGCCCGCTGCCCCGGACGGTGCGACCGCCGTGAGGGCCAGGGCGGCGGCGCATGCCGCGGCCAGGGATATTCGGGTGAGGGGGCGCATGGATCTCCCTACTTCGACGCGGTGGAATGCCGTGGTGCGGCTGCAGCCTGGCAGACGGGCCGAGGCTGTAGGGACGCCTGCGGGTGACGGGTTGGCCGCATGTCGGATTTCCGACATCGCGCCGCGGTCACTGCTTTCGGCGCCGCGCCCACGGCCCCGGCACCGCCGCGCCCCCGCCCGCCCGGCGCCGCGTCCACTGCGGATACGGGGGAGGCGGACCGGCGCCGGGGCGGTGGACGCTCAGCGGGCCCGGAGGCTCACAACCAGCCCGCGCGTGCGGCGTGCCAGCCGAGCTGGAGGCGCGAATCCACCCCGGCGAGGTCCATCAGCCGCCGGGTCCGCCGCTCCACGGTGCGGATGGAGACCCCGAGCTGGGACGCCGCCCGCCGGTCCGACACCCCGGCCAGCAGGAGCGCGAGGACCTCCAGTTCCCCCACGGTCGGCCCCCGCTCCGCCGTCCGCACCCGCACCCCCGTGGGGGTGGGATACAGCGGCCGGGCCTGGGCCCATTCCTTCTCGAAGAGCTGGACCAGGGCGGTGAGCAGACCGCTGCGGTGCACCACGATGGCGCTCGGCTCGCCCCCGGAGTCGGCCATGTCCAGCGGAACCATGGCACTCTGACGGTCCGACACGACCATCTTCAGCGGCAACGCCTCGACCAGACGCAGCTCCAGCCCCGCCGTGACGGCCGTACGCATGTCCCGCGCCACCTCGGGGCCGTCGAGATAGTCCTTCGTGGCCACGACCCGGAAATCCACCCCCCGGTCCAGGGCGGCGCTCTCCGACAGGTCGGTGTCCTCGCGCGGCACCGCGATCGGCGTGCCGACGAGGAAGACGAGCAGCTCCCGCTGCGCGCCGCGCTGCAACTGGTGGAACCGGTGCGCGACCTGCTCCACGCCGACCACCACCTCCACGACGTTGCCCGCCGGGTGGGCGGCGGTGCTGCGGTACTGCTCGGTCAGCATCGAGAAGGCGGTCTCGGCCCGGTGCAGGGCGTTGCGCTGCTCGACCAGGAGCGGGGCCAGGGCCACGGAGGGCGGCGTGAGCCGGTAGGGGGTGGCGTGTCCGTCGCCGGGCCCGGGACGGGCCGGGGAGTCCGCCGTACCGCCCGCCCCGGCTTCGACCGCGACCAGGCCGCGTGCCGCCAGGTCGTGCAGGATGCGGGCGATCCCGTCCCTGCCGAGCCCGGTCTGCCCGGCGAGATCCCGCGCGGAGGCGGTCGGCCGGGTCAGCAGCGCCGTGTAGACGGTCTCCTCGTCCGGGCTCAGCCCCAGTGCCTGCAGCATCCAGCGCTCCCTCGGGCAGCCGCCGCGTCCGCCCCCGGTGCGGCCCTGCCGGCCGCACGGACCTTCCCGGGGCCGAACCCTATCCTTCCGCCGGGCCGCGCCCACCGGTGGCCCCGCCCGGGGCTCACCCGTTCCGCGCGGGCCGTGGACGGTCTCCGGCGGGGCGCGGCCGACCCGTGGCCGCGCGTGCCTACGGTACGGGAAATGCTCCATTTGCCCCGGAGGTCCCGTGCCCCGCACCCATCGGAAGAAGCCCGTTCGACCGGTCGAGACGGTCGAACCACCCGGCACGGCCCAGGTGGTGATCGCCGTCGCGGTCGTGACGGTCCTGGTGGGGGTCCTCGGATTCCTGTCCGGCTCCCCGGTGTGGCTGCTCGGCCTCCTCGTGTTCCTGCCCGGGGCGGCGTCGGCGCTGTGCACCGTGCGTCAGACGGCGTTCGTGTTCGCCTGGACCGTGCTCGTCGTCATCGGCACCATGTTCCTCCGGCACGGCGACGGGCGGCCGTGGCTCGACAGAATCCTCATGATGCTGCTCACCCTCGTCCTGGGCGCGGCCTCCGTCTACGCGTGCCACCGCCGCATCGGCCGCGAGCGGGAGACACTGCGACTGCGCTCCACGGCGGTCGCGATGCAGCGTCACATCCTGCGCCCGCTGCCCATGCTCACCGACGACGTCCTGGTCGACGGCGTGTACGAGCCGGTGCAGGAGGACCGGCTCGTCGGCGGCGACATCTACGACGTCGTGGCCTCGCCGTGGGGGACCCGGGTGCTGATCGGTGACGTCCAGGGCAAGGGCCTGCCCGCGGTGGGTGCCGCCTTCGCCGTGATCGGCGCCTTCCGCGCGAGTGCCCACCGGGAACCCACCCTGACCGCGCTCGTCGACGCCCTGGACGCCTCCGTCGTCCTGCACAACTCGTACGCGGCCCGGACCGGCGACGACGAACGGTTCGTCACGGCCCTGATCGTCAACATCGACGCGCACGAGGAGGTGCAGGCCATCAACTGCGGACACGTCCTTCCGCACGTGCTGCACGACACCACCGTCACCACACCGGACCTCACCTCGGGCGTCCCCCTCGGCCTCGCCGAGCTGTCCGCCGACCCCGCGACCGTCGACTGGTTCGCCTTCCCGCGCGGCGCGACGCTCCTGCTCACCACCGACGGGCTCACCGAGACCCGCGCGTCCGACGGCACGTTCTTTCCCGTCACGGAGAGCCTCGCCCGGCATGTGTCGCTCCCCGCCACCGAGCTGCCCTCCGCCCTCCACGGCGACGCACGCGCGTTCGCCGGGGGCGAGGACCAGCACGACGACGTGGCGATCCTGTCCGTGCGGCGGTCCCCGTACCGCTGAGCCGGGTGCCGCGTCGTCCTCGCCTGTCTGCACTAACCCCGCGCGCGCCCGGGGCGGGGGGCCGAGAGGCTGTGGGCATATGCGCTCACGCCGGTGATCCGGCGACGACGAAGAAGGTTCTTCCTGTGCGTCTGTACCGAATAGCGCTCTGGGCCGTCGTGCCCGTGACGCTACCCCTGCTGGCCGCGCCCGCCTCGATGCCGACGGCCCGCCACGCCCGCGAGCGGGCCCACCGACCACCGCTCTCCGCAGGGCGGTTCGAATCGGCCACCCGCCCGACCCGCGGCGACCGGTCGTCCCCCGCGCTGGGGGCGCGGCCGATGGCCCCGCCCCGTGCGGCACCCCGGCCCGCCATCGTGCCGCGCGCCGGATGGCGGCCCGACGAGACCAAGCGCGACCGCACCGCCCGGTACGCGGGCGGCGTCGGCGCGGTCTTCGTCCACCACACCGACACCCCCAACGACTACGACTGCGCGGACGTCCCGCGCACCCTGCGCAACCTCTACGACGGCCAGACCGGCGACCTGCACTGGGGCGACATGGGGTACAACTTCCTGGTCGACCGGTGCGGCACCGTCTACGAGGGCCGTGCGGGCGGGGTCGACCGGGCCGTCATCGGCTCCCACACCCTCGGCTTCAACCAGGGCACCACCGGGATCGCCGCCATCGGCACCTTCGGCCCCGGCGTCCCCGTCCCGGCCGCCATGGAGCGCGCGATAGCCGGGCTCGCCGCCTGGAAGCTCGGCCTGGGCGGTGTCGACCCGCTGGGCAAGACGCGGCTCACCTCCACCAACAGCAGCAGCCGCTATCCGAAGGGGACGTCTGCCACCTTCGACGCGATATCCGGCCACCGCGACGGCTTCGCCACCAACTGCCCCGGCGAGGCGCTCTTCGCCCGGCTCCCCGCGATCCGCAGGCTCGCCGCCGAACTCCAGGCGGCGGCGGCCGGGCCCGCCGCCCTCCGTCCCGTCGGCCTGGGCAGCCCGAACGGCCCGCACAAGAACAAGAAGTGACGGTGCGTCAGGGTTGAGTCGCGCGCAACTCCCATACTCCGGTGGGGTGGTGCTCGTCCTTCGAGGTGACCGTCAGCCGGATCCAGCGGGCCGGTTCCCCCGCCCGGTAGGGCCGCCAGCGCCGCTGGTCGGCCGAGACCTCCAGGCGGTACGCGGCCGGGCGCGGCTCCGCCCACTCCGGTACGGCCGAGGTCACCGCGGCCACCCGTCCCAGGTCCACCGTCAGCGTGCCCGTCCGGCCCGCCGGGGACCAGGCGGTGGCGCGGCTGCCGTCCACCGCGGCGGCCGCGTACAGCCCGGGGGCCTGGGAGTCGGCCGTCGCGGGGCGGCAGCGGGCCGTGTCGTCCGTCGCCGCCAGGTCGGGCCGCCGGGTCGGCAGCGTCAGGGTGCCGTTCAGCAGGCGGGGGCCGGCGGGGGAGTGGACGGTGAAGGGGGCGCCGGAGGTGAGCCGGACCGTCGTCGTGCGCGGGCCGATCGCCACGTCGTACGTGCGCCCCTGGTAACGCAGGCCGGTCAGGGTGACGCCGGGCGCCAGCTGCGGCGGCAGCAGCGGATCGAGCCGCACCCCGTCCTCCCGCAGCCGCAGCCCGGTCAGCCCGTGCGTGAAGACCTGGAGGAAGCCGCCCTTCCCGGTCAGGAAGTCCTCGGCGGGCGACCCCGACAGGGCGTCCTGGGCGCCCGCCTTGGCGCCCCTGGCCTCGCTGAACAGCGCGTACGGCTCCCGGACGAACGGGCGTACCGCGCGCTGGAGGTAGGTGTACGTCGCACAGCCCGGCTCCCCGATCGCGGCCGCGTCGATCGCGTGCACCGAATCGGTCATCGCCGGGCCGTCCGGGTCGGTGCGCCCGGCGTAGTAGTCGAGGGTGGCGGCGGCGGCGCCCGGCTCCATCGGCCACTCCAGCGGGTAGATCAGCAGCACCGTGTCGGCCTGCTTGATCGTCGAGCCGTCGTACCCGGCGTACTGGAGGAAGAGCTTGCGGGCCGGGTCGTACGGGATGCGCAGCCCGTCCGCGACCCGTTGCCAGGCGGCCGGGGCGGGGCGGCCGAGCAGCCGGGCCGCGCGGGTGGCGTCGCGCAGGGCGGTGGCGGCGACCGCGTTGGTGTAGACCCCGTCGGTGACGCCGTTGCTGTACTCGTCGGGGCCCGCGACCTCCTTCAGCGAGTAGCCGCCGCCGTCGTCGGCGGTGGCCCGGGAGACCCAGAAGTCGGCGGCCCCCGCCAGCAGCGGCCAGCCGCGCCGGGCCAGCCAGCCGCGGTCGCCGGTCGCCAGGTAGTACTGCCAGACGGCCAGTGCCACGTCGCCCTGGAGATGGATCTGGGTGACGCAGTGCGGCGGGTTCCAGCTCTGGCACTCGGACCACAGATCGCCCCGGCCTGCCCCGGTCCACGGGTGGAACAGGCCCTGGAGCCCCAGCTTCCGGGCGTTCCCGCGGGCGGCGTCCCGGGTGCGGTAGCGGTACTCGACGACGGAGCGGGCCAGCTCGGGCCGGGTGGCCAGCAGCCCCGGGTACATCCAGATCTCGGCGTCCCAGAAGATCATGCCCGCGTAGTCGTCGCTGGTCAGACCGGCCGGGGCGACGCTGTCCCGGGACCCGGCCCGGGTGGACGCCAGCAGTCCGTACTGGGCCGCCCGCAGCCACTTCTGGAGCTCGGGGTCGCCGGGGACGGCGATGCCGGCGGAGAGGTCCCGCCGCCAGGCCGCCGCGTTCGCCGCGAGGACCCCGGACCAGCCGCGCCGGGCGGCCCGGCGGGCGGCCTCCCGCGCCGCGGCACGCGGGTCGCGCGAGGTCAGCGTGGTGTCGACGCCGACGTACTTCTCGACGGTGTACGTGCGCCCGGCGCGCACCCGGTGCGTGCTCCGGGGCGCGAGCGCCGTCCCGGTTCCGCCGGAGCGCACTTCCTGGGCGATGGCGCCCCGGACCCCGGTGCCCCGGGTGCGGAAGGTGCCGTCGGAGGCGAGGTCGATCCGGCGTGCGCCGCGCGGGTCGAGCCGGGCGGTGACGGTCGCGGTGCCGCTCCAGCGCGGGGTGAGGCTCAGCCGTACGGCGCCGGTGTGCACCGCGGACCGGTCGGCGAGCACCTCGTACACCAGGTCGGTCGCCTGCCCGTCGGCCGTGGTCCAGCGCAGCGCGGTACGCACCAGCCCGCAGCGCAGGAAGAGGGTCTGGCGGTAGCGCGAGATCCGGCCGGCCGGGGTGGCGGCGCCGTAGACCTCCCCGCCGACGCGCAGCTCCAGATCGGTCCAGGTGGGGAGCGCCGCGGCCACCTCGCGGCCCGCCACGAGCCCCGGTTCGCGCCCGTACAGGCCGGAGACGAGGGCGCCGTCGTAGCGCGGGGTGTACAGCGGCCAGCCGGACTTCCCGCCCGGGACGGCGTACCCGGCCCCGGCGGCGGGCACCCGGTGGCCCAGGTAGCCGTTGCCGGTGTACGGGTCGTGACCGGCCGCCCCGCCGTACCGGGTGGACGTCGGCGCCCAGGCGGGGTCGGTGTCCCGGCCGCAGGCGGTGGGCGCCGGGGCGCCCGGCGACGCCGCCCGGGGCGCGGGGGCCGGGGCGGCGGCGAGCAGGGCGCCCGCGAGCAGCGGCACGCAGCAGGCGAGGGCGGTACGGCGGCGGATGCGCGGGAGGCTCACCGTACGACCGTAGGAAGCCGCCGCCGCCCGGTGGCGCGCGGCGCGCGGGGTGATCGGGCGACGGTGCGCCCCGGGCGGCGGTGTCCTCCCGCCGGGCGCGGGTGCTGTCCGTTCCCGGCGGTGGGTCAGGCGGCGGCGAGGCCGGTCTTCAGACCCGCGCCGCACAGCGGGACGACGACGCTCCGGTCGGTCCAGCCGCCGACCGCCGCCCAGCAGGCGACGCCCGTCGTCTCGACGTAGAAGCCGCGTGCGGCCAGATCCAGCTGGGCGGCGCGGATCTCGTCCTCGGTCACCGTGAGGAAGGTGCCGCCCGACTCCCGGACCGCGGCCAGCACCGCCCGGGCGCGCGGCGGACGGGGGATCGCGATGCCCTCGGCGAGGGTGGCGGCGGCCGGCCCGGCCGGGGCGTCGGGCAGCCCGTCGGCGCCCGCCCGGAAGGCGGCGGCCAGCGGGGAGACGGCCTCGGCCTGGACGGCGATCAGCGCGGGCCGCCGGTCGATCAGCCCCAGGGCGTGCAGCTCGGCGACGGCCAGGGCCGCGCCCAGCAGCAGGGTTCCGTTGCCGACCGGTACGGCGAGGGCGTCCGGCAGCCGTCCGCCGAGGTCCTCCCACAGCTCGTACACATAGGTCTTCGTCCCGTGCAGGAAGAAGGGGTTGAAGACGTGCGAGGCGTAGAAGGTGCCGGGGACGTCGGCGGCGGCGCGGGCGGCGGCCGCGGTCGCCTCGCGGTCGCCGGGGACGATCTCCAGGCGGGCGCCGTGGGCCCGGATCTGCTCGGTCTTCTTCGCGGAGGTGCCCTCGGGGACGTACACCGTGCAGGGCAGCGAGGCGCGCGCGCAGTACGCGGCGACGGCCGTGCCCGCGTTGCCGCTGCTGTCCGCGACGACGCGCTCCGGCGCCAGACGGCGGGCCAGCTCGGCGAGCATCACCGCGCCCCGGTCCTTGAACGAGAGCGTCGGCATCAGGAAGTCGAGCTTGGCCGAGACCGTCCCCGTGAGCGGGACGAGCGGGGTGCGCCCCTCGCCGAGGCTCGTCGCGGGCGCCGAGAGCGGCAGCACCTCCTCGTAACGCCACAGTGAATTGACGCGCCCCGCGAGGGAGTCGGGCGAGAGCGTGCCGGTGGGCTCGAACGCGAGGTCCCAGGGGCCGCGGCAGACCGGACAGCACCAGGTGAGAGCGGTGGTGTCGGCGCGGGTGCCGTCCTGCGGGCAGATGTATGCGGGCATGCGGTCAGCATGTCAGCCGTATGACCGTCCCGTGGCGAAGGTATTGCGCAGGCCAACGCACTCTTGTGCGATTCCCAAGAATCGGCCAACCTTTCGCTGTCGACGGGGACTTGGGCGGCGCGGCGATCCGGTCCATCGGTTGTCATGCGCATGCCTATCTCCCTTCGGCGCAGCTCTGTCTCGACGCACGTGATCCCCCACCTGAGCACCGCAATCGAGGAGGCCCCCACATGTCAGTGACGCGTCACACCCCCCTGTCCCGCCGAAGAGTCGCCGCGGTGAGCGTGGTGGCGGGTGCGGCCCTCGCGCTGTCCGGCGCGGCCGTCTTCCCCGCCACGGCGTCCGGCCCGGCCGCCGAGGGCCGGATCCTGAACGCCGGCGCCCCGGACACCATCCGCGGCAGCTACATCGTCACGCTCGACGCGTCGGCGGCCAGGGCGGGCTCCGCCGAGGGGCGGGCACTCGCCAAGGAGTACGGCGCCAAGATCAGGAAGACCTACCGCGCCGCGCTCAACGGCTACTCGGTGGAGCTCTCCGAGGCCCAGGCGAAGAAGTTCGCCGCCGACCCGGCCGTCGAGTCCGTGGCGCAGAACCGGACCTTCCACGTCACCGGCACCCAGACCTCGCCGCCCTCCTGGGGTCTCGACCGGATCGACCAGAAGTCCCTTCCGCTGAACCAGAGCTACACCTACCCGGACCACGCCGGAGCGGGCGTCACCGCGTACATCATCGACACCGGTGTACGGATCAGCCACAGCGACTTCGGCGGCCGGGCCTCCTACGGCTACGACGCCATCGACAACGACAACACCGCGCAGGACGGCCACGGCCACGGCACCCACGTGGCGGGCACCGTCGCCGGTACGTCGTACGGCGTGGCGAAGAAGGCGAAGATCGTCGCCGTCCGGGTCCTCGACAACAGCGGCTCCGGCACCACCGACCAGGTCGTCGCGGGCATCGACTGGGTGACCGCCAACGCGGTCAAGCCCGCGGTGGCCAACATGAGCCTGGGCGGCGGGGCGGACGCGGTGCTCGACGCCGCCGTGCGCAAGTCCATCGCGTCCGGCGTGACCTACGCCGTCGCGGCGGGCAACGAGTCCACCGACGCCTCCACCAAGTCCCCGGCCCGCGTCGGCGAGGCCATCACGGTCGGCTCCACCACCAGCACCGACGCCCGCTCCAGCTTCTCCAACTACGGCAGCGTGGTGGACATCTTCGCCCCGGGCTCGTCGATCACGTCGACCTGGAACACCGGCGACAGCGCCACCAACACCATCTCGGGCACCTCGATGGCGAGCCCGCACGTGGCCGGCGCCGCCGCGCTCTACCTGGCCGACCACCCGGGCGACACCCCGGCGCAGGTCTCCGCCGGACTGGTCGCCGCCGCCAGCACCGGAGTGGTCACCAGCCCGGGCACCGGCTCGCCGAACCGCCTGCTCAACGTCGGCACCGGCTCCACCACCCCGCCGACCGGCAAGAAGTTCGAGAGCACCACGAGCTACGCCATCGGTGACTACACCACCGTCGAGTCGCCGGTCACCGTCAGCGGCGTCGGCGGCAACGCCCCCGCCACGCTGAGCGTGCCGGTGGACATCACCCACACCTACAGCGGTGACCTGAAGATCGACCTGGTCGCGCCCAACGGCTCGGTCTACAACCTGAAGGCGTACGGGACCGGCGGCAGCGCCGACGACGTGAAGACCACCTACACGGTGAACGCGTCCTCCGCGGCGGCCGACGGCACCTGGAAGCTCCGGGTCAGCGACAACGCGGGCGGGGACACCGGACGGATCAACTCCTGGGGTCTGCAGTTCTGACCGCGGGGGTGCCGGACCACCGGCCGTACGGGCACCGGTGACGGAGCGCCCCTCGTGACGGGGCGCCCATGATGCGCGGAACGCGTGGGGCGGCTGCTTCGGCGGCCGCCCCACAGCCGTGCGGAGGGACATCGGGGGCGTACGGCCCGAACCGGTCACGGCCGCGTTGAACCGGGGGCGGGCGCCGCCCGTGCAGAGGACGGGAATCCTCCGCGGCCGCCGAACGCGCACCCGCGGGGCGCGCGCCGGACGCGGGCGGGGCACGGCCGGGGCACGGCCGGGGGTGTACGGGCATGCGCGGACGGGCAGGGAATCATCACTTCGGGTGAATCTCTGGCCCATGCTTGCGGTTCACAACCGACGGTTGTCAATCTGTTGCAGTCCGTCAACCTGTTGGGAGTGGCCTGTGGCTTTCGGTGAGCAGCCCGCGTATCTGCGCGTCGCAAGCGACCTGCGGGAGAAGATCGTCAACGGTTCGCTGGCGCCGCACACGCGCCTGCCTTCGCAGGCCCGCATCCGTCAGGAGTACGGCGTCTCGGACACGGTCGCGCTGGAGGCGCGCAAGGTGCTGATGGCCGAGGGGCTCGTCGAGGGCCGTTCCGGTTCCGGCACGTATGTGCGCGAGCGCCCCGTTCCGCGGCGGATCGCCCGCTCCGGCTACCGCCCGGCGGCCGGGGCCAGCCCGTTCCGCCAGGAGCAGACGGCGGAGGGGGTGCACGGGACGTGGGAGTCCCGCAGCGAGCAGGAGGCGGCGAGCGCCGAGGTCGCCGGGCGCCTGGGCATCGAGCCGGGCGACCGGGTGATGCGGACGGCGTACGTCTTCCGCGAGGCGGGGGAGCCGATGATGCTCTCCACCTCCTGGGAGCCGCTCGCCGTGACCGGGCGCACGCCGGTGATGCTGCCGGAGGAGGGCCCGCTGGGCGGCTGCGGGGTGGTCGACCGGATGGCCGCGATCGACGTCGTCGTGGACAACGTGTCCGAGCAGGTCGGCGCGCGCCCGGGACTGGCGGAGGAGCTCCTGGCGCTCGGCGGCGTGCCGGGCCATGTGGTGATGGTGATCGAGCGGACGTACTACGCCTCGGGCCGCGCGGTCGAGACGGCGGACGTGGTGGTGCCCGCCGACCGCTTCCGGGTCGCGTACCACCTCCCGGTCCGGTGAGCCGCCGGCCGCCGTGACCGATCGCTTGTCATGGCCCGGACGCAAGGCGTCCCGAAGACCTCTCGGGGCCTCCTCGCGCGCACCTCGAAGGGGCGCATCCAGCCGGATGCGCCCCTTCTGCCTGCTCTTCTCGGACTGATCGGTGCCTCTTTGTGTAATTACGTATCCGTTGCGTAAAGGTCAGGCGTACGCTCGCGCATATGCGTACTGCGGTTTCCTGGGGATCCTTAGTGAGGTGCACGATGTTCGTGGGAGGGGCACGATCCGGGGGAGGCGCGCGATGAGCGACAACCGCGCCACTCTGCCCTGGCTGGTCATACGGCAGGACGACAACGGCAATCGCTACCGCGTCGGCCACTTCGCCACGCAGGGGGAGGCCCAGGCGATCGCCGACAAGCTCGACGGCCGCGGGCACAAGCAGCTCTACTGGGTGGAGCGCGTCGAACGAGGCCCCCGCGCCTGACCCGGCCCGCCGTCTCCACCCGCGCCCGCGTCCGGGCTCCCGTTCCCGTTCCGCCGCCCGCGACCCCGGCGTCCGCCGGAGGCGCGCCGCCTCGTTAGGGTCCTTGCGACCGGGCGGTACGAACGAAGGCGGAGCGATGTCGGGCCTGATCGACACGGTGGCATGGGTGCGGGTGGAGAACGGCAGGATCCTCTGCGCCCGATCGCGGGGGAAGGACGTGTTCTACATCCCCGGCGGCAAGCGCGAGGGCCGGGAGACCGACCTCCAGACCCTGCTGCGCGAGGTCGAGGAGGAGCTGAGCGTGGCCGTCCTCCCCGCCACCGTCGCCCCGAAGGGCACGTACGAGGCGCAGGCGCACGGCCACGCCGACGGCGTTCTCGTCCGCATGGCCTGTTACACCGCCGACTACGAGGGAACGCTGGCGGTCAGCAACGAGATCGAGGAGATGGCCTGGTTCTCCTACGCCGACCGGCCGCTCGTCCCGCCCGTCGACCAACTGCTCTTCGACGACCTCAAGGCCGCGGGCGAGCTGAGCTGATCCGGCCCGGGTTCCGGCCGCGGACGCGGCCGCCCGGCGGTCGGGTCCGTGCCCGGAACCACGGCGGCGGCGCGTGCCGGAGGGCCGTGCGCCCTCCCCGCCCTGCTCACCTGTCCGTGTGCGCGGGCATACACCCGTACGCCCCACGTGTCGATCCTGGCGGTAATTTGTCACGATTATCGGGTATGTGAGGGGTAGTCCTCGCACACGGGACGTCCCCGCCGCTGGCCCTGGGAAGTGATCGGCGTGATCGACACCGAAGGCGACACCGCCGAGTGGACCTTCCCGGCCGAGCCGGGCGCCGCGCGATCCGCACGGCACGCCGTCCACGGGGCGCTGCGGGACTGGGGGATCGACGGCTCGGTCGGGGACATGACGGTTCTGCTGGTCAGCGAGTTGGTCACCAACTCGATGCGGTATACATCCGGCCCCATTGGCGTACGGTTGGTCCGCCCCCGGTCCGACGGCGAAACCGCCGCCGCCCGTCCCGGCCTGCTGGTGGAGGTCTCCGATCCGCTTCCGGATCCCCCCACCGAACGCATGGCTGGGCCGGAGGACGAAGGGGGCAGGGGGCTCCAGCTGGTGGCGTGTTCCGCCCGGCGCTGGGGGACCCGCCGGGGAAAGAGCGGCAAAACCGTGTGGTTCGAGCTGGCTCTGCCTGGTTAGGAGTGGGGTGGGACGGACTGCGATCACGGCTCGGCCCGAAGCGGGCGGAAAGGGACTGAGACCGTGCTGTGATCGTGAACGCCGTGTCGGTTGGGGCCGGAGTGCTGAATACTGCGGGCAGGACCGGTCCGGTGTGTGAGCTGGAGGGGACGGTCGCGTGAGCGAAATACCTGGGACAGCGGGCGACATCATGTGGCAGAGCAGCCCGCCTGGCTCGATCTACGACTACATCAGGGTCGCCTCCTTCTCGATCGGCCCCGATGGCCGGATCGAGCAGTGGAGCCGCCGGGCAGCCGGCCTCTTCGGCATGGGTGCCGACAAGGCGGTCGGCATGGACCCGGTCGACGTCTTCATGCCCGCCTCGATGCACGCCGACGGGCGGCGCCGGGTCGCGGAGATCCTCGACGGCAAGGAGTGGACGGGCCTCGTCCCGTTCCGGATGCCGGGCGAGCGGGCCGCGCACGGGCTCGCCGAGATCTATGTGATGCCCAGCGAGACGGCGAGCGGGGAGCGGGGGGCGCTCTGCATCGTCGTGGACGTCCGGGCGCTGCGCCACATCGAGACGGACCTCGCGGCCTCGCAGGCCATCTTCGGCCAATCGCCCTTCGGGTTCGTGCTGTTCGGCACGGACCTGGCGGTCCTCCGCGCCAACCAGCGGTTCGCCACCGTCTTCGGCGGCCGGGCCGAGGACCACCGCGGCCGCACCGTCGAGGACTACCTCTCCGGGCCCGAGGCCGACCGGCTCACCGCCACCATCCGGCGCGTCCTGGAGACCGGGGTCTCCGTCACCGACCTCCAGATCGTCGGCACCGCGCCCGGCGAACCGGGCAGCCGCCACTGGTCCATGAACCTGTACCGGGTGCACTCCGGCTCGGGCCGCCCCACCGGCGTCGCCGGGCTCGCCACCGACGTGACCCGCCGCCACATCGCCGCCCGCGAGGCCGCCAGCGCCCGCCGCAACCTCGCCCTGCTCAACGAGGCCAGCGCCCGCATCGGCAACTCCCTCGATCTGGAGACCACCGCCCGCGAACTCCTCGACGTGGCCGTGCCCGGCTTCTGCGACCTCGCCTCGGTCGACCTCTACCAGGGGCTGCTGACCGGTGACGACGCCCCGCCGGGCAGCTGGGACTCGCTCCGCCAGGAGTCCGTCGGCGGCTCCGCCGAACTGCGCCGGGTCGCCCTGGCCAGCGCGGTCGCGGACGTGCTGCCCGAGGACGACGCGGACACCGGAAGCCCCGAGCTGGGATCGGTGCACCGCTTCGCGTTCAACTCGCCGTGCGCCGTGGCCCTGCGGACCGGCCGGGTCGAGGACGTGCCCGGCGACGACCGGGGCTTCGTCCAGTCCACCCTCGCCGTCCCGATGGTCGCCCACGACACCGTCGTCGGCCTCGTCCAGTTCTCCCGGACGAAGGGGAGCGAGCCCTTCGGCGAGCGGGACCGGGGGCTCGCCACCGAGCTGGCGGCCCGCGCCGCCGTCTGTATCGACAACGCCCGCCTCTACCGGCGCGAGCACGAGCGGGCCCTGATCCTCCAGCGCAGCCTGCTGCCGCCCGGCGACCCGGTCGCCGCGGGCCTCGACATCGCCTGCCGCTACCTCCCCGGCAACACCGCCACCGAGGTGGGCGGCGACTGGTTCGACGTGATCGAGCTGCCCGGCCACCGCACCGCGCTCGTCGTCGGCGACGTGATGGGCCGCGGGCTGCGCGCCGCCGTCGCCATGGGCGAACTGCGCACCGCCGTACGGACCCTGGCCCTGCTGGACCTGGAGCCCGCCGAAGTGCTCGCCGCGCTCGACGAGGTGGCCCGGGGGCTCGGCACCCCCGGCGGGACCGCGTCCGGCGGCGGCTCCCAGTGGCCCTCCCGGGCCGCCCACAAGTCCCGCGAGGCCGACCTCTCCGAGGTCTACCTGGCGACCTGCGTCTACGCGGTCTACGACCCGGTCACCCGGCGGTGCACCTTCGCCAACGCGGGCCACCTGCCGCCCGCCGTGGTCGAACCCGGCAGCCGGGCCCGGCTGCTCGACGTACCGCCCGGGATGCCGCTCGGCGTCGGCGGCGAACCCTTCGAGGAGGTCGAGGTCGACCTGAAGGAGGGCTCGCTGCTCGCCCTCTACACGGACGGGCTCGTCGAATCCCGCGACCACCCGCTCGACGAGGGGCTCGACGCCCTGCGCGGCGCGCTGGTCGAGGCGGAACGGCCGGTCGAGGAGCTCTGCGACCACGTACTGACCACGCTCGACACCCGGCACGGCGAGGACGACATCGCCCTGCTGATGGCCCGTATCCAGGGCCTGCCCGCAGAGGCGGTCGGCGACTGGCGGCTGCCCCGTGAGCCCCGCTCGGTGGGCCGGGCCCGCGAACTGGCCCGCGACCGGCTGCTCGCCTGGGGCCTGGACGACCTGGTGGACACCACCGAACTGCTGGTCAGTGAGTTGGTCACCAACGCCCTGCGGTACGGGGAGGGCGAGACCAGGCTCCGGCTGCTGCGCGACCGCACCCTGGTCTGCGAGGTGTGGGACGCCGGGCTCGTCCAGCCCCGGCGCCGCCGGGCCCGCGACACCGACGAGGGCGGGCGCGGGCTCCAGCTGGTCGGACTGCTCAGCGTGGCCTGGGGATCTCGGCGGACCCCGCGCGGCAAGACCGTCTGGTTCGAACTGGCCCTGCCCGACGGGGAACCGGCCGTCGAGCTCTCGGTCGACCAGCTGCTGAGCATGTACTGAGCGGCCCGCGCGGGGGACGGGGCGGCCCGGGTCACGAGGAGGTCTTCAGCGCGGCCAGCCGGGCCTCGACCTCCGCGCTGTCGCCCAGGCTGTCCAACTGCTCGAACTGGGCGTCCAACGACGAGGCGGCCAGCTCCTGCTTGCCCATCGCCCGCGCCTCCTCGCGCCGCACCTTGTCCTCGAACCGGCCGATCTCACTGGTCGGGTCGAGGACGTCGACGCTCTTCACCGCGTCCATCATGCGGTTCTGCGCCTCGGCGGACTTGGCGCGGGCCACCAGCTCGTCCCGCTTGGCCCGCAGCTCCGCCAGCTTCTCCTTCATCCGGTCCAGCCCGGACTTCAGCCGGTCCACCACCTCGGTCTGCGCGGCGATGACCGGCTCCGCGGCCTTCGCCTCCCGCTCCGAGCGGAGCTGGCGGCCGAGCGCCACCTTGGCCAGGGTGTCGAACCGGTCGGCCTCCGCCGCCGAGCCCGCCGCCCGCAGCTCGTCGGCCTTCCGGCTCGCGGCCAGCGCCTTGCCGCCCCACTCCCCGGCCGCCGCCACGTCCTCCCGGTGGTCCTGCTCCATGAGGCGCAGGTTCCCGATGGTCGCGGCGACCGCCTGCTCCGCCTCCGCGATGTTGGCGGTGTAGTCGCGGATCAGCTGGTCCAGCATCTTCTGCGGATCCTCGGCCTGGTCGAGCAGGGCGTTGATGTTGGCCTTCGCCAACTGGGTGACCCGGCCGAGAACGGTCTGCTTGGACATCGACGTCTCCTGGTCGTGAAGGGGAGTGGGTGGTGCGTACGGGTTGTTCAGAACCGGCCGCCGCCCCCGCGCCGGCCCCGGGTGCCCCCGCCGCCGAAACTGCCCGGCCCGCCGCCCCCGCCGGAGCCGCCGTGGCCCCCGCCGCCGAACCCCCCGCGGCCGCCGCCCCCGCCCGGCAGACCGCCCAGGATGATCCCGCCGAGCACCGCGCCCCCGACCCCGCCGCCGCTCGACGGGCCACCGCCCGAACCGCCCGGACCGCCGTACGACCGCACGTCGTGCTCCGCCAGCCGCCGGGCCTGCCCGGCCAGCGCGTCCGCCTGCTGCGCCTCGGCCAGCGCCGTCTGCGGGTCGGCTCCCGCACCGGCCAGCTCCCGGGACCGCTCCAGCCGCCGCTGGGCCTCCGCCAGCCGGGTACGGGCCTGGCTGCCCACCGCGCCCCGGCTGGTGGTGATCAGGTCGGCCGCGGCGGCGATCGAGGAACGGGCGGTGAGCGTCGCCCCGTCCAGCAGGGCGAGGGCCCGCCGGTCACCCTCCTCCCGCTCCCGGACCCCGGCCAGCGCGGTGTCCAGCGCCGTGTCCGCCTCCTCGACCCGGCGCAGCGCGTCGATCGGGTCGTACGGGCCGGTGCGCAGCTCCTCGCGCACCGCCTCCACCACCGCCCGTGCGCGGGCGATCCGGCCCCGCAGGTCGGCGGTCGGCACCCCGGCCGCGGTGCCTTCGAGCAGCCCGCCCGCGTCGGCCAGATCGGTCTCGGTCTCGGCCAGCGCCCCGGGCAGCCGCTCCGCCGCCTCCGCCAGCTCCCGCGCCCGCCGGTCCACCGCGTCGACCAGCGTGGCCGCCTGGTCCACCCCGCCCTCACCGGCCCGGAGGTACACCGCGGCCGCCGACCGGTCGGCCGCGTCCAGCGACTGCCGGGCCCGGTTCAGGTTGGAGGTGGCGAACAGCAGCCGGTCCTTGGCCAGTTCCAGGTCCTCGGCGGCGGCCGCCGAGGCGGCGGGCGCGTACCGCTCGCGCATCGCGATCAGCGCCGTCTCGGCGCCGGCGACCCGGCCGGCCAGGGTCCGGAACGCGGTCTCGGCCGCGGCCAGGGCCTGCGGGGCCTCGCGCTCCAGGGCGCGCAGCCGGTCGAAGTCCCCGGCCACGGCGTCGAGGCGGGCACTGGCCTCCGCGCACCGGGCGAGGATCTCGTCCAGCATCAGGCGCCGGTCCTCGTCGCTCTCGGGGACGGCGTCGTCCAGCCGCTGGCGCACCCGGAACGCGGTGGTCAGCTCGCCCTTCGCGAAGTCGACGGCCGAGGTGAACGGGGCCGCCGCCTCCTCGCCGAACTGGGCGGTGGCGAAGCCGAGTTCCTCCTCGCTGGTGCGGACCGCGTCGTCGGCCGCCACCAGTGCCTCCTTCGCCCGGGCGTCCAGCTCCGGCAGCGGCACGGGCGGCCCGCCCGGCCCGGCGGCCGGTCCCCAGCCCTTCGCGGCGGGCGTGGTGCGGGTCGTGCCGCGCTTCCTGCGCCGGACGTACGCGAAACCGGCCAGCGCCGCCGCCCCGCCCACGACCACCACCGGGAGGACCAGGCCGGCGGTGTCCGAACCGCCCGAGCCGGTGCCGGCCGCGCCGGGGTCGGCGGGGCCGGGGGTGAGGGACGGGACGGGCACCGGCTTCCCCGCCAGCACCGCCGAGTAGCCCTTCGCCGCGCCGATCGCGGCCCCCGCCCAGTCGTGCACCCGCAGCGCGGGCTCGATCGCGGTGGACGCCACGTCCCGCAGCTGGGCGTCGGTGAGCCGGGAGCCCTGGTCGACGGTGTAGGCGTACCGCCGGTCGTGGGTGGCGACGGCGAGCAGTACGTCGTCCTGGCCGAGCCCGTTGAGGTCGGCCGTCGCATCGGCCCAGTCCTGCGCCGGCCGGCCGGAGAAGTCCCGTACGTACACCACGAAGAGCTGGAGGCGGCGGTCGGCGTAGAGCCGGTCGAGCGCGGCCCGGACCTGGCCCGCGCGGTCGCCCAGCGCGTCCACCCGGTCGGTGACCTGCCCGTCCCGGGACAGGGTGACGGGACCGTCGGCGTGGGCCGGACGCACGGTGGAGAGGGCCGGCCAGCCCACCGCCAGCAACACGGCGAGCAGCGCCCGGCCCGGCAGGGATATCCGGGTACGGCTCACGAGCGGCGTCACGTTTGTGAGGCTATGTCCACCCTCCGTGACCCGCGACCGGAGTCCGGCGCCCGCACCGGACCGGTACGGACGGCGGACTCCGGCCGGGCGGCTCAGATGGAGAACCGCTCCATGGCCAGCAGCGGCCGCACCTTCGAACGGAAGCCGCCGGTCCGGAACGGCCGCTGGAGCAGACCGGGGCGGAGCGCCTGGGCGAGGGCCGCGGCGATCATGCCCTGGTCGAGGGCGAGCAGGTAGTCGCTGACCCGGCCGGTGGAGACGTTGACCGAGTCCCGGAACCCGTACCCGGGGTGGTACGCGCCGAAGTCGCGGTCGAGGGCGCGGAGGTTGGCGACCGCCTCCGCGGGCGCGTGGGGCAGCGCGAGGAAGGAGGCGTGCGGGGTGACCACCCCGTTGGTGAACGCCGAGGCGGGCGGCAGCGGCGCGCCGTCGGTGGTGTACGTGCGGTCGGTGTTGGAGGCGTAGCCGTCGACCTGCATGCCGATCGCGTCGACGCCGTACTCCTGGTAGCCGCCCTCGGGGATGTTGGCGGGGGAGAAGCCCCAGTAGCCGTACCCGGCCTCCGCCAGGCCGTGCTCGATGTGGCTGCGGACGTAGCGCTGGTGCGTCAGGCCCCAGGAGTGCGGCGACCACTCGGCCTCCGGCACGAAGAGCGGCACCATCAGGGCCTCGAACATCGACCCGCCCCAGGACGGCACCAGCTTCCGGCCCCGGTGGGTGTAGTGCCCCTGCCAGACGCGTACGCCGTTCATCGCGACGTAGGAGCCGTCCGGGTGCTGCTCCTGCTCGTGCTCGGGGAGCATGGTGCGCAGCAGATGCCAGTAGTGGTCGGCGGGGAGCGAGCCGTCGGCGATGCCGAGGTAACTGGCCATGCGGGGCTCGGTGTTGAGGGCTCCGTAGTGGTGGCCGGTGGGCTCCTCGGTGTCGGGCCAGAAGCCGCCGCGCAGCTGGCCGGGGCCGGCGACCGGGTCGGCCGGGTCGTACGGCGTGTAGTAGTACGACCAGTCGGCGGTGGCCAGGATGCGGGCGATGCGGGGGCCGAGGGCGGGGGCCGCGTCGGCGGCGATGCGCAGTCCGGTGATCAGCCAGGCGTTGTCCACGGAGGACAGGAAGGGGCGGACCGGGTCGCCGGCGCCGGGCCACTCGGTGAGGACCGAACCGTCGTGTGCGTCGTACCAGTTGAGCCAGAAGCCGTGGTGGCGCTCCAGCTTCTCGACGGCCCGCACGGTCCTCTCCAGGCGCCGCCGCATGGTGTCCTGGCCGATCACCCCGAGACCGGCGGCGGCCACGGTCGACCAGAGGCCGCAGCCGATGTTGGTGGGGGAGGTCTGGCGGGACTGGACGGGGGCGCCGGGCCCGCTGACGTCGATCTTGTCGACGGCCAGACCGAAGTCGGTGGTCATGGCCTCGATCGAGCGGTACGTGTCGCGGAACCAGCGCAGCAGCAGCGGGGCGTGCGGGCCGCGCGCGGGCTGGGCGGCGCCCGCCGGGGCGGCGGCGAGCGTGCCCAGGGAGAGGGCCGCGGCCCCCGTTCCCGCTGCGGTGAGAAACGTACGACGGTCCATCAGATCCCCTCGGGAAGGCAACTGGGAGGACCCACCGACTGTGGGCGGTGGGCGGATTTCGTGCGTCGGTCGTGAGGTGCGGGCGCCGGGGCGCGGTGCCGGGTGCGGCACCCGGGCGGGCCGCCGTCCGTGAGCAGGGCCGGACACGGACGGCGGCCGCGCGGGCGTACGGGAACCGGTGTCCGTCAGGTGCAGCCGGTTCCCGTACGGGTGGGAGCGGTCAGGTCGCTCCCGGTCCGGGGGTCGTTCGGGGCGTCAGGCGGTGGTGCGCGGCAGGGTGCGGGTGCGGCCCATCCCGCCCAGCCAGGAGGCGGACGGCTTGGGCAGCCGCTCGAAGGTCTCCGGGTCCCAGCCGACCAGGCCGAAGGTGGCCTTGTAGGTGCCCCACTCGTAGTTGTCCAGGGCGCTCCAGGCGAGGTAGCCCTGCACGTTCAGACCGTCCTCGATCGCCGAGGCGACCTCGTTCAGGGCGCCGGTGTAGTAGTCGATCCGGCGCTGGTCGTCGTCGGTGGCGATGCCGTTCTCGGTGACGATCAGCGGTACGTCGTTGCCGAGGACCTCGGCGGTGTGGCGCAGCGCGTGGCCGACCGCGGTGGGGTAGTACTCCCACGTGGTGAGGGTGCGCTCGGCGTCGGCGGGGGCCGGTATCGGGCCCTCGGGGCCGATCTTGGTCCGGGTGTAGGACTGCACGCCGATCCAGTCGTCGCCGCGCGCGGCCTCGATGAAGACGTCCTCGCGCGGGTGGCGGTAGGCGGCGGTGACCTCCTCGGCGCCGGGCAGGGCCTGGTAGACCTGGTTGGCGATGGTCCAGCCGGCCTTGATGTCCGGGTTGATCGCCCGGACGGCGGCGACGGCGGCGACGTGCGCGGCGATGACGGCCCCGGTGGTCTCGTCGTCCGGGGTGGGCAGACCGGCGGGCGGGAAGCTGTTGTCACCGCGCTTGGCCTGTCCGGCCATGACGGCGATCATGTTCGGCTCGTTGATGGTGCAGACGTATTCGACGCCCTCGGCGATCACCGGCGCGCAGGCCGCCACGTACCGGGCGAAGAGCTCGACGGCGCCCTCGGCGGTCCAGCCGCCGCGCGCCTCGAACCACTGCGGCACGGTGAAGTGGTGCAGGGTGACCATGGGGCGCAGGCCGCGCGCGATCGCGCCGTCCACCATGCGGCGGTAGTGGGCGAGCTCGGCGCGGGAGAAGGTGCCCTCGACCGGCTCGATGCGGGCCCACTCGATGGAGAACCGGTAGTCCGTGAAGCCCAGCGAGGCGAGGATGTCCATGTCCTCGTCCCAGCGGTGGTAGCTGTCGGCGGCGTCCAGGCTGGGCTCGGCGATGTGGGTGCCCTCGGCGTGCTCCTTGACCCACCAGTCGCAGTTGGTGTTGTTGCCCTCGATCTGGTGGGCGGCCGTGGAGGCGCCCCACAGGAAGTGGTCGGGGAACGGGACCTGGGTGTGCGTCATCGCGGACTGTCTTTCTGGTGAGGAAGGGGTGTGACCGCGGGTGCGGGCCGCGGCCTCGTACGTTTCGGTGGGGCGCCGTGCTCGTCGGCGGCCGGGCTACTTCATGCCCGCGGTGGCGATGCCCTGGGTGAAGTGCCGCTGGAGCGCGATGAACAGGACCACCACGGGCAGGACGACCAGCAGGGAGCCGGCCATCAGCATGCCGTTGGAGCCGCCCGCCTTGTTGGGGTCGGTGGCGAAGGTGGCCAGGGCGACCGGCAGGGTGTACTTGTCGGGGTCGTTGGTCGCGATGAGCGGCCAGACGAAGTTGTTCCAGGAGCCGAGGAAGGTGAAGATCGAGAGCGTCGCCAGCGCGGGCTTCACCAGCGGCATCACGATGCGCCAGAAGATGTACCACTCACCGGCGCCGTCCATCCGGGCCGCTTCCAGCAGCTCGTCCGGGATCGACTGCATGAACTGGCGCATCAGGAAGACCCCGAAGGCCCCGGCGGCGAACGGCAGCACCAGACCGGCGTACGAGTCGATCAGATGCAACTTGCTCATCAGCACGAACAGCGGCAGCAGCATCAGGTTGCCGGGCACCATCAGGGCACCGAGCACCAGGCCGAAGATCTTGTTCCGTCCGGCGAAGTTCAGCTTGGCCAGGGCGTAGCCGAGCATCGAGCAGAACACCAGGTTCGAGACGGTGACCAGCACCGCCACGATCACCGAGTTCATGAAGTACAGCGGCAGGTCCAGCTTGTCGAACAGCTCCCGGAAGTTCTCCAGGGTCCATTCGGTCGGGATCCACACCGGCGGGCTGGCGGTCAGCTCCGTCTGCGTCTTGAACGCGGACAGCGCCATCCACAGGAAGGGTGCCGCCATGGCCAGCAGGCCGGCCGAGAGCAGGACGTAGACCAGGACGCGCTTGGGGCGGACCCGCCCCGTACGGCCTTCGGACTTCTTCACGGGCGGAGCGGGGGCGGCGCCCGGTGCACTGGTGGCGCTCATTTCGTGTTGTCCTTCAGCAGTCGGAGCTGGAGCACCGTGATGCCCATGATCACCACGAAGAGGACGTACGCCATGGCGCTCGCGTAGCCCATGTGGAAGAAGTTGAAGCCCTCGCGGTACATGTTCAGCGAGACGGTGAGGGTGGAGTCCGAGGGACCGCCCTGGGTCATCACGAACGGCTCCTCGAAGACGTTGAGGTAGCCGATGGTCGTGATCACCGTGGCGTAGAGCAGGGTGGGCCGCAGCAGCGGCACCGTGATCCCCTTGAACTCCTGCCAGGCGCCGGCCCCGTCCAGCCGGGCGGCCTCCCGCACCTCGGTGGGGATGGCCTGGAGGCCGGCGATGAAGAGCACCATGACCGTGCCGAGGTTCCGCCAGACCGCCATCGCGATCATCGACGGCATGGCGAGCGTCTCGGAGCCCAGGAAGTCGGGCGCGGTGAGCCCCATCTCCGAGAAGAGCCCCGCGACCAGCCCGTCGCTCGGGTCGAGCACGAACCGCCAGACCACGGCGACCGCGACGATGGTCGTGACCACCGGGGTGTAGAACCCGACGCGGAAGAAGGTCCGCGCCCGGTCGATGCCGTTGTTCAGCAGCACGGCGACGACCAGCCCGAGGAAGATCGTCAGCGGAACGCCGATCACCACGAAGTACGCCGTGTTGAACAGCGACTTGAGGAACCTCTCGTCGCCGAACAGCTTGGTGTAGTTGTCGAGGCCGATGAAGTTCGCGTCCATCGGGTGCGTTACGTTGCGCAGCCCGAAGTCGGTGAAGCTCATCACCAGCGTGGCGATGATCGGGAACGCCATGAAGACGAGGAAGAGCACGAGGAACGGGGTGGAGAACAGCCATCCGGCCAGGTTCTGCACGCCCATCGACTTGCGTCGGCGGCCCTTGGGCCCGGCGGCCGGGGGCGTGGTGGGTGCCCCCGGCCCGGCCTGCGCCTCGGCCGCCCGTGCGGCCTTTGCGGTCATGGTGCGCATGACTCCTACTTCACGAGGCCTTCGATCTCGGACTGGGCGGTCTTCAGCGCGTCCTCGGCGGACGCCTTGCCCTGGGTGACCTTGGCGATGGCCAGGTCGACCTTGTCCGTGATCTCCGTCCAGTTGGGGAGCGACGGGGAGGACTTGGCGGTGTCCATCTGCTTCTTGAAGACCTGGAGGGCGGCGTCACCGGCGAGGTCGCCGGAGGTCCAGGCGGCGGTGTTGGCCGGAAGGTCCTTGGTGCGCTTGTACCAGTCGGCCTGGCCCTTGGTGTCGGTCAGGTACTTGATGAACTCCTTGGCGGCGGCCTTGTGACCGCTGTCCTTGGAGATCACCAGGGAGGAACCGCCGGCCATGGAGACCGAGGACTTGTCGGCGGGCACGTTGGCCACCGCCCACTTGCCCTTGAGCTGCGGCTGGCCCTCGTTCAGCAGGGTGACGTGCCAGGGGCCGCCGAAGAACATCGGGACGCGGCCGTTGCCGAAGTCCTTGACCACGTCGTAGCCGGGCTGCACGGACTTGTTGGACAGGCCCTTGTCGAAGTACGAGCCGTACTCCTTGAGCGCCTTGACGGCCTCGGGGCTGTCGATGACGGCCTTGCCCTGGTCGTCGAGGATCTCGCCGCCGGCCGAGTACAGGAAGGAGTAGAAGTTCTGCACCGTGTCCAGGCCGCTGGGCTGGATGGACAGGCCCCACTTGGTCCCGGCCTTCTTCTGGTAGGCCGTGGCGAGGTCCTGCATCTCCTTCCAGTTGCTCGGAGCCTTGGTGATCCCGGCCTTCTCGGCCAGGTCGGTGCGGTAGTAGAGGACGCGGGTGTCGACGTACCACGGCACGCCGTACGCCTGGCCGTCCACCTCGCCCTGCTTCCAGCCGGAGGCGAAGTAGTCCTTCTCGTGGAAGGTCTTGGTGTCGACCGGCTCCAGAACACCCAGCTCGGCGAACTCGCCCATGTAGCTGCCGCCCATCTGCGCCACGTCCGGCAGGGTGCCGGCGGCGGCCGCGGAGACCAGCTTCTGGTGGGCGACGTCCCAGCCGACCGGGGTCACCTTCACGGTGATGTTCGGGTTGGCCTTCGTGTACTCCTTGGCCACATCCGCGAGCTTCTCGCCCTCGGCCCCCATGGCCCAGACGGTGATCGTCTGCTTCTTGTCCGCCGCGACGTCGTCGCCGCCGGAGCTGCCGCACGCGGTGAGACCGAGAGCGAGCGCGGCCGTGGCTGCGATGCCGATCGTGGCGTTTCTGGCGGTGCGGGACATGGAGGGCTCCTCCTTGAGCAATCCGAATGTATGCGCTGCCTGTAAGCGCATACATCACTCTGCGACAGAGATTCGGGAATCCGCAAGAGGGTGCTGGGTCACACTCGTGCAACGTGCCGGACACCTGGACGTCTCATCGGTGCCGACCGGGACGCGGCAAGTGTGTCATTTGTGTGCTTGGGAGCGGTGTGACCTATTTCGCTCGCTGTGCGGCGGCGGGCGCCGGTCGGGGCGCCCCGGAGGGAGCTATACGGTCGTGACCATGGCTGATTTCGTGCATGACTTCCCCTTCGATCCGCGGTACGACCACACGCTCCAGGAGCTGCTGGAGGTGCCCGCTCCCGCAGGTCCGGACGATTTCGACGCCTTTTGGCGGGATCGTCACGCCGAGGCCCGCGAGGTCGCCACGGAGCCGGAGATCGGCCCGCTGGAGGAGGAGCGCGACGGGGTGCGCATCCACGGTGTGACCTTCACCTCGGTCGGCGGCGTGCGGATCGGCGGATGGCTGGCGCTGCCCGTCGACGGGCCCGCCGGGCACGGCTTCGTCATCGGGCACGGCTACGGCGGCCGTGAGGCGGCCGGCCCCGAGGTGCCGCTGCCGCTGCCCCGGTCCGCGGCGATCCTGCCGTGCGTACGGGGCATGAAGGACCGCGGCCTGGTGCCGGGCATCCCGGACGTCTCCAGCGGGCACGTGCTGCACGGGATAGCCTCCCGCGACACCTACGTCATCGGCGACTGCGTCGCGGACCTCTGGTGCGCGGCCTCGGCGCTGGCCGAGCTGGTGCCGGGCCTCACCCCGCAGGAGGGCGGCCCCGGCCTCGGCTACTACGGGGAGAGCTTCGGCGGCGGCCTCGGCGCGCTGGCGCTGCCCTGGGACGACCGGTTCCGGGCCGGACAGCTCACGGTGCCGACCTTCGGCAACCACCCGCTCCGGCTCACCCTGCCCTGCATCGGCAGCGGCGAGGCGGTGCGCGGCCACCGCGTCGAGCACCCCGAGGTCACCGAGGTGCTGCCGTACTTCGACGCCGCCACCGCCGCGACCCGGCTGGAGCTGCCCGTGCTGGTGGCCGCGGCGCTCTTCGACCCCTCGGTGCCGCCGCCGGGGCAGTTCGCCGTGTACAACGCGCTGGCCGGGGAGCGCGAGCTCCAGGTGATGGACGCGGGCCACTTCGAGTACGAGGGCACGGCCGCCGACGTGGCGGAGCTCCAGGCCGCCCGCGGGCGGTTCTTCGGGAGGTGGCTGACCGCTTAGGGGCGCGCTCGCAGCGGGCAGGGCCCTTGCTGGCCCTGCCCGTCCGGTCGTCGGCCGCACCGCCCCGCGCGGGGCGGTGCGGGGCCCTTCGTCAGGCGCAGCCGCAGCTGGCGCGGCGGACCTGGGAGACCGGGAGCATCAGCGAGACCGGCTCCCGGTCCCGTTCGGCCAGCCGCTGCACCAGCAGCTCCACCGCCTGCTCGCCGAGCCGGCGGATCGGCTGGCGCACCGTCGTCAGCGACGGCGTCACGATCCGGCTCAGCGGAATCCCGTCGAAGCCGGTGACCGCGACGTCCTCGGGCACCCGCACCCCGCGCCGGGCCAGCGCGCGCAGCGCGCCCACCGCCATCTGGTCGTTGGCGAAGAGCATGCCCTGCGGCCGCTCGCCGGGCCGGTCGAGCAGCGCCTCCGCGGCCCGCGCGCCCTCCGCCTGCGTCATCATCGCGATCCGCAGATCGGGTGCCTCCGGCACCGGCAGCCCGGCGTCGGCGCACGCCTGCCGGAAGCCCAGGAACCGTGCCTCGGCGTCCGGGGAGTCCGTCTCGCCGCCGACGAAGGCGAGCCGGCTCAGCCCGTGGTCCTCGATCAGGTGGCGGGCCAGCTCGCGCTCGCCGTCCGTGTTGGCCACGACGATGTGGTCGAGGTGGTCTATCTCGCGGGGACCGGCCAGCATCACCACCGGGAGCCGGCGCGACAGCACGTCCAGGTCCTCGGTCGGCACGGTCCGCGCCATGACGGCGAAGCCGTCGACCCGTCCGGCGACCTTCGCGACGAGGTCCTCCGTACCGCCGTCCAGCAGGGCGGCGATCAGCAGCGCGTAGCCGTGCCGCCGGGCCGCGCGCTCCATGCCGCGGATGATCTGGTCGGAGTAGAGCATCACCGCGTCGTCGGCGTCGCTGTCCTCCGCCTCGGCCTCCGCCTCGGGGTCGGCGTAGTCCGGGAAGCAGAGGCCGAGCACCCCGGTGGTCCGGCTGGCCAGGCCCCGGGCGTTGCCGCTGGGGACGTAGCCCAGCGCGCGGGCGGCCTCCAGGACCCGCTCCCGGGTCTGCGCGCGCACCGAGTCCGGGGTGCGGTAGACCCGGGAGACCGTGGCGATGGAGACGCCCGCCCGTTCGGCGACGTCGTACACCGTGGGCGCGCTCACTCGACCGACCGCCCGCTGTTCGTGCTGTACCGAAGCACCAGTTGTTGCATGAACCGACCCTTTTCTGAAAGCGCATTCACCCTAGGTCCAGGGCCGCTCGGCGAGCAAGGTCGTCCGGCGGGGTCCCGCCATGATCGCCGCATCCTACGGGCGGCGGGCCGCGCGGTGCCGCGGCCGGGGCCGCCCCGGCTGCGCCGCACGGGTGAGCTTCGCGGGCGGCGGCGCCGTGTCTGCGCCGCCGCCCGCGCACGGGCGCATTCAGTAGAAGGACCAATCAGTGTGATCAACTGCAAATGCCACCAAGAGCGCCCCATCCGGCCCACCCGCTGACGGGCGGGCCGGACCGGGCCGGCCCCGGAGGTAACCAGCCATGTCCCACCTCGGCGTCCCGTGGGGGACGGCCCGCACGCGCCGCTCCCTCGCGCTTCTCACCACCGGTGTGCTGGCCTTCCCCCTGCTGGCCGGCTGCGGCTCCGGCGACGGCTCCACCGCCGGCCCCGACATCGCCGTCGTGGACCGGAACCAGGTCGCCGACGGCGGCACGGTCGACTGGGCGGTCGACGCGCTGCCCACCACCCTCAACGCCTTCCAGGCGGACGCCGACGCCACCACCGCCCGGATCACCGGCGCCCTGCTGCCGACGCTCTTCCCGCTGGACGCCCGGGGCGAGCCGCAGCTCGACCCGGACTACCTGGAGTCCGCGAAGGTGATCGAGCGCGAGCCCCGCCAGGTGGTGCTCTACCGCCTCAACCAGCAGGCGGTGTGGAGCGACGGCCGGCAGATCGGGGCCCCCGACTTCCTCGCCCAGTGGCGGGCGCTCAGCGGCCGCGACAGTGCGTTCTGGACCGCCCGCAACGCCGGCTACGACCGCATCGACAGGATCGAGCGCGGCGCCGACGACCTGGAGGTGCGGGTCACCTTCAACCGGCCGTACGCGGACTGGCGCTCCCTCTTCTCCCCGCTGTACCCGAAGGAGGTGACCGGCTCCCCGGACGCCTTCAACGACGGATCGCGCACCACGCTCCCGAAGACCGCCGGGCCCTTCCGGCTGGGCGGCATCGACAGGAAGGCGGGCGAGGTCTCCCTCGTGCGCAACCTCCGCTGGTGGGGGAGCCGGCCCAAGCTGGACTCGCTGGTCTTCCGGGCCGTCGCACCCCGGGACCGGGCCGCCGCGCTCGCCGAGGGCCGGGTCGACGTGGCCGACATCGACGCCGCCGCGGACCGCCGGATCACCCGGGCCGTCCGTGACCGGGCGAAGGGCCGCCCGCCCCTCGCGATGGGCCCCGGCGCCGCGACGGACCCGGCCTCGGCCCTCCGTTCCTGGGCGGTGGCCCACGGCTCGGACCCCGAGGCGGCCGCCGCCGAACGGACCGCCCGGGAGAAGGCGCGGGCCGACGCCGAGGCGTACGCCGCCGAGCAGAAGGCGCTGACCGGCTACGTGGTGCGCAAGTCGCTGGAGCCCGCCTACACCCAGCTCGCGCTGAACGGAGAGTCCGGACCGCTGGCGGACGACCGGGTGCGCCGGGCGGTCGCCCGCGCCCTGGACCGCCAGGAGCTGGCGGAGACCGTACTGCGCCCGCTCGGCCTGCCCGCCCGCCCGGTCGGCAGCCACCTGGCGCTGGCCGGCCAGCCCGGCTACCAGGACGGCAGCACCGCGCTCGGCGGCCAGGACACCGGGCAGGCCCAGGCGCTGCTGGCCGAGGCGGGCTGGACCCGGGAGGGCGCGGCCCGCCCGGACACCGGCACCAAGGCGGGCAGCGAGGCCGGGCGGCAGGGCCCCGAGGCGGAACCGGACGGCGACGAGGCCGAGGACGACGGCACGGACGGGGCCGACGACGGCAAGCCCGGCGAGGGCGACCCGGCCGGCGGCGTCGGCCACGTCCTGGCCACCGCCCCCGCCGCCGCGTTCCACAGCGCCGTCCTGCTGCGCCAGGCCGGCGCCCTCACCGCGTCCGCCGGGGGCGCCCCCGCCCAGGACCACCGGCCCGGCGGCGCGGTCGGCGCGTACGCCCCGCCGGGCACCGCCGCCCCGGCGCGGGCGACGGGACCCCGGCCCGGCCCGCTCGGCAAGGACGGCAAGCCGCTGAGCCTGCGCTTCGTCCTGCCGTCCGGCCCCGGCTCGGAGCAGCTGCGCGGGGTCGGCGACCGGATCTCGGCGATGCTGGAGGAGATCGGCATCCGTACGGAGATCGTCAAGGTGCCCGACGAGAGCTACTTCCGGGACCACGTCGCCGCCGGCGACTACGACCTCGCGCTGTACTCCTGGCCGGCGACCGCCTACCCGGCCACCGACGACCGGCCGATCTTCGCGAAGCCGGTGCCCGCCGCCGACGGCTCGCTCCAGGTCGAGCAGAACTACACCCGCGTCGGCACCGACCACATCGACCAGCTCTTCGACCGGGCGGTCGGCGAGCTCGACGAGTCCGCCGCCCGGGAGCTGATGAAGCAGGCCGATGCCCGGATCTGGGCCGCCGCCGGGTCGATCCCGCTCTACCGGCGCCCGCAGCTGGTCGCGGTCGACCGGAAGCTGGTGAACGTCGGCGCCTTCGGCTTCGCCGCCCCCCGCTACCAGGACATCGGCTATGAACGGCCCCAGGCCGCCAAGGCCGGGAGCAAGTAGAAGAACCACCAGGTCAGCCGGGTGGACGTCGGCCGTCCGCAACCTCAGAAAAGGCTCAAATCCCTTGCCCGCCGCCTTGCCCCGCGGGCAAGGTCGGCCCGGGGCCCTTACCCGACGGACAGGGTCCCTTGCCCGTTGACCCGGGCGGCCGCTCGCTCCCCCCACCTCCAGGAACCGCGCCGGGGCCCCAAACCCCGGTCTCCCGGAGACATCCGCTCCGGAGCCCCACCTCCGAAGCCGCGCAGAATCCGGGCCCGTCGCAGGACGGGTCCACGTCCCCCATCGCGCCCCCGTGCCGCGTCCCCGGTGAAATCCGCCGGAAGACCCGGCCACGGGGGCGCGAACGTGCGGCCGACGAGGCGCTCCGCCACCGCGTCCGCGCCGGTCGGGGCGGCCGTTCCCGGGCCCGGGGGAGCCCCCGGCCCTTGCCCGGGAAGCCGCTGCGGCGTCGGGCCCGTACCATTGGACGAGCCGTGGCGCGTCCGCCCGGTGGGCGTACGAGGACTTGAGACCGACTTAGACGCCTGATCCCACGATCCGAGAGAAGCGCAAGCCACCCATGCCCACGCGCCACGACATCCGTAACGTAGCCATCGTCGCCCACGTCGACCACGGCAAGACGACCATCGTCGACGCCATGCTCAAGCAGGCCGGCGCGTTCGCCGCCCACCAGCTGGAGTCCGTCGACGACCGCGTCATGGACTCGAACGACCTGGAGCGTGAGAAGGGCATCACGATCCTCGCCAAGAACACGGCGGTGAAGTACCACCCCAAGGATGGCGGGGCGCCCATCACGATCAACATCATCGACACGCCGGGCCACGCCGACTTCGGCGGCGAGGTCGAGCGCGGTCTGTCGATGGTCGACGCGGTCGTGCTGCTCGTGGACGCCTCCGAGGGCCCGCTTCCGCAGACCCGCTTCGTGCTGCGCAAGGCGCTTCAGCAGCGGCTGCCGGTGATCCTCTGCATCAACAAGACGGACCGCCCGGACTCCCGGATCGACGAGGTCGTCAACGAGACCTACGACCTCTTCCTCGACCTGGACGCCGACGAGGACCAGATCGAGTTCCCGATCGTCTACGCCTGCGGCCGTGACGGCATCGCCTCTCTCACCAAGCCCGAGGACGGCACCGTCCCGGCCGACTCCACCAACCTGGAGCCGTTCTTCTCCACCATCCTGGAGCACGTCCCGGCCCCGACGTACGAGGACGACGCGTCGCTCCAGGCCCACGTCACCAACCTCGACGCCGACAACTTCCTCGGCCGTATCGCGCTGCTCCGCGTCGAGCAGGGCGAGCTGCGCAAGGGCCAGACGGTCGCCTGGATCAAGCGCGACGGCACGGTGTCCAACGTCCGCATCTCCGAGCTGATGATGACCGAGGCGCTCACCCGCAAGCCGGCCGAGGTGGCGGGCCCCGGTGACATCTGCGCCGTGGCCGGTATCCCGGACATCATGATCGGCGAGACGCTGGCCGACCCGGAGAACCCGGTGGCGCTGCCGCTGATCACGGTCGACGAGCCCGCGATCTCCATGACCATCGGTACCAACACCTCGCCGCTGGTCGGCCGCGGTGCCACCGGCAAGGGCGCCGACGCCAAGGCCGTCGTCAAGGACCGCAAGGTCACCGCCCGCCAGGTCAAGGACCGCCTGGACCGCGAGCTGATCGGCAACGTCTCGCTCCGCGTCCTGGACACCGAACGCCCCGACGCCTGGGAGGTGCAGGGCCGCGGCGAGCTGGCGCTGGCCATCCTGGTCGAGCAGATGCGCCGTGAGGGCTTCGAGCTGACCATCGGCAAGCCGCAGGTGGTCACCAAGGAGGTCGAGGGCAAGACGTACGAGCCGGTCGAGCGCATGACCGTCGACGTGCCCGAGGAGCACATGGGCGCCGTCACGCAGCTCATGGGCGTCCGCAAGGGCCGGATGGACAACATGTCGAACCACGGCTCCGGCTGGGTCCGCATGGAGTTCGTCGTGCCCTCCCGCGGCCTGATCGGCTTCCGTACCGAGTTCCTGACGCAGACCCGCGGCACGGGCATCGCCCACTCGATCCACGAGGGCCACGAGCCGTGGTTCGGCACGCTGACGACCCGCAACAACGGTTCGCTGGTCGCCGACCGCTCCGGTGCGGTCACCGCCTTCGCGATGACCAACCTCCAGGAGCGCGGTGTGCTCTTCACCGACCCGGGCACCGAGGTCTACGAGGGCATGATCGTCGGTGAGAACTCGCGCGCCGACGACATGGACGTGAACATCACCAAGGAGAAGAAGCTCACCAACATGCGCTCCTCCTCCGCCGACTCCTTCGAGGCGATCGTGCCGCCGCGCAAGCTCTCCCTGGAGCAGTCCCTGGAGTTCTGCCGCGACGACGAGTGCGTCGAGGTGACCCCGGAGGCCGTGCGTATCCGCAAGGTCGTCCTGGACCAGAAGGAGCGCGGCCGCACCGCGTCGCGCGCCAAGCGCTGATCCGTCGCGGGCGCCGGGAGCGCCCGCACGGACAACGGGGCCCGGCCCGCCGTCGGTTGACGGAGGCCGGGCCCCTTCGTATGCCGTAGCGCGCATGGTCGGGCGGGGACCGGGGGAGAAGGATGTGCGACCGCAACCGCGCACTCTTGGCGGTGCGCTGTCAACCAGGCGGAACAGGCCCCTGTCCAGTTGTTTTCCCCGGCGATCCGTCCGCATATCGATCGTCGCTCTCCGAAAGCTGCGTTAACGGTCCGTTTCGAGCGTGTCTGTCTGGGATCGCTTTGTCCGGATTTCGGGCAATCGCACTTCTGTGATGTTGTTAAAACGAGACCCTTTAAGTGTGGTTTACGGCCCGGTCGTACTTAATAGTTGGCTCCATTGAGCTCGGGTCAATGGGTCACGCACTGTGGGGAGTGCCGACTCACGAGCACACTAGGGGCACTGAACGATCACCGTCAGGGGTGTCGGTGTATCACTCCAGTGCCCTTCTTGTAGTCAAAAGTGGACTCATGAGGAGGAAACCCATGCGTGGTGCCAAGAGCGCCAAGTGGGTCGCGGGTGCGGCCATCATCGCCCTGGCCGCGACTGCCTGTGGTGGTAACGACGACGGTGGCGACAAGGCCATGAACTCGGGCAAGGCGGACCCGAACGGGATCCTGACCGCCCAGCTCGGCGAGCCGCAGAACCCGCTCCAGCCGGCCAACGCCAAGGAGAGCCAGGGCAGCCGTGTCCTGCGCACCATCTTCTCCGGCCTGGTCGACTACGAGCCCGGCACCGGCAAGCTCGTGAACGTCAACGCCGAGTCCGTGACGCCCAACGCCGACTCGTCGGTCTGGACCGTGAAGCTCAAGCCGGGCTGGAAGTTCCACGACGGCACCACCGTGACCTCGAAGTCCTACGTGGACTCCTGGAACTGGTCGGCCAACGTCAAGAACAACCAGACCAACTCCAGCTGGTTCCAGGACATCAAGGGCTACGCCGATGTCCACCCGGAGAAGGGCTCCCCGAAGTCGGACAAGATGTCCGGTCTGAAGGTCGTCGACGACAACACCTTCACCATCACGCTGACCGGCCCGGTCTCGTACTTCGCGTACAAGCTCGGTTACGACGTGTGGGCCCCGCTGCCCGAGTCCTTCTTCAAGGACCCGGCCGCCGCCGGCCAGCACCCGATCGGCAACGGCCCCTACAAGTTCGTCTCGTGGGACCACAAGAAGCTGATCAAGGTTCGCAAGTTCGACGACTACCAGGGCCCGAACAAGGCCAAGAACGGTGGCATCGACTTCAAGAACTACACCACGGCCGACGCCGCCTACTCGGACCTCCGGTCGAACAACCTCGACTGGATCGAGCAGGTCCCGACGACCGCGCTGACCAGCTACAAGCAGGACCTCGGCGACCGTGCCATCGACGCCGAGTACTCCGCGGTGCAGTCGATCGTCCCGGCGTTCTACACCAAGCAGTTCAAGAACATCGACCCCAAGGTCATCCAGGGTCTGTCGATGGCGATCGACCGTGACACGATCACCAAGACCGTCCTCCACGGCACCCGCACCCCGGCCGACTCCTTCGTCGCCCGCGGCGTGCTCGGCTACAAGGCCGGCGCCCTCGGCGACGTCGTGAAGTACGACCCGGCCAAGGCCAAGAAGATGATCGAAGAGGGCGGCGGCGTCCCGGGCAACAAGATCTCGATCCAGTTCAACGCCGACCAGTCCCACAAGCCGTGGGTCGACGCGGTCTGCAACAGCATCCGCAAGGCCACCGGTGTCGAGTGCGTCGGCGACTCCAAGCCGGACTTCCAGGCCGACCTGAACGCGCGTGACAACAAGCAGGTCAAGTCCATGTACCGCGGTGGCTGGGTGCTCGACTACCCGGTCAACTCGAACTTCATGCGTGACCTGTACGGCACCACCGCCGCGGGCAACACGTCGGGCTACTCCAACAAGGAGTTCGACAAGCTCGCCTCGGACGCCGACAAGGCCAAGACGCTCGACGAGACCGTGAAGATGTACCAGGAGGCCGAGCAGCTCCTGAAGAACGACATGCCGGCCATCCCGCTGTGGTTCTACAAGGTCAACTCGGGCCAGTCGACCAACGTCTTCGGCAAGATCGTTTACGGCCAGGACGGCGACCCCATCTTCACCGACGTCCAGGTGAAGGCCAAGAAGTAACTATCGGGATCCGACGGCCGGTTCCGTCGCTCCTCATCGGAGGAGCGACGGGCCGGCCCGTAGGCGTCGGCCCCGGGGCTTCTCCCCCACACCCCCGCGGCGGAGACAACTCTGAGTAGGCCATCGCCGACCCCTCACGGCATGGAGGCATGATGGGGCGTTACGTCGCAAGGCGACTGCTCCAGATGATCCCGGTTTTCATCGGGACCACTCTGATTATTTTCCTCATGGTCCACATCCTTCCCGGTGACCCCATCCGGGCGATGTGGGGAGACAAGGCGGCAGACCCCGCACAGGTCGCGTCGCTCCGCCATGAGTTCGGACTCGACCAGCCCCTGTGGAAGCAGTACGTCGACTACATGGGCAATCTCTTCCAGGGCGACTTCGGCAAGACCTTCGGTGGTCGCCAGGTCATCGACGAGATGTCCGAGTCCTTCCCGGTGACCCTGCGGCTGACCGCCGTAGCCATGATCATCGAGATCATCGTCGGCATCGGGCTCGGTGCCTGGGCCGGTCTGCGGGCCGGCAAGGCCGCCGACACCGGCGTGCTGATCTTCACCCTGATCGTCATCTCGATCCCGGTGTTCGTGCTCGGCTTCCTCGCCCGCTTCGTCCTCGCGGACCAGCTCGGCTGGGTGGCACCGAACGTCCAGGACTCGACGGACTACGCGCAGTTGTTCCTGCCGGGCTTCGTGCTCGCCATGCTCTCCATGGCGTACGTGGCACGGCTGACCCGCACCACCTTCGCGGAGAACCTGCGCGCCGACTACATGCGCACCGCCATGGCCAAGGGCCTGCCGCGGCGCCGCATCGTCGGTGTCCACCTGCTGCGCAACTCGCTGATCCCCGTCGTCACCTTCCTGGGTACCGACGTCGGCGGCTTCATCGGCGGCGCGGTCGTCACCGAGGGCATCTTCAACGTCCAGGGTGTCGGAAACCTGCTCTTCAAGGCGCTGCAGCAGCGCGAGGGCTCCACGATCGTCGGTGTCGTCACGGTCTTCGTCCTCGTCATCCTTGTGATCAACCTGCTTGTCGACCTGCTGTACGCGGTCCTGGACCCGAGGATCCGGTATGCCTGACGCGACCAAGACCCAGACCGAAGCGGTGGCCGAGGCCACCGCGGCGCCCGCGGCCGACGCCAAGAAGCAGGACAAGCCGCGCAGTCTCTGGGGTGACGCCTGGTTCGACCTGCGTCACCGCCCGATGTTCTGGATATCCTCGATCCTGCTGGTCGTGCTGCTGGTCATCGCGGCGTTCCCCGGTCTGTTCACCGGTGCGGACCCGCGCGACGGCGACCTGACCAACCACTTCCTGACCAAGCCGGAGCTCGGGCACTTCTTCAAGCCCGACTGGTTCGGCTACGACGGCCAGGGCCGCTCGATCTACGCGCGCGTCATCTACGGCACCCGCGCCTCGATCCTGGTCGGCGTCGGCGTCACCGCCGCCGTCACCCTGGTCGGCGGTCTGCTCGGCATGCTCGCCGGCTACTTCGGCGGCTGGCTCGACTCGATCATCTCCCGGGTCACCGACATCTTCTTCGGCATCCCGTTCCTGCTCGGCGCGATGGTCGTCCTGAACGCCTTCACCGAGCGCAAGGTCTACGTGGTGATCCTGGCCCTCGCCTTCCTGGGCTGGACCTCGATCTGCCGAGTGATGCGCTCCTCCGTCATCACCGCCAAGCAGGCGGACTACGTGACGGCGGCCCGGGCACTCGGCGCCGGCACCCCGCGCATCCTCTTCCGCCACGTCCTGCCGAACGCGCTCGCCCCGACCATCGTCGTGGCCACCATCGCGCTCGGCGGCTACATCTCGGCCGAGGCGACGCTCTCGTTCCTCGGGCTCGGCCTCGCCGACCCGACGATCTCGTGGGGCATCGACATCGCCGAGGGCAGCCAGGCCATCCGCGACAACCCGCACGCGCTGCTGTTCCCCGCCGGAATGCTCAGCCTCACGGTCTTCGCGTTCATCATGCTCGGCGACGCGGTCCGCGACGCCCTCGACCCGAAGCTGCGCTGAGGAGGGCGTACGACGTGACCACCATGGACAAGACAGCAGACAGCCCGGCGCCCCGCTCCGGGGCGTCGGAGAGCGCACCGCTCCTCGAAGTGCGTGACCTCCACGTGGAGTTCCACACCCGTGACGGCGTCGCCAAGGCCGTCAACGGTGTGAACTACAGCGTGGACTCGGGTGAGACCCTCGCCGTGCTCGGCGAGTCCGGCTCCGGCAAGTCCGTGACCGCCCAGGCGATCATGGGCATCCTCGACATGCCGCCCGGGAAGATCCCGCAGGGCCAGATCCTCTACCGCGGTCAGGACATGCTGACCATGAGCAACGAGGAGCGGCGGAAGATCCGCGGCCGGAAGATCGCCATGATCTTCCAGGACGCGCTCTCCTCGCTGAACCCCGTGCTCTCGGTCGGCTACCAGCTCGGCGAGATGTTCCGGGTCCACCAGGGGCTCTCCCGCAAGGAGGCCAAGGCCAAGGCCATCGAGCTGATGGACCGGGTCAAGATCCCCGCCGCCAAGCAGCGGGTGAACGACTACCCGCACCAGTTCTCCGGCGGTATGCGCCAGCGCATCATGATCGCCATGGCCCTGGCGCTGGAGCCGGACCTGATCATCGCGGACGAGCCGACCACCGCGCTCGACGTGACGGTCCAGGCCCAGGTCATGGACCTGCTCAAGGAGCTCCAGACGGAGTTCAACATGGGCCTGATCCTGATCACCCACGACCTCGGCGTCGTCGCCGACGTCGCGGACAAGATCGCGGTCATGTACGCGGGCCGGATCGTCGAGACCGCGCCGGTGCACGAGCTGTACAAGCGCCCCGCGCACCCGTACACCCGCGGCCTGCTCGACTCGATCCCGCGGCTGGACCAGAAGGGCCAGGAGCTCTACGCGATCAAGGGCCTGCCGCCCAACCTGCTCAAGATCCCCTCGGGCTGCGCCTTCAACCCGCGCTGCCCCAAGGCGGAGGACATCTGCCGCACGGAGATCCCCAAGCTGGTCACGGTGACCGAGCAGGACGGCTCCGAGCTGCCCGGCCGCGGCAGCGCGTGCCACTTCTGGAAGGAGACGATCCATGGCTGAGAACGACAAGACGGACGGTTCCATGGACGCCACCCCGAACGTCACCGAGGTCGTCGCGGTGGACGCCGCCGACGACACGGCGGCGGTCGCCGCCATCGAGGCCCCGGTGGAGCGCGGCGAGCCGATCCTCCAGGTGCGCAATCTGGTCAAGCACTTCCCGCTGAGCCAGGGCATCCTGTTCAAGCGCCAGGTCGGTGCGGTCAAGGCCGTGGACGGGGTCTCCTTCGACCTCTACCAGGGCGAGACCCTCGGCATCGTCGGCGAGTCCGGCTGTGGCAAGTCCACCGTCGCCAAGCTGCTGATGACGCTGGAGACCGCCACCGCGGGCGAGGTCTTCTACAAGGGCCAGGACATCACCAAGCTGTCCGGCCGCGCCCTGAAGGCGGTCCGCCGGAACATCCAGATGGTGTTCCAGGACCCGTACACCTCGCTGAACCCGCGCATGACGGTCGGCGACATCATCGGCGAGCCCTTCGACATCCACCCCGAGGTGGCCCCCAAGGGCGACCGGCGGGCCAGGGTCCAGGAGCTGCTGGACGTCGTCGGCCTCAACCCGGAGTACATCAACCGCTATCCGCACCAGTTCTCCGGCGGCCAGCGCCAGCGCATCGGCATCGCCCGCGGCCTCGCGCTCAACCCGGAGATCATCATCTGCGACGAGCCGGTCTCCGCGCTCGACGTATCGGTGCAGGCGCAGGTCATCAACCTGATGGAGAAGCTCCAGGACGAGTTCAACCTGTCCTACGTCTTCATCGCGCACGACCTGTCGATCGTCCGGCACATCTCCGACCGGGTCGGCGTGATGTACCTCGGCAAGATGGCCGAGATCGGCACGGACACCGAGATCTACGACCACCCGACGCACCCCTACACCCAGGCGCTGCTGTCGGCGGTCCCGGTCCCGGACCCCGAGGCCCGTGAGCGCGGCGAGCGGATCATCCTCACCGGTGACGTCCCCTCGCCGGCGAACCCGCCGTCCGGCTGCCGCTTCCGCACCCGGTGCTGGAAGGCCCAGGACAAGTGCTCCACGGAACTGCCGCTGCTGGCCGTTCCCGAGCGCTTCAAGGGCTCCGACACCCCCGCGGCGCACGAGTCGGCCTGCCACTTCGCCGAGGAGCGCGACGTCGTGGGCGCGGCCTCGTAGCCACGCACCCGCAGAACACCGAAGCGCCCGGAACCGATCGGTTCCGGGCGCTTCTCTCTTCTCCATCGGGACCGGGTACGCGGGTGGCTCGGGTCAGGGGCGCCCGCGCCCGGTTCCTCGGGGCCGGCGGGCCCGGGGCCGGACCGGTCGGGTCCTGGCCCCCGGCCCCCCCGGGGCG
>NZ_JBIVPT010000001.1:113352-140229 GCF_044754785.1 Streptomyces sp. NPDC092952 | reverse complement strand
CCATGCCCCGGGGGGGGGGGGGGGCGTGGGGGGGGGGGGGGGGGCGGGGGGGGGGGCCGGGGCGGGGGGGGGGGGGGGGGGGGGGGGGGGCGCCGGCGCGCGGGGGGGGGGCCCCCCCCCCCCCCCGCCGGGAGCGTCAGGCCTTCTCGTCGGACCCGGACCCGGAGGCGGGTCCGGAGGCGGCTTCACGGGCCTTGGGGACGGACCCGGTGGTCCGGGTGTCCTCCGGGTAGTGGCAGGCCGTCAGATGGCCCTCACGGCTGCCCTCGATCCGCACCAGCGGCGGAGCCTCGCTCGCGCACTTGTCCGTCGCCTTCCAGCAGCGGGTGCGGAAGCGGCAGCCGGACGGCGGGTTGACGGGGGAGGGGACGTCGCCGGCGAGCCGGATGCGCTCCTGGGCCGGGGTGTCGTCGGCGGAGGCCTCCGGCACGGCCGAGAGCAGCGCCCGGGTGTACGGGTGGCGCGGGTTGCCGTACAGGTCCTCGCGGTCGGCGATCTCGACGATCCGGCCGAGGTACATCACCGCGACGCGCTGCGAGAAGTGCCGTACGACCGCCAGGTCGTGGGCGATGAACAGGAAGGCGATCCCGAGCTCCTTCTGGAGCTTCTGGAGCAGGTTGACCACCTGCGCCTGGATCGACACGTCCAGCGCCGAGACCGGCTCGTCCGCGACGATCAGCTTCGGCTCCAGGGCGAGCGCGCGGGCCACCCCGATGCGCTGGCGCTGACCGCCGGAGAACTCGTGCGGGAAGCGGTTGTAGTGCTCCGGGTTGAGCCCGACGGTCTCCAGCAGCTCCCGCACGCGCGCCTCGCGGCCGCCCGCCGGCTCGATGCCGTTGATCTCCATCGGAGCCGTGATGATCTTGCCGACGGTCTGCCGGGGGTTCAGCGAGGCGTACGGGTCCTGGAAGATCATCTGGATCTCGGAGCGGACCGGGGCCAGTTCCTTGCGCGAGGCGTGCGTGATGTCCTGCCCGCGGTAGGAGATCCGGCCGGCCGTCGGCTCCAGGAGCCGGGTGATCAGCCGGCCCGTGGTCGACTTGCCGCAGCCGGACTCGCCGACCAGGCCCAGGCTCTCGCCCTCGGCGACGGTGAAGTCCAGTCCGTCGACCGCCTGCACCGCCCCGACCGTCCGCCGGATCGGGAAACCGGCCTTGATCGGGAAGTGCTTGGTGAGTCCGGAGACGTCCAGGAGGGGATCTGTGCTGCTCATGGTGGGGAAGTCCCGTCTCTTGTACGTCAGTTGGCCCGGGTGCCGGTGAAGTCCGCGAAGAACTCGGCACGCTGCTCGGCGGTGAGGTGGCAGGCGGAGCCGCGCCCGGCGGTGATCTCCAACGGCGGCTGCTCGCTCGCGCAGCGCCCGCCGCCCACCTGCTCGGTGAAGGAGCACCGCGGGTGGAAGCGGCAGCCGCTCGGCGGGTTGAGGAGGCTCGGCGGGGTGCCGGGGATCGGCGACAGCGGCACGTCGACCGGGCCGTTCAGGCTCGGCATCGAGCTCAGCAGGCCCAGGGTGTACGGGTGCTGCGGGGCGCGCAGCACCTCCTTCTTCGTACCGCGCTCCACGCAGCGGCCGCCGTACATCACCAGCACGTCGTCGGCGACGTCGGCGATGACGCCGAGGTCGTGGGTGATGAAGATGATCGAGGTGCCGGTCTCCTGCTGGAGGTCCTTGAGCAGGTCGATGATCTGGGCCTGCACGGTGACGTCCAGCGCGGTCGTCGGCTCGTCCGCGATCAGCAGCGCCGGGTCGCAGACCAGCGCCATGGCGATCATCGCGCGCTGGCGCATACCGCCGGAGAACTGGTGAGGGTAGTCGTCCACCCGAAGGTCGGGCTGCGGGATGCCCACCTTGGTCAGCATCTCGATGGCCCGCGCCCGGGCCTCCTTCTTGGAGGCGCCGGTGTGCTTGCGGTACGTCTCGCCGATCTGCCGGCCGATGGTGTGGTACGGCGACAGCGAGGCCAGGGCGTCCTGGAAGATCATCGCCATCTTGTTGCCGCGCAGCCGCTCCAGCTCCCGCTCCGAGGCGCTGAGCAGGTCCTGCCCGTCGAGCAGGATCTCGCCCTCGATCTCGGTGTGGTCGGGGTGGTGCAGCCCGAGGATGGTCAGGTTGGTCACCGACTTGCCGGAGCCGGACTCGCCGACGATGCCGAGGGTCTTGCCCTTCTCGACGTCGAAGGAGAGGCCGTCGACGGCCTTGACCATGCCGTCCTCGGTGGAGAAGTGCACGCGCAGATCGCGTACGGAGAGGAAGGGGGTGCTCATTGGATCTCTCCCTAGGCGAGGCGGACGCGCGGGTCGATGAGGGCGTAGACGGCGTCGACGATGATGTTGAAGACGACGATCGCCGCTGCCGCGACCAGGACCACGCCGAGGATCATCGGGAGGTCGTTGTCACTGACGGCCTTGATCGAGAGGGCGCCGATCCCGTGCAGACCGAAGGTCTTCTCGGTGATGATCGCGCCGCCGAGCAGCACGCCGATGTCGAGGCCGAAGATGGTGACGATCGGGCCCATGGCGCCGCGCCAGGCGAACTTGAAGAACACCGTCCGGCGGGAGAGGCCCTTGGCGCGCGCGGTGCGCACGTAGTCCTCGCTCAGCGTCTCCACCAGCTGGGAGCGGGTCATACGGGTGTAGTTGGCGGTGAAGATCAGCGCCAGCACCAGCCAGGGCAGCAGCAGTCCGGTGAACCAGCCGGCCGGGTCCTCGCTGAGCGGGACCTCCTTGGGGCGGCTCATGAGGTGCCACTGGTCCGCGAGGTAGTACATCGCGATGACGCCGACGAAGTAGATCTGCATCGACGAGCCGACCAGCGAGGCCGAGGACGCGATCTTGTCCAGCCACTTGCCCTGCTTGACCGCGGCGAGCATGCCGGTGCCCACGCCGAAGATCACGAAGACGAACGCGCTGCCGACGGAGAGGGAGAGCGTCGTGGGGAGGCGGTCGATGATGGTGCCGACGACCGGCTCGCGGTTGGTGAAGGAGTAGCCCAGGCACGGGGCCGGGCAGTGGCCGAAGGAGCTGTAGTCCCGGCCGACGAACACGCCCTGGAGCCAGTGCCAGTACTGCACCGGCAACGGATCGGCGATGCCGAGGTTGTGCCTGACCAGTGCCAGCGTCTCGGGTGTGCACACCTTGCCGCAGGCCACACGGGCCGGGTCGCGGGGCGCGACGTAGAAGAGGACGAATGTGATGACACTGATGATCAGCAGGATGACCAGTGCGCCGATAGCCCGGCGGATGAGGAAGCGGAACATGGCGATGGGTTTCCCTGGCAGGCGCCGACAAGGGGGAGTGGAGCGGGCGGGGCGCCACGCGGGCGCCCCGCCCCGGAAGTGTCGGCGTCAGGCCTTCACGTACATCTTGTAGCTGATGGCCGAGGAGTACAGCGGGTGGAACATCGCCCCGCCGATCTTCTCGCCGTAGAGGTAGAAGCGGCGCTGGAACGTCTCGGGGATGATCGGCGCCTCCTCCGTCATGATCCGCTTGTCCAGCGCGGCCCAGGCCTTGCCGGCCTCGTTCGGGTCGGCGATCGCGACGTTCTTCTTGATCGCCTCGTCGACCCAGTCGACCTTCAGCTGGGAGATGTTGTTCCCGCCGTTGGCGACCGTGCCGCCGTCGAACAGCGGCTGCATCAGGGTGTAGCCGGTCGGCCAGTCCGGGGACCAGCCGAACCACATCACGTCGAACTGGTTGTCGATCTGCTGGATCTGGTCGTAGTAGCTGGTGGCGTCCAGCGGCTTGATGACCGGGTCGAAGCCGGCCGCCTTGAGGGCGTTCTCGATGACGACCTTGGTCTTGTTGTACGTGTTGCCGACCGGGAAGGCGTAGACGATCTTCTGGCCTTCCTTGCCGGCCTCCTTCAGCAGCTTCTTCGCCGCCTCCGGGTCGCCCTGCGGCTTCTTCAGCTTGCCGTAGACGTCGTCCTTGGCGTAGCCGACGATGTCGGGGCTGAGGATGGAGGAGGCGTAGTCACCGGCCGACGGGCCACCGTAGATCTTGCGGATCTGCTCCAGCGGCCAGGCGTGGATGAGGGCCTGGCGGACCTTCAGGTCCGTGATCCGCTTGGTGTTGATGGCGTAGTAGTAGATGCCGCTCAGCAGGCCGTTGAAGGTCCGCTTCTTGAGCTCCGGGTCGGTGAGGACCTTCTGGATGCGCTCGGCCGGGACACCGCTGTACGCCATGTACGAGTACTTGTCGTCGCCGTTGTCGGCGATCAGGCGGTCGGCGGCCTGGAGCGACTCCGGGCCGAACTCGTAGGTGAAGCTGTCCGGGTACGCGTTGCGGATCGAGTCCGTGTTGGGGTCCCAGTGCGGGTTGCGGACCAGCGTCATCGACTTGTCGATGGAGTGCGCCTTGACCCGGTACGGACCGCAGCTCACCGGGTCCTTGTCGTACTTCTCCTTGGTGTCGCCCTGGACCGGGACGGCGCCGTAGGAGGTCATCGCCAGCGTGAAGTTGAGGTCCGGGCGGGCCTCGGCCAGCTTGAAGGTGATCGTCTTCGCCTTGGCGTCGGTGACCACCGAGTCGAGGTGCTTGCCGCTGAACGGGCCCTTGTACTTCGAGCGGTAGCTGGAGGTGCCCGTCAGCGCGCCCTGGACGTAGCCGGCGCCCTCGGTGGTGAAGCTGGCGAAGCCGCGCTCGATGCCGTGGCGCACGTCCTCGACGGTGAGCTCCTTGCCGGTCTCCCACTTCAGACCGTCCTTCAGGGTGAAGGTCCAGGTCTTGCCGCCGTCGGACATGGTGCCCGCGTCGGTGGCGAGGTCGCCGACGAGCTTCATCGTGCCGTCCGCGGCGATCTTGTAGCCGGTCAGGCAGCGGATGACGAGGTCACCGAACTGGGAGTTCCAGGAGTAGTAGATCCGCTGCGGGTCCAGGTGCGAGAAGTCGCTCGGCGCGAGGCCGTTGATCGTGCCGCCCTTCCTGGCGCCCGGGATCTCGGGGGCGGGACCGGTGGAGTCGGCCTTCGTGCCGACGACGACCGAGCCGGTGTACTTGTCGGCACCGCCGTGTCCGGCACCGCCGCCCTTCTTGGCCGTGCTGCCGCTGCTGCACGCGGAAAGGAGCATCGATCCGCCGGCCGCGACCGACGTGGCGATGACGAAGTTTCTGCGGGAAAGGGACATGGCTTCCTGCTCTGGTCGATGGAGAAACGATCAATCCGGCGGGCCCCGTCGCCCGCCGGAGGAAGTGCGGTTCAGCGCTTGGTCTTCGGGTCCAGTGCGTCACGCACCGAGTCGCCCAGCAGGTTGAAGGCGATGACGAAGATCACCATCGAGACGCCGGGGAAGAGCATGAACGTGATGTCGCTCTGGTAGACGTCCGATCCGCGCTGGATCATCACGCCCCAGTCGGGCGTCGGGTCGCTGAGGCCGACGCCGAGGAAGGCGAGACCGGCCTCGGCGGTGACGTACATCGGCAGCGCGAGCGTGGCCTGGATCAGGATCGGCGTCCAGAGGTTCGGCAGCAGCTCCTTGAAGATGATGCGTGCCGGAGACGCTCCCGTGACCTTGGCGGCCTCGACGAACTCACGCTCGCGCAGGGCGAGTACCTCGCCGCGCAGGAGTCGTGCGATGGAGGCCCAGCCGAACGCGGTCATCACCGTGATGAGACTGACGACGATCAGCCAGGTCGGGGTGTTCTCCTCCGGGGGGACCAGGATCGACAGCATCACCGGCCAGAAGGCGATGAAGAAGAGCGTGGAGGGGAAGGCCAGCAGGATGTCGATGACCCGGCCGATGAGGTAGTCCGTCTTCCCGCCGAGGTAGCCCGCGGTGATGCCGATGACGATGCCGAACAGGGTCACCAGCAGGGTCGTCGCGGTGGCGATGAGCAGGGAGTTGCGGATCCCGTAGAGCAGGAAGGTGAAGACGTCCCGGCCCAGACCCGGTTCGATGCCGAACCAGTAGTCGCCGCTGATACCGCCGTTGGGCAGGATCGGCGAGCTGAAGTCGTCCAGCAGACCGGGCTCGTTCTGCCCGTACGTCGTGTACGGGTCCTTCCCGTAGAGCTTCGCGATCAGCGGCGCGGCGATGCCGATCACGAAGAAGAAAATGACCACATAGGCCGAAATCACGCCTGTGCGGTCGCGCTTGAAACGCAGCCAGGCCATCTTGCTCGGCGAACGGCCGGCGTCGCCCTTGGACGCGGCGGGGCTTGCCGCGGGGCGAGGGTTCTCGTCCTCCGCCTCAACGGAGGCGGCGGCTTGTGGCGTTGGAATCGTCATGGTGCTCCTGGCCCGGAGGGTCGAAGGACTCCGCAGGGCAACACCTACGGGCTACCGGGACTTTTTCAACGCAATTCATGCAGGGTCAATGAATGTCCGACGCCCTTGGCACGCTCTTTGGAAACTTTGCAAATCCATGACCAAGTCAAGGGCGTGGCTTTGCTTCCGTTTGGCTTTTTCGGAGGCACGAACACGGCTTAACGGGTGAACTCCGGCAATGAGTCCGATATGCGGGCGTGGTTGTCTCGGAATGCGTACATCGGATCAGACCGACTCGCGGTCGATGCGTATTCGATGCGCGGCCGTTACCGGGTCGCTGCCGCCGGTCCTGCGGACCGGTCGTGCGCCGGATCGTGCGCGCGGAGCGGAATCGCTCGCAGTGTGCCACTCGACATCGACTGCGACGCGCCCGAATGGGTGGGATAGATGTGCATGACGTCCCTTGTGCGGTGATATTTGCCCTAAGTGAGACGAGCACTACGAGGAGGCACTCCATGCGCGGAGCCACACGGGCCAAGTGGGCCGCATGCGCGGCGGTCGTCGCGCTGGCCGCGACGGCATGCGGCGGCGGGGGCAGCAGCAGTGGCGGCAGTGGCGCGGACGGCATCGTGAGCTCGTCCTGGGGTGACCCGCAGAACCCGCTGGAACCGGCCAACACCAACGAGGTGCAGGGCGGCAAGGTCCTCGACATGATCTTCCGGGGGCTCAAGCGGTACGACCCGAAGACCGGCGCCGCCACCAACATGCTCGCCGAGAAGATCGACACCAAGGACAACCAGAACTTCACGGTCACCGTGAAGGACGGCTGGACCTTCAGCAACGGCGAGAAGGTCACCGCGAAGTCCTTCGTGGACGCCTGGAACTACGGCGCCCTGCTGAAGAACAACCAGAAGAACGCCTACTTCTTCGGCTACATCGACGGCTACGACAAGGTCCACCCCGAGTCCGGCAGCGCCACCGCCACCACCCTCTCCGGCCTCAAGGCCGTCGACGACCGCACCTTCACGGTCAAGCTGTCGCAGAAGTTCTCCCTCTGGCCCGACACCCTCGGCTACCCGGCCTTCGCCCCGCTCCCCAGGGCCTTCTTCACCGACCACGCCGCCTGGATCTCCAAGCCGATCGGCAACGGGCCGTACGAGGTCGACAAGTACACCAAGGGCTCGTCGATGAACCTGCGCAAGTGGGACGGGTACCCGGGCGACGACAAGGCGGTCAACGGCGGCATCGACCTCAAGGTCTACACCGACAACAACACCGCCTACACGGACCTGACGGCCGGAAACCTCGACCTCGTCGACGACGTGCCCGCCTCGCAGCTCAAGAACGTCAAGTCCGACCTCGGCGACCGCTACATCAACACCCCGGCCGGCATCATCCAGACCATCGCCTTCCCCTTCTACGACAAGAAGTGGGACACCCCCGGCGGCGTCAAGGTCCGCCAGGGCCTGTCGATGGCGATCGACCGGAAGCAGATCACCGACCAGATCTTCCAGAAGACCCGCACCCCCGCCTCCGACTGGACCTCCCCGGTCCTCGGCGAGAAGGGCGGCTTCAAGGAGGGGCTGTGCGGCGCCCCCTGCGAGTACGACCCGGCGAAGGCCAAGAAGCTGATCGAGGAGGGCGGCGGCATCCCCGGTGGCCAGCTGAAGATCTCGTACAACGCCGACACCGGCTCCCACAAGGAGTGGGTGGACGCCATCTGCAACAGCGTCAACCGGGCGATGGGCAACAACAGGGCCTGCATCGGCGCCCCGGTCGGCACCTTCGCCGACTTCCGCAGCCAGGTCTCCCAGCAGAAGCTGACCGGCGCCTGGCGGGCCGGCTGGCAGATGGACTACCCGCTCATCCAGAACTTCCTCCAGCCGCTCTACTACACCGACGCCTCCTCCAACGACGGCAAGTGGAGCAACAAGAAGTTCGACGACCTGGTCGACAAGGCCAACGCCGAGACCGACCGGGCCCAGGCCGTCTCGACCTTCCAGGACGCGGAGAAGGTCCTCGCCGACCAGATGCCCGTCATCCCGCTCTGGTACCAGAACGGCAGCGCGGGCTACTCGGACCGGATCTCCGACGTGACGCTGAACCAGTTCAGCGTCCCGGTGTACGAGCAGATCAAGGTCAAGTGACCCGTCGGGGCCGGGCACCGGTGCCGACCGCGCACCGGCCGCCCGGCCCCCGGCACTTCGCCCCCCGGGGACCGGACAACCCCCGGCCCCGCGCCCTCGAACCCCGCGACCCCCGGAGCCCCGCATGGGACGTTATGTGATCCGGCGGCTGCTGCAGATGATCCCGGTCTTCTTCGGCACCACGCTGTTGATCTTCCTCATGGTGAACGTGATGGGCGACCCCATCGCGGGTCTCTGCGGCGACCGCCAGTGCGACCCGGCGACCGCCGCCCAGCTCCGCTCGGAATTCGGCCTCGACAAGCCCGTGTGGCAGCAATACGCCACCTACATGGGCAACGTCTTCACCGGCGACTTCGGCACCGCGTTCAACGGGCAGAAGGTCACCGACCTGATGGCCACCGCCTTCCCCATCACGATCCGGCTCACCATCGTGGCGATCGTCTTCGAGATCGTCATCGGCATCACCCTCGGTGTCATCACCGGACTGCGCCGCGGCCGCCCCGTCGACACCACCGTGCTCATCCTGACCCTGGTCGTCATCTCCATCCCGACCTTCGTCACCGGCCTCCTCCTCCAACTGCTGCTCGGCGTCGAGTGGGGCGTCATCAAACCCTCCGTCGCACCGGAGGCCCCGTTCAACGAACTGCTCGTCCCCGGCCTGGTGCTCGCCTCCGTCTCACTGGCCTACGTCACCCGGCTCACCCGCACCTCGATCGCCGAGAACGCCCGCGCCGACTACGTGCGCACCGCCGTCGCCAAGGGGCTGCCCCAGCGCCGCGTCGTCGTCCGCCATCTGCTGCGCAACTCGCTGATCCCGGTCGTCACCTTCATCGGCACGGACGTGGGCGCCCTGATGGGCGGGGCGATCGTCACCGAGCGGATCTTCAACATCCACGGCGTGGGCTACCAGCTCTACCAGGGCATCCTGCGCCAGAACTCCCAGACCGTCGTCGGCTTCGTCACCATCCTCGTCCTGGTCTTCCTGGCGGCGAACCTGATCGTCGACCTGCTGTACGCCGTACTCGACCCGAGGATCCGATATGCCTGAGCAGACACCGGGCGAGGCGATCTCGTCGGCCGGATCGGGCGGGGCGATGGACCTCGCCGTGGCGGAGGGCACCACCCTCGAAAGGGCGCCCGGCGGCCCTTCCGGCAGCGGCCCCGCCCAGAAGCCCCGCAGCCTCTGGTCCGACGCCTGGCGCGACCTGCGCCGCAATCCGGTCTTCATCATCTCCGCGCTGGTCATCCTCTTCCTGGTCGTCATCTCGATCTGGCCCCAGCTCATCGCCGACCAGGACCCCCTCGACTGCAACCTCGCCAAGGCCCAGCAGGGCTCCCAGCCCGGCCACCCCTTCGGCTTCGACGGCCAGGGCTGCGACGTGTACACCCGCACCGTCTACGGGGCCCGGAACTCGGTCACCGTCGGCGTCTGCTCGACCGTCGGCGTCACCCTCCTCGGCGGCCTCCTCGGCGGCCTGGCCGGCTTCTTCGGCCGCTGGTCGGACGCCGTGCTCTCCCGCCTCACCGACATCTTCTTCGGCATCCCGGTGGTCCTCGGCGGCCTGGTCTTCCTCTCCGTGGTCACCAGCGCCACCGTCTGGCCGGTGATCGGCTTCATCGTCCTGCTGGGCTGGCCGCAGATCGCCCGCATCGCCCGCGGCTCGGTGATCACCGCCAAGCAGAACGACTACGTCCAGGCGGCCCGGGCCCTCGGCGCCTCCAACAGCCGGATGCTGCTGCGCCACATCGCCCCGAACGCCATCGCGCCCGTCATCGTCGTCGCGACCATCGCACTCGGCACGTACATCTCGCTGGAGGCGACGCTCTCGTTCCTCGGCGTCGGGCTGAAACCGCCCGCCGTCTCCTGGGGCATCGACATCTCCGCCGCCTCCCAGTACATCCGCAACGCCCCGCACATGCTGCTCTGGCCCGCCGGGGCCCTGGCGGTCACCGTGCTCGCCTTCATCATGCTCGGCGACGCGGTGCGCGACGCCCTCGACCCCAAGCTGCGCTGAGGAGCCCGCTGCCATGTTGCTCGAAGTGCGCGATCTGCACGTGGAGTTCCACACCCGCGACGGGGTCGTCAAGGCCGTCAACGGCGTCGACTACTCGGTCGCCGAGGGCGAGACGCTGGCGGTGCTCGGCGAATCCGGCTCCGGCAAGTCCGTCACCGCCCAGGCCGTCATGGGCATCCTCGACATGCCCCCGGGACGGATCGCCGGCGGCGAGATCCTCTTCAAGGGCCGCGACCTGCTCACCATGAAGAAGGACGAACGCCGGAGGATCCGCGGCCAGGAGATGGCCATGATCTTCCAGGACGCGCTCTCCTCCCTCAACCCCGTGCTCAGCGTGGGGGAGCAGCTCGGCGAGATGTTCGTCGTGCACCGGGGGATGTCCCGCAAGGACGCGAAGGCCAAGGCCGTCGAGCTGATGGACCGGGTCCGCATCCCGGCGGCCAAGGAGCGGGTGGGCAACTACCCGCACCAGTTCTCCGGCGGCATGCGCCAGCGCATCATGATCGCCATGGCGATGGCGCTGGAACCCTCGCTGATCATCGCCGACGAACCCACCACCGCCCTCGACGTCACCGTCCAGGCCCAGGTGATGGACCTGCTCGCCGAGCTCCAGCGCGAACTGAACATGGGCCTCATCCTGATCACCCACGACCTGGGCGTGGTCGCCGACGTCGCCGACAAGATCGCCGTGATGTACGCGGGCCGGATCGTCGAGGCCGCCCCGGTCCACGAGATCTACCGGGCCCCCGCCCACCCGTACACCAAGGGCCTGCTCCGGTCGATCCCGCGCCTGGACCAGAAGGGGCAGGAGCTGTACGCGATCAAGGGCCTGCCTCCCAACCTGCTGCACATCCCGCCCGGCTGCGCCTTCAACCCGCGCTGCCCGCTGGCCCAGGAGGTCTGCCGGGGCGAGGTGCCGCCGCTGTTCGGGGTGGCCCCGCACCGCGAGAGCGCCTGCTACTTCTGGAAGGAGACGCTCGATGCGCGCTGACGAGACGGCGGGCGGCCCCGCGTCGGGAACGGCCGTGCGGACCGGTGGGCCGATCCTGGAGGTCCGCGACCTGGCCAAGCACTACCCGATGACCCAGGGCATCCTGATCAAGAAACAGATCGGTGCCGTCAAGGCGGTCGACGGGGTCTCCTTCGACCTGGCCGCGGGCGAGACCCTGGGCATCGTGGGGGAGTCCGGCTGCGGCAAGTCGACGGTGGCCAAGATGCTGGTGCACCTGGAGCAGCCGACGGCCGGTGCGATCCGGTACAAGGGCGAGGACATCACCAAGCTCTCGGGCCGCGCCCTGAAGGCGGTGCGCCGGAACATCCAGATGGTGTTCCAGGACCCGTACACCTCGCTGAACCCGCGCATGACGGTCGGCGACATCATCGGCGAGCCGTACGAGATCCACCCCGAGGTCGCCCCGAAGGGGGACCGGCGCCGGAAGGTCCAGGAGCTGCTGGACGTCGTCGGCCTCAACCCGGAGTACATCAACCGCTATCCGCACCAGTTCTCCGGCGGCCAGCGCCAGCGCATCGGCATCGCCCGCGGCCTGGCCCTGAACCCGGAGATCATCGTCGCCGACGAGCCGGTCTCCGCGCTCGACGTCTCCGTACAGGCGCAGGTGGTCAACCTGCTGGACCGGCTCCAGGCGGAGTTCGGGCTCGCCTACGTCTTCATCGCGCACGACCTGTCGATCGTCCGGCACATCTCCGACCGGGTCGGCGTGATGTACCTCGGCCGGATCGTCGAGATCGGCTCCGACGAGCAGATCTACGAGCACCCCACGCACCCGTACACCCAGGCGCTGCTGTCGGCGGTCCCTGTGCCGGACCCCACGGCCCGCGCGCACCGGGAGCGGATCATCCTCCACGGCGACGTCCCCTCGCCCGCCAAACCGCCGTCCGGCTGCCGCTTCCGCACCCGCTGCTGGAAGGCGCAGGAACGGTGCGCGCTGGAGGTGCCGCTGCTGGCCGTGCCCGCCGTCTTCCGGCTGCTGGAGTCGCCGGCCGCGCACGACTCGGCCTGCCACTTCGCGGAGGAGAAGCGGGTGGTCCCGCCGGAGGGGCTGCTGGAGGTGCCGGGCCCGCCGGCCGCCGAGGACGTCACCGGGGCGCCGGATACGGCCGAGGAGGCGGAGGCACCCGGGACACCTGGGGCGGCCGAGGAGCCGGAGACGCCGGAGGAGCCCGGGGAGCCGGGCCGGGCGTAACGCGTACCGGCCGGGAAGCCGCCAAGCCCTCCCGGCCGGTTGCCCGTTCGCGCACCACACCGGTGCAACCCCTTGTCCGCCGGACACCACGGTGTGAGTATCGCTCGGGTGATATTGACACGGGGGGCAAGGGTCACCGGCGCCATCCTGTGCGCGGTGCTCGCGCTGATGGTCGCGGGCTGGATCGTACGGGACATCAACGCCGCTGACGACATCGGGCAGTTGGGCCAGCGATGGGCGGGCTACTACGACGCCCGGTTCACCATGCTGCCGACGACATCCGCGTACGACCTGGTGCTGCTCGTGGTGTACGCCGTCGCGGCCGTGGTCGTCCTGCGGTCCTCGGTGGCCGCCACCGCGCTGGTCGCCGTCGGCGTGGTCACCATCGCGGTACGGCTGCCCGGACTCTGGAACATCGGCGAGTCCCGGATGGACGCCCGGTTCTCCGACGACCTGCGCACCCGGGCCCTGATCTGCGCCTTCGCCGCGCTCGCCGCGGGCATCGCGCTGATCATCACCGCCGGGGCGGGCCGCCGCCCGGTGCGCGACTTCACCGAAAGCCCCCCGGTCCGGCCGGGAACGGGCGCCGGGGTGGTCGTCTTCCTGGGGCTCGGCGCCGCCGCCGCGGTCACGGTCGGCTGGGAGATCCGCCAGGCGGTGCGGGGCCCCGACCTCTACCCGGACTGGTACCTGGGCGGGGACCGGGTCTTCCAGCCGCTGACGGGCCCGCCGCCCGGCTGGTTCGCCGCCCTGCTGGCGCTGCTCTGCGTGTTCGCCGCGGTGAGCGGGGTCGCCCGGGCCGTGCACGCGCGGCCGTTCGGGCTGATCGCCGCCGCGCTGCTGCTGCTCGACGGGGTCCTGAGCGTGATCCGCTCGTTCCACTACGAGCTGCTCCAGCACTTCCTCGACCTGCCGGTCGAGAGCGAACTGATCGTGGTGACCGGGTTCTTCGAGGTGTTCCTCGGGGCCCTGACGCTGCTGGCGGCGGCGCTGCCGGGCCCGGTGCCCCCGGCGCCCGCGCCGCCGGGGTACGCGCCGGGTCTCGGACCGGGTTACGGGGCGCGGCCCGGCCCCTTCGGGCCGCCGCCCCCGCCCCCGTCCCAGCCGCCGCCGGGCTGGTGACGGGGGCGGGCGCGACCCGCTCTCAGTCCTTCGGCTCCAGCGACCGCTTCAGGAAGTCGACCTGGAGCAGCAGCAGGTTTTCGGCCACCTGCTCCTGCGGCGTCATATGGGTCACCCCGCTCAGCGGCAGCACCTCGTGCGGGCGCCCGGCCGCGAGCAGGGCGGAGGAGAACCGGAGGGTGTGCGCCATCACCACGTTGTCGTCCGCGAGGCCGTGGACGATCATCATCGGCCGCACCTGCTCGGCGGCCTCGGAGAGCCCCTCGTCCGTGACGACCGAGTTGTACGCGTACACCTCGGGCTGCTCGGCGGGGTCGCCGAGGTAGCGCTCGGTGTAGTGGGTGTCGTAGAGCCGCTGGTCGGTCACCGGGGCGCCGACCACCGCCGCGTGGAAGACGTCGGGGCGCCGGGTGATGGCCAGGGCCGCCAGGTAGCCGCCGAAGGACCAGCCCCGGATCGCCACCCGGCCGAGGTCCAGCGGGAACCGGTCCGCGAGCGCCTGCACCGCCTCCACCTGGTCGTCCAGGGTGAGGAGCAGGTTGTTCTTGACCGCCTTCTCCCAGGCGGGCGAACGTCCGGGGGTGCCCCGGCCGTCGGCGACCACCACCGCGAAGCCCTGGTCGGCGAACCACTGCGAGGTGAGATGCGCGTTCTGTGCGGCGGCCACCCGCCGGCCGTGCGGCCCGCCGTAAGGATCCATCAGGACCGGAAGCGGACCGTCCGACTCCTGGTACCCCGTGGGGAGCAGCACGGCGCACGGAATCCGTCGCGCGCCCCCCTCGGTGAGCTGCACCCGGGCGGAGATGACCGGTTCCTGCGCGTGGTTGGCCACGGTGGCGACGGGCTTTCCGTCCCGGAACACCCGGACCTGGGAGCCGGACCGCTCCAGGGTCTGCGAGACCAGCACCGTCACCCCGCCCGCGCGGACCGCCGTGTGCACCCCGGCCTCCTCCGAGACCCGCTCCGTGCCCAGCTCGTTGACCCGGTAGACATGGGTCTCGCCGATCTCCGGCGCGGCCGCCTCCTCGCCGGCCGTGGCCGCCACCAGGATGTCCGACTCCCCGATGTCCAGCACCGCCCTGAGCTGCAACCGCGCCCCGGTCAGCGGCCGGTCGCCGACCGCGAGCACCCGGGCACCGGCCTCGTCGGCGATCCGCACGAGCCGTCCGTCCGGCGTCCAGGCGGGCACGCCGGGGTAGATTTCCAGCCATACCGGGTCCTCGTCCGCGTGCACCGTCCGGGTCCGCCCGGTCTCCGGGTCCACCGCGAGGTACAGATGGCCGCGCTGGTCGCGGGACTGCACCAGCAGCAGCGGCGCCCCGCCGGACGACCAGTGCACCTGGGCCAGGTACGGGTGGCTCGTCCGGTCCCAGACCACCTCGGTCCGGGCGCCGTCCAGACCCACCACGAAGAGCCGCACCTCGGCGTTGGGCGTCCCCGCCGCCGGGTACGCGATCTCGGCCGGCCGCCGCTCCGGATGGGCCGGGTCCGCGATCCACCACCGCCGCACCGGGCTGTTGTCGACCCGGGCCACCAGCAGCCGGTCCGACTCCGGCGACCACCAGAAGCCCCGCGACCGCTGCATCTCCTCGGCCGCGATGAACTCCGCGAGGCCGTACGACACCTCGTCCGCCTCCGGCTCGGCGAGGGCCCGGTCGCCCTCCCCCTCCGCGTCGACGACCCGCAGCGCGCCCTTGGACACATAGGCGATGTGTCGTCCGTCCGGTGCGGGCCGGGGGTCGATCACCGGGCCCGGAACGGGCAGCGCACGTGCCGTACCCGACCGCAGCCCGGCGACGTAGAGCTTCCCGGAGAGGGCGAACGCCGCCAGCTCGACGGCCGCGTCCACCGCGTAGCCCACGATCCCCGAGGAACCCTCGCGGCTGCGCTCGCGGCGCGCCCGCTCCTGCGCGGACAGCCGCTCCGCCGAACCGCCCAGCAGGGCCACCGGATCGGCGACGACCCGCTCCCGCGCCGCCCCGTCCCGGGGCAGGTCCAGCACCCACAGCCGGCCGGAGCGATCGGTTCCGGACTCCGAACGGAGGAAGGCCACCCGCTCCCCGTCCGGCGAGACGGTGAAGGAACGAGGGGCGCCGAGCGTGTACCGCATGGTCCGGGCGTGCTGACGGGGGAACGAGATCCGCTGTGAAGTCATACGACGAAACCTAGTCCCCGACCGATCGGTCGGGGAGTGCTCCTCGGCCGGGCGTGCGCCCCTCGTGCTGCCGTGCACCGATCAGTGCCTTTCCACGGATAGTTATGATCCGTAGCGCTTGGTGGGTATGAAACCTGCTGGCTCCATGTGTGCTGCCCGTTTCGACCGTACTGATGGAGGTGAACCGCCGTGGCACTCTCGATTTCCGTGGTGGTGCTGCTGGCGATCGTCGTCTTCCTGCTGATCCGGAAATCCGGACTGAAGGGCGGACATGCGGTGGTCTGCGCACTGCTCGGCTTCTACCTCGCCAGCTCGTCGATCGCGCCGAGCATCTCGAACCTGACCTCGAACGTGGCGGGGATGATCGGCAGCCTCAAGTTCTGAGGCCCGGCCCGTCGACGGCGGGTGCGCGGGCGGGAACCGGGGTGCCCGGCTCGTAGGCTGGTCCCATGACGGACCTCCCTGCCCGGCGCCTCCTCCTGGTGCACGCGCACCCCGACGACGAGTCGATCAACAACGGCGCCACCATGGCCAAGTACGCGGCCCAGGGTGCCCGGGTCACTCTGGTGACCTGCACACTCGGTGAGGAGGGCGAGGTCATCCCGCCCTCGCTCGCCCATCTCGCGGCCGACCGGGACGACACCCTGGGCCCCTACCGCCGGGGCGAACTCGCCGCCGCGATGAAGGAGCTGGGGGTCACCGACCACCGGCTCCTCGGCGGTCCCGGCCGCTACCGCGACTCCGGAATGATGGGGACCGCGCAGAACGACCGCCCGCACGCCTTCTGGTCGGCCGACGTGGACGAGGCCGCCGGGCACCTGGTGGAGGTCGTCCGCGAGGTACGCCCCCAGGTCCTGGTCACCTACGACCCCGACGGCGGCTACGGCCACCCCGACCACATCCAGGCCCACCGCGTCGCGATGCGCGCGGCCGAGCTCGCCGCCGACCCCGCGTACCGCCCCGGTGACGGCGCCCCGCACGCCATCGCCAAGATCTACTGGAACCGGGTGCCGCGCACCGTCGCCGAGGAGGGCTTCGCCCGCCTCCGCGAGACGGCGCCGGACGCCTTCCCCGGCGTCGCCGCCCTCGACGACGTACCGGGCGTGGTCGACGACTGCCGGATCGCCGCGGCGATCGACGGCACGGCCCAGGCCGCGGCGAAGAGCGCCGCGATGCGCGCCCACGCCACCCAGATCGCCGTCGACGGGCCCTTCTTCGCCCTCTCCAACGACCTCGGGCAGCCGCTCTTCACCACCGAGTACTACGAGTTGGTGCGCGGCGACCACGGGGCACCCCGGGGGACCAGGGAGGACGACCTGTTCGCGGGCCTGACGGGAGCGGAGCGATGAGCGACGACGGCAGGAAGCGGCGCACACCGGCCCCGGCCCCCGCCACCGGCCTGGCCGCCCCGGTCAACCCCGCCCGGATCGCCGCCTACGCGGGCCTCGCCGTGCTCGGTGCGCTCGTCGGGATCGCCGGGACGCTGGTCCAGGCCGCCTGGTTCCCCGGCGGGCTGCTGCTGGCGCTGGTGGGCGCGGCCGGGCTCTTCCTCGGCGGCCGGCTGGTCTTCGGCACCCAGCTCGGGGCGCTGGCCCCCGCCGCAGGATGGCTGATTTCCATCTTCGTTCTGCTGGGCGGGCGTCCGGAGGGCGACTATGTCTTCGGCGACGAACTGGGCCTCGGTCTCTTCCTGCTGGGCGGGATGGCCGTTGCTGTGATCTGTGCCACCATGTCGCGGGTGCCCCGACCGGGCGCCGGAAGCGTCCAGTCCGGCAAGTAAAGTGCCACGTCCGATCCCTTGGGCCGTATCCGGCCGAGCGGGGGACGGGCAGCCGTTTCCCCCGGTCGCGGGGTGGCCGTCGGCTGCGGCCAGTATGGTGGTGCGCGCGCCGAGCCGTCCCCAGGCCTGCGGCATGGGGGGAAGTACGGGCGGCGGAGCCAATCGGGAGAACCTGCTTTGAGTCGTGAAACTGACAGTACGTCCTCCGGGCCCCAGGGGCGCGGGGGCGCCGCGTACCCCTCGGGGACGCCGCCGTACGGATCACGCCAGTATCCGTCGTCGAACCCTTCGCAGGACGCCCCGGAGGGAGGCCCGGAGGCCCCCGACGCGTCCCGGGCCGACGAGCCCAGGACCGAGACGACGCTGACGACGCGGATCCGGATCAACATCCCCGGCTCGCGCCCGATCCCGCCCGTCGTCATGCGGACGCCCGTGGGGGAGGCCGACGGTACCGACGCCGAGCGCACGGGCAGCGTTCCGCGCCCCGCGGCGGACGCGCCGGACGCCTCCGGCGCCTCCTCGGCCGCCGAGGCCCGGACGGCCGCCCCGGCGGCGGAGCCCGCCGAGAAGCCGGCCCGGGAGAAGAGCGGCAGCGACTGGTTCGCCCCGCGCAAGCCCCTCGCGAACACCCCGGCGGCCGGCACCCCCGTCGTCGGCGGTACCCCGGCGGCCGGTACGCCCGTCGTCGGTGGCACTCCGGCGGCCGGTACGCCCGTCGTGGGCGGCGGCGAGGGTGCCACGGGCGCGTCCGCCCCGCCCCGCCCCGACCTGCCGTACTTCTCGGACGGCCCGCAGCACACGGACGGTCAGGGCACGCCCCGGCCCGACGACTTCGGCCGCGGACGCCCCACGCCCGACCTCGGGGTGCGCACGCCCGGCCCCGCCGGGCCCACCACGGGACCGGCCACCGGCACCTCCGCCCTCACCCCGGACCTCGACGGCCCGAAGGGCCCCCGCCCCCTCGGCGTCCCGGGCGGTCCGGTGCCCCGGCTGTCGGACGACACCGCCGTGCTGACCCCGCAGTTCGCCGGTCCGGCGCCCACCGGGCCCGGTGCCAACGTGCCGGGCGGCAATGTGTCCGGTGACACGCTCAACAGCGGCATCCCCGTCGTACCGCCGGAGCGCCGGACGGCGTCCCCGTTCCCGGGCGGGCCCGACGGGATCCGTCCCGAGCCGTCCCCGGGCGGCCTCGGCGACCCGATGGGCACCGGCCCGGCGGGGCCCGGCGGCCCGGCCGTACCGGCGCCCGCCCCCCGGCCCGAACCGGCGTCCGCGCCCGCGAAGAAGAAGGGCCGCTCCAAGCTGGTCCTCCTCGGCGCCGCCGTGGTCGGGCTGGCCGGAGTCGCGTACGGCGCCGGGCTGCTGATGAACCACTCCGACGTGCCCAAGGGCACCACGGTGCTCGGCGTCGACATCGGCGGCGGCACGAAGGAGGAGGCCGCCACGAAGCTGGACGCCGCCCTCGGCAAGCGTGCCGTGGCCCCGCTCCAGCTCTCCGTGGACGGCCGCAAGACCCAGCTCGCGCCCGACAAGGCCGGGCTCGCCCTGGACAGCCAGGAGACCGTGCGCGCCGCCGCGGGCAGCGACTACAACCCGGTCTCCGTCATCGGCTCCCTCTTCGGCACCAAGCGTGCCGTCGACCCGGTGATCCCGGTCGACGAGGAGAAGCTCGGCGTCGCGCTGACGGACCTGGCGGGCGTCTCCGGCTCCGCCAACGACGGCACGATCAAGTTCGAGCCCGGCAAGGCCGTCGCCGTCCCCGGGAAGTCCGGCAAGTCGCTGGACGTCGCCCGGTCGATGAACTCGGTGCGCGACGCGTACCGGGCCCAGGTGCAGACCGGCCGCTCCAACGTGGTCGAACTCCCCGTCGGCACGCACGAACCCACCATCGACCAGGCCGAGCTGGACCGGGCGATGAAGGAGTTCGCGCAGCCGGCGATGTCGGGCCTGGTCACCATCAAGGCGGGGGCCAAGCAGATCCAGTTCGGCCCGGCCAGGTCGCTGCCGCAGATCCTCTCCATGGTCCCGGTCAAGGGGAAGCTGGTCCCCCGGTACGACTCGAAGGCCATCGACACCCTCTGCGACGGCGTCTTCGACGGCATCATGGTCACCGGCGCCGACGGCAAGAAGCGCCAGCTCGACGCCGGCGACGTGGCCAACGCGATGCAGAAGGCGCTGCTCGGCAAGACCCCCGCCGAGCGCACCGCCGTCATCGCCCTCGACGGGACGGGCGCCACCGGCTGACCGGAGCGCGCACCACGCGGAACCCGACCGCCGCCCCCGACCGGACCCTCCGGCCGGGGGCGGCGGCGTACGTCCGGCATGACGAGCCTGCCGGGCATGACATCTGTCATGCCGAATCCACGAGGAACGGCTCTGCCGCGGGCGCCCGCGCTCCGCGACGCTGGATCCATGACGACGACAGCCGACGAGGCCACCGGGGCGAGGACCGCCGCGGTCCGCTTCGCCCAGGTCAGCAAGACGTACGGAGAGGTGCGCGCGGTCGACGCGCTCACCCTCGAACTGCACCCCGGAGAGACCGTGGCGCTCCTCGGCCCCAACGGAGCGGGCAAGTCCTCCACCCTCGACCTGCTGCTCGGCCTGCGCGCCGCCGACTCCGGCAGCGTCGAGGTCTTCGGTACGACCCCGCAGGACGCCATCGCGGCGGGCCGGGTCGGGGCGATGCTCCAGAGCGGCGGGCTGATGGAGGACGTCACGGTCGGGGAGCTGGTCGGCCTCGCCTGCGCCCTGCACCCCCGCCCCTTCCCGGTGGCGGAGGTGCTCTCCCGGGCGGGGCTCACCCAGATCGCCGGACGGATGGTCAACAAGCTCTCCGGCGGCCAGGAACAGCGGGTCCGCTTCGCCCTCGCCACGGCCGGTGCCAACGACCTGATCGTCCTCGACGAGCCGACCACCGGCATGGACGTCACGGCCCGCCAGGCCTTCTGGGCCACCATGCGCGAGCAGGCCGAGCAGGGCCGTACCGTCCTGTTCGCCACCCACTACCTCGAAGAGGCCGACGCGATCGCCGACCGGGTGCTCGTCCTGCACAAGGGGCGCCTGCTCGCCGACGGCACCGCCGCCGAGATCAAGGCGCGGGCCGGGGCCCGCCGGATCTCCTTCGAGCTGGAGGGCCCGGTCGACGAGGCCGCCCTGCGCGGCCTGCCGCACCTCTCCGCGCTCGACGTCACCGGCAACCGGGTCCGCATCCAGTCGCACGACGCCGACGCCACGGTCCACGCCGTCTACGGGCTCGGGCTCTACCCGCGCGCCCTCGAAGTCGCCGGACTGGGCCTGGAGCAGGCCTTTGTCGCCATCACCGAGGCCGAGGAGGCCAGGACCGCATGACGAACCTCTTCTCCGGGGCCCTGATCAGGCTCGAAGTGACCCGCACCCTGCGGAACAAGAAGTTCATGTTCTTCTCGATCATCTACCCCTCGGTGATCTACCTGCTGATCTCCGGCACCCAGAACACCACCGACCGGGTCCCGCACACCGACCTCACCTTCCAGGCCTTCTTCATGGTCTCGATGGCCTCCTTCGGCGCGCTGACCGCCGTCCTGATGGGCAACAGCGAGCGCATCGCCAAGGAGCGGGAGAAGGGCTGGGTCCGCCAGCTGCGGCTCACCGCGCTGCCCGGCCGGGGCTACGTCCTCGCGAAGATCGCCGGCGCCGCCATCGTCACCCTGCCCTGCATCGTGGTGGTCTTCCTGGTCGCCGCCGCCGTCAAGCACGTACGGGTGGAGACCTGGCAGTGGTTCGCGCTGGGCGGCGTCATCTGGGCCGGTTCGCTGGTCTTCGCCGCGCTCGGGGTGGCCATCGGCTACCTGGCCAGCGGGGACGCGGTCCGCCCGCTCACGATGATCATCTACTTCGGGCTCTCCATCCTCGGCGGCCTCTGGATGCCCAGCGCCACCTTCCCGCAGTGGCTCCAGAACATCGCCGAGTGGCTGCCCACGCACGCGTACGCTTCTCTCGGACAGGCGATCGAGATGGGCGGTTCGCCGCACGGCAAGGACGTCGCGATCCTCTGCGCCTACTTCGTGGTCTTCGCGGGCGGTGCGGCCTGGCTCTACCGGAAGGACACCCTGAAGGCGTGAACGACGACGAGACGTCCGTGGGGATCGGACGCCCGCCCACCAACCGAAGACAGCGATGGATCAAGCTGCTCTGGGTCGGCATCTGGCTCGCGTTCATGAGCGCGCCCGTCAAGGACCTGACCGACGGCGGCCACACCCCGTGGGCGACGGCGCTCGGCGCCCTCGGCCTGCTCGCCTTCGTCGGCGTCTATCTGCTCCTGGTCCTGCGCCGCACCCCCCGGGACGGCAACGACCGCGGCGCCCACGCCGCGATCGCCTTCCTCGGCGGACTCGCCACCCTGCTGACCCTGACGCTCGGCCCCTCCTGGCTGGTCCTCTTCGTCTACGTGGCGGTCTCGGCCGGAGCCACCCTCCCGCTGCGGACGGCCGCGTGGCTGATCCCCGCCGCCACTGCGGCCCTGGTCGGCCTGGGCCTGACCGCCGACCACCCGCGCGAGATCATCACCGCGCTGGTCTTCCCGGCGCTGCTGGGCGGCTTCTCGATGACCGGCGTACGGCAGCTGATCCGTACGACGATCGAGCTGCGCGAGGCCCGCGCCACCGTCGCCCAGCTCGCCGCCAACGAGGAGCGGCTCAGGCTCGCCCGCGACCTGCACGACCTGCTCGGCCACTCGCTCTCCCTGATCACCCTCAAGAGCGAGCTGGCGGGCCGGATGCTGCCCGGCCACCCGGAGCAGGCCGCCGCCCAGGTGGCGGACATCGAGAAGGTGAGCCGCCAGGCCCTGATCGACGTACGGAGCGCGGTCACCGGCTACCGCCGCCCCACCCTCCCGGGCGAACTGGCCGGCGCACGCACGGCGTTGGCCGCCGCCGGGGTCACCGCCGACGTCCCGGCCGAGGTGCCCGGCGACCTTCCGGAGCAGGCGGAGGAGGCGCTCGCCTGGGCGCTGCGGGAGGCCGTCACCAACGTCGTACGCCACAGCGAGGCCACGCGGTGCACCGTCGCCCTCACCCCGCGCCAGACCCTGGACGGCCCGGTCCTCGAACTCACCGTCGCGGACGACGGGGTGGGCCCCTCGGGCAGCAAACCGGGCAACGGACTCACCGGCATCGCCGAACGCCTCGCGGCCGTCGACGGCACGCTCACCACCTCGGCGGACGGCCCGGGGCGGGGAGCCGGCCGGGGCAAGGGCTTCACCCTGACCCTGAGCGTCCCGCTCGGTTCCGCCTAGGATCCACGGAATGAGCATGATCAGACTTCTTCTGGCCGAGGACCAGTCCATGGTGCGCGAGGCCCTCGCGGCGCTGCTCGGCCTGGAGCCGGACATCGAGGTGGTCGCCCAGGTCGCCCGGGGCGACGAAGTACTGGAGGCGGCCAGGGCGCACGACGTCGACGTGGCGCTCCTGGACATCGAGATGCCGGGCATGACGGGGATCGACGCGGCGGCGCTGCTGCGGCGCGAACTCCCGGCCGTGAAGCTCGTCGTCGTCACCACCTTCGGCCGCCCCGGCTATCTGCGCCGGGCCATGGAGTCGGGCGCCGACGCCTTCCTGGTGAAGGACGCCCCGGCCGCCCAACTGGCCGAGGCGGTACGGAAGGTGCTGGCGGGGGAGCGGGTCATCGACCCCACGCTCGCCGCGGCCGCACTCGCCGACGGGGCGAGCCCGCTCACCGAACGCGAGCGCGATGTCCTGCGCACGGCGGCGGACGGCTCCACCAACGCGGAGATCGCCGCCGCCCTCCACCTCTCGCAGGGCACGGTCCGCAACTACCTCTCCATGGCCATCCAGAAGCTGGCCGCCCGCAACCGCGCGGAGGCGGTCCGCATCGCCCGCGAGAAGGGCTGGCTGTAGGGCCCCGGACTCCGGCCCCGCTCGCGGGCGCGGACGTCAGTGCGTCAGGTACTGGCTGAACATGGACGGCCCGGTCGGGGCGCCGAGGGTGGCCGCACCGAACGAGGCGGAGCCCTGGGCGACGATCCCGGTGGCGTCCGTACGGAAGGTCCACAGGGCGCCGTGCGCCGAGTTCTCCGCCGGGTCGCCGACCACCATCTCCGCGCGGCCCGCACCGTCGTGGTCGCCCAGTGCCAGCGCCTCGCCGAACTGGTCGCCCGCCTCGGCGACCCCCGGCACCCCGGCCGTGTACTGGCCGAACTCCTTGGAGCCCGCGCCGCTCACGCCCTGCGGCCCGCCCTTGAGGACCAGGACCCGGCCGGCCTCGCCGATGCCGTTGATCCGCTCACCGGGCAGACCGGTGGCGATGTCCGGGTAGCCGTCGCCGTCCGTGTCGCCCAGCGCCAGGCTGTAGCCCATCCGGTCGTGGTACTCGGCGGTGCCGGAGACGCCCTCGGTGTCCTGGTTGATCCAGACGGGCGCGCGGCCCGTGCCGACCCCGTCCGGGCCGCCGTACGCGATGAAGAGCGCACCGCCCTTCTTCGCCGGCGGGTCCACCTGCGACCACTCGTCGGCACGCCCGATCACGAGGTCCCCGTGGCCGTCCCGGTCCAGATCGGCGATGCCCGCCGAGTCGCCGCCGACCGGGGCCCCGTCGGCGTCCAGGATCTCGACCGGGGCGGCGAATCCGCCGTTGCCGCTCCTCAGCAGGTACGTGTGCTGCTGCCACGGGTCGTCCGGGCCGAAGCCGAGGATCACCAGATCGTCCGCACCGTCCCCCGTCAGGTCGCCGAGCGCGATCGTGGAGGTGTCGAGCACGGCCGTGCCGTCGACGGAGAACGCGCCGGCCCGGCTCCACGCCCCGGTACGGGTGAACGGCCCGTGCAGCACATGGCCGCCGCGCCGCGTGTCGCCCACCGCGATGTCGGGGCGGCCGTCGCCGTCCACATCACCGACGGCCAGGTCGCCGGTGCCGTCCACCTGGTCGCCGGGGACCGGCTTCAGCAGGGTGGCGCTCGCGGAGAGCCCGGAGGGGCCGCCCCAGTTGACGGCCAGCACGGTGCCCTGGTCGCCGTCGGTGGTGGTCGCCCAGAGGCGGCCGACGAGATCCGCGTATCCGTCGCCGTCCAGGTCGGCGGCGCGCAGGCCGGTGCCGTAGCGGGCGTCGCCCGGCTGCTCGATGCCGGGGCGGTTCGGCCAGGTCAGCACCTGCTTGCGGGTGGGGGTGAGGCCGCCGGGGCCGCCGTACAGGACGCTCACCGCGCCCGCGCCCTCGGAGCCGCTGACGGTGGCCATGGGGGCGCCCACGGCCACGTCCGGGTAGCCGTCGCCGTTGAAGTCGTCGTGCAGCCTCTTGGCGCTCGGCGCCTTCGTGTCCGGCGCCTTCGCGGTGGCGGCGTGGCCGGCCGGGGCGGTCAGGGCTCCGGCGAGCAGGGCGATTCCGGTCGCCAGTACCAGCCTGCGGTGGGGGGAAAGAGCGGGCACGTCGATCAACTCCGGTGCTCGGTACGTGGGTCGGGGCAGTACGGAAGCGGGTTCCGTACTGCCCCGTTCGACCTCGCGGTCCGGTGGATGGTTGTGCGGGCCGCCGTGCGGGACGGCCGCCGGGTCAGCCCTTCGTGTAGCTGTCGAGGTGGGCGAAGACGACCACGTTGTCCTCGTAGTCCTTGACGGTCTTGTTGTAGTTGCCGCCGCAGGTGATCAGGCGCAGGTCGGCGAAGTCGCTGTCGGAGTAGACCAGGTCGTTCGGGAAGTCCGCCTTGCTGTACTGCCGTACGCCGTCGACCTTGAAGACCGCCACCGAGCCGTCGGCGCGGGTGATGTCGACCTCGGCCCCGGGCTGGATGGTCTGGAGCGGGAGGAACACGGCCGGGCCGGTCTTCGTGTCGACGTGTCCCGCCACGATGGCCGTGCCGCGCTCACCCGGACTGGTGCCGTCCTTGTACCAGCCGACGAGGTTCTTGTCGTCCGGCGGCGGTGCGTCCAGCTGGCCGTTGGCGCCGAGCGAGAGGTTGGTGAACGGCGCGTCGATGCCGAGGGAGTCGATCTCCAGCCGGGTCGGCTCGGAACGTGTCATCGACGGGCCGACGGGGGCCTTCGGCGTCATGGCGGGGGCGGGGGCGGCGTGGTGGCCGAGGATCTCGGGGGAGGGGGACGAGATGGCCACGGGCGGGGCCGTCCGGCTGCTGCTCACCGGGGTGCCGAAGGAGTTGTAGATCAGGACCATGCCGAGCCCGGCCGCCAGGGCGGGCCACATCAGGGCCCGGACCAGTGGCGAACGGGGCGAGGGCCGGGTGGGGGTGGAGTCGGTCGACTGCGGGGCGGCCATGTGAACGTGCCTTTCGATTGTGCGGCGAGGAAGAGAGGCGGCGTCGTACGGGCGGTACGGCGGAGGCGACGGCGGACCGGCGCCCGGCCCGGGCTCTGTTTTCGCACCGCACGGCAGACGGCAGTTCGAAGGCAGGGCCAGGGGAAACGCAGCCGCCGCGACCGCCACCCCGAAGGGCGGCGGCCGCGACAACGAAACGACTGGCGGGAGTGGTGGCCCGGTCAGGCCATCGCACCGCCCGTCGACTGGCGGCGGCGCAGCTTGTACGCGCCGACGCCGAGACCGCCGAGCAGCAGCGCCGAGCCGGCGGCCATGCCGCCACCGGTCATCGCCATGCCGCCACCGCCGGTGTGGATGCCGCCGTGCGGGCGGCCGTGCTCGCCACGGCCACCGCGGTCGCCGTGACCCCGGTCGCCGCCACGCCCGCGGTCGCCACCACGGTCGCCGTAGCCGCCCCGGTCGCCACCGCGGTCACCGCGGTCGCCACCGTCGTCGGGGCCGTTCTCACCGGCGACCGCAGCGGCCATGAAGCCGCCACCGGTGTGGACGCCGCCGTGCGGACGGCCGTGCTCGCCACGGCCGCCGCGGTCGTGGCCGCCGCGTCCGTGGTCGCCGCCACGTCCGCCGCGGTCCCCACCGCGGTCTCCACCGCGGTCGCCGCCGTAGCCACCGCGGTCGTCGCCGCGGTCGTCGCCGTCGTCGGGGCCGTTCTCGCCGGCCACGACGGAGGCCATGAAGCCACCGCCGGTGTGGATGCCGCCGTGCGGGCGGTCGTGGCCCCGGCCGCGGTCGTGACCGCCGCGTCCGTGGTCGCCACCGCGTCCGCCGCGGTCCCCACCACGGTCGCCGCCGTAGCCACCGCGGTCGCCGCCGCGGTCGCCGCCGTCGTCCGGGCCGTTCTCGCCGGCCACGACGGAGGCCATGAAGCCACCGCCGGTGTGGATGCCGCCGTGCGGGCGGTCGTGGCCCCGGCCGCGGTCGTGACCG
>NZ_JBIVPT010000001.1:0-113254 GCF_044754785.1 Streptomyces sp. NPDC092952 | reverse complement strand
GGCCACCGCGTCCGCCGCGGTCCCCACCACGGTCGCCGCCGTAGCCACCGCGGTCGCCGCCGCGGTCGCCGCCGTCGTCCGGGCCGTTCTCGCCGGTGACCACGCGGGCCATGAAGCCGCCACCGGTGTGGATGCCGCCGTGCGGGCGGCCGTGCTCGCCACGGCCACCACGGTCACCGTGGTCGCCGCCACGGCCTCCGTGGTCACCGCCACGGCCACCACGGTCCCCGTGGTCGCCGCCGCGGCCGCCGCGGTCGCCACCGCGGTCGCCGTGGTCACCGCCGCGGTCTCCGTGGTCGCCGCCCCGCGAGGACGAGTAGCCGTTGTCGTGGCCCGAGTCGCCGGACGTCGCCATGGCGTAGGCGGCCGGGCCGGTGATGGCGAGAACCGCTGTGACAGCGGCCGAAGCGAACAGTGTGCGGGCAGAGCGCATCTGAACACATTCCTTCCGTGCAACTGCGCAGAGTGACTGGTTGTCGACTCAATGTGGCGCAGTGGCGACGTGATCCACCGTCAGTCGGAATGCCGGTGCGCGCCATCGGAGAGAGCCGCCAGGGAGCCCTCGCGTGGGCTCTTCGGGTGGTGTGGGGCCGATAATCACCCGTTGGACTGCACGGCGGCGGCGCGGGAGGTTTGGGCGGCGGGCCGCCACCCGTTTGCCGCGCCCGATCCGCCGCCCGAAACGACCCGCCCGCACCGCACGCTCCCTCCGATACCCGTCAACGCGCCTTCTTCCAGCGGTAATTGACGCGGAATCCGAGGACCGCCCCCGGAATGCGACGCGTCCCGCCGCACCCGGACCCCGCACCCGTTCCGCCCCCGGACCGGCACCGATCCGCCTCCCGGACGGCCCCGGAGAGCCCGACGCGCCGAAGCCGGCTTCCTTGCTTCCGGCGCCCACAGGTGTGCGGAGCGGCGGAACGGGGACGCCGGAGCCGCGCCCGGAAAACCGGTTGTGCGGCGATCCGGCCCACTGCTCTACTCGTCGCCGACAACGGCCGGCCCAAGGAGCGGATCATGCGCGGAACTCCCATGTTCATTCAGGCGGGAATCATCACCGACTTCGAATACATGGAGATTCGTGCACACGCTGAACCTCGGAATCCTGGCGCATGTCGACGCGGGTAAGACGAGCCTGACGGAGCGACTGCTCCATACCGCCGGAGTCATCGACGAAATCGGCAGCGTCGACGACGGCAGCACCCGGACCGATTCCCTGGCGCTCGAACGGCAACGCGGCATCACTATCAAATCCGCCGTGGTCTCGTTCGCCGTCGAGGACACCACGGTCAATCTGATCGACACCCCCGGGCACCCCGATTTCATCGCCGAGGTCGAGCGCGTACTGAACGTGCTCGACGGCGCAGTCCTGGTCGTCTCGGCCGTGGAGGGCGTACAGGCGCAGACCCGCGTGCTCATGCGGACGCTGCGGCGCCTGCGCATCCCGACACTGGTCTTCGTGAACAAGGTCGACCGGGGCGGCGCGCGGGACGGGGCCGTGCTGCGGGCCGTCGCCGGAAAGCTCACCCCGGCCGTCCTCGCCATGGGCCGCGTCGAGCAACCGGGCACCCCCGGCGCCCGCTGCGTGCCGTACACCGGCGCCGACACCGCCCACACGGACCGGCTCGCCGAACTGCTCGCCGACCACGACGACACACTGCTGGCCGCGTACGTCGAGGACGCCGCGCCGCTCCCGTACCACCGGCTCCGCGCGGAGCTGGCCGCACAGACCGGGCGGGCCCTGGTGCATCCGGTGTACTTCGGCTCCGCGATCACCGGCGCCGGGATCGACGCCCTGGTCGACGGGGTCAGGGAGCTGCTCCCCGCGAGCCGTGGCGACGCCGCCGGGCCGGTCTCGGGCACGGTCTTCAAGGTGGAGCGCGGACCGGGCGGCGAGCGGACGGCCTACGTACGGATGTTCTCCGGCACCGTCCGGCTCCGCGACCGGCTGCCCTTCGGCCGGGACGACCGGCGAGCCGAGGCCAAGGTGACCGGGATCGACCTCTTCGACCAGGGCTCCGCCGTACGCGGCACGGAGGTCGGCGCGGGCCGGATCGCGAGGCTCCAGGGGCTCGACGGCATCCGGATCGGCGATCCGGTCGGCGTACCGGACGCGACGGTCCGAGGCCGCTGGTTCGCGCCGCCCACGCTGGAATCCGTCGTCGTCCCGGTCCCCCCGGCGGGCCGGGGCGAGCTGCACGCCGCGCTCGCCCGGCTCGCCGAGCAGGACCCGCTGATCGGCCTGCGCCAGGACGACGTCCGCAAGGAGGTGTCCGTCTCGCTCTACGGCGAAGTGCAGAAGGAGGTCGTCCAGGCGACGCTGGCCGACGAATTCGGAATCGGCGTCACCTTCCGCGAGACCACCACCATTTGCCTGGAGCGGCCGAACGGCACCGGCGCGGCGCACGAGATCATCGACGAGGGCGACAATCCCTTTCTGGCGACCGTCGGACTGAGGGTCGATCCCGCACCGGCCGGCAGCGGTAATTCCTACCGGCTGGAGGTGGAACTCGGATCGATGCCCTCCTCCCTGATGCGGGCGGTGGAGGAAACCGTGCGGGAGACCCTGGAACAGGGAATCCACGGCTGGCGGGTCACCGACTGCGCCGTCACCATGACGCACTCCGGATACTGGCCCCGCCAGAGCCATTCCCACGCGACCTTCGACAAGAGCATGTCGAGCACCGCGGGCGATTTCCGCAATCTGACCCCGCTGGTGCTGATGGACGCGCTGAGGCGGGCCGGCACCACCGTCCACGAGCCGATCCACCGGTTCCGGCTGGAGCTGCCCGCGGAGCTGCTCGGCCCGGTCCTGCCCGTACTCGCCCGGTTGCGGGCCGTCCCGGGCACACCCGCCCCGCACGGCGACGTCTGCGTGCTGGAGGGGGAGATCCCGGCGGCCGGGGTCCATGAGCTCCAGCAGCTGCTGCCGTCCCTGACCCGGGGCGAGGGGGTGCTCGAATCCGGCTTCGCCCGCCACCGGCCCGTCGTCGGCCCGCCCCCGTCCCGTCCGCGCACCGACCGCGATCCGCTGCACCGCAAGGAGTACCTGCTGCGCACCACGCGCGGGGTCGCCGCCGGTTCGGACCCGCGCTGACCAGCCAGGACACCCCTTAGGATCGGTCCGGGCCGCCCGACCGGGCGGCCCGGACCGACCGACGGGGGAGTGAGCGGCCGATGGCCATGGTGGGCCTGTTCTGGATAGCCGAGGGCGATGTCTACCTGGGCGCGAAGCCGTCCGGCACGGCCCCCGGGGTGCGGTTGACGCCCGAAGGCGTGCTGGGTCTCGGCGACGGGCAGTCCAGTCTTCTCCTCTGGGAGGACGTGACGGCCCTGACCATGACCGACGTCCCCATGAAGTCCCTGCTGCGGCAGGCCGGGATCGTCGGGGGAGCGGCCGTGGAGACGGTGCTGAACCTGGTCCTGCCCGAGCGCCCGCTCCGCTCGGGCGAGGCCCCGCCGCTGATGACGCTGCGGGTGGAGTCGGACGGCTCCGGGCGCCTGCTGCACGCGTACGCCGCCGCCGCGGCCGGCTACTCCGAGACCGAGGCCGCCCTCTCCGGGGCCGTCCTGTCCCGGCTCACCGAGGGCGCCGCGACGATGTCCACGACGCTGGCGGCCATGGCGGAGTGGGGCCGCACCGAGGGCGGGGCGCCCCGGAGCGCCGAACGGGAACGCCTGCTGCGCCGGTGGGCCGACCAGGGATCCAGAACTAGTTGAGCAGCGACCGGGCCGCCCGGGCCCGGTGGCGGATCGCCTCCGCCGCCACGGGCTCGACCCCGTCGACCACGTCCGCGTACTCCTCCATCTCCGCCGCACCCCGCATGAACTGGCCGCTCTGTACGAGGAGCTGGGCCCGTTCGTAGCGGAGCCGGGCGGGGTGCGAGGGGAGCCGCAGCGACAGGTCCACCGCCCACAGCGCCACATCGGTACGCTCCGGCCGGGTCGCCGCCCAGACCCGGATGTTGTTCAGGATCCGCCGCACGATGTCCAGGGTCCGCGCGGGCTCCAGCACCGAGGCGTCGAGCGGCCGGCCGGTCGCCCCCGCCGCCAGCAGTTCCGCGTCCTGACCGGTCATCGGCCGCCCGCCGTCGAACGGGTCGGCCAGCACCCGCTCGTCCGGATCGCCGAAGCCGACGACGAAATGCCCGGGCAGCGCCACCCCGTACACCGGGGCGCCCGCCCGCCGCGCGACCTCGATCCACACCACCGACAGCAGGATCGGCAGCCCGCGGCGCCTGCGGAGCACCGTGTGCAGCAACGACGACTCCAGCCGCTGGTAGTCCGCCGACGACCCCGCGAAACCGCACCGCTCACCGAGCAGCTCGGCCAGCGCCGACGCCCAGGCCCGGCCGCCCCGGATCCCGTACGGCAGCCGCCCCGCCAGCTCGTCCAGCTCGATCTGCGCCGCGTCGATCCCGTGCGCGTCCAGCCCCGGATCGGCCACCGCGCCCAGCAGCAGGCAGAGCAGCGCCAGGTCCGGGCGCTCCGCCCGTGCCTCCTCGGCGAACTGCCCGAACCACTCCTCCCGCCCCGCGGACTCAGCACTCATCGCAGCCGCCCGTCCCGCTCATGCCGACCGGAAGTGGTGGTACAGATGGTGCACCGCGAAGCCCATGCCGTCGTACAGCGCCCGCGCCCCCGGATTGTCCTGCTCCACCTGGAGCCACGCCGCCGAGGCGCCCTCCGCCAGGGCCCGGCGGGCGAGCGCGGTCATCACGGCGGTGGCCAGCCCCCGGCGCCGCTGCGCCGGATCGACCTCGACGGCCATGAATCCGGCCCACCGCCCGTCCACCACGCACCGTCCGATCGCGGCGGGCGGCGCGCCCTCCTCGTCACCGGGGACCGAGGCGAACCACACCGAGGGCCCGCCGCGCAGCACCGCGAGGACGTGCGGCCCCGGGGCGGAGGCGCGCTGGTAGCGGGCGAGCCAGCTCACGTCCGGCTCCCGGTCCAGCCGTACCCCGGACACCTCCGCATCCAGGTCGCCGACCGGGGCCAGCCCGGCCACCCGCACCTCCGCCGTCACCTCGCGGCGCCAGCCGCGCCCGGCCAGCTCGGCGGCGAGCACCTCCTGGGTGCTCTCGGCGCCGGTCGCGACCTGGACGTACGCGGGCAGCCCCCGGCGCCCGTACCACTGGCGCACGTATCCGAGGGCGTCGTCGAGCGGACGGCCGGGATCACCGAGCGGCAGGACGGAGTTGGCCCGCCGGGTGAAGCCGTGGGCGGAGCGCAGCCGCCAGTCGCCCAGCCGTTCGCTCTCCACCGGCTGCCAGGCGCGGGCACCGGCCCCGGTCAGCTCCTCGAAGGAGGCCGCCGGACCCCGCCGCCGGGCCGGGGCGGCGGGCACCACCTTTCCCGCCGCCAGATCCGCCTCGGCGATCCGGACCGGCTCACCGTTCCTGGGTGTGATCGAGAGCACACCGCTGTCCCACGATGTGAGAACGCCGACCGTGTCGGTGAAGAGCGCCCCTTGTGATCCACTCTCGTACATACGCCGGACTGATACGCGTTTGCCCACGTCAGCAGGTGTGATTCGGACCGTGAGCTGTCCGCCGATGGTGAATTCCACAGCTCTGTACGCCCCTCCTGTTCGGTTCGTGCCCCGGAACGGAGATACTAGGGGCGGGCATCGACGACGCCGCGCTCCCGCGCGAGAGCCAACGCCCTACCGAGGAGGAACGACAGCGTGACCTACGTCATCGCGCAGCCTTGTGTCGACGTCAAGGACAAGGCCTGCATCGAAGAGTGCCCCGTCGACTGCATCTACGAGGGCCAGCGGTCCTTGTACATCCACCCGGACGAGTGTGTCGACTGCGGAGCCTGTGAGCCGGTCTGCCCGGTCGAGGCGATCTTCTACGAGGACGACACTCCGGAGGAGTGGAAGGACTACTACAAGGCGAACGTCGAGTTCTTCGACGACCTCGGGTCGCCCGGTGGTGCTTCCAAGCTCGGCCTGATCGAGCGTGACCACCCGTTCGTCGCCGCGCTCCCGCCGCAGAACCAGTAGCAGGCGGCCGCCAGGTGCGCCGCCCCGGTCCCGCACGGCTCGTCACCGTGCGGGACCGAGGCGTTTTCAGCCCCGTACGAGACGTACGAGAAAGCAGAGATCCGTGTCCGCAGTCTCCTCCCGCCTCCCGGTCTTCCCCTGGGACAAGCTCACGCCCTACAAGACGACGGCCGAGGCCCATCCGGACGGCATCGTGGACCTGTCCGTCGGCACGCCCGTCGACCCGGTGCCCGGACTGGTCCAGCGGGCGCTGGTCGCCGCCGCGGACAGCCCCGGCTATCCGACGGTGTGGGGGACCGCCGAGCTGCGCGACGCGATCACCGGCTGGCTGGAGCGGCGGCTCGGCGCGCGCGGGGCCGGCCACGAGAACGTCCTGCCGGTCGTCGGCTCGAAGGAGCTGGTGGCCTGGCTGCCGACCCAGCTGGGCCTCGGCGCGGGCGACCGGGTGGCCTACCCCCGGCTCGCCTACCCGACGTACGAGGTGGGCGCCCGGCTCTGCGGCGCCGAGCCCGTCGTCTACGACGACCCGACGGAGCTGGACCCGGCCGGGCTGAAGCTGCTCTGGCTCAACTCGCCGTCGAACCCGACCGGCCGGGTCCTGCCCAAGGAGGAGCTGACCCGGATCGTCGCCTGGGCCCGCGAGCACGGGGTGCTGGTCTTCAGCGACGAGTGCTACCTGGAGCTGGGCTGGGAGGCCGAGCCGGTCTCCGTCCTCCACCCGGACGTCTGCGGCGGTACGTACGAGGGCGTCGTCGCCGTCCACTCGCTGTCCAAGCGCTCCAACCTGGCCGGGTACCGCGCGGCCTTCGTCGCGGGCGACGCGGCGGTCCTGGGCGAGCTGCTGAAGATCCGCAAGCACGGCGGCATGATGACCCCGGCCCCGGTCCAGGCGGCGGCGGTCGCGGCGCTCGGCGACGACGCGCACGTGGCCGAGCAGCGGGCCCGGTACGCGGAGCGGCGCACCGCCCTGCGCGGCGCGCTGGAGGCGCACGGCTTCCGCATCGAGCACAGCGAGGCCAGCCTCTACCTGTGGGCGACCCGCGACGAGCCGTGCTGGCAGACCGTGGAGTACCTGGCGGAGCTCGGCATCCTGGTCGCGCCGGGCGACTTCTACGGCCCGGCCGGCGACCGCTTCGTACGCGTGGCGTTCACGGCCACGGACGAGCGGGTGGCGGCGGCCGTCAAGCGGCTGGCCTGATCCGTCCCGTACGCGAGGGGCCCCGGGAGTGCGCACTCCCGGGGCCCCTCGCGCGTGGAGGACGGTCAGCCGAGCGGGAGGCCGCCCTGGGTGGCGGCACCGGCGGCGTTGCCGAGGAGCTGGCCCGCGGTACCGGCGGCGCCGCCGGCCGTCTTCTGCACGGTCGGGGCGGCGTCGCCGGCGGTCCGCTGCGCGGCCGGGAGGGCCGTACCGACGAGGCGGCCGCCGGTGTCGCCCGCGACCCGGTTGCCCTGCTTGGTCACGCCGTCGACCGTCTTGCCCAGGTGGGAGCCGTCGACGCTGGTCAGACCGCCGAGGTCCGGGGTCTGCGGGAGCTCAGCGGCGCCCGCGGCTCCGGCCGCGCCGACCACGGGGGCAGCGCCTGCGGCGATCAGCAGCGCGGCACGGGCGATCCGGCGGGTCAGGGGGAGGGACATGATGCTCCTTCGACGGAGTGAGAAATGAGTCTGTCCGTTGATCGGACGCAATGACAACCGTCGAAAGGGCGGGGGAGGTTGCGGTGGGCCAAGGTAAAGAGTCGGTAACGCGACGCGCGGCCCGTGCCGGAGGAAACCGGGCGAACACGGCATTCCAGCGGGGCGTGGCGAACCGTCACTCCACCGCTCCCGCAAGGGAACCCGTGAACCGCCGCGCGAGGGCGGGAGGGGTGCGCGAGGGGGCGCTCGAAACGGACCGGAGCACACCCCTCGGGCGACCTCGCGAACTCCCGTTCGGTACGGGAGTGGTCTACCGTGCGAGCCGGATCCGGACGTCCGCGCCGCCCGCGCCGTCACGCTCCGTCCGCCAGCCCGCCCCGGCCTCCCACACCCGGCCCCCGTACGAGACCCGGTCCAGCCGGAGCGCCTCGGACTGCGCGACCGCCCAGTGCGCGAGCTCCCAGCCGCGCCGGGCCGCACCGCCGCTCCCGGCGTCCTTCCCGGAGCCCTCCGCGGGCTCCCGGGCCGGGGGCACCGGCACCGAGACGACACCGGCCGCCGCCGAGCCGGCCGCGCCCGCGCCCTCCGCGGGCGCCTTGTCCACGGCCGGCAGCACGTCCTTGCCGAAGGCGCGCACCAGCTCCGCCCGCACCTTCGCCGGGTCGGCACCGGCGGCCGTGGCCCGGGGCGGCGAGCAGTTCAGCGCGGCGGGCGTACGGCCGGTCAGCGCCGCCGACAGCAGGGCCGCGTCCGGCTCGTGCTTCGCGTACGCCTGCGGGTAGCCGCTGCGCTGGACCCGCTGCGCGGCGACCGTCAGCGGCAGCCGCGAGTAGCCGGGGACCTCGGCGAGGTGGCGGTAGAACTCCCCGGCGGAGTACACCGGGTCCAGGATCTGCTTCCCGGTGCCCCAGCCCTGCGAGGGGCGCTGCTGGAAGAGCCCCAGCGAGTCCCGGTCGCCGTGCTCGATGTTGCGCAGCCCGGACTCCTGGAGCGCGGTCGCCAGCGCGATCGTCACGGCGCGCTCCGGCATCCCGCGCGAGGTGCCGACCGCCGCGATCATCGCCGCGTTGACGGCCTGCTCCGGGCTCATCCGGAACGTCCGCCGCTCGCCGGCCGAGCCGTCGGCGGATTCCACGACACAGCCGTCGACGATCTTGCTGCTCGTTATGTACTGCACGGTCATGTAGCCGCAGAGCGCGGCGAGAACGACGAGTGCGGCAGTGATGCGCACGAGGCGGCTGCGGCGGGTGGGGGAGGTGGTCCGGGGCACGCGCCCACCGTACTGGAGTGTCCGCCCCGGCTCCGAGGGCCCGGGGACCCTGTTCGGGAACGCCGGGCCCAATGTTCCGGGGCAGCACCGCCCAAGTCCGGTCCTTTAGGGTCGGTCCCATGCCCGAAACCACACTTGACCTCACCCTCGACGGCCCCGCGCTCACCGCCCGGCTCGTCGACTTCCCGTCGGTCAGCGGTCAGGAGAAGGACCTCGCGGACGCCATCGAGGCCGCCCTGCGCCCCCTTCCGCACCTGACCGTCGACCGGTACGGCAACAACGTCGTGGCCCGGACGAACCTGGGCCGGGCCGAGCGGGTGGTGCTCGCCGGGCACATCGACACCGTGCCGATCGCCGACAACGTGCCCTCCCGGCTGGACGACGACGGGGTGCTGTGGGGCTGCGGCACCTCCGACATGAAGTCGGGCGTCGCCGTCCAGCTGCGGATCGCCGCGACCGTGCCCGAGCCCAACCGCGACCTCACCTTCGTCTTCTACGACAACGAGGAGGTCGCCGCGCACCTCAACGGGCTCGGCCACGTCGTCGACGCGCACCCCGACTGGCTCGCGGGCGACTTCGCGATCCTGCTGGAGGGCTCCGACGGCGAGGTCGAGGGCGGCTGCCAGGGCACCCTGCGGGTCTTCCTCCGTACCGAGGGCGAGCGCTCCCACTCCGCGCGCAGCTGGATGGGGTCGAACGCCATCCACGCCGCCGCCCCGGTCCTGGCCCGGCTCGCCGCCTACGAGCCGCGCCGCCCGGTCATCGACGGGCTCGAATACCGCGAGGGCCTGAACGCGGTCCGGATCGAGGGAGGCGTCGCCAACAACGTCATCCCGGACGCCTGCACCGTCGTCGTCAACTTCCGGTACGCGCCCGACCGGAGCCCCGAGGAGGCGCTGGCCCACGTCCGGGAGGTCTTCGCGGACTGCGGCGTCGCCGAGTTCACCGTCGACGACCACTCGGGCGCGGCGATGCCCGGCCTCTCCCACCCGGTGGCCCGCGCGTTCATGGCGGCGGTGGGCGGCACCGCCCGGCCCAAGTTCGGCTGGACGGACGTCTCCCGCTTCGGCTCCCTCGGCATCCCCGCGGTCAACTACGGACCGGGCGACCCGCTGTTCGCCCACAAGCGGGACGAGCACGTGCGGACCGAGCGGATCACCCACTGCGAGGAGCGGCTCCGCTCCTGGCTCACCGCCTGACCCACGGCATTCCCCCGTCCGCAACCTCCGGCGATCTACCCTGACCTGACCAGGGGCGGCCGTCGCCCGACGGCCGCCCACCGTCGTCGGAGGGAGCAGGTCATGGGCAACCCCGAGGGAACGCGCGTCCCCGAGGAACAGCGGCTCGGACCGGTACTGCGCCGCAGGGAACAGGTGCAGCCCGGCACCACCGACCAGCGGCTGCTGGACAGCGAGGGCGACTCCGAGTGGGTCCACACCGACCCCTGGCGGGTGATGCGCATCCAGTCGGAGTTCGTCGAGGGGTTCGGCGCGCTGGCCGAACTGCCGAGCGCGATCAGCGTCTTCGGCTCGGCCCGCACCGGGCCCGACGGGCCCGAGTACGAGGCGGGCGTACGGATCGGCAAGGCCCTGGTCGAGGCCGGATTCGCGGTGATCACCGGCGGCGGCCCGGGCGCGATGGAGGCGGCGAACAAGGGCGCGCGGGAGGCGAAGGGCGTCTCGGTCGGCCTCGGCATCGAGCTGCCCTTCGAGTCCGGCCTCAACCCGCACGTCGACATCGGCGTCAACTTCCGCTACTTCTTCGTCCGCAAGACGATGTTCGTGAAGTACGCCCAGGGGTTCGTCGTGCTGCCCGGCGGCCTCGGCACGCTGGACGAGCTCTTCGAGGCCCTCACCCTCGTCCAGACCCGCAAGGTCACCCGCTTCCCGATCGTGCTGTTCGGCACGGCGTACTGGAGCGGGCTGGTGGACTGGCTGCGGGACACGGTGGTGGCCCAGGGCAAGGCGTCCGAGCACGACCTGATGCTGTTCCACGTCACCGACGACGTGGACGAGGCGGTCGCGCTCGTCACCAAGGAGGTCGGCCGCTAGGGGGTGTCTGATAAATGAGTGCGGGTGAAGGAGCGGGGTCCGGTGCGTGCGGTCGCAAGGCGCCGGGGCGTCCGCGTGGCGGAGCCACGTGGGCGGTTCGGCAACGCCGCGAGCGTGCGTGCCGGACCCCGCGACGCCGCAGGCATTTGTCAGACACCCCCTAGAGCCGCGCGGGGCCGTCGCGGGAGCGGCGGTCCCGGCCCCGGCCCCGCCCCGTCAGGCCAGGCCGCGCCGGGCGACGGCGGGCTCCCGGTGGCCGGCGATGGACGCCACCATGTCCAGCACCTGGCGGGTCTCGGCCACCTCGTGGACCCGGTACACCTGCGCGCCCAGCCAGGCCGACACGGCCGTGGTCGCCAGCGTCCCGATGACCCGCTCCTTCACCGGCCGGTCCAGGGTCTCGCCGACGAAGTCCTTGTTGGACAGGGAGACGAGAACCGGCCATCCGGTCTCCGTCATCTCGCCGAGCCGCCGGGTCGCCTCCAGGGAGTGCCGGGTGTTCTTCCCGAAGTCGTGACCGGGGTCGATCATGATCCCGTCGGGCCGCACCCCGAGCGCCACCGCCCGCTCGGCCAGCCCCACCGTCACCCGCAGGATGTCCGCCATCACGTCGTCGTACGCGATCCGGTGCGGCCGGGTGCGCGGCTCGGCACCGCCCGCGTGCGTGCAGACCAGGCCGGCCCCGTACCGCGCGGCGACCTCCGCGAGCTTCGGGTCGACGCCGCCCCAGGCGTCGTTCAGCAGATCCGCCCCGGCCTCGCAGACCGCCTCGCCCACGTCGTGGCGCCAGGTGTCGACGCTGATCACCACGTCCGGGTGGCGGCGGCGCACCTCCGCGACGAAGCCCACCGTGCGGCGCGCCTCCTCCTCGGCGGTGACCTCCTCGCCGGGGCCCGCCTTCACCCCGCCGATGTCGACGATTGCCGCACCCTCCGCGATCGCCTGCTCGACCCGGTCCAGCGCCGGCTCGTCCCGGAAAGTGGCGCCCTGGTCGTAGAAGGAGTCCGGGGTACGGTTCACGATCGCCATGATCACCGGCTCGTGCGCACCGAACTCGCGCCGCCCCAGCCTGAGCGCACCGCTTCGCATCCGGGTCTCTCCTCTGCTCCGTCGCCGGTGGGTCGCCTGTGACCCTAAGCGATCGGGGACGGCCGCCGGACCGGGCACCGGCTGTCGGTGCCGCATGGCACGATCGGACCCGGACAGGTTTCCGCTTCCGGGGAGATGCGCGTGTTCTGGTTCTTGCTGGTGACGATGGTCGTGGTGGTGGCCGCGGTCACCCTGGCGGTGGTCGGCGGGGGGAGAACGGCGATCCTCCAGGACGTGGCGCCCGAGCGGCTGACCGACCCGCTGCCGGAGAACCGCCCGGTCGGCCGGGCGGACCTCGACGCCCTGCGGCTCCCGGTGGCCCTGCGCGGCTACCGGATGATGGACGTCGACGTGGCGCTCGACCGGCTCGGCGCCGAGCTCGCCGAGCGGGACGCGCGGATCGCGGAGCTGGAGTCCGCGCTCGCCGGTGTGCAGGCCGCGGCGGTCGGCGGCCCCGGCCTCATCGACGAGACCGGGGCCGGGGCCGAGGCGCGCGAGCGGATCCCCGAGGACCGGCCGAGGGCCCCCTGGGAGGCGCCCGCCGAGCAGCCCCGGTCCACGGACGAGTCCGGAGAGGAGCCCCGGCGATGAGCAAAGGCACCGAGAAGGGCCCGGACGGCGCGCCGCGCTGCCCCTGGGGCCTGTCCACCGAGGACTACCTCGCGTACCACGACACCGAGTGGGGCCGCCCCGTCCACGGCGACGACGCCCTCTTCGAACGGCTCTCCCTGGAGGCGTTCCAGTCCGGCCTCTCCTGGCTGACGATCCTGCGCCGCCGTGAGGGCTTCCGCACCGCCTTCGCGGGCTTCCGGATCGCCGAGGTCGCGGAGTTCACCGACACCGACCGGGAGCGCCTCCTCGCCGACGCGGGCATCATCCGCAACCGCGCGAAGATCGACGCGACCCTCGCCAACGCCAAGGTGCTGGCCGACTGGCGCCCCGGCGAGCTGGACGAGCTGATCTGGTCGCACGCCCCGGATCCGGCCGGCCGCCCGGCCCCGCGCACCACGGGCGACGTCCCCGCGGTCACCACGGAGTCCACCGCCCTCGCCAAGGACCTGAAGAAGCGCGGCGTCCGCTTCGTCGGCCCCACCACGGCCTACGCCCTGATGCAGGCGTGCGGCCTGGTCGACGACCACCTCGCCGACTGCGTGGCGCGCGGCACCGGGGAGTAGAGGGCTACCGGCCGAGGTACTTCGGCTTCTCCTTGTTCAGGAACGCCCGCACCGCGATCGTGTGGTCCTCGGAGGCGCCCGCCCTGGTCTGGAGCTCGTCCTCCTTCTCCAGCGCCTCGTCCAGGCCGTGGTCCGCTCCGTAGGCCAGCGACGCCTTCAGCGCCGCGTACGCCACCGTCGGCCCGTCGGCCAGGGCGCGGGCCACCGCCGCGGCTTCCGAGGCCAGCTCGGCCGCGGGCACCAGCCTGTTCACGATGCCCAGCTCGTAGGCGTCCTTCGCCGGGACCGAGCGGGGGAAGAGCAGCAGGTCGGCGGCGCGGCTCTGGCCGATCAGCCGCGGCAGCGTCCAGGAGACGCCCGAGTCCGCGGTGAGGGCCACCCCGGCGAAGGAGGTGTTGAACGAGGCGGTGTCGGCGGCCACCCGGTAGTCGCAGGCGAGGGCGAAGCCGAAGCCCGCCCCGGCGGCCACCCCGTTCACCCCGGCCACGACCGGCTTCGCCATGCCGGTGATGGCCCGCACGATCGGGTTGTAGTGCTCCCGCACGGTGCTCAGCGCGTTGCCGCCGCCCGCCTCCCGGGTGCGTTCCAACGTGGCGACGTGCTCCTTCAGGTCCTGACCGACGCAGAACGCCCGCCCGGTCGCGGTGAGCAGCACGGCCCGTACGGCGGTGTCGGCGGCCACGGCCTCCAGCGCGTCCCGCAGCGCCTCCTTGGCCGCGGTGTTCATGGCGTTCATCGCATCGGGGCGGTTGATCGTGATCGTCGCCAGTCCGTCGCTCACTTCGCAGAGCACGCTGTCCGCCATGTGGTCGGCCATTTCGTCGTCCCTTCGCACCTGGGCCATGCCTGTCCAGGCAAGCATGGCCGACTCCGGCGACGGCCGACATGTGACCTGCGTCTAATATTCGCGCTCCACCATGGGGGCACGAGGGGCGGAGTATCGCAGGCCGATCGCCGAATTGGGTGGTTTTGCGAGAGCGCGTTGCACAAGCGATGCAGACCGATGTTGGTCATTGGGGTCGGTGATGCGGGATAATGGCCTGGAAGCAATGTGTTCGATGCCGGTGACACAGCGCCTTTCATTGGGGCCGCCGGTTGCAATGAGCTGGTTTCAGGAAGGGGAACGAGCATGGCGGCCATGAAGCCGCGGACGGGCGACGGCCCGCTCGAGGTGACAAAGGAGGGGCGGGGCATCGTCATGCGAGTTCCGCTCGAAGGCGGCGGTCGGCTTGTCGTGGAGCTGACGCCGGACGAGGCCGATGCGCTCGGCGACGCTCTCAAGAAGGTCGTCGGCTGAACCCAGGAGCCCAGACTTCCGCCACTGCCCCGGTACGTCGTCCGTACCGGGGCAGTGGCATGTCCGAAACAGTCCGCATCCGGCGGGGCCGGGCTCAGCCCCGGCGCACCGCGCACAGCAGCCCGTCGCCCACCGGCAGCAGCGTCGCCATCAGCTCCTGGCTCTCCCGCGCCGCGCGCAGCAGCTCCCGCACCCGCAGCACCTCGGCGGGCTGCGCCGCCGAGTCGACCGTCCGGCCGTCCGCGAACATGCCCTCGAAGCAGACCAGGCCGCCGGGGCGCAGCAGGCGCAACGATTCAGCGAGATATTCGAGGGTCTCCAGCCGGTCGCCGTCGCAGAACACGAGGTCGTAGCCGCCGTCCGCGAGCCGCGGCAGCACGTCCAGGGCGCGGCCCGGGATGAACCGGGCCCGGTTGGCGGCGTAGCCCGCGGCCCGGAAGGCCTCGCGGGCGAACTGCTGGCGCTCGGGTTCCGGGTCGACCGTGGTCAGCACGCCGTCCGGCCGCATCCCGGCCAGCAGGTAGAGCCCGGACACGCCCGTGCCGGTGCCGATCTCGGCCACCGCTTTGGCGTCCGTCGTACCGGCGAGCAGACGCAGCGCGGCGCCGGTACCTGGCGACACCGGGCGGAGCCCCGTCTCGTGGGCCCGGTCGCGGGCCCAGAGCAGTGCTTCGTCCTCGGCGACAAAGGCGTCGGCGAACGCCCAGCTCGTCTGCCGGTTGGCGGTAATGACCCTCTCCTGTCCCCTTAGTTGGCGCAACGGTGACTGTATCCGCTGTGCCCGGGAACCCGCAGATGGGACCGGGCGTTATGCAGGGGCGGGGGAAAGCCCGTGGAAACGGCCCGCGGATCGGGTCGGTTTTCCGCGGGCCGGCGGTTCCCGGGGCGACCCCCCGGCCCCAGCAGGAATAAGGCTTATCCGGAGCTAACGGGCGAGGTGGCTATGGTAGGGGCTCCACTGGACACCACCAGAGCCGATAGGGGAGGTGCGGCTGCGCCTGTGGATCGGGGAGGAGTGCTGCGGCGCTTTCTCAGGTCGGCGGGTGAGCCGAAATCCGTGACCAACATCGCTGACCGTTCTTCCAACGACTCCGCAACGACCGCGACCTTCGCCTCCGACGCGGAATCCCAGGCGTGGACACCGCCCTCTTGGGAAGAGATCGTCAGCACGCACAGCGGCCGGGTCTACCGCCTCGCCTACCGGCTGACGGGCAACCAGCACGATGCGGAGGACCTCACGCAGGAGGTCTTCGTCCGGGTGTTCAGGTCCTTGTCGACCTACACGCCTGGCACGTTCGAGGGCTGGCTGCACCGCATCACGACCAACCTGTTCCTGGACATGGTCCGCCGCAAGCAGCGGATCCGGTTCGACTCCCTCGGTGACGACGCCGCCGAGCGGCTGCCGAGCCGTGAGCCCTCCCCGCAGCAGGTCTTCAACGACACCCACTTCGACGCGGACGTGCAGCAGGCGCTGGACACCCTCGCGCCGGAGTTCCGGGCCGCCGTCGTGCTCTGTGACATCGAGGGCCTCTCGTACGAGGAGATCGCCGCGACGCTGGGCGTGAAGCTCGGCACCGTGCGCAGCCGTATCCACCGCGGGCGCTCGCATCTGCGCAAGGCCCTGCGGCACCGTTCGCCCGAGGCCCGCGCCGAGCAGCGCTCGCTGGCGGGCGCGGTCCTGGCGGGGGAGGGCGGAACGGCGTGAGTGGCACAGGTCCGACCCCCGCGGAACAGCATCTGGGGGACCGCCTCGCCGCGCTTGTCGACGGCGAGCTGAAGCACGACGCCCGGGAGCGGGTCCTCGCCCACCTCGCGACCTGCGCCAAGTGCAAGGCGGAGGCCGCGGCGCAGCGGCGCCTCAAGAACGTCTTCGCCCAGTCCGCCCCGCCGTCGCCGTCCGAGGGCTTCCTTGCCCGGCTGCAGGGCCTTCCCGGGGGACCGGGGGGTGACGACGACGGCCCGGACAGACCATTCGGCGGCTCCGGACGGATCGCCGACGGATTCTTCCCCGTGACCCGGCCGTCCGGCAGCCGCCCCGACGCACCGGCGAACGGGCCGCTCGGCGGCTTCGGCTACCTTCCGGTCCCGCACGGCTCGTCCGCCGTGCTGCCGGCCGTCCCGGCCCGTTCCGGCTTCCGTATTCACGAGGTGGGGCGGGAGGGTGAGCGGTCGCCCTGGCGCGGCCGGAGGTTCGCCTTCGCGGCGGCGAGCGCCGTCTCGCTGGCGGCGATCGCCCTCGGTGGTGCGCTGCCCTCGGGGTCCGGCACGAGCACGGCCGCGCGGGCGGCGGGCGGCGGAAACACGGTGACTCCGCTCGACACCGCGCTCAGGGGCGAGAAGACCGGCTCGGTCAGCCGTCGCAACAGCGGTGGTCAGGGCCTGCTCAGGGTGCGCGAGTCGGGCAGCGGCCCCTCCGCCGCGGCCCCGTCCGGTGTGCCGGGCGACGCCGTCGCGGTGCGGCCCGTCACCGCCGTCACCCCCGCGGTGCTCTCCGGGGAGAGCCTCGCGGGCTCCCCGTTCACCACGGGGATGCTGAACAGCGTGCCCGCGCCGCCGCTGATACGTCCGACCACCACCACCCCGCTCTTCGCCGAGGTCTTCGGGCGGCCGGCCGCCCGGCCCCCGGCGTCCGCCGTGCCGCAGTCCGGGGCGGAGCCGTCGGATTCCGCCATGCCCACCCCCGCCGAACTCCGCCTGCCGCTCTCCGCCCGGCGCTGACGGGGTCTGCGCAAGCATTCGCAAACCTGGTTGAATTCCGGGAGCAGTTCCGGGAGGGACGCTCCCTGGTGGGGCGTGCACAGGCCAGTCGCGGCAGTTGCGGGGAGAGCATGGAAGACGGGAAGTCCACCGGCCCGAAGGCGAAGTGGTGGAGCAGGCCCACGCCGGTGGGCGCCACCCGCACCGCGTCGGACGAGCCGCCCGCCCTGGCGGAGACCCCGCTCCCGGTCGACGCGCCGGCCCCGCCGCCCCCGGCCGACGCGCCGCCGGCGCTGTCCGACGTACCGGCGGCCCGGCCGGTGACGCCGCTGCACGAGCCCGACGAGTACAGCACCCCGCCCTACGGCGGCCCCGGCCCCTGGGCCCCCGCGCCTCCCGTGCAGCGGCCGGTCCCGACCCCGGCGCACGGCACGCCCGTACCCCCGCAGTACCCGGGGACGAACGGCGCGGGCGTCCCCGTACCGCCGGTGCCCGCTCCCGTCCCCCCGCCGCACTCCCAGCAGCCGCAGCCCCAGCAGCCTCAGGCGGGGCCCGCGCAGTGGCTGCAGTACGACCCCTGGGGCGCCCCCGGGCAGCCGCTCACCAACCCGGGCCCGCCGTCCGGGTCGGGGACCGGCCGGAAGAAGGGCCGCGGCGGCTCCCTGCTGATCGGCGGGCTGCTGCTCGCCCTGGTGGCGGGCGGGATCGGCGGCGGCATCGGCGCCTACATCGAGCGCAACGGCGGCCTCACCCGGGTCGAACTCCCGCAGGCCTCCCGGGACACCGGCGGCCGCGCCCCCGACAGCGTCGCCGGAATCGCCGCCAGCGCCCTGCCCAGCGTGGTCACCCTGCACGTCAGCGGCTCCACCGAGTCCGGCACCGGCACCGGATTCGTCCTGGACTCCTCGGGCCACATCCTCACCAACAACCATGTCGTGGCCCCGGCCGGCCAGGGCGGCCGGATCACCGTCACGTTCAGCGGCGGGGAGACCGCGCGCGGCGAGGTCGTCGGCAAGGACAGCGGCTACGACCTGGCGGTGGTCAAGGTCAGCGGGGTCTCCGGCCTCAAGCCGCTGCCGCTGGGCAACTCCGACAACGTGCGGGTCGGCGACCCGGTGGTGGCCATCGGCGCCCCCTTCGACCTGTCCAACACCGTCACCTCCGGCATCATCAGCGCCAAGGACCGGCCGATCACCGCGGGCGGCGAGAAGGGCGACGGCAGCGACATCAGCTATGTCGACGCGCTCCAGACCGACGCGCCGATCAACCCGGGCAACTCCGGCGGTCCGCTGGTCGACGCCGCCGCCCATGTCATCGGCATCAACAGCGCCATCCGGGCCGCCGACAGCAGCTCGTCCGAGGAGGGCGGCCAGGCGGGCTCCATCGGCCTCGGCTTCGCGATACCGATCAACCAGGGCAAGCGGGTCGCCGAGGAGCTGATCAACACCGGGAAGGCCACCCACCCGGTGATCGGTGTCACGCTCGACATGAAGTACGCCGGGGACGGCGCGAGGGTTGGTGCCAAGGGCACGGGCGGGGCGCCCGCGGTGACGCCGGGCGGCCCGGGGGCCAAGGCCGGGATCAGGCCCGGGGACGTCATCACCGAGGTCGGCGGCCGGCGGGTGCACAGCGGCGAGGAGCTGATCGTGAAGATCCGGGCGCACCGCCCCGGCGACCGTCTGGAACTGAAGCTGACCCGTGGTGGTAAAGACCTGTCCATCTCTTTGACACTCGGCTCCGCCAGCGGAACGTGACAGGTCCGGCGCGCTACCGCCTGGGCGGTTTCGACGGGTACCGTGGCCCGAGTCCGGACCTCGACCGACAAGGTCTCGGAGGAGAACACAGGGAGCAACAGGGTGTTCAATGACATAGGCGTACTGGAGCTGGTGACCATCGCGGTTCTGGGCATGCTGATCTTCGGCCCGGACAAGCTGCCGAAGGTCATCCAGGACGCCTCGCGCTTCATCCGCAAGGTCCGTGAGTTCTCCGAGAACGCCAAGCAGGACATCCGCACCGAGCTGGGTCCGGAGTTCAAGGACTTCGAGTTCGAGGACCTCAACCCCAAGACGTTCGTCCGCAAGCAGCTCATGGAGGGCGGCGACGACCTGGGGCTGAAGGAGATCCGCGAGAGCTTCGACCTCCGCAAGGACCTGAGCGAGGTCGCCGACGCGGTGAACGGCCGGGAGGTGGAGTCCGCCGACTCCCGCAGCAGCGTGTCCGGCGGCTCGGCGATCACCGCCGCCAACGGCTCCGCCGGCGCTCCCGACCTGCTCAAGAAGCGTGACCAGCCGGGCAAGGACGACCGTCCGCCGTTCGACGCCGACGCCACCTGACCCCCTGCCAATCCCGGCTCGTCCGGAGGCTATGGCTATTCTCCATCTGTCCGGTTGTGAGTACGCCCGCCGGGGGGCGGGCCGTTCCGGACCCAACGGATCGAGGAGGCGGCCGGGCAGATGGAGACCACGAGTCGGGTGGGCGCGGGAACCGCGCCGGACACAACCACCGCGGAAGACCCGCAGGGCACGGCCACCGCGGACGGGGTGTCGGCCGCCCGGCGTACGGTCGTCGACGGCTTCCTCGCGGCCACGTTCCCCTGGTACGGACTGGACGGGGCCTTCACCGGCCCGCGTCGGCTGATGCAGGTGGGCACCGCCGCGGACGGCACGGTGCAGCACGGTTCCATCGGCCACGGCGACGAGCTCTCGGTCCGGGAGGCGGGCGCCGAGAAGCAGCGGTTCGCGGTCGTCGTGTCGATGGCCAGCAGCCCGGTGCGGCGCAGCGGCGACGGCACGGGGGTGCTGGACGCGACCACGGTGTCCTCCGCGGCCTGGCTGGCCGGCTCCGGCCTGCTCGCCTGCACCTGGCCCGCCCAGATGGACCACTCGCTGCGCGACGACTGGCTCGACCAGCAGACGGAGACGGCGTTCGAGCTCGCCGACGACCTGGACGGACCGGCCTGGTCGGCCCTGTCGCTGCCGGTGGACGGCGTTCCGGTCCACTTCCACTACCGCGAGTCCGAGTACGGCTGGGTGCTGGCGGGCTCCACGCCCGAGGGCGTGCACCTCGGGGCGTACGGGCGCGGGATGAGCGCGTACGGGCTGGGCTTCTCGCTGATCGAGGACATCGAGACGTACGCCTGAAACGGCTCGAAGCGGCTCGAAGGGATTCGGAGCGGGGCGAGCGGTGACCGGGTGGCCCGGTCACCGCTCGCCCCGTTCTCTCAGAACTTGTTGCGCGGGGTGATGCCCAGCGACATGCCCGACAGGCCGCGCTGACGGCCGCCCAGCTTGTCGGCGATGGTGCGCAGCGCCTTGCCGGCGGGGGAGTCCGGGTCGGAGAGCACGACCGGCCGGCCCTCGTCGCCGCCCTCGCGCAGCCGTACGTCGATCGGGATGGAACCCAGTACCGGCACCTCCGCGCCGACCGTCTTCGTCAGTCCCTCGGCGACCTTCCGGCCACCGCCGGTGCCGAACACGTCGACCATCTCGTCGCAGTGCGGGCAGGGCATGCCCGACATGTTCTCGACGACGCCGACGATCTTCTGGTGGGTCTGCACCGCGATCGAACCGGCCCGCTCGGCGACCTCGGCCGCCGCCTGCTGCGGGGTCGTGACGACCAGGATCTCGGCGTTCGGCACGAGCTGCGCCACGGAGATCGCGATGTCGCCGGTGCCCGGCGGCAGGTCGAGCAGCAGCACGTCCAGGTCGCCCCAGTACACATCGGCGAGGAACTGCTGGAGCGCGCGGTGGAGCATCGGCCCGCGCCAGACCACCGGGGCGTTGCCCGGGGTGAACATGCCGATGGAGATGACCTTCACGCCGTTCGCCGACGGCGGCATGATCATGTTCTCGACCTGGGTCGGCTTGCCGTCCGCGCCGAGCATCCGGGGCACGCTGTGGCCGTAGATGTCCGCGTCCACGACGCCGACCTTGAGGCCGTCGGCGGCCATCGCGGCCGCCAGGTTGACGGTCACGGAGGACTTGCCGACGCCGCCCTTGCCGGAGGCGACGGCGTAGACGCGGGTCAGGGAGCCGGGCTTGGCGAACGGGACCTCGCGCTCGGCCGTACCGCCGCGCAGCGAGGCCGCCAGTTCCTTGCGCTGCTCGTCGCTCATCACGTCGAGCGTGACGTCGACCCGCGAGACGCCCTCGACGCGGGCGACCGCGTCCGTCACGTTCTTGGTGATCGTCTCGCGCATCGGGCAGCCGGAGACCGTGAGATAGACCGTGACAGCGACTGCACCGTCAGCGTCGATCTCGACCGATTTCACCATGCCGAGCTCGGTGATCGGGCGGTGGATCTCCGGGTCGTTCACTGTCGCCAGTGCCTCAAGCACCGCGTCTTCCGTAGCCATACCTCGATAGTACGGGGGCGCGCGGCGCTGGTTGCTACGCGCGAGTAGCGCTTGTCAGCGGTCTTCGTCACCCTCGGCCCGGAACAGTTCCCTCCGGTCGTCCAGGTCCCGCACCAGGTCCTCCAGCTCGGAGCGGATCCAGTCGCGGGTGGCGACCTCGCCGAGCCCGATCCGCAGGGCCGCGATCTCCCGGGTGAGGTACTCGGTGTCCGCGATGGAGCGCTCGTTCTGCTTGCGTTCCTGCTCGTGGGTGACGCGGTCGCGGTCGTCCTGCCGGTTCTGCGCGAGCAGGATCAGCGGGGCGGCGTAGGACGCCTGGAGCGACAGCATCAGCGTCAGGAAGATGAAGGGGTACGGGTCGAACCGCAGGTCCGGCGGTGCGAAGACGTTCCAGACGAGCCACGCGAAGATGAACAGCGTCATCCAGGCGATGAAGCGCCAGGTTCCCAGGAAGCGGGCGATCCGTTCGGAGAACCTGCCGAACGTCTCCGCGTCGTACTCCGGGACCAGCCGCCGTTTGGGGAGCTTCGGCTGGTCGAGGCGGGTGCGGGGCGGGCGCACGATGCCCGAGGCGCCCGTGGACGCGGGTTTCGCCCGGTCCTCACTGGCCATGGGGGGCCTCCACGGCGTGGAAGTCGGTCTCCCGCCAGTCGTCGGGCAGCAGGTGGTCGAGCACGTCGTCGACCGTCACCGCGCCGAGCAGCGACCCGCTCTCGTCCACCACGGGCACCGAGACCAGGTTGTACGCGGCCAGATAACTCGTCACGGCGGGGAGCGGGGTGTCCGGGCCGAGCGGGACGAGATCGCTGTCCACCACCGAGCTGACCAGGGTGTACGGCGGATCGCGCAGCAGCCGCTGGAAGTGGACGGTGCCCAGGTATCTGCCGGTCGGCGTCTCGTCGGGCGAGCGGCACACGTACACCTGGGCGGCGAGCGCGGGGGAGAGGTCGGCCTGCCGGACCCGGGCCAGCGCGTCGGCCACCGTCGCGTCCGGCCGCAGGATGACCGGCTCCGTGGTCATCAGGCCGCCCGCCGTCCGCTCCTCGTACGACATCAGGCGCCGTACGTCGGCCGCGTCGTCCGGGCGCATCAGGGTCAGCAGCCGCTCCTTGTCCTCCTCGGGCAGCTCCGACAGCAGGTCGGCGGCGTCGTCCGGGTCCATCGCCTCCAGGACGTCGGCGGCGCGCTCCTCCTGGAGCTTGCCGATGATCTCCACCTGGTCGTCCCCGGGCAGCTCCTCCAGGACGTCGGCGAGCCGGTCGTCGTCGAGCGCGGCGGCGACCTCGGCCCGCCGCTTCGGCGACAGGTGGTGGAGCGCGTTGGCCACGTCGGTCGGGCGCAGCTGTTCGAAGGTGGCGACCAGGGACTCCGCGCCCTGCCCCTCCTCCTCCAGGGAGAATCCGCGCACCGCCGACCACTCGACCGTCAGGGTCTCGCCCTTGCGGCGCAGCGCCCCGCCCTTGCCCTTGCGTACGAAGTACTTGTCGATCTCCCAGTCGCGGCGGGCCGGGAGCTGCTGGATGGAGACGTCCAGGACGGTGACCTCCTCGCCGGTCTCGACCAGGCGGACCCGCCGGTCGAGGAAATCGCCCAGCACCAGGCGTTCGGTGGGCCTGCGTTCGAAGCGCCGCATGTTGACCACGCCGGTGGTGATGACCTGGCCGGACTCGATGCCGGTGACCCGGGTCATCGGGAGGAAGATCCGGCGGCGGCTGAGCACTTCGACGACGAGGCCCAGCAGCCGGGGCGGCCGGCCGCCGACCCGGAGCATCGCGACCAGGTCGCGGACGCGTCCCACCTGTTCGCCGTTGGGGTCGAAGACCGGGACGCCGGCGAGGTGGGAGACGAAGACCCGGGGGGTGCCTGCCGCCATCGCGCGCCTCCTTTCTCCGTACGGGACGCCACCGGTCGGTCCGATTAAATGCTGAATCAACCGTTATGACGTGATCAGGCTAGCCCGTACCGCTCCGGGGTGTCCCGGCGAGCGGTCCGTCCGGCTCCCTGCCGAAGGGGCCGGGCGGCCCGGGTACGCTGCCGTCAGCCACCCCCGCGATGCAGCTGAGAGGCAGTGCGCCTGTGACCTCCTCCGTTCCGCCCGTCCGGGCCCGACACCGGACCGCCCTGGCCGTTCTGCTCTGCGCCGGGCTGGCCACCGTCGCCACGGCGTGCGGCGAGGACCCGGACGAGGGGACCAACGGCGTCGGCAAGCTGACCGCCGCGCAGATCGAGAAGAAGACGCAGGGCGCGGCGAACGCCGCCGACACGGTGCGGCTGGCCGGGACGCTGGTCAGCAAGGGCGGCACGTACAAGCTGAACATGCGGCTCAAGGCCGAGGGTGGCACCGGCTCCGTGGTGTCCAAGGACAGCAGGTTCGAGCTGCTGCGGATCGGCGACGAGCTCTATCTGAAGGCCGACTCGGGGTTCTGGAACCACGACGAGAAGTCCGGCGCCGACAGCCAGGCGGGCGGCGCGGCGGACAAGCTGCGGAACAAGTACGTCAAGGTCCCCGAGGGCGACCCCGTGTACCGGCAACTGCGGGGCTTCACCGACAAGAAGACCCTGCTCGACGGCCTGCTCGGCCTGCACGGCACCCTCAACAAGGGCGACCGGGACACGGTCGACGGGACCCGGACCGTCCAGATCATGGGCGGCGCGGGCGAGGGCGGCACGCTCGACGTCTCGCTGGAGGGCACCGCGTACCCGCTGCGCTTCGCGCGCGGCGGCGAGGCGGGGACCGTCACCTTCGCGGACTGGGGCAAGGACTTCCCGCTGGAGGCCCCGTCCGAGGTGGACACGGTCGACTACGGCAAGCAGCTGCCCCGTACGGGGTCCTGAGCGGGCGGCGCTCAGCCCTTGAGGCCGCGCTTCAGCAGGCGCGGCAGCCCGGCCGGCACCGGCCGCCGGGTGGTGGCGGGCGTCGGCAGCGGGGCGGCGGCCAGAGAGCCGTCCGGCAGACCGGTGCGGACCTCGCCCGGCGTCAGCCGCAGCACCCGGCACTCGCGGGCCCAGCGCTCCGTCATCGTCTCGGCGTCCGGCGCGTTCAGCCGCTTGCCCTTGAGCTCGCCGACCGCCGCCTCCCACGCGGGCGATCCGGGCGCGAGTTCGGTGACGGCGGCCGTCCAGGCGACCAGCCGGCCGCCCTTGTCCTTGCTGCGCACGGTCACCTCGGCGGCGGAGCCGTCGGTGAGCCCGGTGGGCAGCGGCTGCTCGCCGGGGCCGTCCCCGACGAGATGCACCGCCCCCTCGTGCCACACGTGCCACACCGCCCGGGCGGGACCGGTGCCCCGCACCCAGACGAGGCCGGACTTCTTGGTGGCCTCCTCGACGAGGGCCCGGGCCAGCGGCGTATCGGCGGCAGCAGCAGTCATGCCCGCACTCTAAGGGAACGGGCCGCGGGGCCGCCGTCGAGGCTCAGAGCCAGCCGTTGCGCTTGAGGGTGCGGTGGATGGAGAAGCAGACCACCCCGATGACGCCCAGCACCGTCGGATAGCCGTACGTCCAGCGCAGCTCCGGCATGTGGTCGAAGTTCATGCCGTAGACACCGCAGATCATCGTGGGCACGGCGACGATCGCCGCCCAGGAGGTGATCTTGCGCATGTCCTCGTTCTGCGCCACCGTCGCCTGTGCCAGGCTCGCCTGGAGGATCGAGTTCAGCAGCTCGTCGAAGCCGATGACCTCCTCGTGGACGCGGGCCAGGTGGTCGGCGACGTCCCGGAAGTACTTCTGGATGTCCGGGTCGATCAGCCGCATGGGCCGCTCGCTGAGCAGTTGCATCGGCCGCAGCAGCGGCGACACCGCCCGCTTGAACTCCAGTACCTCGCGCTTCAGCTGGTAGATCCGCCCGGCGTCCGTGCCGCGCGGGCTGCCCTTCGCCGGGGCCGAGAAGACCCCGATCTCCACCTCGTCGATGTCGTCCTGGACCGCGCCCGCCACCGCGATGTACCCGTCCACGACGTGGTCGGCGATGGAGTGCAGCACCGAGGAGGGGCCCTTGGCGAGCAGCTCGGGGTCGTCCTGGAGCCGGTGGCGCAGCGCGCGCAGCGAGCCGTGGCCGCCGTGCCGCACGGTGATCACGAAGTCCCGGCCGGTGAAGCACATCACCTCACCGGTCTCGACGACCTCGCTGGTGGCGGTGAGCTCGGTGTGCTCGACGTAGTGGATGGTCTTGAAGACGGTGAAGAGGGTGTCGTCGTACCGCTCCAGCTTGGGCCGCTGGTGGGCGTGGACGGCGTCCTCGACGGCCAGCGGGTGAAGGCCGAACTCCCGGGCGATACCGGCGAATTCCTCCTCGGTCGGCTCGTGCAGACCGATCCAGGCGAAGCCGCCCTCCTCGCGCACCTGGAGCATCGCCTCGTGCGGGGTGAGGCAGTTCGCACGCTCCAGGCGCCGCCCGTCGCGGTAGACCGCGCAGTCGACGACCGCGCTGGAGACGGAGGGGTCGCGGGTGGTGTCGTAACTGTTGTGCAGGGGGCTGGTCCTGCGCAGGGACGGCCGGACGGCGGCACGGAGGTCACGGATCATCGACATGCTGGCTCCTTCACGGAGGGCCGTCGGCGGGCACGTGGAACAGCCCGGAATGGGGACGTGGACCCACGTCCGCAAAGCGGGCGGCACCGCGGCGGCGCGCGACGGCGTTCGCTACGGACAGGCAGAAGGGGGATGCTCTTCCGTCGTGCGCGACGCCATGTACTCCGGGCACGGGGCCGGGGGTGTGGCGCGGTGCTTCGAACCTCGGCCGGTGGGGCCTTGGGTCACCGAGGGAGGCGAGGGGCGGAAGGGCGGTTGGTACTGCACGATCGACTTCGATCCATGACAGCCCCACCTCCTCCAGCCGGTCCCCCGTGGGGGATGACGTCTCGTCGGGGCGGAGAGCGACGCTTCTGCGTGCTGCCCCGAACAGCGGCCAACACTATCAGCCGACTGACGGTCAATCCCTTACTTTGCCCGTTCCATACGCGACCTATGCTCGCGGGATGGAAGAAATTCTTGCTCTGGTCGAGGCACGGCTGCGCACGGCCCTCGGCGAACCGGACGCGCGCGCCTCGGTGACCTTCCTCGGCACGGACCGGATCGAGGTGCTGCGCTTCCTCGACGGGGACGTGGTGCGCTACGCCACGCTCGGGATGTCGGCGCAGCCGATGGCCGATCCGACCGCCGCGGTCGTGGACCCGCTGAAGGGGCCGCGCGCCGAGCTGGTCCTCTCCGTACGGGCCGGGCTCGCCGACACCGACAAGGTGCTGCGCCCGCTGGCCGTGCTGGCGGCGTCGCCGCAGGTCGAAGGGGTGGTCGTGGCGCCGGGTGCCTCGCTGGACCTCGGCGGTCCGCTCTGGCCCGGGGCGCCGTTCGACTCGGTGCTGGTCGCCGAGTCCGGGGGGCTGGTGGAGGATCTGGAGCTGGACGCGCCGAGGGAGCCGGTGCGCTTCCTGCCGCTGCTGCCGATGACGCCCAACGAGGCGGCGTGGAAGCGGGTCAGGGGCGCGCAGGAGCTCCAGGAGCGGTGGCTCTCGCACGGTACGGACCTGCGGGACCCGCTGCGCGGCTCGGTGTCGCTGGACTGAGCCCGGGGTCCCCCACGGAAAGCCCCGCCGCGCGGCCAAGGAGGGGGAGCCGCGGGCGGGGCGGTGCGGGGGAGCGGGGCCGTCAGTCGGCGAAGACCGTGACGCCGTCCTCGGTGGCGTGCTCGGGCGCCAGCTCCGCGGCCTCGTGGGTCAGGGCCGAGCGGCGCAGCCAGACGACGACCGCGCCGATCACGGCGGCGGCCGCGGCGACGACGAACGGGATGTGGATGTCGCTCCACTCCTCGATCTTCGGCGCCAGGAAGGGGGCGGCGGCCGCGGCGAACCAGCGGACGAAGTTGTAGCCCGCGCTGGCCACCGGGCGCGGTGCGTCCGAGACGCCGAGCGCCAGTTCGGTGTAGACGGTGTTGTTCATGCCGATGAAGGCGCCGGAGACGATCGTGCAGACGATCGCGGCGGTGTGGTCGCCGTATCCCAGCACCAGCAGGTCGGCGGCGAGCAGCACCAGCGAGGCGCCCAGCACCTTCAGCGAGCCGAACCGCTCCTGGAGCCGCGGTGCGACCAGCACCGAGAACACCGCGAGCAGCAGCCCCCAGGCGAAGAACACCGCCCCCGACTTGTACGGCGTCATGTTCAGCACGAACGGGGTGAACGCCAGGATCGTGAAGAACGCGTAGTTGTAGAAGAACGCCGAGGCCGCGACCGAGGCCAGCCCGCCGTGGCCGAGCGCCTTCACCGGGTCGAGCAGTGAGGTCTTCCGCGCGGGCCGGGGCTGCTCCTTCAGGAACGCGGTGATGCAGACGAAGCCGATGGCCATCAGCGCGGCCGTACCGAAGAACGGGTAGCGCCAGCTGGCGTCCCCGAGCAGGGCGCCGAGCAGCGGCCCGCAGGCCATGCCGAGGCCGAGCGCCGACTCGTACAGCAGGATCGCCGCCGCGCTGCCGCCGGCCGCGGCGCCGACGATCACGGCCAGCGCGGTCGAGACGAAGAGCGCGTTGCCCAGCCCCCAGCCGGCCCGGAAGCCGACCAGCTCGCCGACCGACGACGAGGTGCCGGAGAGCCCGGCGAAGACGACCACCAGCGCGAGGCCGAGGAGCAGCGTCTTGCGGCCGCCTATCCGGCTGGAGACGAATCCGGTGACGAGCATCGCCACGGCGGTGATCAGGAAGTACGAGGTGAAGAGCAGTGACACCTGGCTCGGTGTCGCCTCCAGGCCCTTGGCGATGGACGGCAGGATCGGGTCCACCAGCCCGATCCCCATGAACGCCACGACGGACGCGCCCGCCGTGGCCCAGACGGCCTTCGGCTGCCGCAGGATGCTGCCGGCGCCCTGGTCGAACGGATCCTCTGTCTGCATGGGCCCTCTCGCTCTCCGATTGATCGCCCTGAGTAGCTGCGCTATGCACAGAATAAGTTAGACAACCTAATGAGTGCAAGTTACATCTATTTCCGCTGGTGAGGTGCCCGCCGCGTACGGGTGATCTTGCTTGACGCGGCGGCGGTCGTGGAGGACCGTTGGTCGCTATGAGGGGCGAACCCAGTTGCCCGAAGTGCGGAGGCCGGGTCAGGGCGCCCGGTCTGTTCGCCGACACCTGGCAGTGCGCCGAGCACGGCAGTGTGCAGCCGCTCCAGCCGGTGATCCCGCCCAGCGTCGACGCGCTGGGCGTGGTGGTGCGCCGTTCGAAGGTCCCGGTGTGGATGCCCTGGCCGCTGCCGGTGGGCTGGCTGTTCACCGGAGTGGCGAGCGCGGGCGACGACCGCAGCGGAGGCCGGGCCACCGCCGTCGCCTGCTCCGGTCCCGGCCCGGTCGGCGGCATCGGCGAGCTGCTGCTCGTCACCGAGGACCTGGGCGTCGGCCTCGGTGCCCGCTACGCCGGGGTCGAGGGCCCCGATCCCGCTCCCTACCTCGATGTCGACGGCCCGCCGGACGTCAAGATGCTCGCCGCCGGCCGCCCCACCCCGCTCTGGAACGTCAAGGGCGCCCCGCCCGACCGCGCGGTCTTCGCGGGCGAGGCGCGCGGCCTCTGGCTCTGGGCGATCGTCTGGCCCGAGCAGTCCGGACTGCTGATGTACGACGAGCTGGTCCTCGCCGATCTGCGCGAGGCCGGGGGCGAGATGGACCTGGTGCCCTGCGGGGCGCTCACCCCCCGGCTGCTCGGCTGAGCCCCGCGCCGGGCGTCCCGTTCCTCCCTGTCCGTCACGTCCGTCACATCCGACCCAAGGGTGTTCGAGTGCCGGTTATCCTTGAATGTCCCCTTGTCCGGCCCCGAGCCCTGGAGTACGCGTCGTGCGCATCGACCTGCACACCCACTCCACCGCTTCGGACGGCACGGACACCCCCGCCGGGCTGGTGCTGGGCGCCGCCGCCGCGGGGCTGGACGTCGTCGCCCTCACCGACCACGACACCGTGCGCGGCCACGCCGAGGCGGTCGCCGCCCTGCCCGAGGGGCTCACCCTCGTCACCGGCGCCGAGCTGTCCTGCCGCCTCGACGGCGTGGGCGTGCACATGCTGGCGTACCTCTTCGACCCGGACGAGCCCGAGCTGGCCCGCGAGCGCGAGCTGGTGCGCGACGACCGGGTGCCGCGCGCCCGGACCATGGTGCGCAAGCTCCAGGAGCTGGGCGTGCCCGTCACCTGGGAGCGGGTCGCCGAGATCGCCGGGGACGGCTCCGTCGGCAGGCCGCACATCGCCACCGCCCTCGTCGAGCTGGGTGTCGTCGAGACCGTCTCCGACGCCTTCACGCCCGACTGGCTCGCCGACGGCGGACGCGCCTACGCCGAGAAGCACGAGCTCGACCCCTTCGAGGCGATCCGGCTGGTCAAGGCGGCTGGCGGCGTCACGGTCTTCGCCCACCCCGCCGCCGTCAAACGGGGCCGGGTGGTGCCCGAGTCCGCGATGGAGCGGCTCGCCGCCGCCGGGCTCGACGGCATCGAGGTCGACCACACGGACCACGACGGGCCGACCCGGGCCAGGCTGCGCGGGATCGCCCGCGACCTGGGGCTGCTGACCACCGGGTCGAGCGACTACCACGGCAGCCGCAAGACCGTCGGACTCGGTGAGTGCGTCACCGACCCCGAGATCTACGGCGAGATCACCCGGCGCGCCACGGGAGCCTTCCCCGTGCCGGGGGCCGGCGGACCCCGCCCGGCGTAACGGCACACGCGCCGGGGCACGTACCCCGCCGCGTCCCTCTTACCTCGACCCGTCACCGCGCACCGCTGTCGCGCGCCCGGCCATCCGGTCGATCATTGCTCCGCGATGCGCCCCTCGGGGCCCTTCTGTCCCGCCCTTCTGCTCGCCCCCTTCTCCCACAAGGCTCACTGTGTTCGACGTCGCTGTCTTTGGATCCCTTTTTCTCACGCTATTTGTGATTATGGATCCGCCTGGGATCACGCCGATCTTCCTCGCGCTCACGGCGGGCCGCCCCGCCAAGACGCAGCGCAAGATGGCGTTCCAGGCGGTCGCGGTCGCCTTCGGTGTGATCGCCGTCTTCGGTGTGCTCGGCCAGCAGATCCTCGGCTATCTGCATGTCTCCGTGCCCGCCCTGATGATCGCGGGCGGGCTGCTCCTGCTGCTGATCGCGCTCGATCTGCTGACCGGCAAGACCGACGAGCCGACGCAGACCAAGGACGTCAACGTGGCGCTCGTGCCGCTGGGCATGCCGCTGCTGGCCGGCCCCGGCGCGATCGTCTCGGTGATACTCGCGGTGCAGCACGCCGACACCTTCGCCAGTCAGCTCTCGGTCTGGTCGGCGATCATAGCCATGCATCTGGTGCTCTGGGTGGCCATGCGCTACTCGCTGCTGATCATCCGGGTCATCAAGGACGGCGGTGTCGTGCTGGTGACCAGGCTCGCCGGAATGATGCTCTCCGCCATCGCCGTGCAGCAGATCATCAACGGGGTCACCCAGGTCATACAGGGTTCCTGACGGCCCGGGTGGACACCACAGCGCCCCCGCACGGACCTTCCGTGCGGGGGCGCTTCGTCTTTGTACGTCTTACCGCGTTACGAAGCCGAGGATTCGGCCGGGCGGATGTAGATGCGCTGGCCCATGGCTGCGGCCTGCTGCACGATCCGGTTGACGGAGGCGGCGTCCACGACGGTGCTGTCGACGGCGGTACCGTCGACATCGTCCAGGCGCATGATCTCGAAGCGCATAAGGCTCCCCTTCGTCTGATCCTCCTGATGGAGAACTACTGGGAGGACGGATGAACCGTCCGCAAGGATGAGGGCGCCGGACACCGCTGTCCCGCGCTCCACAGGGGTAACAACGGCTTGCCCGGGGCAAACATTCCCTACGCTAAGGAAATTTTTTGGATGTCTAAGTATCAGCTGGTCACCGGGCGGGCGAGCGCGACGAGGCGCGGATGAACGACGAAGAGATCCGCGAGCGGCTGGACCGCACCAATGAGCTGCTCGAACGCGTGCTCGCCGAGGTGTCGAGAACGCCCTCGACCCACGCGATCTTCGTCGACGCGGGCTATGTCTACGCCGCGGCCGGACTGCTCGTCACCGGTACCGAGGACCGCCGCTCCTTCGATCTCGACGCGGAGGGAATGATCGAGGCCTTCATCGACAAGGCCCGGACGATCTTCGCCGACAGCAGACTGCTCCGCGTCTACTGGTACGACGGAGCCAGACGGCGCATCCACACCGTCGAGCAGCAGTCCATCGCCGAACTCCCCGACGTCAAGGTCAGACTCGGCAACCTCAACGCCAACAACCAGCAGAAGGGCGTCGACTCGCTCATCCGCACCGACCTCGAATCGCTCGCCCGCCACCGCGCCATCAGCGACGCGGCCCTGGTCGGCGGCGACGAGGACCTGGTCTCCGCGGTGGAGGCCGCACAGGGGTACGGGGCCCGGGTGCACCTGTGGGGCATTGAGGCGGGGGAGGGGCGCAACCAGGCCGAACCGCTGCTCTGGGAGGTCGACAGCCAGCGCACCTTCGACCTGGACTTCTGCCGCCCGTACGTCACCAGACGGCCCGTCACCACCTACGAGGACGACACCCCGGCACCGCCGCGCGACGACGTCCGCTTCGTCGGCGCGCAGATCGCCGCGGCCTGGCTGGCCGCCCGGGGCCGGGAATCCCTCGCCGACCTGCTGCCCGGCCACCCCTATCTGCCCGGCTCCGTCGACCAGGACCTGCTGGTCGAGGCCGAACGTCTGCTCCAGCACTCGCTGCGCGGCCACGCGCACCTGCGCCGGGCGCTGCGCGACGGCTTCTGGCAGCACCTCCAGTCGCAGTACTGAGGGGCTCCGGGGGAACGCCGCCCTACCGGCCGTCCCAGAACGCGGCGAGGGCGGCGGCCGTCGGCGCCGGGCGGTCCGTGTTGGGGGAGTGCCCGGCGCCGTCGATCCGGGTACGGCGCGCGCCGAGCCGGACCGCCATCTCGTCGAGCACCGGCACCGGCCAGGTGTCGTCGCTCTCCCCGGAGAGCACATGGACCGGCAGGTCCAGGGCGGCCAGCTCGGCCACCCGGTCCGGCTCGGTCGCCAGCTGACGGCCGGTGGCGATCAGCTGGGCGGGCCGGTTCAGCAGCCAGCGCCGGCGCAGCGCCTCGCCGCCCGAGACCGTGTCCTCCGGCGGATCGAGGGCGCGCATCGCCTGCCACACCCGGGCCATGCTCATCGTCGCGAGGGCGTCGCCGAGCACCTTCGCCTTGCGCCGCTGGTCCTCCACGACGGCGGCGGGCCCCGACGACATCAGCGTCAGCGAACGGAACGGGGCGGCGTCGAGCAGCACCGCGGCGCGGGCGATCAGCCCGCCGAGCGAATGCCCGAGCAGATGGACGGTGCCCGCCCCGTCGGAGCCGAGCGCGGTGGCCTGGGCCAGTACGTCGAGGGCCAGCTCGCCCTGGGCGTACTCCTCGGGGCGGTCCGCCCCGGCCGGGGTCTCGTACTGCCCGCGGCCGTCCACCGCGACGGTGCGGTACCCGGCGGCCGCGAGCGGTTCGAGCAGCGCGACGAAGTCCTCCTTGCTGCCCATGTACCCGGGCAGCAGCAGGGCGGTGCCGCGCACGGCGCCGCTCGGCGAGGCGTCCAGCACCGCGAAGTCGCCGCGCGGGGTGCTCAGCTGACGGGCGTGGGCGCAGGGGGGCGGGGTGAAGGTGTGCGGCCGGCTCATGGGAGGAGGGTATGCCGCGGTGCGCCGGGGAGGCGGGGCGGGAGGGCGCCGGAAACGCCGGACGGGCCCGAGGATGTCCCTCGGGCCCGTCCGGCGTATCGGTGCGGAGCGGTGGCGGCTCAGCCCTCGGTCTTGGCGGCCGCGGCACGCGGCGCCCGGCGCCTGCGCGGCTTCGCCTCGCCCTCGGCTGCCGGGGCCTCGACGACGACCTCCGTCTTCGGCTTGGCGGCCGTACGGGTACGGCGGCGCGGCCTGCTCTCCTGGACCGGCTCGGAGATCGGCGCGATCTGGAAGTCGACCTCGTCCTCGGCGGGCTTGACGACCCGGCGACGGCGCGGCTTGGTGACCGTCTTCGCCGGGGCGGCCGGCTCGACGGCGGGCGCGATCTGGAAGTCGACCTCGGTCTCGGCCGGCTTGGCCACCCGGGTACGGCGGCGGCGCGGCTTGGCCGCGGGGGCCTCCTCGGCGGCCGGCTCCGGCGCGGCGGCGGGCTGCGGCTCCACCTCGATCACGGCCTCCACCGTGTTCAGCACCACCTCGGCCGCGACCTCCGGAGCGGCGGAGACCCGGGTACGGCGACGGCGACGCGGGGTACGCGGCTCCGCCGGGGCGTCGGCGGGCGCGGCCTCGGCCGGCGCCGGAGCGGCGGTGGCGTCCTCGGCGGAGACGTCGGAGCCGCCCCGGGTGCGACGGCGCTGACGCGGCGTACGCGGCGGGCGCTCCTCGCGCGCGGCGGGCGCGGCGGACTTCCGGCCCCGGCCGCCCGTCTCGCCCAGGTCCTCGATCTCCTCGGCCTTCAGCCCCGCCCGGGTCCGCTCGGAACGCGGCAGCACACCCTTGGTGCCCGCCGGGATGTCCAGCTCCTCGAAGAGGTGCGGCGAGGTGGAGTAGGTCTCCACCGGGTCGTTGAAGTCGAGTTCGAGCGCCTTGTTGATCAGCTGCCAGCGCGGGATGTCGTCCCAGTCGACCAGCGTGATCGCGATGCCCTTGGCGCCCGCGCGGCCGGTCCGGCCGATGCGGTGCAGGTAGGTCTTCTCGTCCTCGGGCGACTGGTAGTTGATGACGTGGGTCACACCCTCGACGTCGATGCCGCGGGCCGCGACGTCGGTGCAGACCAGCACGTCGACCTTGCCGTTGCGGAAGGCGCGCAGCGCCTGCTCGCGGGCACCCTGGCCGAGGTCGCCGTGGACCGCGCCGGACGCGAAGCCGCGCCGCTCCAGCTGCTCGGCGATGTCGGCCGCGGTGCGCTTGGTGCGGCAGAAGATCATCGCGAGGCCCCGGCCGTTGGCCTGGAGGATGCGGGAGACCATCTCCGGCTTGTCCATCGAGTGGGCCCGGTAGACGTGCTGCGAGATGTTCGCGACGGTCGCGCCCTCGTCGTCGGGCGAGGTGGCGCGGATGTGCGTCGGGTGCGACATGTAGCGGCGGGCGAGACCGATGACCGCGCCCGGCATGGTCGCCGAGAACAGCATCGTCTGCCGCTTCGCCGGAAGCATGGTGATGATCTTCTCGACGTCGGGCAGGAAGCCCAGGTCGAGCATCTCGTCGGCCTCGTCGAGCACCAGGGCGCGGACGTGCGAGAGGTCGAGCTTGCGCTGACCGGCCAGGTCGAGCAGGCGGCCCGGGGTGCCGACGATCACGTCGACGCCCTTCTTGAGCGCCTCGACCTGCGGTTCGTACGCCCGGCCGCCGTAGATCGCGAGCACGCGGACGTTGCGGACCTTGCCGGCGGTCAGCAGGTCGTTGGTCACCTGCTGGCAGAGCTCACGGGTCGGGACGACGACCAGCGCCTGCGGCGCCTCGGTCAGCTCCTCGGGTGCGGCCCGGCCGGCCTCGACGTCGGCCGGGACGGTGACGCGCTCCAGCAGCGGCAGACCGAAACCGAGGGTCTTGCCGGTGCCGGTCTTGGCCTGGCCGATGACATCGGAGCCGGAGAGCGCGACGGGGAGCGTCATCTCCTGGATGGGGAACGGGGACACGATGCCGACGGCTTCGAGGGCCTCGGCGGTCTCGGAAAGAATCCCGAGGTCACGGAACGTAGTCAGGGTGCTGCCTCTTCTGTGAGACGCGGCCCGAGGCGAACGCTGGGGGTCGTACCACGCCGGTATGGGTCATCCGGCCGCGGATGGGCCGGGTGGCGCGGGACCACTGCCGTCGCTCGAGCGCTCGTGCCGCTGAGGGGGTCCCTCATCTGCGGTCGTACGTGTCGCACGACTCGCGCGGAGGGCTGTCGGGTCGGAGCCGATCGGGCCACCGACCGGGCATCCTCATTCGTTTTCACCTTTTTCACGCCACCGGTACATCCAAAATACTCAGTAGGCGCAATACCACTGTACCCCGGATTCGCGCATGTGTGTTGGGCGAATTCGTCGGAACGGTGTGATGTCACTGGTTGGCCGGGCCCTTCCGCACTCCTCCGGGCGGGCTATTCTGCGCTCCATGGAGACGCCTGACAACGCCACTGAAACCCCCGAACCCACCGGAATCGCCGCCCAGGACTGGGCCACCGCGTCGGTGGACCCGCAGTACCGGGCAGCCGTCGTGGACCTGCTGGGAGCGCTCGCGTACGGGGAGCTGGCGGCCTTCGAGCGGCTTGCCGAGGACGCCAAACTCGCGCCGACGCTGTCCGACAAGGCGGAGCTGGCGAAGATGGCCTCCGCCGAATTCCACCACTTCGAGCGGCTCAGCGAGCGGCTGGCCGAGATCGAGACGGACCCGACCGCCGCGATGGAGCCGTTCGCCAAGGCGCTCGACGACTTCCACCGCCAGACCGCGCCGTCTGACTGGCTGGAGGGCCTGGTCAAGGCGTACGTCGGCGACTCGATCGCCAGTGACTTCTACCGGGAGGTCGCCGCCCGGCTCGACTCCGACACCCGCTCGCTGGTCCTCGCCGTGCTCGACGACACCGGACACGGCAACTTCGCCGTGGAGAAGGTGCGCGCCGCGATCGAGGCCGAACCGCGCGTCGGCGGCCGGCTCGCGCTGTGGGCCCGCCGGCTGATGGGCGAGGCGCTCTCCCAGGCCCAGCGCGTGGTGGCCGACCGCGACGCGCTCTCGACGATGCTCGTCGGCGGCGTGGCCGACGGCTTCGACCTGGCGGAGGTCGGACGGATGTTCTCGCGGATCACCGAGGCGCACACCAAGCGCATGGCCGCGCTCGGACTCGCGGCGTAGGGAATCCGCCGGGGCCGGCCGCCGGGCCGGCCTCAGGCCGCCGCTGATCGGCTCAGCCGTTGACTGCGCGGGCGGATCAGCAGGGAGAGCGTCACGGCTCCGATCAGCACCGAGCCGATCAGCGCGGCCACGGCATGGCCCGGCCCCAGCATCGAATGCATGAGGTAGACGCCGAACAGCGCGCCCAGCGCGCCGGTGGTGAGGACGGTGCGGCGGGACGGCAGCCGGTGGGGCAGCGAGCGGAGCGCCAGCCAGGCGAGAACGAGCCCGAGGGCGACGGCGCCGAGCGGTTCCAGGATCACAGTGGATCACCTCGCGGATAGCGGGGCGGTCAGGGGGCGACCGGCGCGTTCGTGCCGGACGGACCCCCGGATACGGTCGTTGGTGGTCCTACCCGAGGTGGCCGGAACGCAACCCTCCTCCGCGCCGCCTCCGCAACCGGAATCCCGCCGCGCACCGCGGACCCGCGGTACGCATGCGGACGGGCGGCGGCCCGGTGGTCGTCCCACCGGGCCGCCGCCCGTCCGTCGCTCGGAGCGCGCGGCCTACAGCGCGCCGAACCCCACGCGGCGCGCGGTGGGCTCGCCGATCTCCACGTAGGCGATCCGGTCGGCCGGCACCAGGACCTTGCGGCCCTTCTCGTCCGTGAGGCTGAGCAGCCGCGCCTTGCCGTTGAGCGCCTCTGCGACGGTGCTCTCGACCTCTTCGGCGGAAAGCCCGCTCTCCAGAACGATCTCGCGGGGCGAGTGCTGCACCCCGATCTTGACCTCCACGGCTATGTCCCTCCGACGGTCAGTCCCTGCGCGGTGAGCCGCGCCGTACGCAGCACACATTAGCCCGCTGAGCGGGGCCGTCGGCGTCGGCGGGCAACGCCCGCAGCGAACACGGACGGCGGCCGCGCCGGGCGGCCCGCGTCAGTGCTGCTCGATGCCGTGCAGCGGGAAACCGGCGATGCCCCGCCAGGCCAGCGACGTCAGCAGCTGGACCGCGGTGTCACGCGGGATGGCGGACCGGCTGGAGAGCCAGTACCGGGCCACGACCTGGGAGACGCCGCCCAGGCCCACCGCGAGCAGCATGGACTCGTCCTTGGAGAGCCCGGTGTCACCGGCGATGACGTCGGAGATCGCCTCCGCGCACTGCAGCGACACCCGGTCCACGCGCTCGCGCACCGCGGGCTCGTTGGTCAGGTCGGACTCGAAGACCAGCCGGAAGGCGCCGCCCTCGTCCTCGACGTACGCGAAGTAGGCGTCCATCGTCGCGGCGACCCGGAGCTTGTTGTCGGTGGTCGACGCCAGGGCCGTGCGGACCGCCTGGAGGAGCGACTCGCAGTGCTGGTCGAGCAGGGCCAGATAGAGCTCCAGCTTTCCGGGGAAGTGCTGGTAGAGCACCGGCTTGCTGACCCCGGCCCGCTCGGCGATGTCGTCCATCGCGGCGGCGTGGTAGCCCTGCGCCACGAAGACTTCCTGCGCGGCGCCCAGCAGCTGGTTGCGTCGGGCGCGGCGAGGCAGTCGAGTGCCCCGCGGGCGCGCCGCCTCGGTCTGCTCGATGGCTGTCACGCCGCCTCCCAAGTGTGTGATCTGACTCAGCCCTTCCGTACACGCTGCGCCCTGCGGCCATCGTACTTTTGGGTAACCCGGCTGTGCGTGGCGCGGACGCAGAATTTCATGGACCGGACGGCTGCGGTAGCCGTGGGTTCCCCGGCCACCTGGACAAAGCAGCTTGTATCAGCGGTAATCGTCCTCATCCTGTGCGACGACGCGGGTCTGTTCCACCGCGTCCGCCTCGTTCGCGGCGTCCGGGTCCAGGTCCGTGAGCGGTTCGTCGTCCCGCTGCTGGAGATCGGCGCGCTGCTCGGCGGCGTCCGCGCGGGGGGTCTCCTGGTCCGGCTCGTCCGGCTGCACGGCCGCGAAGGTCTCCGGGTCGCTGGGGTCGACCGTCATGGTGACTCCCTTCCTCGCCTTCGAGCGTAGGAGCAGTCCCGGCGGTCCGCCATGGGGTGCCTGTGACCGCGAACACATGAATCGAGGTGTGATCGTCTCGTAACATTGCCGCATGTCTTCGACCGAGCTGCCGGGAGTCCGTGCCGCAACCGCCGCGGTGTCCCCGACGCCCGGTGCCGACGGGGTCGCGGAGGGGGAGGAGCTGCGGTCCGTCGCCCTTCCCGGGCTGACGCTGACCGTCCGGTCCCGGCCCGCCGGGCGGACCGGGCTGCCGCCCGCGCTCTATGTGCACGGGCTCGGCGGCTCCTCGCACAACTGGTCGGCGCTGATGCCGCTGCTCCAAGACGTGGTGGACGGCGAGGCGGTCGACCTCCCGGGCTTCGGCGACTCCCCGCCGCCCGACGACGGCAACTACTCGGTCACCGGCCACGCCCGCGCCGTGATCCGCCTCCTCGACGCGGCCGAGCGCGGCCCGGTCCACCTCTTCGGCAATTCGCTCGGCGGCGCCGTGGTCACCCGGGTCGCCGCGGTCCGGCCCGACCTGGTGCGCACGCTCACGCTGGTCTCGCCCGCGCTGCCCGAACTCCGGGTGCAGCGGACGGCCGTGCCGACCGGGCTGCTCGCGGTGCCCGGGATCGCCGCCCTGTTCGCCCGGATGTCCAGGGACTGGACGGCGGAGGACCGCACCCGGGGTGTGATGGCGCTCTGCTACGGGGACCCGGCCAGGGTCACCGAGGCCGGCTTCCGTGACGCGGTGGCCGAAATGGAACGCCGGATCGCGCTGCCGTACTTCTGGGACGCGATGGCGCGCTCGGCACGTGGCATTGTCGATGCGTACACGCTCGGCGGGCAGCACGGACTGTGGCGCCAGGCCGAGCGGGTGCTCGCACCGACCCTGCTGGTGTACGGCGGACGGGACCAGCTCGTCTCGTACCGGATGGCGCGCAAGGCGTCCGCGGCCTTCCGGGACGCGCGGCTGCTGACGCTGCCCGACGCGGGGCACGTGGCGATGATGGAGTACCCGGAGGCGGTCGCCCAGGCCTTCCGGGAACTGCTGGACGAACGCGGCGGGAGCTGATCCGGGGCGTGGGACGACATAGTCGAAAGGGCCCCGGACCCTCGGGGTCCGAGATCGAGGCCGCCGCCGCGAAAGCGGGCGGCGAGCGGGGGGCCGCCGGATCGCCGGGCCCCGGCAATGGGCGCCGGCGCAAGCCGGCGGAGGCGGACGCGCCGGCCGGTTCCGGCGGACACGACCCGTTCCAGCAGGCCGGCCAGGTGCGCGGCGGCCACCCCGAGCAGCACGAGCCGGGCGGCGGCTGGGGCACCGGCCCGCAGCCCCGCCTCCGGGCCGACGGGGCCGGGCCCGCCGCGCCGACCCCTCCGGCCCGGCCGCGGCGTACGGGCCCGGGGCAGCCGCAGGCCGGTACCCGGCCGCTGATACCGGGACCGCGGCGCGAGTTCGTCGAGGCGTTCGACGCACCGGCCGCACCGGCCGCGCCGCGCGGGACCTCCGTACCCCCGGCCCGCCCCGCCGATCCGTACGCCTCGGTCGGTGAGTGGGACGAGGAGCCGCCCGCGCCCTCGGACGGTGCTCCGGCCAAGGGCGACAAGGGAGGCAAGGGCCGTGCCTTCGCCGGGATCGCGGCCGCCGCGGTGACCACCGTGCTCGCGGTGGTCGTCGCCGGTCAGGTCGCCCAGGACGACGGGGCCAAGAGCGCCGCCGCCCAGCCCTCCGGCGTCGACCGGGGCGGCGCCGACGGTGCCTCCCGCTCGGACGGCCGGGGGACGCCGGCCCCGCAGGAGGCCGCGGCCAAGCCGCTCTCGTACGCCCAGAAGATGGCCAAGGCCTATCCGCTGGACCCGAAGCTCAAGGCGTCCGGGAAGTTCGAGACGGTGCCCGGCACGGCGAAGGCCCCCGGGCGCGGCCACAGGTACCGCTACCGGATAGACGTCGAGAAGGGGCTCGGCCTCGACACCGCGCTCTTCGCGCGGGCCGTCCAGGAGACGCTCAACGACGACCGAAGCTGGGCGCACGACGGGGCGATGACCTTCGAGCGGGTCTCCACCGCCGACGCCGACTTCGTGATCACCCTGGCCAGCCCCGGGACCACCGGCGACTGGTGCGCCAAGTCCGGGCTGGACACGACCGTGGACAACGTCAGCTGCGACTCCGCGGCGACCGAGCGTGTCATGATCAACGCCTACCGCTGGGCGCAGGGCTCGTCGACCTTCGGGCCGGACAAGCTCCTCGCGTACCGCCGGATGCTGATCAACCACGAGGTGGGCCACCGGCTGGGACACAACCATGTGAGCTGCCGCACGCCCGGGGCGCTCGCCCCGGTGATGCAGCAGCAGACCAAGTCGCTGGACATCGACGGCATCAAGTGCCGCCCCAACTCCTGGGTGTACCCCACGGATTGACGCCGTGCCGGGCGGGCCCGCGGACGCCGCGGGTCCGCTTCCGGACCGTCCGCGCCTTCTCGCCGTACTCGGAGTAACGGCTGTGCGTACCCCCGTTCTGTCCGCATGGTGAGATTACCGTCTCGAATCGCGTTGACATCATTCGGGCGCTCCACCATATTTCTCGGCATGTCACACGGCCCCGTCCTCCCCGATCGCGCAGTCATCGAACTCGCGCTCATCGGTGTGACCGGGCACAGTGTCGCCGACATCCACTGTTGCTGACGCCCGTCCGAGCGCGCGTCCGCCCGCGGTCCGGCCCTGAGGGGCCGGTGCCGCCCCGTGGTCCCGCCGCGCCGGACCCCTCCGTCCGCAGGCGCGGCAGTCACCGGTGTCCCCCCGGCCCTCCACGGCCCCTCGGCCGCCTCTCGCCGCTGCCCGCGCGGAATTATTTTCTCCCGTTTTCAGGCAGTACGTCCGAGAGGTCATCTTCCGATGCGTCAACCGTCCGTCATATCGCGCCGCGTGGCAGCGGCCACCGCCGTACTCGTCGTCGCCGCGAGTGTCGCTGCCTGCGGGCCCGAGGACAAGAAGGGCGGCGACAGCGGTGCCGGAGCGGCCGGGAAGCCGGCGAAGGGCGGCACGCTCACCGTCCTCAACAGCAAGCCCCAGTCGGACTTCGACCCCGCCCGGCTCTACACCTCCGGCGGCGGCAACGTCCCGTCCCTGGTCTTCCGTACGCTCACCACCCGCAACCGGGCCGACGGCGCGGCCGGTGCCAAGGTCGTCCCCGACCTCGCGACCGACCTGGGCCGTCCCAGCAAGAACGCCACGGTGTGGACGTACACGCTCAAGGACGGGCTGAAGTACGAGGACGGCACCCCGATCACCAGCGCCGACATCAAGTACGGCATCGAGCGCTCCTTCGCCGCCGAACTCTCCGGCGGCGCCCCCTACCTGCGCGACTGGCTCATCGGCGGCGCCGACTACCAGGGCCCGTACAAGGACAAGAAGGGCCTCGACTCGATCGAGACGCCCGACGCGAAGACCATCGTCTTCCACCTCAACAAGCCGGAGGGCGAATTCCCCTTCCTGGCCACCCAGACCCAGACCACCCCGGTGCCGAAGGCCAAGGACACCGGCACCAAGTACGAGGAGCACCCGGTCTCCTCGGGCCCGTACAAGGTGGTGCGCAACGAGGGCGACGGCGAACGGCTGGCCCTGGAGCGCAACCCGCACTGGTCGGCCGCCACCGACGACCAGCGCAAGGCCTACCCCGACCGGATCGACGTCCGCTCCGGGCTCGACTCCGCCGTCATCAACCAGCGGCTCTCCGCCTCGCAGGGCGCCGACGCCGCCGCCGTCACCACCGACACCAACCTCGGCCCGGCCGAACTCGCCAAGGTCACCGGCGACAAGAAGCTCGCCGCCCGCGTCGGCACCGGACACTTCGGCTACACCAACTACATCGCCTTCAACCCGAAGGTGAAGCCCTTCGACGACCCGAAGGTGCGTCAGGCCATCGCCTACGCCGTGGACCGCTCCTCCGTGATCAACGCGGCCGGCGGCTCCTCGCTCGCCGAACCCGCCACCACCTTCCTGCCCGCACAGGCGGCTTTCGGCCACACTCCGTACGACCACTTCCCGGCCGGGAAGAACGGCGACGCCGCCAAGGCAAAGGAGCTGCTGAAGGAGGCCGGCCACCCCGACGGGCTGACCGTCACCCTCACCCACTCCAACGAGAAGGACTTCGCCACCGGCCCGGAGATCGCCACCGCGCTCCAGGAGGCCCTGAAGAAGGCCGGCATCACCGTCCGGCTCAAGGGTCTGGAGAGCAACGACTACTCCGACACCGTCTACAACGTGAAGAGCGAGCCCGGCTTCTTCCTCGGCGGCTGGGGCGCCGACTGGCCGTCCGGCGGCCCGTTCTTCGCGCCGGTCTTCGACGGACGGCAGATCGTCAGGGCCGGCTACAACTTCAACTCCGGCCAGCTGGACGACCCCGCGGTCAACAAGGAGATCGACGAGATCAACAAGCTGACCGACCTCGAGGCCGCCGCGAAGCGCTGGGGCGCCCTGGACGAGAAGGTCGGTGAGCGGGCCCTGACCGTGCCGCTCTTCCACCCGGTCTACAAGCGCCTGTACGGCGAGGACATCAAGAACGTCGTGATCAGCGACTGGACCGGCGTGCTCGACATCTCGCAGGTAGCGGTCAAGTAACCATGGCCGACGCTACTGCGGCCGAGGAGGCGGGGGCCGTGGCGGCCCCCGCCTCCGGGGCCCGTCCGTTCTGGCGGCGGCTGCGCGCCCGGCCCTCGGCGCTGGTGGCCGCGGCCGTCGTCGCCCTGCTCGTCCTGGCCGCGCTCGCCGCCCCGCTGCTCACCGCCGTCGAGGGCCAGGACCCGACCACGTACCACCCGGACCTCGTCGACTCCGCCACCGGCGGGGTGCCGCTCGGCTCCTTCGGCGGGATGAGCGCCGAGCACTGGCTCGGCGTCGAACCGCTCACCGGGCGCGACCTGTTCGCCCGGGTCGTGTACGGGGCCCGGGTCTCGCTCGGCGTCGCGCTGGCCGCCACCCTGCTCCAGGTGGCCATCGGCCTCGCCGTCGGCCTCGCCGCCGGGCTCGGCAACCGCCTCGTCGACCAGCTGCTCAGCCGGGTCACCGACGTGGTGGTCGCGCTGCCGGTCATGGTGATCGCGCTCGGCGCGCTCGCCGTCGTACCCGCAGGCTTCCCGCGCCCGGTCCTGATCGCCGTGATCATCGGCCTGGTCGGCTGGTCCGGCATCTCGAAGATCGTGCGCGCCCAGACGCTGTCGCTGAAATCGCGCGACCACGTCGCCGCCGCCCGGCTCAGCGGCTGGGGCTCCTGGCAGATCGCCCGGCGCGAACTGCTCCCCTCGCTGGCCGCCCCCGTCATCACGTACGCCGTGCTGCTCTTCCCGGGCAACATCGTCGTCGAGGCGGCCCTGTCCTTCCTCGGCGTGGGCATCAAACCGCCCACCCCGTCCTGGGGGCAGATGCTCAGCGACGCCGACACCTGGTACCAGGCGGCGCCCACCTATCTGCTCATCCCCGCGCTGCTGCTCTTCATCACCGTGCTGGCGCTGACCGTCCTCGGCGAGGGCGTGCGCACCGCGCTCGACCCGCGCGCCGAGTCCCGGCTGCGGGTGGGCACCGGCCGGAAGAAGGAGGCCGACGCGTGAAGTGGTTCCTGCTCAGACGGCTCGGCGGGGCGGTGCTCGTCCTGTTCGTGCTCAGCGTCGTCGTCTACGCCGCCTTCTACGTCGCCCCCGGCAACGTCGCGCAGATCGCCTGCGGACCGCGCTGCTCGCCCGCCCAGGTCGCCCAGGTCAGCGAGCAACTGAACCTCGGGGACCCGCTGTACGTGCAGTACGCGCACTTCCTCCAGGGGCTCTTCGCGGGCCGCGACTACTCGACCGGCACCGGTGTGCTGCACTGCCAGGCGCCGTGCCTGGGGCTCTCCTACCAGAGCGACCAGCAGGTCACCGAGCTGATCCTGGCCAAGCTCCCGGCCACCGCCTCGCTCGCGCTCGGCGCCTTCGTGCTGTGGATGCTGCTGGGCGTCGGCACCGGGCTGCTCTCGGTGTGGCGGCGCGGCCGGCTCACCGAGCGCGTCCTCACCTGGATCACCCTCGCCGGGATGGCCACCCCCGTCTTCGTCATCGGGCTGCTGCTGATCATCGTCCTGGTCACGGCGCTCCAGATCCTGCCCTTCCCGGACTACGTGCCGTTCACCGAGGACCCGGAGCAGTGGGCGTGGAACCTGCTGCTGCCGTGGATCTCGCTGGCCCTGGTGTCGGCGGCGCCGTACGCCCGGATGACCCGGGCCTCGATGCTGGAGACCCTGGCCGAGGACCATGTGCGGACCTTCCGGGCGTACGGGGTCGGCGAGCGGGCGCTCGTCGGGCGGCACGCGCTGCGCGGCGCGCTGGCGCCGGTGATCGCGCTCGGCGCACTGGACATCGGCTCGATGTTCGGCGGCGCCGTGCTCACCGAATCGCTCTTCGGTATCCCGGGGGTCGGCCGCGAACTGGTCGACGCCGTGAAGCACGTGGACCTTCCGGTCGTCGTGGGGCTGGTGCTCGTCACCGGGTTCTTCGTCGTCCTCGCCAATACCGTCGCCGACATCCTCCAGGCGATGGCCGACCGACGGGTGGTGCTGGCATGAGCCTGGTCGAAGTCTCCGATCTGTCCGTCTCGTTCGGCGACGTACGGGCGGTGGACGGGCTGTCGTTCTCGCTGGAGCCCGGCGGGGCGCTCGGGGTGGTCGGCGAGTCCGGCTCCGGCAAGAGCGCCTCGGCGTACGCCCTGCTCGGACTGCACCGGGGCACCGGCGCCAGGGTCACCGGCTCGATCCGGGTCGCCGGGGTGGACGTGACCGCCGCGAGCGACGCGGAACTGCGGGCCCTGCGGGGCGCCGGGGCCGCGATGGTCTTCCAGGACCCGCTCTCCTCGCTCGACCCGTACTACGCGGTCGGCGACCAGATCGCCGAGGTGTACCGGGTCCACAACAAGGCCTCCCGGCGGGCCGCGCGGGCCCGTGCGGTCCAGGTGCTGGACCGGGTCGGCATCCCCGACGCCGCCCGGCGCTCCCGGTCCCGGCCGCACGAGTTCTCCGGCGGGATGCGGCAGCGGGCGCTGATCGCGATGGCCCTGGCCTGCGAACCCCGGCTGCTCATCGCCGACGAGCCGACCACCGCCCTCGACGTCACCGTGCAGGCCCAGATCCTTGACCTGCTGCACGAGTTGCGCCGGGAGACGGGGATGGGGCTGCTGCTGGTCACCCACGACGTGGGCGTGGCGGCCGAGTCGGTCGACGAGGTGCTGGTCATGCGCGCGGGGCGGGCGGTCGAACGGGGCCCGGTGGGCCAGGTGCTGGTGGCCCCGCGCGAGCCGTACACCCGGGAACTGCTGGCGGCGGTGCCCCGGGTGACGGGGGAGCGCACCGGCTCCGGCACGAAGCCGACGGCCGACGCCGAGGTGCTGGTCGAGGCCGTCGACGTACGGCAGGTCTTCGGCCGGGGGAAGGGCGCGTTCACCGCCGTCGACGGGGTCTCGCTCGCCGTGCGGCGCGGCGAGACGCTCGGCGTCGTCGGCGAGAGCGGCAGCGGCAAGACCACCCTCGGCCGGATGCTCGTCGGGCTGCTGGAGCCGACCTCGGGCCGGCTCACCCGGGACGCCCGGGTGCAGATGGTCTTCCAGGACCCGGTCTCCTCGCTCAACCCGCGCCGCTCGATCGGCGAGTCGGTCGCCGACCCGCTGCGGGCCGCCGGCGAGCGCGACGAGAAGGCGATCAGGGCGCGGGTCGGCGAGCTGCTAACCCGCGTCGGACTCGACCCGGACGGCTACGACCGCTACCCCCACGAGTTCAGCGGCGGGCAGCGCCAGCGCGTCGGGATCGCCCGCGCGCTGGCCGCCGAGCCGGAGCTGATCGTCTGCGACGAGGCCGTCTCCGCGCTCGACGTGACGACCCAGGCCCAGGTGACCGCGCTGCTGGCCCGGCTCCAGCGGGAACTCGGGCTGGCCCTGGTCTTCATCGCGCACGACCTCGCCGTCGTCCGCCAGGTCAGCGACCGGGTCGTGGTCATGCGGCGCGGCCGGATCGTCGAACAGGGCACGGTGGACCAGGTCTACGGGGACCCGAAGGACCCGTACACCCGGCAGCTTCTGGCGGCCGTGCCCGCGCTCGACCCGGCGCTGGCGGCGGTGCGCCGCGCGGCCCGCAAGGAGCTGGCCGCCGCCTGACACCCCGTGACCTTCCGTATGTCCAGCACAACAGAACGTTGTCCGGGCGGGAAAGTTACGACGGTTCACCCCTTTCGGTGGTGCGACGGACAACCGTCCGTCGCGCCACCGGCGTATGCGCTTACCTTCTTCCCGCTGTGAGCCGCCGTTTTTTCCGGTGGACACCCACGAGGGAGAACGGAGGTGTACTCGTGAGGATCGGGCTACTCACCGACGGTGGCCATCCCTGTGCGACCGGTGAGTCCGGGGCATGGTGCGACCGGCTGGTACGCGGGCTCCCGCAGCACGAGTTCGACCTCTTCGCGCTGGTCCGCTCCGTGGAGCAGGAGGCGTGCGGCGCGTTCCCGGAGCACGGGGGCCGGGTGCGTACGGCGCCGCTCTGGGCCGACGACGGGCACCGCCCCGGGCCCCGGGCCCCGAAGGGCCTGCTCGCCCGGATGGCGACGGGCGGCACCGCCCGCCCGTACGGCCGCCGCGAGCGGCAGTGGTTCACGGACCGGCTCGCGGACCTCGTGGCCGCGGTCTGCGCGGCCGGCGGCGAGGACGAGACCGCCGTACGGGGCCCCGCCGACACGGACCCCCGGTTCGCCGACGGCCTGTACGGCCTGGCCGAACTGGCCCGCGAGCACGGCGGACTCGCCACGGCGCTGCGCTCCGAAGCGGCCGTCCAGGTACTCGAAGCGGCCTGCCGGGCCCCCGGCACCGCACGCACCGTGCAGAGCGCCACCGTCCCGGACCTCCTCGCCTTCGCCCAGGAGCTCGGCCGGGCACTGCGCCCGCTCTCGCTGGACTGGTACGACGAGCGGGGCCTCGGCGCCGTCGACCTCTGCCACGCGGCCTCCGGCGGTGCCGCCGCCCTCCCCGGGCTGCTGGCCGGACATTTCTTCCGGACCCCCTTACTGGTCAGCGAGGACGGCGCCCGGCTGCGGGAGCACTACCTCGCCGCCGGCTCCACCCTGCTGAACGCGCCGGCGCGCGCCCTCCTCGCGAGTTTCCACGGCAGGCTGGCCACCGAGGTGTACCGCCGGGCCACGATCGTCACCTCGGGCACCACCCACGCCCGCCGCTGGCAGGAGCGGTGCGGCGCCGACCCCGCGAAGCTCCGCACGCTCCGGCCCGGCATGGCCGCCGACCACTTCGCGGAGCTCGGCGAGCGCGACGACTGCGGCCCCGGCGACACCCTGGTCTGGGTCGGCCGGATCGAGCCCGCCAAGGACCTGACGACGCTGCTGCACGCCTTCGCCGAGGTGCGCGGGGCCGAGCCGGGGACCCGGCTGCGGATCATCACCACGGCTCCACCGGGCCCCCGGGGCGAGGGCCATCTCGTACGGTGCCGGGCGCTCGCGGCCCGGCTGTTCCCCGGCGGAACAGCGGCCCCGGTCTCCTTCGAGGAGACCGGCGGGGCCGGTCCGTCCGGGGCCGCCGACGCCTACGCGGCGGGCGGCGTCGTCGTCCAGTCCAGCGTGGCGGAGGGCTTCCCCGCCGATCTCGTCGCGGCGATGCTCTGCGGCCGGGCCACGGTCTCCACGGACGTCGGCGCGGTCGTCGAGACCATCGGCGGCACCGGGCTCGTGGTGCCGCCGCGCGACCCGCGGGCGCTGGCCGGTGCCTGCCTCGCGCTGCTCCGCGACCCCGAGCGCCGTGCACGGCTCGGCGCGGCGGCGCGCGCCCGCGCACTCGAACTCTTCACCGTCGAACGGAACCTCGCGGACCTCCACGGTCTCTACCTGGAACTGATCGCCCGGGCCCCGGTGCGCGGACAGGCGGCGGAGCGCGCGGACGGCGGGCCCCGCCCGTTCGCCACCCCGCCGGAGGCACACGTCCTGGACACCTGGACCGGCCCGGCCACCGCCGGCCGCAAGCCCAGCTGGGCCACCGACCCACGGGCCGTCTGCGCGGGGACGCGGGGAGCGGGTGGCCGCGATGTGTGAAGCGGAACAGCCGGCGCCGTGGATCCCCGGCCCGGAGCGCACCGGAGCGGGTCCCGGCGGTCCCGCCCGCCGGGACCCGGACGGCGACGACCACGGAGGAACCACCATGGACGGCCCGACCGGGGCCCCCGGCGCCCCCGCCCCGCGCGCCCCCGAGATCGCCCACTCCGCCCCCGGACACCCGGCCCGCCGGGCCGCCGCCGGGCGACGCGGCCCCGCCGACCCGGTGCGCTCGCTGATGCACCGCCACCGCGAGCTCTGCGAACGGGCCGTCGACCCGCTGGAACTGGCCGCCGGGCTCGAAGCCCACGGCGTCACCGACCGCGCCGCCGCCCGCTACCGGCACCGCGACGTCTTCTCGCTCGCCGAGGAGCTCTTCGCCCGGGTGCCCGGTGTGCCGACCGGCCGCGCGGGCGCGCCGGAGGCTCCGGCGCGCGACACCGCGCCCCGCGCCGCCTGGACCCTGCGCGCCCTCCTGCCGGGTGCCGCCTGCGCCGCGACCCTGGGGGCGCTCGCCCTCGCCCCGGACGCGCTCGACGGCCGGATCCGGCTCGCGATCGGCCTCACCGGGGCCCTCGCCGTCCTCACCGCGCTCGCGCTCGCCCTGCGCGGCGGCCCGCTGCGCACCGGGGCCCGCCCCTCCGCCACCGCCACGGCGTACACCTGCTGGCTCCTCGGCTACGTCCTGTACGGCGAACCCCTCCTCGACCAGGTGCTCAGCGGCGGCCCCGAAGGCCCCTGGGCGCTCACCCCCGCACCGCTGCTGGGCCTGGCCCTCGCGCTCGCCCCGGCCGCCTGGTGCGCCCACCTCTTCTCCGTCCACGCCCGCCGCAGGCTCATCGGCAGCCGGGTCCTGGAGGAGTTCGGCGCGGGCGTGCGCCCCCTGCTCCTCGGCGCTGTCGCTCTCCACCTCTGCGCCCTCGTCGCCCTGCTCTCCCTCGCGCACCTGACGTACGGGGGCGGCGGGGCGTACGCCGGAGCGGGCGCGCTCGGGCTGCTGCTGCTGGCCGCCCGGCTGCTCGCCGTGCACGGCTTCCCCGGGCTCGCCACCGGCGGGCTCGCCGCCGCCTGCGCGGCCGAGGCGCTGGCACCCGCCCTGGTGCTGGCCGGGCGGCTGCCGGGACTGCGCTTCCTGGCCCGCCCCGTAGACCTTCTCGTCCTGACGGCCGGCACCGGAGCCGTACCGGCCGTCGCCTGCGGCGGAGCCGCGCTCGGGCTGCTGATCGCGGCCACCGCAGTCCTCTCCCGCGCATCCGCCCACAGCACCGCCCGGCCGGTCGACGAAGGCCCGGTCGCCGCGTAACCCACACCACGCCAGATCACCGTCAACGCCTGCCCCGCGGAGCCGACGCCGCGGGTCACCGCCCTTCCAACGCCTCACATACCTAGGAGACACCGGACATGACCCCCCAACCCCCTTTCCCGGCAGCTGGCCGTCGGCGCCGAGGGGGCGCGCGATGAGGGTGCTGCTGCTCGGAGCCAATGGCTTCCTCGGCCGCTTCGTGGCCGACCGGCTGCTCGCCGACCCCGCCGTGCACCTCACGGCGCTCGGCCGCGGCGACGACGCCGACGTCCGCTTCGACCTCGCCAGCGGCAGCCCCGGCGCGCTGACCCGCTTCCTGGACGCCGTCCATCCCGGAGTCGTCGTCAACTGCGCGGGCGCCACCCGCGGCGGGGCCCGCGACCTGACCCGGCACAACACCGTCGCCGTCGCCACCGTCTGCGAGGCGATGCGGCGCAGCGTCTGCACCGCCCGGCTCGTCCAGCTCGGCTGCTCCTCGGAGTACGGCCCCTCGCAGCCCGGTTCCTCCACGGCCGAGGACGCCGTCCCGCGCCCCGGCGGCCCGTACGGGGTCAGCAAGCTCGCCGCCACCGAACTCGTCCTCGGCTCCGGCCTCGACGCGGTGGTGCTGCGGGTCTTCTCGCCGGTCGGGCCGGGCACGCCGGCCGGCTCCCCGCTCGGGCGGCTGGCCGAGGCGATGCGCCGGGCCATGCAGTCCGGCGACGGCGAGCTGAAGCTCAGCGGCCTCGGCGTGCAGCGCGACTTCGTGGACGTGCGCGACGTCGCCCGCGCCGTGCACGCCGCCTCGCTCTCCGCCGCCCAGGGCGTCGTCAACATCGGGACCGGCCGCGCCGTGCGCCTGCGGGACGCAGCCGCCGTCCTCGCCCGGGTCGCCGGGTTCGCCGGCGCGCTCCACGAGCTGGACGCGCCCCCGCCCCGGCTGCCCATCGGCGCCCCGCGCAGCTCCAGCGAGTCGGTGATCGAGCACCTCTCGGCGACCCCGTCGCCCTACCCGGACGGATGCGGCGCCTGGCAGCAGGCCGATGTCCGCACCGCCCGCGACCGGCTGGGCTGGCGGCCCCGGATCAATCTGGAGGAATCCCTCGCGGACATCTGGATGGAGGCCGCGTGCCGCATCTGACCAGCCCCGGCACCGCCCGCCGGACCAGCGGTGCCGGGCGGCTCGGCTTCGGGGTGCCCGGATACGCCCACCCGTTGCTCGCGCCGACCGAATGGGCCGAGCTGGCCCGTCCCGGCACCCCGCTGCACTGGGCCGTCCTGAACATCGACAACGGCCCCGGCGCCCGCCCCGACCCGCACTGCCTGGAGGTCGTGGGCCGGCTCCGCCACGCGCACGGGAGCGGGCACGGACCGGAGGCGCGGCCCGGTGGCGGGCGGCTGCTGGGCCATCTCGACCTGGCGTACGGCAGCCGTCTCTTCGCGGAGCTGATCGCCGACGCCCAGTGCTTCCTCGACTGGTACCGCGTCGACGGCTTCTACCTCGACCGCTGCCCGGCCGAGCGGAGCCACCTCCCGGTGGTGCGCCGGCTCACCAGCACCCTCGCGACGTTCCTGGAGCACGGTGGCCGCCCGTACGGGAAGGGGAGCGGGCCGCTGGTGCTGGGGGTGGGCACCCACCCGTACCCCGGCTACGCCGAGGCCGCCGACCAGCTGGTCACCTTCAACGGGGGGTGGACCGAGTACCGCTGGTCCCAGGTGGCGGAGTGGACCGCCTCCTACCCGCCGGAGCGGTTCGCGCACTTAGTCCACGGCGTCCCGCGCACCCACCTGGACGAGGCGATGCGGGTGGCCCGCTGGCAGGGCGCGGGCACGATCTTCTTCACGGACCGGGACGGCCGGCGCGGACAGAACGACCCATATGTGACGCTGCCCAGGTACTGGGACGAAATCGTCTCGCGGATCGGACCTGGTATCTCGGAATGAGGAGGGGCGTGGCAGTGTTACCGGAAGAACAACCGTACGTAGTCGAAGTACGTAGAAACCGACCACCTGCATTGTTGAGGTTCCTGTGTCGCTGCCACCCCTGGTCGAGCCGGCCGCCGAGCTCACCGTCGACGAGGTCCGCAGGTACTCCCGCCACCTGATCATCCCGGATGTCGGGATGGACGGGCAGAAGCGGCTGAAGAACGCGAAGGTGCTCTGTGTCGGCGCCGGCGGTCTCGGCTCCCCGGCCCTGATGTACCTGGCCGCGGCCGGTGTCGGCACGCTGGGCATCGTGGAGTTCGACGAGGTCGACGAGTCGAACCTGCAGCGCCAGATCATCCACAGCCAGGCCGACATCGGGCGCTCCAAGGCCGAATCCGCCAAGGACTCGGTGCTGGGCATCAACCCGTACGTGAACGTGGTCCTTCACGAGGAGCGGCTCGAAGCCGACAACGTGATGGACATCTTCGCCCAGTACGACCTGATCGTGGACGGCACGGACAACTTCGCCACCCGCTACCTGGTCAACGACGCGGCCGTACTGCTGAACAAGCCGTACATCTGGGGCTCGATCTACCGGTTCGACGGCCAGGCGTCCGTCTTCTGGTCCGAGCACGGACCCTGCTACCGCTGCCTCTACCCGGAGCCGCCGCCGCCGGGCATGGTGCCGTCCTGCGCCGAGGGCGGGGTGCTCGGGGTGCTCTGCGCCTCGATCGGCTCCATCCAGGTCAACGAGGCCATCAAGCTGCTCGCCGGCATCGGTGACCCGCTGGTCGGCCGGCTGATGATCTACGACGCCCTGGAGATGCAGTACCGCCAGGTCAAGGTCCGCAAGGACCCCGACTGCGCGGTCTGCGGCGAGAACCCGACCGTCACCGAGCTGATCGACTACGAGGCCTTCTGCGGCGTCGTGTCCGAGGAGGCCCAGGAGGCGGCGGCCGGTTCCACGATCACTCCCAAGCAGCTCAAGGAGTGGATCGACGCGGACGAGAAGATCGAGATCATCGACGTCCGCGAGCCGAACGAGTTCGAGATCGTCTCGATCCCCGGCGCCAAGCTGATCCCGAAGAACGAGTTCCTGATGGGCAACGCCCTCCAGGACCTCCCGCAGGACAGGCGCATCGTCCTGCACTGCAAGACGGGCGTCCGCAGCGCCGAGGTCCTCGCGGTCCTCAAGTCGGCCGGATTCGCCGACGCGGTGCACGTGGGCGGCGGCGTCATCGGCTGGGTCAACCAGATCGAGCCCGAGAAGCCGGTGTACTGAGACACCCGATGCCATGGTGAAGGGGCCGGTCCGCACGGACCGGCCCCTTCACCATGTCCGCCCTACGAGCAGGTCCGGCCGTCCTCGGGGACCTTCCCGTCGAGGAAGTACGCGTCCACGGCCGAGGTCACGCAGGAGTTCTGGCCGTACGCGCCGTGCCCCTCGCCCTTGTTGGTGAGCAGGACGCCCACGCCCTTGCCCAGCGAGTCCGCCATCCGCCGGGCACCCTCGTACGGGGTCGCCGGGTCGCCGGTGTTGCCGACGACCAGCACCGGACCGGCGCCCGGGGCGCTCGTCTCCGGGTGCTCGTGCTCCCCGGCCACCGGCCACTTCGCGCACCAGCCGGCCGTGTCCCACGCCAGGAACGGGCCGAACACCGGGGACAGCTTCCGGAACTCCGGCAGCAGCGCCCGCGCCTCGTCGGCGGTCGGCCGGAGCTTGCTGTCGGCGCAGGAGACGGCGCGCTGGGCGTGGCTCTGGGTGCCGTAGTGGCCCTGGGCGTCCCGGCCGTTGTACGAGTCGGCCAGCCGGAGCAGGGTGTCCCCGGTGCCGTTCCTCTCGGCCTCGTCGAGCGCCTGGGTGAGGACCGGCCAGCTGGACCTGGAGTAGAGCGGTGTGACGATGCCGATGACGGCCAGCGACTGGTTGAGCTCACGGCCCGAGCCGGTCGGCAGCGGCTTCCGGTCGAGCCGGTCCAGCAGCCGGGCGATGCGCCGGGTGCCCTCGGCCGGGTCCTGGCCGCTGTCCTTCAGGTAGTTGTCCAGGGCCCGCTGGAAGCCGGTCGCCTGGTTGCGGGCGTGCCCGATCGCGTCGGCGGTCGGATCGACGACGGCGTCCAGGACGGTGCGTCCGACGTGTGCGGGGAAGAGGTGGGCGTAGGTGCCGCCGAGTTCGGTGCCGTACGAGATGCCGAAGTAGGTGAGCTTCCGGTCGCCGAGCACCTCGCGGATCAGATCCATGTCCCGGGCGGCGTTCGATGTGCCGACGTACGGCAGGACCTTGCCGGAGCGGCGGGCGCAGCCCGCGCCGAAGTCGGCGCCGTACTTCATGAAGGCCGCCTCCTCGGCCGGGGTGTCCGGGGTCATGTCGACCTTCCGGTTGTCGGCCTCCTGCTCCTCGTCGGTGCGGCAGCGCACCCCCTCGCTGCCCGCGACGCCGCGCGGGTCGAAGCCCACCAGGTCGTAGCGGGTGTTGAGGTTCGTGTACGAACCCGCGGCGCGCGGCAGGGTCGAGACGCCGGAGCCGCCGGGGCCGCCGAAGTTGAAGAGCATCGAGCCCAGGCGCCGGTCCCGGTCCGTGGCCTGCTTGCGGATCAGCGCGATCCCGAGGGTGTCGCCGTCGGGCTTCGCGTAGTCCAGCGGCACCCGGACCGTCGCACAGCGCCACTCGGAGCCGGGCGCGCTCTCCCCGGCGCGGGCCCCGCACCGCTTCCAGTCCGGCCGCTGGGCGGGGAGGGAGGCGGGGAGCCGGGGTGAGCCCGGCCCCCCGGTGGCCGCGGCGGGCGAGGAGCCGGCCGGGGCGGCGGCCCCCCGGTCCGCCTCCCCGTCCGCGGAGCCGCCGCAGCCTGCGAGCAGCCCGGTCAGCAGGAGCGCGGCGGCGGCCAGGGCCCCGGCGCGTGCGTGTACGACCACGTGTTGCGTCCTCCCGGTGTGCCTGCCCGGCGTCCGGGCAAGAGAGGCCGCCCATGCTAGGGGGTGCGCACGTGAGGAGGGGCTACTTGCAGACGGTGCCGGCCGAGGGGACCTTGCCGTCCAGCAGGTAGCCGCCCACGGCCTTCTGCACACAGGCGTTGCCGCTGTTGTACGCGCCGTGCCCCTGGCCCTCGTACGTCATCGTCACGCCGACGCCCTTGCCCAGCGCGTCGGTCATCGCCTTGGCGCCCGCGTACGGGGTCGCCGGGTCGCCGGTGTTGCCGACGACCAGGATGGGGGCGGAGCCCGGGGCGCTGACGTCCGGGTGGTTCCAGGCGCCCGCCACCGGCCAGCCGGTGCAGGTCATCAGGGACCAGCCCAGGTAGTCGCCGAAGATCTTCGAGGCGGAGCGGAACTCGGGGAGCTTGGCCTCGGTCTGGTCGGAGGTGAACCGCTGCTTGGAGTCGGCGCAGTTGATCGCGGTGTTGGCGGCCATCGAGTTGTCGTAACGGCCGTTCTGGGAGCGGCCGTTCATCGAGTCGGCGAGGGCCAGGAGCAGGCCGCCGTTGCCGCCGTCGGCCTCGTCGAGCCCCTGTTCCAGCAGCGGCCAGGTCTGCTTGGAGTAGAGGGCGGCGGCGATGCCGGTGACCGCCAGGGTCTGCGTCAGGTTGCGTCGGCCGAGCCCCTGGACCGGCTTCTTCTCCAGCCGGTTCAGCAGGTCGGAGATGTGCTGCTCGACCTCCTTCGCGTTGGCGCCGGGCAGCTTGCAGGCGTCGCCGCGGTCGACGCAGTCCTGGGCGAAGTTGTCCAGGGCGAGCTGGAAGCCCTTGGCCTGGCCGAGCGAGGCCTGCACGGTGTCCTCGGTCGGGTCGACCACCGCGTCCAGCACCGCCCGGCCGACGTTCTTCGGGAACAGGTGGGCGTAGACGCCGCCGAGCTCGGTGCCGTACGAGATGCCGAAGTAGTGGAGCTTCTGATCGCCGAGGACCTGGCGCATCAGGTCCATGTCCCGGGCGGCCTCGGTGGTGCCGACGTGGGGGAGCTGCTTGCCGGAGTTCTGCTTGCAGGCCAGCGCGTACTTCTTGGTGCTCTCGACGAAGGTGTTCACCTCCTCGCTGGTGTCCGGGGTTGCGTCGATCTCGTAGCGGGCGTCGAGCTGCTTGTCGTCCTCGCACTTCACGCCCTCGCTGCGGCCGACGCCGCGCGGGTCGAAGCTGACCAGGTCGTAGCGGGCGCGGAGCTTCTCGTAGTCGGTGCCGAAGGCGGGCAGGGTGGCGACGCCGGAGGCGCCGGGGCCGCCGAAGTTGAAGAGGAGGGAGCCGATCCGCCGGTTCTCGTCCTTGGCCCGGGCCCGGATCAGCGCCAGCCGGATCGTGTCGCCGTCGGGCTTCGCGTAGTCGAGCGGCGCGTTCATGAACGTGCACTCCCAGGGGGTGCCGCCGGGCAGCGGGGACGGTGCCTTTCCGCCGCCCTGCGCCGCGGACGGGGCGGGGCAGGGCTTCCACGTCAGCTTCTGGGCGGCGAGGCCGGAGCCGGTGGTCTCGGCCGCGACGGGCGAGTTCTCCGACCCGGCCGGGCCGCTCCCGTCGGCACTCTTCGAGCAGGCGGCGAGGGGCAGGAGCAGGGCGGCCGCGGTGGCCAGGGCGGCGGTGCGCAGGGCAGGGGAGGTCCTCATGCGCCCATGCTGCGGCGGCGCCGGGGGCTTCGCACGGGGCGCCGGTCCAAGCGGGTGGCGGACGGCCGGGGCGTCGCCCGACTGGCCTCGGGGCCGCCCCGGCCCGGGTGGTGAGGGAGTGTCAGAGCGCGCCCCGGCGGGTCAGGTGGTTGAAGCAGAGCCAGCCGGGCAGCACCGGCAGCCAGAGCGTCAGCAGCCGGTACAGCAGCACGGCGGGCGCCGCGACCTCCTTCGGCAGTCCGACCGCGATCAGACCGAGCGTCAGCGCGCCCTCCACCGCGCCCATTCCGCCCGGGGTGGGCGCCGCGGACCCGAGCGCGTTGCCCGCGAGGAAGACCACCGCGATGCTGGCGTAGCTCAGATGCGGGACGTCCGGACCGCTGAACGCCCGCACCGAGGCGTCCAGGCACATCACGAACAGGCCGGTCAGCAGCAGCATCCCGCCGATGCCGGTCAGCAGCTTCTGCGGCCGCTGCACCACGTCGAGCATGCGCGGCACCACCCCGGCGAACAGCGACCGCACCCGGGTCACCACGAACTTCCGCAGGAACGGGACGGCCGTCACCACCAGCACCAGCACGGCGACCGTCAGCAGACCGGCGATGACCGTCCTGGACGGGGTGAGCGACGACGGGGTCTTCTCGGTGCCGGTCAGATAGCCGAAGGCGGCCAGCAGCAGGATGTGGCAGCCGAGGCCGAACAGCTGCGAGGCGCCGACGCTCGCCACGGCGAGCCCGGGGCGCACCCCGGCGCGCTGCAGGAACCGGGTGTTCAGCGCGACCCCGCCGACCGCGGCCGGGGCGACGATCTTCACGAACGACCCGGCGACCTGCGCCAGTACCGTCTTCCCGAACGGCACCCGCTCCGGTACGAAGCCCAGCAGGCTCATCGCCGCCGCGACGTAGGTGAGTGCCGAGAAGCCGACCGCCGCCGCCACCCACCCCCACTCCGCCTGCTCGGCCACCGCGCCGAAGTCCGGCTGGGTGATCTGGGAGATGAGGAAGTACGCGGCGATCGCCCCGGCGATGCAGCTGACCAGGGTGCGGGGCTTGATCCGCTCGAGCCGTACCGGTTCGACCGGTGCCTGCGGGCGGATCAGCAGCACCTGGCGCCGCATCTGGGTGAGCAGGTCCTCCTCGCGGGCCTCTTCGAGGGCGTCGTCCAGGGCGCGCTTCTCGGCCTGCTTGTGGTCGCGCAGCGCCCTGCGGTCGGCCTTGCGGTCCGCCCGGCGGTCCGCGCCGGTCACCGCACTGTCCGGGGCGGCGGGCTGGGCGGCGTGCTCCTGCGCCCGCGCCCGCTTCGCCGCGTCCGAGGCCGCCAGCACCGCCTCGCGCTCCCGCTGCGAACGCTCCCGGGCGAGCCGGCGCAGCGCCGCCCGCGTGGAGCGGCTCAGCGCGATCGGCTGGAGCAGCGGCAGGCAGTCCGCGACGGCGTCCGGTCCGAGGACCTCCAGCGCCCCGGCGACGGCCCGCTCCGCACCGACCCGCAGACCGGTCGTGGTGAGCAGCTGGGCCACGTCCATCCGCAGCAGCAGATCACCGGCCGCGATCTCGCCGCCGCGCAGATCGGTGACGAACACCGTGCCGGAACGATCCACCAGGATGGCGTCGCCCGTGAGCCTGCGGTGCGCGATCCGGCGCGACTGGAGCGCCTTCACCTGCCGCCAGGCCCCGTGCAGCAGCTCGTCGGTGATCTCCGCGTCCTCCAGGGCGTCCAGCGAGCGGCCGCCGATGTGCTCGTACACCAGCATCACGGCGTCCGGCCCGAGCTCGGAGGTGGCGATCAGCTTGGGCGCGTTGGCCCCGGCGGCGATCGCCGCGTAGGCGAGGAGCGCCTCCTGCTCCAGGGCCTGGCGCAGCGACTGGATGGAGCGGCGCTCGGTGATGCCGCGCAGGGTGAGCCGTCGCCACACCCGGTAGAAGAAGCCCTGGGCCTGCTGTTCGCGGTCGACGACCGTCACGTCCAGCGGTGGCCCGTCCTCCAGGGGGACCAGGTAGCGGCGCCCCCGGTCGTTCTGGTCGCCCGAGTCGAGCGCCTCGTCGGCGCGCATCGCGCTGACCGGGCGGAAGCCGACATGACGCAGACCGGCCATCAGGTGCTGGCCGGTCGGCCGGACGTTCGGCGAGCCGACCGCGTAGAGCGTGCCGTACGCCACGGTCCAGCCGATCAGCACCGTGAGGATGATCGAGAACGGGGTGGTGTAGCCGCCGACCAGCATCGCGAAGGCGTCGAGCAGCAGCACCACCCACAGCACGACCCGCCAGCGCGGCCGTCTCGCCATCCCGACCGCCGTCATGTACGCGATCACCGGGGCGAGATAGCCGTGCACCGGGTCGCTGAGCGCGTCCCCCGGCTGCGGCTGGGTCAGGGCGTCCTGGATGGTGCCGGGTGCGGACCGGGCGACCCAGAGATCGGCGGCGAGCGTGACGCCGTGGGCCAGCACGGCGGCGAGCACCCCGTCGGCGATCCGCAGCCCGTCGCGTTTGATCAGCCGCTCGATGGCGAAGACGACCGGGACGAGCAGGACGGCGATGCTGGAGACCAGGCCCGCCATCTTGATCAGGAGGTCGGGCGCCTGGCCGGTGCCCTTGGTGATGTCCTGTTCGAGGCCGGTGGTGGTGCCGTGGGCGAAGGCGGCGACGGCGAACAGCACCGCGATGGCCAGCACCCCGATGAGCAGCCGCATGAGGTCGGAGGGGCGGTGCACCCGGGCGGGGAGCAGCGGCTCGTCCCCGGAGACGCGCTCGGCCTGCTCCTCGGCGACGGTCGACAGCGTCGATCCGGCCGCGCCGGGGGTGTCCGGGCCCGCGCTGTCCGGAATGTCCGGTCGCGGCTCGGCATCAGGGGCGTTGGCCGCCTTCGGTGGCTGCACGCCCTGCTCCTTCGTCGCCTCTGATTGGTCTTCGTGTTCTCGTATCACCGGTCACCGCCCGCACGATGGTGGCACGGTCCGGCGGCGGAGGGCGGCGCCAGGGTGCGCCGCACCGATGCGCGAAGCGCAACATACGCCCCTTCGCGGCCGCCCGCACACCTGATGACCGGGTACGCGCGGACCGGGCCGCGATGTCGGTGGCGTACGGCAGGATGGGGCGGATGAGCCAACAGCGAGCGGGCGGCGAGGGGCCGGTCCACGAACTGCCGGAGTACGCGGAGCGGGTGCTCGACGCCGTCGAGCTGGTCCCGCCCGGCCGGGTCATGACCTACGGGGACGTCGCCGAGTGGCTCGGCGAGGGCGGCCCGCGCCAGGTCGGCCGGGTCATGACGCTGTACGGGGCCGCAGTGCCCTGGTGGCGCGTGGTGCGCGCGGACGGGTCGCTGCTGCCCGGCCACGAGCTGCGGGCGCTGGACCACTACCGCGCGGAGGGCACCCCGCTGCGCGAGGCCCCGCGCGGGGCGGAGGGCCACCTTCCGCGTCTCGACATGCGACGGGCACGGTGGGACGGCACCACCGGGGACGGCGGCGCGGACCGGGACGAGGGCCGAGGTGCTCACACCTGACAGCTTCCGCCATCCGGCGGCGCGGCGGGCGGCACCGGGGCCGTACGGGGTGCCGGGCGTCGCGGAATGTGCGGAATGTGGCGAGGGACGCATCGCGGGCGGCCCGGATCGTGCCGTCACTGGCGTAGCTTCGTAGGTTCGCGGTACGTACCGCGCGTACCCCGGACTCGGCACCCCGGACCCCTTCGACACTCTGGGCCCCGGGGCCCCGCGGCCCATTCGGAACCCTCGACACCTTCGGAACCTTCGACACCTTTGGCACCCTCGGCATCAGCGCACCCATCAGGACCGGCGATCCACGTGAGTTCCTCCTCCACCACCCGGCACAGTCCGCACCGCCCGGCACGGCAGCGGTCCGCGGTCGCGTACCGGCTGGTGCGTACCCCGCCGGGCTCCGTGGACCCTCCTGTTCTGGACGCGGCACAGCGCGCGGTGGTTGACCACCCCGGCGGTCCGCTGCTGGTGCTCGCCGGACCGGGCACGGGCAAGACGACCACCCTGGTCGAGGCGGTCGCCGCGCGCATCGCCCGGGGCGCCGACCCGGCGCGCGTCCTGGTGCTCACCTTCAGCCGCAAGGCCGCCGTCGAACTGCGCGACCGGATGGCCGCCCGCCTCGGTGCCGCCCGCGGCCCGCAGGCGACGACGTTCCACTCCTTCTGCTACGCCCTGGTCCGCTCCCACCAGGACGCCGACCTCTTCGCCGAACCGATGCGGCTGCTCTCCGGACCGGAGCAGGACGTCACCGTGCGCGAGCTCCTCGCCGGCCAGCTGGAGCTGGAGCGGGACGGCTTCCCGCACATCCGCTGGCCCGACGAGCTGCGGGCCTGCCTGACCACCCGCGGCTTCGCCGACGAGGTGCGCGCGGTGCTGGCCCGCAGCCGTGAGCTGGGCCTCGGGCCGGACGCGCTGGCCGCCTTCGCCCGCCGCACCGGCCGGCCGGACTGGGGCGCCGCCGCCGGGTTCCTCGCCGAGTACCTGGACGTGCTGGACGCGCAGGGGGTGCTGGACTACGCGGAGCTGGTGCACCGGGCCGTGCTGCTCGCGGAGCGGCCCGAGGTGTCGGCGATGCTCGCCGGGGCGTACGACGCGGTCTTCGTCGACGAGTACCAGGACACCGACCCGGCACAGGTGCGGCTGCTGCACGCGCTGGCCGGGAACCGGGGGAGCGCCCCGGGTGCCGGGGGCGGCCGGGACCTGATCGCCTTCGGCGACCCGGACCAGTCGATCTACGCCTTCCGGGGCGCCGACGTGAACGGCATCCTGGACTTCCCCGAGACCTTCCGGCGGGCGGACGGCGCCCCCGCCCCGGTCGGCGTGCTCACCACCTCGCGGCGCTCGGCCGGGCAACTGCTGGCCGCCACCCGGCTGCTCACCCGCCGGATGCCGCTGACCCGGCTGCCCGCGGAGAAGGTCCGCGCCCACCGCGAGCTGGCCGCGGTCCGCGAGGGCGGCGCCGTGGAGGCGTACACCTACCCGACCGCCTCCACCGAGCTGGACAACATCGCCGACCTGCTGCGCCGGGCCCATCTGGAGGACGGCGTCCCGTGGCGCGAGATGGCCGTACTGGTCCGGGCCGGCGGCCGCACGATCCCCTCGCTGCGCCGGGCCCTGACCTCGGCGGGCGTCCCGCTGGAGGTCGACGGCGACGACCTCCCGCTCCGCCACGAACCCGCGGTGGCCCCGCTGCTCACCGCCCTGCGCGCGGTCGCCACGGCGGCGGTGCGCCGGAGTGCGCCGGGCGCGGAGGAAGGGCGCGGGGGAGAGGCAGGGGAGGGGCCGGACCCTGGGCCCGATGCCGATGCCGATGCCGATGCCGATGCGGATGCGGATGCGGATGCCGGTGCGGATGCCGGGCCGGAGCCCGGGGCCGAGCCCGGTGCCGAAACCCTGTCCGAGCCCGACCCGGGAGCCGGGCCCGACTCGGGAACCGAGCCCGACCCGGGAACCGCCCCCGCCACCCCGGCCGAAGCCCCCTGGCTGGACACCGAGACCGCGCTGACCCTGCTCGGCTCCCCGCTCGGCGCCATGGACGCGGCCGACCTGCGCCGCCTCGGCCGGGCCCTGCGCGACGAGGAACGCGCCGCGGGCGTCCGCGTCCCCGCGCCCTCCGGGGACCTGCTGGCCCGCGCGCTCGCCGAGCCCGAACGGCTCGTCACGCACGATCCGGCGTACGCCCGCGGCGCCCAGCGCCTCGGCGCGCTCCTGCGCAAGGCGCGCGAGCTCCTCGAAGGCGGCGGCACCGCGGAGGAGGCCCTGTGGGCCCTGTGGTCCGGCACCCCGTGGCCGGGCCGGCTGGAGCGCTCCGCCCTGCGCGGCGGCGCCGCCGGCCGCAACGCCGACCGCGACCTCGACGCCGTCTGCGCCCTCTTCGACACCGCGGCCCGCGCCGAGGAGCGCACCGGCGGACGCGGCGCGCTCAACTTCCTGGAGGAGGTCGACGCCCAGGACATCGCCGCCGACACCCTCTCCCGGCGCCTGGTTCGCCCCGACGCCGTACGGCTGATGACCGCGCACCGCTCCAAGGGCCTGGAGTGGCGGCTCGTCGTCGTCGCGGGCGTACAGGAAGGGCTCTGGCCGGACCTGCGCCGCCGCGGCTCGCTGCTGGAGGCGGACCGGATCGGCCGCGACGGCCTGGCCGAACCGCTCACCCCCGGCGCCCTCCTCGCCGAGGAGCGCCGGCTCTTCTACGTCGCGGCCACCCGCGCCCGGGAACGGCTCGTCGTCACCGCCGTGAAGGCCCCCGCCGACGACGGCGACCAGCCGTCCCGCTTCCTCACCGAGCTGGGTGCCGAGCCCCGCGACGTCACCGGCCGCCCGCGCCGCCCGCTCGCCGTCGCCGCGCTCGTCGCCGAGCTCCGCGCCACCACCGTCGACCCCGCCGCCTCCGACGCCCTGCGCGAGGAGGCCGCCCGCCGCCTCGCCCGGCTCGCCGCGCTCACCGACGACGACGGGCTGCCGCTCGTCCCCGCCGCCCACCCCCACCGCTGGTGGGGCCTGTACGAACCGACCCGCTCCGCCGTCCCGCTCCGCGACCGGGACCGGCCCGTGGCCCTCTCCGGCAGCGCCCTCGACCAGCTCGCCCACACCTGCGCGCTCCAGTGGTTCCTCGGCCGCGAGGTCAAGGCGGACGCCCCGGCGACGGCCGCCCAGGGCTTCGGCAACGTCGTCCACGTACTGGCCGACGAGGTGGCCTCCGGGCGCACCCCCGCCGACCTCGCCGTCCTGATGGAGCGGCTGGACTCGGTCTGGGACGGGCTGGTCTTCGACGCCCCCTGGAAGTCCGGGCAGGAGAAGGAGCAGGCCCGGGCCGCCCTCGAACGCTTCCTGCGCTGGCACGTCATGGACCGCGCCGGGCGCACCGCCGTCGCCAGCGAGCACGACTTCGACGTGACCCTGGAGGCGGGCGAGTACGAGGTGCGCATCCGCGGCTCCATGGACCGGGTCGAGCAGGACGCCGACGGCCGGGCCTACGTCGTCGACTTCAAGACCGGCAAACAGGCCCCGACCAGGGACGAGGTCGCCCACCACCCCCAGCTCGCCGTCTACCAGCTGGCCGTCCGGGAGGGCGCGGTCGACGAGGTGTTCGACGGCCGCCGCCCCGAGCCGGGCGGCGCCGAACTCGTCCAGCTGCGCCAGCCCGCCCCCAAGAAGGAGGGCGGCGAGACCCTGCCCAAGGTGCAGGCGCAGGAACCCCTCGCCGGGGAGTGGGTGCCCGAACTGCTGGCCACCGCCGCGGGCCGGGTCCTGGACGAGCGCTTCACCCCCACGACCGGCCAGCACTGCACGCACTGCGCCTTCCGGGCCTCGTGCAGCGCCCAGCCGGAGGGCCGCCACGTCGTGGAGTGAGCGGGGGGAGGGGCGGCGGTCCTCGGCGCCGCCGGTTGTCGGTGGGGCCGGTTAGCCTTTCTGGGGTGTCCCCGCGTATCACCGATCCCGAGCAGCTCAAGGAGCTCCTGGGGATTCCGTTCACCCCGGAGCAGACGGCCTGCATCACCGCGCCGCCCGCCCCGCAGGTGATCGTGGCCGGAGCCGGTTCGGGGAAGACCACGGTCATGGCGGCCCGTGTGGTGTGGCTGGTGGGCACCGGCCAGGTCGCCCCCGAGCAGGTCCTCGGGCTCACCTTCACCAACAAGGCGGCCGCCGAGCTCGCCGAGCGCGTCCGCAAGGCCCTGATCGCCGCCGGGGTCACCGATCCGGACGCCATCGATCCGGACCACCCCCCGGGCGAGCCCAGCATCTCCACGTACCACGCCTTCGCCGGCCGGCTCCTCACCGAGCACGGGCTGCGCATCGGGCTCGAACCGACCACCCGCCTCCTTGCCGACGCCACCCGCTACCAGCTCGCCGCCCGCGTGCTGCGCGAGGCCCCCGGCCCGTACCCGGCCCTGACCAGGTCGTTCCCCAGCCTCGTCAGCGATCTGCTGGCCCTGGACGCCGAGCTGGCCGAGCATCTCGTACGCCCCGAACAGCTCGCGGAGTACGACACCGGCCTGCTGGACACGCTCGCCTCGGCCCGGCTCAGCAACGCCGAGCTGCGTCGGATCCCCGAGACCGCCGAGGCCCGCCGCGAGCTGCTCCAGCTGACCCGGCGCTACCGCGACGCCAAACGGAGCCGCGACCTCCTCGACTTCGGCGACCAGATCGCGCTCTCCGCCGAGCTGGCCCTCACCCGCCCCGAGGTCGGCACGATCCTGCGCGACGAGTTCCGCGTCGTGCTCCTCGACGAGTACCAGGACACCTCCGTCGCCCAGCGGCTGCTGCTCTCCGCCCTCTTCGGGAGCGGCCCCGCGGGCGTGACCGGCCACGCCGTCACCGCCGTCGGCGACCCCTGCCAGGCGATCTACGGCTGGCGCGGCGCCTCCGTCGCCAACCTCGACGACTTCCCGCACCACTTCCCGCACGCCGACGGCACCCCCGCCACCCGCCACTCGCTCAGTGAGAACCGCCGCAGCGGCGGTTGCCTCCTGCACCTCGCCAACGGCCTCGCCGCACCGCTGCGCGCCATGCACGAGGGCGTCGAGGCGCTGCGCCCCGCCCCCGGCGCCGAGCGCGACGGCACCGTCCGCTGCGCCCTGCTGCCCACCCACGCCGAGGAGATCGACTGGCTCGCCGACTCCATCGCCCACCTCGTACGGACCGGCAGGGCACCCGGCGAGATCGCCGTCCTGTGCCGTACCGCGGGCGACTTCCCCCGGATCCAGGCCGCCCTGGTGGCGCGGGACGTCCCGGTCGAGGTCGTCGGGCTGTCCGGGCTGCTGCACCTGCCCGAGGTCGCCGATCTCGTCGCGGTCTGCGAGGTCCTCCAGGACCCCGGCGCCAACGCCTCCCTGGTCCGGCTGCTCACCGGCCCCCGCTGGCGGATCGGCCCGCGCGACCTGGCCCTGCTCGGCCGCCGCGCCCGGCTCCTCGTGCACCGCGCGGCCCACGCCGACGACGAGGACTTCGACCCGGACCGCCGCCTCGCCGAGGCCGTCGAGGGGGTCGACCCGGCCGAGGTGGTCTCGCTCGCCGACGCGCTGGACACCTTCCTCGAAGCGGGTGGCGAGGCGGACGACGGCCTTCCGTTCTCCGCCGGGGCCCGGATCCGCTTCGCCCGGCTCGCCGCCGAGCTGCGCGAGCTGCGCCGCTCCCTGGCCGACCCGCTGATGGACGTGCTGCACCGGGTGCTCGCCGCCACCGGCCTGGAGGTCGAGCTGTCCGCCTCCCCGCAGGCGCTGGCCGCCCGCCGCAGGGAGACCCTCGGCAACTTCCTGGACGTCGCGGCCCGGTTCTCCGCCGTCGAGGGCGACGCCACCCTCCTCGCCTTCCTCGGCTTCCTGCGCACCGCCGTCCAGTACGAGAAGGGCCTGGACAATGCCCTGCCCGGCGGCGAGAACACCGTCAAGGTGCTCACCGCCCACAAGTCCAAGGGCCTGGAGTGGGACGTCGTCGCCGTGCCCGGCCTGGTCGGCGGCCAGTTCCCCAGCGGCCAGTCCCGCGACGCCTGGACCGCCCAGGCCCAGGTCCTCCCGCACGCCCTGCGCGGCGACCGGGCGACGCTCCCCGACGTCCGCACATGGGACGCCAAGGGCCTCAAGGCATTCAAGGAGGAGATGAAGGAGCACCAGCACACCGAGGAGCTCCGGCTGGGGTACGTCACCTTCACCCGGCCCCGCAGCCTGCTGCTCGGCTCCGGCCACTGGTGGGGCCCGTCCCAGAAGAAGCCGCGCGGCCCGTCCCCCTTCCTGCACGCGCTGTACGAGCACTGCGCGGCCGGGTACGGCGAGATCGAGGTCTGGGCCGACGAACCGGCCGAGGACGCGGAGAACCCGGCCCTCGGCGAGGAGACTGCCGACCAGGCGTGGCCGCTGCCGCTGGACGACCTCGCGCTGACCCGGCGCAGGGCCGCGGCGGACGCGGTGACGGCCCATCTGGATGCCCTGGCCGGGGCGGGCGCGGGAGGGCCGGCCGGGCCGTTCCCGGGCGGCGACCGGCAGCCGGTCCCGCGCGGCGGGTCCGCGTTCGAGGACGACGAGGCCCCCTTCCCCGACGCCCCGCCCCCCTTCCCGGACGAGGAGGCGCCCTTCCCCGACGTGGAGCCCCCCGGGTTCCCCGACGAGGAGCGGTACGCCGACGACTGGGACGCCCTGCCCACGCAGCCCCCGCCCCCGTCCGCCCCGCACGTCCCGGCGGCCCGCACACCCGAGCCCGAGCCCGCCCCCGGCCCCGCCGGGGAGCACCGCCTCACCCCCGAGGAGGCACGCACCCTCGCCTCCTGGGACCGCGACCTCGACGCCCTCGCCGGGGAGCTGCGCCGCGCCCGCGCCACCGTGCGCGACGTGGTCGTACCGGCCTCGCTCTCCGCCACCCAGCTGCTGCGCCTCGCCGACGACCCCGACGGCTTCGCCCAGGAGCTGGCCCGCCCCATGCCGAGACCGCCGCAGCCGGCCGCCCGCCGGGGCACCCGGTTCCACGCCTGGGTGGAGTCCCGCTTCGAGGAGCTGCCCCTGCCCATGCTCGGCCCCGACGAGCTGCCCGGCGGGGACGGGAACGACGCCGAGATCGCCGACGAACGCGACCTCGCCGCGCTCAAGGAGGCGTTCGAGCGCACCCCGTACGCCCGCCGCACCCCGTACCGCGTCGAGACGCCGTTCCAGATCACCCTGGCCGGACGGGTGGTCCGGGGCCGCATCGACGCCGTCTACCGCACCGGGGACACGTACGAGATCGTCGACTGGAAGACCACCCGCGCCCACACCGCCGACCCCCTCCAGCTCGCGGTCTACCGCCTGGCCTGGGCCGAGCTGCACGGGCTGCCGCTGACCGACGTCACCGCCACGTTCCTCTACGTGCGCACCGGGGAGACCGCCCGCCCCACCCGCCTCCCGGGCCGGGCCGAGCTGGAGCGCATCCTGCTGGACGAGCCGCCCCCGCGCGGCTGACCGCCGCCCCGCGCGGCCGGTTCAGGGCCGGTCGATCAGGAGCTGCCCGCGCGCGGTCGCGAAGAGCCGCCGCTGCGCGGCGAGGCCGCCGGTGGTCGCTGTGGTGTCGAGGAGCAGCTGGTAGACCCGGCCCGCGGTGCCCGGGACGAACACCTCGACGCGCTTGCGGGCCCGGCTCTGGCCCGCCCAGTGGTAGTCGATCTCCAGCCAGAGGGCCGCGCGGCCGTTCTGCCGGGTGGTGTGGCGGACGGCCGTGAGCCCGGCCATCGACGACTTCGCGGTGTCGCGGTACCAGGCGAGCTGCCCTTCGGCGGCCGCCTCGGCGGTCGCCCCGTACGACGTGTCCCGTTTCACGCTCATCTCATGGGTACCGTCCGGGGAGGCCCAGTTGCTCTGGATGCCGTTCCGCCTCGTCCGGGTCCAGCCGTCCGGTACGGCGAAGGCGACCGTGAGACCGGCCTCCCGGACCCGGTGCCACCCCTCGGGCACGGCCGGGGGCGCTGACGACTGCGGCTCCGGTGAGCCCTGTGATTCAGGCGACTCCTGTGACTCCGGCGACTCCTGCGATGGCGCGGGCGACTGCGACGCCGCCGGGGCGTCCGCGTGGTCGGCGACGCCCCGGTTGACCGGCGAGCCGCCGACGAGCGGAATCCCGAACACCGCCAGCAGCAGACCGGCCACCGCCGTGACCGCCGAGACCCAGGCCGCCGCCTCACCGGTGCGCCGGCGCGGCGGCGTTCCCCCACCTGAACTGCTCAACCCGCTCTCCCCCTTCGCGGCCGGGCACCGGGCACCGTCCCCCGGAACCGTTCGGCGGAGTCATTCAACTGGAGGAGGGGCCCCGCCGACAGCCGTACGGCCCCCCGAGCGGGCCGCGGGCCCCGACACCCTGCGCGGAACGGACCCCGTCGGGGGAGGCACTAGGCTCGTGGCCATGAGCGACACCCCGGACAGCGCCGTCCGTACGTACACCGAGCAGCACCGCGCCGCCTTCCTCGACGACCTCGCCGACTGGCTGCGCATCCCGTCCGTGTCCGCCCAGCCGGTCCACGACGGGGACGTACGGCGCAGCGCCGAGTGGCTGTCCGCCAAGCTCAAGGAGACCGGCTTCCCGGTCGCGGAGATCTGGGAGACGCCCGGCGCCCCCGCGGTCTTCGCCGAGTGGCCCTCCGACGACCCGGACGCCCCGACCGTCCTGGTCTACGGCCACCACGACGTGCAGCCCGCCGCCCGCGAGGACGGCTGGGACACCGACCCGTTCGAGCCGGTGGTCCGCGACGGCCGGATGTACGGGCGGGGCGCCGCCGACGACAAGGGGCAGGTGTTCTTCCACACGCTCGGCGTCCGGGCCCACCTCGCCGCCACCGGCCGCACCACCCCCGCCGTCCACCTCAAGCTCCTGATCGAGGGCGAGGAGGAGTCCGGCTCGCCGCATTTCCGCGCCCTGGTCGAGGAGCGGGTCGCCCGCCTCGCCGCCGACGCCGTGATCGTCTCCGACACCGGCATGTGGAACGAGACGACCCCCACGGTCTGCACCGGCATGCGCGGCCTCGCCGAGTGCGAGATCGTCCTGGACGGCCCCGAGCAGGACATCCACTCCGGCTCGTTCGGCGGCGCGGTCCCCAACCCGGCGACCGCCGTCGCCCGGCTCGTCGCCGCGCTGCACGACGCGGACGGCCGGGTCGCGATCCCCGGTTTCTACGACGGAGTGACCGGACTCACCGACACCGAGCGGGCGCTCTTCGCCGAGCTGCCCTTCGACGAGGCGGCCTGGCTGCACACCGCCAAGTCCCGCGCCGCGTCCGGCGAGGCCGGCTACTCCACCCTGGAGCGCGTCTGGGCCCGCCCCACCGCCGAGGTCAACGGCATCGGCGGCGGCTACCAGGGAGACGGCAGCAAGACGATCATCCCGTCCTCCGCCCTGGTCAAGATCAGCTTCCGGCTCGTCGCGGGCCAGGACCCCGACCACGTCCAGCGGGCCGTCCGGACCTGGGCCGAGGCGCGGATCCCCGCCGGCATCCGGCACCGGATCACCTTCGCCCCGGCCACCCGCCCCTGCCTGACCCCGCTCGACCACCCCGCACTCCAGGCGGTGGCCCGCGCCATGGGACGGGCCTTCGGCCAGAAGGTCCTCTTCACCCGCGAGGGAGGCTCGGGGCCCGCCGCCGACCTCCAGGACGTGCTCGGCGCCCCCGTCCTCTTCCTGGGCATCTCCGTACCGTCGGACGGCTGGCACGCCCCCAACGAGAAGGTCGAGCTGGACCTCCTCCTCAAGGGCGTGGAGACGGCCGCGTACCTGTGGGGCGAGCTGGCCGCCGCACTCCGCTGAGTCCTGAACACCCGATTCCACCCCGGGGGAGTAGGAAGCACCTGTGAGCACCTTCGACAACGCCGCCGCGGTCCGGCCCATCGGCCTGACCGCGCCCAGCGGCATCGACCGCGCCGCCCACCACCGCCTCGACGAGGCCTGGCTGTCCGCCGCGTGGAGCCACCCGACCACCCGTGTGTTCGTCGTCTCCGGCGGCCAGGTGCTGATCGACGACTCGGCCGACGGCTCCACCGAGATCGTCATGACCCCGGCCTTCGAGGCCCCGCTCACCGAGACCCACCGCTACTTCCTCGGCACCGACGAGGACGGCGTCAGCTACTTCGCGCTCCAGAAGGACTCCCTGCCCGGCCGTATGGACCAGCCGGCCCGCCCGGCCGGACTGCGCGAGGCGGGCCTGCTCCTCGGCCCGCGCGACGCGAGCCTGATGGTGCACGCGGTCGCCCTGGAGAACTGGCAGCGCCTGCACCGCTTCTGCTCCCGCTGCGGCGAGCGGACGGTCATCGCGGCGGCCGGTCACATCCGCCGCTGCCCGGCCTGCGGCGCCGAGCACTACCCGCGCACCGACCCCGCGGTGATCATGCTCGTGACGGACGAACAGGACCGCGCCCTGCTCGGCCGCCAGGTGCACTGGCCCGAGGGCCGCTTCTCGACGCTCGCGGGCTTCGTCGAGCCCGGCGAATCGATCGAGCAGTCGGTGGCCCGCGAGGTCTTCGAGGAGGCGGGCGTCACGGTCGGCGAGGTCGAGTACGTCGCCAGCCAGCCCTGGCCCTTCCCGTCCAGCCTGATGCTCGGCTTCATGGCCCGCGCCACCAGCTCCGAGATCAACGTGGACGGCGAGGAGATCGAGGAGGCCCGCTGGTTCTCCCGCGAGGACCTGACCGCCGCCTTCGAGTCCGGCGAGGTCATGCCCCCGTACGGCATCTCCATCGCTGCACGGCTGATCGAGCTCTGGTACGGCAAGCCGCTCCCGAAGCCCGGCAGCCTCGGCTGACCCGCCCGCGGGACACGCCGACGCCCCCTCCGGCCGAGCACGGCACCGGAAGGGGCGTGGGGCGCGCCGGCACGCGGATCAGGCGGCGAGCGCCTGCTTCACCTGCGCCAGCGACGGGTTCGTCATGACGGCCTCGGCGCCGGTCGAGCCGACGACCAGGACGGTGGGAACGGTCTGGTTGCCGCCGTTGGCCTTCTCGACGAAGGCGGCGGACTCCGGGTCCTGCTCGATGTTGATCTCGTTGTAGGCGATGCCCTCACGGTCCATCTGGCTCTTCAGCCGACGGCAGTAGCCGCACCACGTGGTGCTGTACATCGTCACAGTGCCCGACATGTCTTCGCGCTCCTCTGTTGTCGCATGGTCGTCTCGTCCATCTCGCCCGTCCCGTCCGTCACACGGAGAAGTCCGTCACGGAGAAGCCGGACCGTGCGTCACCGCACGGAAGGGCAACGTACACAGGGCGACCACCATTCCCCGCCGGGACCGGTACGACGAATACGGCCCGCCTGTGGACGACCCACCGCACCCGTCCCCGCCGACCTGGCAGCATGGGCGGAGTGACAGCAGCAACGCATTCCTCCCTCTTCCCCCAGGTCCCCGAGTCGGCCGACGCCGTGCTCGAAGGCCTGGACCCCGAGCAGCGCGAGGTCGCCACGGCCCTGCACGGCCCGGTGTGCGTGCTGGCCGGAGCCGGTACGGGCAAGACGCGTGCGATCACCCACCGCATCGCCTACGGGGTGCGCGCCGGGATCCTCCAGCCGAGCAGCGTGCTGGCCGTCACCTTCACCAACCGGGCCGCCGGCGAGATGCGCGGCCGGCTCCGCCAGCTCGGCGCGGGCGGTGTCCAGGCGCGTACGTTCCACTCCGCCGCCCTGCGCCAGCTCCAGTACTTCTGGCCGAAGGCGGTCGGGGGCGAGCTGCCCCGGCTGCTGGAGCGCAAGGTCCAGCTGGTCGCCGAGGCGGCGGCCCGCTGCCGCATCCGCCTCGACCGCAACGAGCTGCGGGACGTCACCAGCGAGATCGAATGGTCCAAGGTCACGCAGACCGTCCCCGCCGACTACCCGGCCGTGGTCGCCAAGACCCAGCGCGACGCCCCCCGCGACCCGGCGGAGATCGCCCAGATCTACGCCACGTACGAGGAGCTGAAGCGCGACCGCTCGGTGATCGACTTCGAGGACGTGCTGCTTCTCACGGTCGCCATCCTCCAGGACCGCCACGACATCGCCGACCACGTCCGCCGCCAGTACCAGCACTTCGTCGTCGACGAGTACCAGGACGTGAGCCCGCTCCAGCAGCGGCTGCTCGACCTTTGGCTCGGCGACCGCGACAGCCTCTGCGTCGTCGGCGACGCCAGCCAGACGATCTACTCCTTCACCGGCGCCACCCCCGAGCACCTGCTGAACTTCCGCACCCGCCACCCCAGGGCCACGGTGGTCAAGCTGGTCCGCGACTACCGCTCCACCCCCCAGGTCGTCCACCTGGCCAACGGGCTGCTCGGCCAGGCCCGGGGCCGGGCCGCCGAGCACCGGCTCGAACTGGTCTCGCAGCGCGACCCCGGCCCCGAGCCCGCCTACACGGAGTACGCGGACGAGCCATCGGAGGCCGAGGGCACCGCCCGCCGCATCCGCGACCTGATCGCCGCAGGCGTCCCGGCCGGCGACATCGCCGTGCTCTACCGGGTCAACTCGCAGTCCGAGGTCTACGAGCAGGCCCTGTCCGACGCCGGTGTGCCCTACCAGCTCCGGGGCGCGGAGCGCTTCTTCGAACGCGCCGAGGTACGGGAGGCGGGCGTCGCCCTGCGCGGCGCCGCCCGCGCCGGGGGCAACGACTCCCTGCTCGACGACGCCGAGGGACTGCCCGCGGAGGTGCGCGCGGTGCTCTCCACCAAAGGATGGACCTCGGAGCCCCCCGCGGGCTCCGGCGCGGTGCGCGACCGCTGGGAGTCCCTGGCCGCCCTGGTCCGCCTCGCCGAGGACTTCGAACGGGCCAGGCCCGGCGCGACCCTCTCCGACCTGGTGGCGGAGCTCGACGAACGGGCCGCCGCCCAGCACGCCCCCACGATCCAGGGCGTCACCCTCGCCTCCCTCCACTCCGCGAAGGGCCTGGAGTGGGACGCGGTGTTCCTGGTCGGGCTGACCGAGGGCATGATGCCGATCGCGTACGCCAGGACCGACGAGCAGGTCGAGGAGGAACGTCGGCTCCTCTACGTCGGCGTCACCCGGGCCCGGCTCCATCTGACGCTGTCGTGGTCGCTCGCCCGCTCTCCCGGCGGCCGTGCCGGGCGGCGCCCGAGCCGCTTCCTCAGCGGCCTGCGCCCGGGCTCCGGCCCACTCGGAACCCGCAGTGCGCGCGGCACGGGCGGCGGCGGGATCGAACGGGGCGCGGGACCGGCCGCCGCCAGACGGGGCCGCCGGGGCCCCGCCCGGTGCCGGGTCTGCGGCAGGACCCTCACCGACGCCGGAGAGATGAAGCTGATGCGCTGCGAGGACTGCCCCTCCGACATGGACGAGGCCCTGTACGAGCGGCTGCGCGACTGGCGCGCGGCCAGGGCCCGGGAGATCGGCCAGCCCGCGTACTGCGTGTTCACGGACAAGACACTGATGGCGATCGCCGAGGCCGTACCGGGCAGTGCGGGCGACCTGGCGGTGATCGCCGGGGTCGGCGCGCGGAAGCTGGGCCGGTTCGGAACCGCCGTTCTGGCCATTTGCGCAGGTGGGACGGTGGAGGAAGCGCTCGGCGAGGGCGCAGGCGAGGAGTGAGGAAAACTCGTCGGAAAAATAGTTTGCGCCCGCACCAGTCATCACCATAGGTTCTTAACCACGGAAACAACGGCTTCTCGGAAGCCTTGGGTCCGTGCTGTACTTATCCGAATACGTAGGACCGGCCCGCCGGTCCGCCCGAGACGCCGAGAGGAGGCGATTGAAGTGATCAGCATCATCAGCACCAACAAAATGACCGATCTTTCGGTCGTCTCCGCCTGCTCGCTCGGCCTCGCCTGCTCTTCCGAGTCCTCGCTCCGTGGCACCGGTCTGTCCGGCATTCCCGCCGTCCGTCCGCTGTCCCCGGCGAGCCTCCCGGTGCAGGAGCGCAATGAGCGACCGGCTCTGGCACCGGCAGCAGCAGTAGCGAAGGGACAGGCCCACGCCTATGCCTTTGCCGCCGTCGGTGCGGGAGCTGAAGCCGGCGCCAAGCAGCAGATGAAGCAGCACCACACGATGTGGGCCTTCCGTGGGCCTGAACCCTGGAGTCATCCAGCCTGATGCACCATCAGGCCGGCGCCTTCAGGGCCGCGGAACCCCACTCGGGATCCGCGGCCCTTTTGTTTTGTCCCAACGGACGAGACGACGCGAAGGGGCCTCGGGACAAGCACCACCCGGTACCAGCCGCCACTCGGCCAACAGGCCGGAACGACCAGACGAGGACACCACCCACCGTGCAACTCGAAACGCACGCCCCGTCCGTACCGACTTCCGACACGCTCCCGCCGCCCGGCCTCACGGAGGACTCCACCTTGACCCCCCTCGCCCCCCTCGCCCCCCTCACCGCGCTCACCGCGCTCGACGACGCCATCGAGAACCTCGGCGTCCCCGTCCCGTGCCGCTCCTACGACCCGGAGGTCTTCTTCGCGGAGTCGCCCGCCGACGTCGAGTACGCCAAGTCCCTCTGCCGTACCTGCCCGCTCGTCGAGGCCTGCCTCGCGGGCGCCAAGGAGCGCCGCGAGCCGTGGGGTGTCTGGGGTGGCGAGCTCTTCATCCAGGGTGTCGTCGTCGCCCGGAAGCGGCCGCGTGGCCGTCCGCGCAAGAACCCGGTCGCGGCGTGATCGCCGGACTGGGGGCCACGGCCCCCCAACGCATCGGCACCATCGACCGTCCCCACACCCACGATCCCCGAAATCAGGCAGAAATGTCCGTCCCCACCCACGAGCCCGTCGGCTCCGCAACACCGAACGTCACGATCATCGGCGCGAACGACTCGCGTCAGAACAGAACCCGCGCCATGCAACTCATCCCAGAAGCCCTGGCCCGTGCCCATATGCACGAGCGCCTGCAGGAGGCCGACTCGCAGCGACAGGCCGTGCGCCTGGTCAACGCGCGCCGGATGCAGCGCCGGGCCGAGCGCGCCTCGATGCGTGCCCGCCGGGCACTGGCCATGGCGGTCATGCACTAGGGCGTGTTTCGAAAGTCCCGTCTGCCCGGGGGTGTCCGGCACTTCCCCGAGCTCTCGGCTCCGCTCGAGCAGGGGAGCCCCCATTGCTCGCCGCGTTGTCGGGATCACTCCGATACATCCAGTATCGGGGCGACCCTCCGCCTTGCGATCGCACGCACCGGACACCCCCGGGCCTGCCCTCCGGGCCTGCCCTCCGGGCAGACGACGCCACTTTCGAAACACGCCCTAGCCAGGCACCGGCCGCGCCCTGCGCCGGCCACCTCACTGCCGGGCAGCCGCTCTCTGCCCGGCAGGGGTTCGAGCCCCGCAGCGGTACGCGAACCCGACAAGCAGTACCCCTTCCGCGGGGCCGGTCCGGACGGACCGGCCCCGCGGTCGTGCTGTCCGGGGGCGCCGGACGACGCCGCGCGACATGCCGGGAACGGCGTTATCGTCACGAGATGGACGAGGAGAAGCCGCACCGGACCGAGGAGCCCGCGCCGGGCGACGACGCTCCCGTCGTCTGCGCCTTGTGCGGCACCTCGGCCGAGGGCGAGGACGTACCGCCGACCTGGCTCTGTTCCGTGGAGAACGGCAGGCGCCAGTACTTCTGCGATACCTGCGCCCGCACCCACATCAGGGCGATCGAGGGCCGCCTCGACTCCGCCTGGTGGTGACGGCCCACTGCGGCGGGCCTGTCCCTGCCCTCGTGCCCGTCGGCCGGCCGGCCCGCTATGCCCCTGACGGTGCGTCGCCCGCCAACTCCTGCACCACGAGCCCCTTCCCGCTCGGCTCCGGCTCGTCCATCCCCGCTCCGCTCGCCTCCGGGCCACCCTCGGCCGACCCGCTCACGGCGGGGCCGTCCGCGGCCACCCGGTCCGTATCCGGTTCATCCTGCGGCAGGAAGCCCGGCAGCCAGGCGTCGAGCTCCTCGCGCAGCCGCACCGTCGCGTTCAACTGGCACAGCACCCCGATCGTGCTCAGCGTCACCCGGTGTATCAGCAGATACGCGGGCGGCAGATTCAACTGCTTGCCCAATTGGTGGGCGGGGGAGCGGGGATCGGCGATCCGTGCCGCCTGGTTGCGCATCCAGCTCCGGGTGAACGTGAACTCCTCCACCTGCGCCGGTTCGATGATCGGCAGGAGGTAGTCCAGCACCGCGTCGGGGTCGAGATCGATCGTCTCCTTGACGAAGCCCTCCCCCCGCAGCAGTTCGTACACCGCTTCCGCCTCGCCCGACAGGGTCAGCCGCAGGGATTCCCCGATGATCTCCGGCAGGCCGCCCGGAAGCCGGTCCACCGTTCCGAAGTCCAGTACCCCGAGCCGCCACTCCCCGGTCCGGTCGGACCCGCCGCCGTCCCCCGACCCCGAGATCCCTTCCCCTGCTCCTTCGTCCTCCGGCGGCAGCAGCCGGAAGTTGCCCGGGTGCGGGTCCGCGTGCAGCAGACCGGTGCGCGCCGGCCCCGAGAAGAGGAAGCGCGCCAACAGCTGTCCGGCCCGGTCCCGCTGCTCCGGCGTACCCCCGGCGATCACCTCGGCGAGCGGGACACCTTCCATCCACTCCGTCACCAGCACCTGGTCCGAACGGTGCACCACTCCGGGGATCACCACATCGGGATCGTCCGCGAACTCCTCGGCGTGATCCCCCTGCGAGCCGGCCTCCTGCTCGTAGTCCAGCTCTTCCGAGACCCGGTCGCGCAACTCCGTGATCAGGGGCTTGATGTCCATCCCGGGGATCAACGGGCCGAGCAGACGGGCGAATCTGCTGAGCTGGGTCAGATCCGAGAGCAGCGCCTCCCCGGCACCCGGATACTGCACCTTCACCGCGACGGCCCGCCCGTCGTGCCACACCGCCCGGTGCACCTGGCCGATCGAGGCGGCGGCCGACGGCCTGTCGTCGAACGTGAGGAACAGCTCCCGCCAGTCCTCCCCGAGCCGCTCCGCCAGCACCGCGTGCACGGTGTCACTGGGCATCGGGGGCGCGGCTTCCTGCAGCTTGGTGAGGGCCGCCCGGTACGGTCCGGCGACCTCCTCCGGCAGGGCCGACTCGAACACCGACAGTGCCTGGCCGAGTTTCATCGCCCCTCCCTTCAACTCACCCAGAACGCGGAACAGCTGGTCCGCGGTGCGCTGCTGCACCTCCCGGGCGACCAGCTCCGCCGATCTCCCGCCGATCCGCTTGCCCAGACCCCACGTCGCCCGGCCCGCGAAGCCCAGAGGCAGGGCGGCCAGCTTGGCGGTACGGGTGACCGCTTTCCGGGGAAGATCAGACATGAGCCCCTCCAAATCCCAGACCGCCGTACCGCGCGCGGCGGCTACCCGGCCATTGTGTCCTGCCGTACCTCGCTATCGGAGGAGCGATCCTCCTCAATGTGCCCGGCCGCCCCGCAGGAACAGTCGAGGCGCGGTGACCACCGCTCGGGACGCCATTCCAGCAGCGGCAGTGCCGCCTCCCAACAGGTTCCCGTGCTCGCGGGCAGATCGCCGTCCAGGAAGGACAGCGCGTGCGCGGCCGCCAGCCCGGCCACCGCCGTCGCCAGGCCCAGGTCGCAGGCCTGTACCGCTGTCCGCCGGCCGGACCGCCACTGCGACAGCATCCTGGTCCAGTCGGGATCCCGGGCCGCGCGCTCCAACGCCCTGCATTGCGCGCAGGCCGTGCCGCCCGGCAGCACCAGCGGCCCGACGATCCCCGTCGACTCCAGCACCCCGGCATAGAGATGCGGCGTACCCGAAGCGATCCAGGGCTCGGCCGACCTGGGGTCGGGGACGTACACCGAGAAGCCGTCGCGCGGGGCCACCACGATCAGGGACAGCCCCGGCTCGCCGCCGCCGGGCGGCCCCGCCGTCTCCGCGGCCCGGGGCGCCGTACCCGGCGCGGACCTGCGGACCAACTGCCGGGCAGCGGTGTCCCTGCGCTCCCCGACAGCTGTCGCCGGAAGTCCGCCGGGCGAGACGTCGGACGGCTCGGTGTGCCCGCCGTCGAGCACCTCCACCCGGCCCACCCCGGACCCGGACAGCACCGCCGCGATCGCGGCCCCCACCCGGCCCGCTCCCCGCACCTGGACCCGCATCGCCCGCCGGGCCGCCAACCGCCTCATCCCGCCGCCCGGTTCGGGATGCACGACGGAGAGCGAGGCGAGGTCGGGGCGGTGCCGCTCCAGCGCACCGGGCCGGTTGCGCAGCACATCGGCCTCCGGACCGGCGGCCCGTACGTCGTCGATCAGCCCGGCGTCCAGCAACCGTCCCACCAGTGTGTCCACATGGGCCTCGGTCAGCCCGAGCGTGCGGGCCTCCTCGTACAGCAGCGGCAGCCCACGCGTACCGTCGAGCATCTCCAGGAAACTGCCCGTGGTGATGTCCAGCGGACCGAACTTCACCGCATGGGCGTGCGTCACCCCGAACTGCACGGTTCCCGCGCTGCGCCAGGCGCGGCGCAGTGCGGGCTTCAACATCGGATACATCGGATACATGGCTGCCCCCGGTCTGCTCTGTGTCCCTCGGTGCTGCTCCCCGCGTGGTCCCGCGCATGGGCCGGGACCCGGATCCTCGCCGGACCCGTTGCCAGAATGCATGCAGGGGCCGAAACGTGCGGAAAGTTATCCACAGGCATGGGGTATTAGTCATTCAAATGGTGGGAGAAGGGAACGGATCGAGCCCGAACCATCCGGAGCCGGGATTTCTCCCACCGGCACCGGGTAACGTCGTGGCGTGCCCGCCGACCCGTCACCCGGAATCGCCGGGGAGACTCCCGCGCGCCGTGCCGGAACCCAGCAGCAAGGTGCGGAGGGCCGTCCGCCCCGCGCCCCGGTGGCGAGCGCCGTCGAGGTCCGCAGGAGCAACCGCCGCCGTAGAACGGTCTCCGCCTACCGGGAGGGCGACCGCACCATCGTGCTCATCCCGGCCCGGATGTCGGAGGCCGAGGAGCGGCGCTGGGTAGGCGTGATGCTCGACAAGCTCGCGGCGCAGGAGAGCAAGAAAGTCTTCGGCGACAGCGAGCTGGCCGAGCGCGCCGAGCGGCTGTCCGCCCAGTACTTCCAGGGCCGGGCCAGACCGGCCTCGGTGCGCTGGGTCACCAACCAGAACAGCCGATGGGGCTCCTGCACCCCGGCGGAGGGCAGCATCCGCCTCTCGCACCGGCTGCAGGGCATGCCCGAGTACGTCGTCGACTACGTGCTCCTCCACGAGCTGGCGCACCTGCTCGTCCCCGGGCACGGCCCGGATTTCTGGCGGCTGCTGGAGGGGTATCCCCGTACCGAACGGGCGCGCGGATATCTGGAGGGCGTGGTCGCCGCCGACCGGTTGCCGCGCCTTCCCTCCGCACGAGGTGAGTGACCAGCGCCGATTCTGTACCGGGTCTGCACCGGCTTGGGTCGATGTCGGAGTTTGCGGTTAGCCTGGCGCGACGCATTCACCTTCGGGATGGGGGACGGTCGTTACGTATGGCCAGGGAATTCCAACGCGGCCACAAGGCCAGGATCAGCGACCTCACAGCGGGGACGGACCTGTACGTAGGCGTGCAGATCGCCGGCCAGGGACTGACCTTCGACATCAGCTGCTTCGGTCTCGACGCCAACGAGCAGCTCTCCGACGACCGCTATTTCGTCTTCTTCAACCAGCCCAAATCGCCGGAGGAGTCCATCCAGCTCCTCGGCCCGCAGGCCGGTGACACCGAGTCGTTCCGCGTCACCCTGGACCGCGTCCCGGCACACATCCACAAGCTGTCCTTCACCGCGACGATCGACGGGGCCGGGCAGATGTCCCAGGTCGGCCCGGGTTACATCCGGGTCGTCGCGGGTGGCGAGGAGGTCGTCAGGTACGCCTTCACCGGCTCGGAATTCAGCACCGAGCGCGCGGTGATGCTGGGCGACTTCTACCTGAAGGACGTCTGGCGCTTCGCCGCGGTCGGCCAGGGCTTCGACGGCGGTCTCGAAGCACTGCTGAAGAATTTCGGCGGCGAGGTCGCCGAGGAGGAGCCCGCCGCGCCCCAGCCGGAGGCGGCCGCACCCCCGGCGTTCGCCCCGCCCGCCCAGGCGTCCGCGCCGCCCCCGGCCCCGTCCTTCGGCGCGCCCGCAGCACCGGCACCGCCCCCCGCCCCGTCCTTCGGCGCCCCTGCCGCGCAGCCTCCCGCCGCGCCGCCGCCGGCCCCGGCCCCCGTGACACCACAGCAGATGCATGCCGCGCCGACGATGGTGGCACCACTGGCACCGCACGGCGGCCCGGTGCCGCCCCCGCCCCCGCCCGCCGCGCCCTACGGGCAGCCGCCGCAGCCGCAGTTCGGGCAGGTTCCCGGTCAGGCGCCGCCCGCGGCCCCGTACGGTCAGCAGCCCCCCGGGCCCTATGGCCAGCCGCCCGCGGTCCCGTTCGGTCAGCAGCCTCCCGGGATGCAGCCTCCCGGTGTTCCGCACGGCGTTCCCCAGGGGGTGCCGCAGGCCGGTGCCGGTCTCCAGGCAGCTCTTCAGCTCTACAAGGAGACGGACAACGGCCAGCGCTGGACCTCGCAGAACCAGCAGCTCATGCGGGTCGACCTCGACAAGGGCGGCACGCCCGTGCTCGCCCGCCAGGGCAGCATGGTGATGTACCAGGGCAAGGTCGACTTCGGCTACAAGGGCGCCGGTTTCGCCGGCCGCATCGTCGGCAATGCCACCGGCCAGGAGATGCAGCTGATGCGCTGCACCGGCCGCGGCCAGGTCTTCCTCGCCGAGGAGGGCTCCCACCTGCACCCCATCGAGCTCCAGGGCGACGGGATCTGCGTCTCGGCGGAGAACGTCCTCGCCTTCGACGAGACCCTTCAGTACGAGGTCCGCAGGATCGACGGCCACGGCATCCCCGGCGGTGCCCTGTTCACCATGCAGTTCCAGGGCACCGGCACGGTCGTCGTCAAGACCCACGGCACCCCCGTCGTGCTGCCGGTCACGCCGACCACCTTCGCGGACTGCAACGCCGTCGTGGCCTGGTCCTCCGGGTCCCAGGTGATCATCTCCAGCCAGGTCCGGCTGCGCCGCAACGCGTACCCCGGGCACAGCGGGGAGACCGTGAACCTCCAGTTCCGGGGCGCCCCCGGCAACTTCATCGTCGTCCAGCCCTACGAGGTCTGAGGGAGCCCGTCATGAACCAGCAGCTCGCGGGCTACGCCCCGACCCCGGTCACCGCCCGGATGGAGAACCACGGCCACACGATGCTCAAGGTCGCCATGGCCACCGGCCAGGACCTTTACGCGCGTACCGGCTCGATGGTCGCCTACGAGGGCTTCGTCCAGTACGAGCCGAACCCGCCCGCCGTCCGGCAGATCGCCTCCCAGTGGCTCACCGGTGAGAGCACGCCGATCATGAAGTGCTCCGGCGACGGTCTGCTCTACCTCGCCGACTACGGCGCCGACGTGGTCGTCATCAACCTCAACAACGAGTCCCTCTCGGTCAACGGGACCAATGTCCTCGCCTTCGACGCCCATCTCACCTGGGGCGTCGAGCGGGTCAAGGGCCTTGCCAAGTTCGCCGGGCAGGGACTGTGGAACGTCTGCATCTCCGGCACCGGCTGGGTCGCGATCACCTCGCGCGGCACGCCCATCGTCGTCGACTGCGGACGCGGCGAGGACGAGACCTACGTCGACCCGGACGCGCTCGTGGCCTGGTCCCCGAACCTCAAGGTGAAGGGGAAGCGCAGCTTCAAGGCGTCCTCGCTCATCGGGCGGGGCAGCGGCGAGGCGTACCAGATGGCGTTCTCCGGCCAGGGCATCGTCGTCGTCCAGCCGAGCGAGGACAGTACCGACCGCCTGCGGATCCGGAACTGACGGGGGAGGGAAAACACACCATGCAGAGTCCGCTTTTCAGCCACACCGAGCAACAGTCCCAGGAGCGGTACACCGTCCAGAACCCGCAGCTCCTGCGGGTCTCGCTGAACGGCCACGACGACGTCCTCGCCCGCAAGGGCGCCATGGTCGCGTACCAGGGCCTGATGGAGTTCGACGGCGAATACCAGTCGCAGGGGCAGCGTCATGCCCGCGCGCACACCGGCGAGGGCCTCGAACTGATGCGGTGCTCCGGCCAGGGCACCGTCTTCTTCGCCAACCTGGCGCAGCACATCCATGTCGTGGACGTCGACCACGACGGCATCACCGTGGACAGTGCCTACGTCCTGGCTCTGGACTCCGCGCTGCACACCGAGGTCATCGCGGTGGACAGCCAGTACGGCATCTCGGGCACCGGGAAGTACCAGCTCAACATCTCCGGCACCGGCAAGGTCGCGCTGATGACCTCGGGCCAGCCGCTGATGATGCAGGTCACGCCGGACAAGTACGTCAATGCCGACGCCGACGCGATCGTCGCCTGGTCCAGCTCGCTGCGGGTGCAGATGCAGGCCCAGACCCATTCCTCGGGCGTCTGGCGCAGGCGCGGCAGCACCGGCGAGGGCTGGGAACTCAGCTTCCTCGGCCAGGGTTTCGCCCTGGTCCAGCCGAGCGAGGTGCTGCCTCCGCAGAGTCATGACATCGGCCAGGGCATCCGGGCCCAGTACGGCATGGGGCAGCAGGGCGCCCACGGCCAGAACCAGAACAACGCCTGGAACTGAGCCACCGGTCGCCGGCACGCGCACCACGGCCGAGGGGCAGTTCCCGCGCGGGGACCGCCCCTCGGCCGTGGTCGCGAAGCCCGGTGCCGCTACCGGCGTTCCGCCAGCGTGGCGCGAGTGCGCTCCAGCAGCCGTACGACGGAGGCGTCGGCCACCGAGGCGACCTCGTCGTACGCGAACCAGCGCAGGTCCAGCGATTCGTCGCTGATCCGCTCGGTGGAGCCGGCGGGGGCCAGCGCCGCGTACTGCACGTCCAGATGCCAGTGGCAGGGCGCGGGGATCGGGTGGCGGTCCAGCGTGACCGGGCTGTCCCCGAGCAGGGTCAGGCCGGGGATGCCGGACTCCTCGGTGGCCTCCCGGAGCGCCGCTGCGGCGAGCGAGGCGTCCTGCGGTTCGCAGTGCCCGCCCATCTGCAGCCACATCCGCAGCTTGCGGTGGAGGGTGAGCAGCACCCGGCCGTGCTCCGGGTCGACGACCAGCGCGCTGGCCGTGAGATGGCCCGCCCCGCAGGACTTCCACATGCCGTCGGGGTGGTGCGCCAGGTGGTCGAGGTAGACCTGGCGCAGCCCCTCCTGCGCCGGATCCGCCGGGCTGCCGTACGCCTTCAGTACGAGGGTGGCGTCGTCGTGGAGGTTCACCGGCCGGTGTCGTCCTTGCCATCCTCGCCGTCCGCCTCGGGCTTGCCCGGGTCCTTCGCCGCCTCGCCGAGCATCTTGTCCAGCTCGGAGAAGTCCAGCTGCTCGTGGTGTACGAAACCGTCCGGGTCGTCCAGGTCCTGGGCGGTCGGCAGCATGTCGGGGTGCTCCCACAGGGCGTCGCGGCCGTCGAGACCGCGCGCGTCGGTGAGGGAGGCCCACAGCCGGGACGCGTCCCGCAGCCGCCTCGGGCGCAGCTGCAGACCGATGAGCGTCGCGAAGGTCTGCTCGGCGGGACCACCGGAGGCACGGCGCCTGCGCATCGTCTCGCGCAGCGCGTCCGCCGAGGTCAGACGGGACTTCGCGGCCTCGTGCACCACGGCGTCCACCCAGCCCTCGACCAGCGCGAGCGCCGTCTCCAGACGGGCCAGGGCGGCCTTCTGCTCCGGCGTGTCCTCCGGCTGGAACATGCCCTGCTGGAGGGCGTCCTGAAGCTGTTCGGGCTGCGACGGGTCGAACTGGCCGACCACGTCCTCCAGCTTGCTGGTGTCGACCTTGATGCCGCGCGCGTAGCCCTCGACGGCGCCGAACAGGTGCGACCGCAGCCACGGGACGTGGGCGAAGAGGCGCTGGTGGGCCGCCTCGCGCAGTGCCAGGTACAGCCGCACCTCCTCCTGCGGCACGCTGAGGTCCTTGCCGAACCGTTCCACGTTCAGCGGCAGCAGCGCCGCCTTGCCCGCCGGGCCCAGCGGCAGACCGATGTCGGTCGACCCGACCACCTCACCGGCGAGCACGCCGACGGCCTGCCCGATCTGCTGGCCGAACATGGCGCCGCCCATCGACCGCATCATGCCGATCAGCGGGCCGGCCATCGCCTGCATCTCCTCGGGCAGCACGTCGCCCATGGCGAGGCCGACGCGCTCCGCCACCGGGTCGACCAGCTTCTGCCAGGCGGGCAGGGAGGCCTCGACCCACTCCGCGCGGCTCCACGCCACCGTCGAGACCGAACCGGAGGGCAGCGACGTCACCCCGTCCAGCCAGAGGTCGGCCAGGCGCAGCGCCTCATCGACCGCGGACCGCTCCGAGGCGCCGACGCTGGCGTCCTTCGTGCCGTCCGGCGTGCCCTGCGAGACCGTCTGGCGGGCGATCTGCTTGGCCATGTCCCAGTTCACCGGGCCGCCCTCGTAGCTCAGCATCTGGCCGAGCTGCTGGAAGGCGGCGCCCAGGTCGTTGGGGTTCATCGAGCCGAACATCGCCGCGAACGGGTTGTCCCCGCCCGCGCCCGGCCCGAAGCCGAACGGGTTCGCCGGCCCGCCCGAGCCCTGCCCACCTCCGGTGGGGTCCTTCTTCTTGCCCTCGTCGCCGTTGTCCGGCTCCTCCGGCGGAAGGCCGAATCCGAATGGGGTGTCACTCACGGGTTTCCTCGGCTCGTAGGGCCGCCGGCTCGAACCGACGGCGACTGCCCGACATCACCATCCAGCGTAGACACCAAAAGCCCCCGCAGGGCCTCAGTGCTCCGCCGGCTCCCGGCCTGCGGCAGGATGGACGCCACCTGGTACGCACGCGTCATTCGGGTACGTACTGAAGACAACCGCTGGAGATGCCTGGTGAGTTCCCCAGATCCTCAGGTTCGCGCAGCGCGAAACCTGTCCGCTCCCTCGACCGAGAACAAACCGGAAAAGAGCCGCTCCAGGAACCGTGGCCCCGTGGTCGCGGTCACCGGGGCCGCCGGCGGCGTGGGCGAACTGCTCACCGCGCGCCTCGCGGCGTCCGAGGAGATCAAGCAGGTCATCGCCATCGACGAGCGACGCGGCGAGGTCTCGGAGGCGACCTGGCACATCCTCGACGTGCGCGATCCCGCCATCGCGGAGAAGCTGCGCGGCGCGGACGTCGTGGTGCACCTCGCGCTCGATCTCGACCTGGAGACCGATCCGGCCGCCCGTACCGCGTACAACGTGCGCGGCACCCAGACCGTGCTGACCGCGGCCGCCGCCGTCGGTGTGCACCGGGTCGTGCTGTGCACCTCGGCGATGGTCTACGGGGCCCTGCCCGACAACGACATCCCGCTCTCCGAGGACGCCGAACTGCGGGCCACGGCGGAGGCCACCGGTGTCGGCGACCTGCTGGAGATCGAACGGCTCGGCCGCCGCGCGCCCCGCGCCCACCCCGGACTCAATGTGACCGTGGTCCGCCCCACGGTCCTGGTGGGCGGTACGGACACCGCGCTGACCCGTTACTTCGAGTCACCGCGTCTCCTGGTCGTCGCCGGATCCCGCCCGACCTGGCAGTTCTGCCATGTCGAGGACCTGGTCACGGCCCTGGAGTACGCCGCGCTGGAGAAGATCGACGGGGAGTTCGCGGTCGGCTGCGACGGCTGGCTGGAACAGGAGGAGGTGGAGGAGCTCAGCGGCGTCCGGCGGATGGAGCTGCCCTCCGCAGTGGCCCTGGGCGCCGCCGCCCGGCTGCACCGGATCGGCCTCACCCCCTCCCCGGCCGGTGACCTGGCGTACACGATGCATCCCTGGGTGGTCAGCGTGAGCCGGCTCCACGACGTGGGCTGGCGTCCGGGCTGGACCAACGAGGAGGTGCTCGCCGCGCTCCTGGAGGAGGTCGAGGGGCGGCACACCGTCGCCGGGCGGCGTCTCGGCCGCAAGGACGCCACCGCGGCCGGTGCCGCCGGGGCGACCGTGGCACTGCTCGGCACCGCCGCCCTGGTGCGCCGGGCCCGCAAGGCCCGCCGCCGGATCTGAGGGCGGCGCGGCCGCGCCCCGACAAGGGCCTTCTGTAGGAGGCTCCAAGGCCGGGGGCGGCCCGCCGGTGAAATCCGCAATTCCGCCCCGGCGCCGCGGTGCGGCACCATGGGCCCCATGGCACCCACCAACCACCATCCCGGCGAGCGGGCGGCGGACGACCCCGTCCGGCTGCTGGAGATCCGTGACACCCCCCTCTCCGTCGACGAGGTCTTCCGGGCCGTCGGGGACGACGCGGCGGGCGGCACGGCGCTCTTTGTCGGTACGGTGCGCAACCACGACGGCGGCCAGGACGTCGGCGGGCTCGGCTACTCCTGCCACCCCTCGGCACAGGACGAGATGCGCCGGGTGGCCGAGAAGGTCGCCGCGGACTTCCCGGTCCGGGCACTGGCGGCGGTCCACCGGGTGGGTGACCTCCAGGTGGGCGATCTCGCCGTCATCGTCGCAGTCTCCTGCCCGCACCGCGCCGAGGCGTTCGCGGCCAGCCGCAGACTCATCGACGACCTCAAGCACGAGGTCCCGATCTGGAAGCACCAGCGTTTCTCGGACGGCACCGAGGAATGGGTCGGCGCCTGCTGAGCGCCGGGGCGTGTCCGAAGGGCCAGGGGCGGACACGTCCCGGCCGGAGAGCCATCCGGGCGGCCCGATTTGCGTAACCCGGGCCCTGCCGTGAGCGTTGATTCACCGGACGGTTAATCTGCTGATCGGTCAGTTGCGGTCGCTCACGGGTAGGGAGGTCGTAATGGCAGCGCTTGCCTGGTTGATGATTCCGCTTTTCGCTGCGCTCGGCTCTGCGATATGGAGTAGCTGGGCCGCTCGAAATCGAACCACCGGCGATGCCTCGGAGCTCGTCGGCTATGCCCGGTTCCGTGAAGCGATGGAGAAGTCGCGTTCCGGTTCCGACGTCGTCTGAACGGCCCCGAGCGTATGCGGTCGCCAATCCGCGCTGCGGCCTGCCCCTGAACCGGCTCCGGCCGCCGGGGCGCTCCCGCCCGGTACCCCGTCCGTACGGACCGGCCCCGACAGTGCACTGACAGACCCTTCCCGTACTGTCGTTCCATGCCACGCCGCACCGCGACGCTGCTCGCCTCCACGCTGATCCTCATCGCGCTGCTCTGCGTCGGCGTGGTGGTCAAGGTCCCGTACTCGGAGATGTCCCCGGGCCCGACCGTGAACACCCTCGGCAAGGCGGGCGGCGAACCGGTCCTGCAGATCTCCGGGCACAAGACGTATCCGACCTCCGGTCATCTCAACATGACGACGGTCAGGGTCACCGGTGCCGACTACCGGATGAATGTCGTCGAGGCCGTCTACGGCTGGCTGGGGCACGACAGCCTGGTCGTGCCGCACGACACCCTGTACCCGGACGGCAAGACCGAGCAGCAGTCGACGCAGGAGAACGCCGAGGAGTTCAGCCAGTCCCAGGAGAGCGCCAAGGTCGCCGCCCTCGACGAACTGGGCATTCCCGTGAAGTCGCGCGTCGTGGTCTCCACGGTCGTCAAGGGCAGCCCCGCCCAGGGGAAGCTGCACGCCGGCGATGTGATCAAGCAGGTGGACGGCGAGGCCGTGAAGCGGCCCGAGGACGTCGCGAAGCTCGTCACCCGCAACGATCCCGGCGAGAAGGTCACGTTCACCGTCGTCCCGGCGCGTACGGCCCAGGAGGCGGAGAAGGCGGGCAAGGAGCCCCAGGGCAGCCGGGAGGTCGTCATCACGACCGTGAAGGCACCCAAGGAGGACCGTGCGATCGTCGGCATCCAGGCCGGGACGGACCACACCTTCCCGTTCCGGATCGACATCAAGCTCGCCGATGTCGGCGGCCCGAGCGCCGGTCTGATGTTCTCGCTCGGCATCATCGACAAGCTCACGCCCGGCGATCTCACCGGCGGCAAGTTCGTCGCGGGCACCGGCACGATGGACGACAAGGGCAAGGTGGGCCCGATCGGCGGCATCACGATGAAGCTGGTCGGCGCGCGCGACGCCGGTGCGGAGTACTTCCTGACCCCGGCGGAGAACTGCGCGGCCGCCGCCTCGGACACCCCGAGCGGGCTCACGCTGGTGAAGGTGAAGACGATCGGCGACGCGAAGAAGTCGCTGGAGAAGATCCGGGTGGGGGACACGGCCGGGCTGCCGAGCTGCTCGGCGGGCTGACCGCGCCCCCCTGCGGGCGTGACGGGTCAGGACTCGAAGGTCGCCGCCAGCGCGTCGGCCAGTCCGGGCACCAGCCCGGCGCCGGTCCGCACCTCGCTCGGGGTGTCCTTCGCGCGCAGCCGTACGGCCGACTCACGGGTGCCGTCCCGGAGGACCGCCACGGTCATCCGCACCTCCTGGCGCTCCGGGTGCTTGGCCACCCACTTGGTGAGCTGGGCGTCGCTGAGCCCCTCGGGCACGGTGGCCTCGGCGGACGGCGGCAGCATCAGCCGCTCCACCGACATGGCGCAGCCCGTCACCGCGTCCGGCCAGGCGATCGTGGCGAGGAACTCGTCCAGGGCGGTGCCCGGAGGCAGCTCGTCCTGCTCGACGGGGGTCAGTGCGGAGGCCGGCGCCTCGGCGCCGTCCAGACCGAGCTGGGTTGCCAGGGCCGGCTCCTGGCGGCGCAGCCGGGCGGTGTCGACCAGGGCGAAGAGCCGGGCCGGCTGGTCCCAGCCGAGGCTGGAAATGTACTCGTCGATTTCGAGCACGGCCACGGTGAGCGGGCTCGCGGCCATCGGAGGGCCTGAGGGGGAAACGTTGGACATGGCAATATCCTGCCTCCTTCGCCCCCGGAAACGGGAACTAGGTAAAGCGTCAGTAAGTTGAACAGGCGGGCTCTACGATCGCTGGGCCCGCTTCACAACGACCCGCGAACTTCGAGGTGCGCACCTTGGCTTTCCAGATGCCGGACCGCGGCGGAGGCCCCACCGGGCCACGGATCAGAGTCGGCCGCCCGTCCCGGCGTGCCCGTACCCTGCTCATGACACTGGGCGTCCTGGCGGTTCTCGCCATGGCGTTCGTCATGTTCGCCGGGTTCTGGACGGACTGGTTGTGGTACCGGTCGGTCGATTATTCGTCCGTCTTCACCACCACTCTGTGGACCAAGATCGGGCTGTTCCTCGTCTTCGGACTGCTGATGGCCTTCGCCGTCGGTCTGAACATCTGGCTCGCGCACCGGCTCCGGCCGCCGCTGAGCGCGATGTCGCTGGAGCAGCAGAGCCTGGACCGCTACCGCATGAGCCTCGCCCCGCACAAGAAGTGGGTGCTGCTCGCGATCACCGCGCTCGTCGGCCTGATCGCCGGAGCATCCGCCTCCGGTCAGTGGCGTACCTGGCTGATGTACGTGAACGGGGTGGCGTTCGGGCAGAAGGACCCCCAGTTCCACCTGGACGTGTCCTTCTACGCCTTCGATCTGCCCTGGTACCGCTTCCTGCTCGGCTTCGGCTTCGCGGCCACGGTGCTCTCGCTGATCGCCGCCGCGATGACCCACTACCTGTACGGCGGGCTCCGCGTCACCAGCCCCGGCGCGCGGGCGACCGGCGCGGCCACCGGCCATCTGTCGGTGCTGCTCGGTGTCTTCGTCTCGCTGAAGGCCGTGGCCTACTGGCTCGACCGGTACGGCCTGGCCGTGAAGTCCAGCGACTTCAAGGCCACGGACAACTGGACGGGTCTGCGGTACGTCGACGCCAACGCCTACCTTCCGGCGAAGACCATCCTGTTCTGCATCGCCGCGATCTGCGCGGTGCTGTTCTTCGCGACGCTCTGGCGCCGCACCTGGCAGCTCCCGGTGATCGGCTTCGGGCTGATGGTGCTCTCCGCCGTCCTGATCGGCGGGCTGTACCCGGCGATCGTGCAGAAGTTCCAGGTCCAGCCGAACGAGCAGGCCAAGGAAGCCCCCTTCATCCGGAAGAACATCGAAGCGACGCGTGACGCGTACGACATCGACCGGGCGCAGGTCCAGGACTACTCGGGCAAGAGCACGACCGAGGACGACGCCAAGCTGCGCGCGAGCGCGAACGACGCCGCCAGCTACCGCGTGATGGACCCCAACGTCGTCTCCCCGGCCTTCCAGCAGCTCCAGCAGAAGAGGAACTACTACCAGTTCCCCAAGACGCTGGACGTCGACCGCTACAAGGACGCCGACGGCAAGGACCAGGACACGGTCATCGGCCTGCGCGAGCTCAACCTCGACGGCATCCCCAAGCGCAACTGGATCAACGACCACTTCACCTACACCCACGGCTACGGCGCCATCGCGGCCCGCGGCACGACGACCGGCAAGAACCCGAAGGGTTCTCCGGACTTCACCGAGTCTGGTCTGCCGACCACGGGTGATCTGGGTACGTACGAGCAGCGGATCTACTACGGCGAGAAGACCGAGCAGTACTCCATCGTCGGCGGGCCCCAGAAGGAGCTCGACTACGAGGAGGACGGTGAGAAGACCACCAGCTACAAGGGCGACAGCGGGGTCAGCCTCTCCAACGCCTTCAACCGTGCCGCGTACGCCGTCTCGTTCAGCGAGCCGCAGATCCTCTACTCGGGGGCCATCGGCGACGGCTCGCGGATCCTCTACAACCGCACGCCCAAGGAGCGCGTCGAGGCGGTCGCCCCGTGGCTGACCATCGACGGCGACGCCTACCCGGCCGTGGTCAAGGGCCGCATCCAGTGGGTCGTCGACGCGTACACCACGATGAACGGCTACCCGTACGCCTCGCGTACGACGCTCGGTGACACCACGGCCGACTCGCTGACCACCAACCAGCGCGCGGTGGTCGCCCAGCAGAACCAGGTCAACTACATCCGCAACTCGGTGAAGGCCACCGTCGACGCGTACGACGGAACGGTCAAGCTCTACGAGTGGGACACCAAGGACCCGGTGCTCAAGACCTGGCGCAAGGCGTTCCCCGGGACCGTGGAGTCCCGGGCGGACATTCCGCAGGAGCTCGTGGACCACCTGCGGTACCCGCAGGACCTGTTCAAGGTCCAGCGCGAGCTGCTCACCCGCTACCACGTCACCAACCCCGCGCAGTTCTACAGCGGCAGTGACGCGTGGCAGGTGCCGGACGACCCGACCAACAAGGACTCCGGTGCCGTCCCGCCGTACTACCTGAGCATAAAGATGCCGGACCAGACGGCTCAGAAGTTCTCGCTGACGACGACCTTCACCCCGAAGGGGCGGCCCGACCTCGGGGCGTTCATGGCGGTGGACGCGGACGCGGCCAGCAAGGACTACGGCACGATAAGGCTGCTCAGGGTCACCACCACGGTGAAGGGCCCCGGTCAGGTACAGAGTGAGCTCAACGGCAACGACGACGTCGCCGAGTTCGTGCGGAACCTGAAGGGGACCGACTCCGACATCGAGTACGGCAACCTGCTGACCGTGCCGCTCGAAGGGGGCTTCCTCTACATCGAGCCGGTGTACACGCGCGGTGGTACGCAGAACTACCCGCTGCTGCGCAAGGTCGCCGCTTCGTACGGATCGAAGACCGTCTTCGAGAACAGCCTCGGCGAGGCGCTCAACGCGGTCTTCGGGGTGACGGACTCCGGCACCACCGAGCCGCCGGGCGAAACCCGGCCCCCGGGTGAGACCACCGAGCCGCCGGCCACCGGCGACGCGGCGCTGAAGAAGGCGATCGCGGACGCGCAGAAGGCCTACTCGGAGGGCGAGGCGGCCCTGAAGAAGCAGGACTGGACCGCTTACGGCAAGGCCCAGGCGGACCTCCAGGACGCGCTCCAGCGTGCGGCGGCCGCCCAGCCCAAGCCGGGCAGCGAGAGCGATGCCCCGAAGGGCGCGGCCTCCTCGGGCGGTTCCGACGGGAAGAAGGACGAACCGGCCGGAAGCGACAGCGGCGGCTGAGCAACCCGGTAAAGCTCCACCTCGCGTCGTGGTACGGTTGCAACACAACGACGCGGGGTGGAGCAGCTCGGTAGCTCGCTGGGCTCATAACCCAGAGGTCGCAGGTTCAAATCCTGTCCCCGCTACTGAAAGACCAAGGCCCGGATCCTTTCGAGGATCCGGGCCTTCGTCGTGCCATGGCGACTTTCATGTGCAGGGTGAGTGAAGTGCGGTTCGGGGGGCACGTGTTGGCTCCGAACGTGTTTGACTTGTCTCTCTGTGGGCATGTCGACAAAACGCTGAAGTGACCTCACGGCCCTCGTTGTACCGGTGTACGCGGGGTACGGGTGGTGCGACGATGGAATTTATGGGGGACAGGGCAACTCTGTTGGAGACAGGGCGGTTTATACGGCGACGCGCTCATCTGGACGAGAGTGCGTCGGATGCGGCTTCTGGTAGTCCCGTCGTGGGGGACAAAGAGACCACCGGCACATGTGAGACACCCGGGGCACCTGAGATCATCAAGGCGACCGAGACCGCCGAGACTGCGGGGTGTGCCGCGACCGCCGAGAACACGGGGACCGAGGAGACCGGGGGTGCGGAGAGCGCCGAGAGCCCGGAGAGCGCCGAGAGCGAGGCACGGCACAGCCGCGCCGCCGATGCCGGGGACACCGCGTCGATGAGCGTCCTCGGTGCCCTGCTGTTGCGCAGGGGGGACCTGGACGGGGCGGAGCCCTATCTGCGCGGGGCCACCGCCGAAGGCGACCGGGCCGCCGCCAACAACCTGGGCGTCCTCCTCCACCAGCGCGGATACGTGGACGACGCGGCCGGCTGGTGGCGCATTGCCGCCGTCGCGGGCTCGGCCCCCGCCGCGCACGCGCTGGGCCGCCACTACCGCGAGCGGGGCGACGAGCCCGGCGCCGAGTACTGGCTGCGGCAGTCCGCCGAGCAGGGACACGCGCTGGGCGCGTACGCGCTGGCCGAGCTGTTGGAGCACCGCGGCGACGTCGGGGCCGAGCGCTGGCTGCGCGCCGCGGCGGAGCAGGGGCACCGGGAAGCCGCGTACCGTCTGGCCCGGCTGCTGGACCGCTCTCCGGCCGACGACCCGCACGACGCCTTCGGGTGGCCGCGTACGGGCCCCGGCCCGTCCGGCCGGGGTGCCGCGCGCACCGGGAACGGCCCGGCGACGGGGCGGGCGGGTGAGGCCGAGCAGTGGTACCGGCAGGCCGCCGCACGCGGTCACCGGCGGGCCGCCCTGCACCTCGGCGCCATCCTCGAACGGCGCGGTGAGCCCAAGGAGGCGGGCCGCTGGTACCTCGTCTCGGCGAAGGCCGGCGAAGCGCGGGCCGCCTGCGCGCTCGGCTTCCTGCTGCGGGACGCGGGCGACGAGGAGAGCGCGGCCGTCTGGTGGCTGCGCGCCGCCCAGGAGGGCGACGGGAACGCGGCCAACGCGCTCGGCGCCCTGCACGCCGCCCGGGGGGAGCAGCAGACCGCCGAGCGCTGGTACCGCGCCGCCATGGACGCGGGCGACGTCAACGGCGCCTACAACCTGGGCCTGCTCTGCGCCGCCCAGGACCGTACGCCGCAGGCCGAGCAGTGGTACCGCCGAGCCGCGTACGCGGGCCACCGCGAGGCCGCCAACGCGCTGGCCGTGCTCCTGCTCCAGGCGGACGACGCGACCGGTGCCGAGCCCTGGTTCTCCAAGGCGGCCGAGGCGGGCAGCGTGGACGCGGCGTTCAACCTCGGCATCCTGTACTCCGGGCGGGACGAGGACCGTACGGCGCTGGTCTGGTACGAGCGCGCCGCCGCGGCCGGGCACACCGAGGCGGCCCTCCAGGTCGGCATGGCCCTGCTGCACCAGGGCGAGGAGCAGGAGGCGGAGCGGCACCTGCGGTGCGCGGCCGGCGGCGGCAGCGCGGAGGCGGCCTTCCGGCTGGCCGGGGTGCTGGACTCGCGGCAGCCGCCGCCCGGTGCGCCCGCCCTCGGCGAGCCGATGCCCGCGAAGACCGAGTGCGAGGAGTGGTACGAGCGCGCCGCCGAACAGGGCCACCGCCGCGCCCAGGTCCGCGCCGGGATGCTCGCCGCGGCCCGTGGCGACATGGAAAGCGCCGCCCGCTGGTACCGGGCGGCCGCCGAGGCGGGCAGTCGCAACGGCGCCTTCAACCTCGGGCTGCTGCTGGCCCGCGAGGGCGGCGAGCGGGAGGCGGCGCTCTGGTGGAGCCGGGCGGCGAACGACGGCCACGGCCGGGCCGCGCTCCGCCTCGCCCTGCTGGCCGCCCGCCGCGGCGAGCTCACCGAGGGGCAGCGCTGGTGCGCCCGGGCCGTCGAGCTGGGCCCGGCGGAGGTCGCCGAGCGCGCCGCCCGACTGCGGGAGGCGCTGCACCAGGAGCTGACCGCGTAGGAGGCGTCCGGCGGGCTGCCCGCCCGCCGGACCGCCCGCCCCGTACCGCGCCGGAATCGATTTGCGCTGGTCCGGAGCAGTGACGTACAGTTCTAAACACAACGACGCGGGGTGGAGCAGCTCGGTAGCTCGCTGGGCTCATAACCCAGAGGTCGCAGGTTCAAATCCTGTCCCCGCTACTGAAACAGAAGGCCGGATCCTTTCGAGGATCCGGCCTTCTGCATGTGTGCGCGGTTTCCGCGGGTGCATGCGCGAAGGGCCCCGGCGCACGGAGATGTGCGCCGGGGCCCTTCGCGTACGGATTCAGGCGGCGGCCGCGCAGCCCGGACAGATACCCCGGTAGGTCACCTCGACATCGGAGACCGTGAAGCCGAAGCGCTCGTCGCTCGGCAGGTCCGCCAGCGGGTCGCCGGCCGGGTGCACGTCGCGGATCGTGCCGCAGTTCGCGCAGACCAGGTGGTGGTGGGGGCGGTGCGCGTTCGGGTCGTACCGCTTGGCCCGGCGGTCCGTGGAGACCTCGATGACCTCACCGAGCGTCACCATCTCGCCCAGCGTGTTGTAGACGGTGGCACGGGAGATCTCGGGCAGCTTGGCCACGGCCCTGGCGTGGACCTCGTCGGCCGTCAGGTGCACATGATCCCCGTCGAGGACCTCGGCGACGACGCGGCGCTGCGCGGTCATGCGCCAGCCGCGGCTGCGAAGTCGTTCCAACAGGTCACTCATGGGGATAAGCCTAACAGTCAAGGGACCGTGTCCCGAACGGGTGTGAATCTGGACTTTCGCTTGACTTGGACTTTGTCCATTGTAGGATCGGCAGCGGCATACGCCAAGGGACAGGCTGTGCACGACATGACGAATGTGCAGGAACGACGCAGGAGGCGCACGTGACGCAGGGACCGCTCACCACGGAGGCCGGCGCGCCGGTCGCCGACAACCAGAACAGCCAGACCGCGGGCGTCGGCGGTCCGGTTCTGGTGCAGGACCAGTCGCTGCTGGAGAAGCTCGCCCACTTCAACCGCGAGCGCATCCCGGAGCGCATCGTGCACGCCCGCGGCGCCGGTGCGTACGGCACGTTCACGCTGACCCGCGACGTCTCGGAGTGGACGCGGGCGAAGTTCCTCTCCGAGGTCGGCAAGCAGACGGAGACCTTCCTCCGCTTCTCGACCGTGGCGGGCAACCTCGGCGCGGCCGACGCGGTGCGCGACCCCCGGGGCTTCGCGCTGAAGTTCTACACCGAGGAGGGCAACTACGACCTCGTCGGCAACAACACCCCGGTGTTCTTCATCAAGGACGCCATCAAGTTCCCCGACTTCATCCACACCCAGAAGCGCGACCCGTACTCCGGCTCGCAGGAGGCGGACAACGTCTGGGACTTCTGGGGGCTGTCGCCCGAGTCGACCCACCAGGTGACCTGGCTCTTCGGCGACCGCGGCATTCCGGCCTCGTACCGTCACATGAACGGCTACGGCTCGCACACGTACCAGTGGAGCAACGAGGCGGGCGAGGTCTTCTGGGTCAAGTACCACTTCAAGACCGACCAGGGCATCAAGAACCTCACCCAGGCCGAGGCCAACAAGCTCGCCGGCGAGGACCCCGACAGCCACCAGCGCGATCTGCGCGAGGCCATCGAGCGCGGCGAATTCCCGAGCTGGACGGTGCAGGTCCAGATCATGCCGGCGGCCGAGGCGGCCGCGTACCGCTTCAACCCGTTCGACCTCACCAAGGTGTGGCCGCACGAGGACTACCCGCCGATCGAGATCGGGAAGCTGGAGCTCAACCGCAACCCGGAGAACATCTTCGCCGAGGTCGAGCAGTCGATCTTCAGCCCCGCGCACTTCGTGCCGGGCATCGGCCCGTCCCCGGACAAGATGCTCCAGGGCCGCCTGTTCGCGTACGGCGACGCCCACCGCTACCGCGTCGGCATCAACGCCGACCACCTGCCGGTGAACCGGCCGCACGCCACCGAGGCGCGGACCAACAGCCGTGACGGCTTCCTGTACGACGGCCGTCACAAGGGCGCGAAGAACTACGAGCCGAACAGCTTCGGCGGCCCGTTCGAGACCGGCCGCCCGCTGTGGGAGGCCACCCGGGTCAGCGGTGACGTCCACACGCACGTGGCGCCGAACCACGCCGAGGACAACGACTTCGTGCAGGCCGGGAACCTCTACCGGCTGTTCTCCGAGGACGAGAAGGCGCGGCTGGTGGAGAACCTCGCCGGGTTCATCGCCAAGGTGTCGCGCGACGACATCGCCGAGCGCGCGGTCAACAACTTCCGCCAGGCGGACGGCGACTTCGGCAAGCGTCTGGAGGCCGCGGTCCAGGCCCTGCGCGGCTGATCCGGGCGGCTGCCGTCGACGGTGGGCCGGTCTCCTCCTCGGAGGGGCCGGCCCACCGGCCGTTCCGCCGGATCAGCCGCGCAGGTCCGCGTGGCGGTGCCCGGACGGGGCCCAGCAGCGCAGGATGTCGCGGAGCGAGACGATGCCCACCGGCAGCCGGCCGTCCAGGACGATCAGGTGGCGGAAGCCGCCGCGGGTCATGGCCTCCGCGGCCCGCTCCAGGGGCCAGGCGGGCGCGGCGAAGACCACGTCGGTGGTGGTGTGCGGGCCGGCGGTCTCGGTGCCCGGGTCGTGGCCTGCGCCGACCGCGCGGAGGACGTCCCGTTCGGTGAGGATGCCGAGGGCCGCGTCCTCGTCGGCCCCGTCCAGGTCGAGGACGGCCACCGCCCCGACGCGGTGCTCCGACATCAGCCGGGCGGCCCGGCGGAGCGTGTCGGTGGACCGTACGGTGAGGACCAGTGTGCTCATGGCGTCACGGACGAGCATGGCGGGCCACCTCCTCGGGGGACGGCCGCGCGGGCGGATTCACGTGTTCACGAGCCCGGGGTTTCAGCCTTGCACCGATACCGGGGCGGAACAACCGCGCACCGCCCCGGTGGCGCGGCGGTCAGTACCGCTGGTTGAGGTAGCCCAGCAGCTCGTGGTGGAGCAGCCCGTTGGACGCCGCCGCGTTGCCGCCGCCCGGACCGGACACCCCGTTCAGGCTGGTGAACCGCCCGCCCGCCTCCTGGACGACGATGGCGTTGGCGGCCATGTCCCAGAGCGAGAGCTCCGGCTCGGCGCAGATGTCCACCGACCCCTCGGCGACCATCATGTACGGCCAGAAGTCCCCGTACCCGCGGGTGCGCCAGCAGGCCCGGGTCAGGTCCAGGAACCCGTCGAGCCGCCCCTGCTCCTCCCAGCCGCTCAGCGAGGCGTACGCGAAGGAGGCGTCCGAGATCCGCTCCACCCCGGACACCTGGAGCCGGGTCGCGGAGGTCAGGCTGCGGCCGGTGTACGCGCCCGCGCCCTTCGCCGCCCACCAGCGCCGGTTCAGCGCCGGCGCGGACACCACGCCGACGACCGGCTGGAAACCGTCCTCGCCCTCCTCCATCAGCGAGATCAGCGTCGCCCAGACCGGCACGCCGCGTACGTAGTTCTTGGTGCCGTCGATCGGGTCGACGACCCAGCGCCGGGGGCCGGTGCCCTCGATCCCGAACTCCTCGCCCAGGATCGCGTCGCGCGGGCGGGCCCGGTGGAGGTGGCCGCGGATGATCTCCTCGGCGGCCTTGTCGGCCTCGGTCACCGGCGTCATGTCCGGCTTGGTCTCGACCTTGAGGTCGAGCGCCTTGAACCGGTCCATCGTCGCCGCGTCGGCGGCGTCCGCCAGCACATGGGCAAGGCGCAGATCATCGTGGTAATCGGGCATGTCGTCACAGTATCGACCGAAGGTGAACGGAGCTACACGGCCCCGTTCACGCCGGTCAGTGCGAGGAGCCGGAGAGCTGGAGGCCGATCACGCCGAGGATGACCAGGGAGATGGAGATCAGCTTGAGCGTGGAGACCACGTCGTCCAGGAAGACCATGCCGTAGATCGCGGTGCCCGCCGCGCCGATGCCGGTCCATACGGCGTAGGCGGGCCCCACGTCGAGCTTCTTCAACGACAGCGTCAGCAGACCGAAGCTGCCGAGGGCGAAGACGGCGAACGCGATGGTCGGCCAGAGCCGGGTGAACCCGTGCGAGAGCTTCAGACAGACGGCGAAACCGGTCTCCAGGATCCCTGCGACCACAACCAGCAGCCACGCCATCGTCCATACCCTCCCGTCATGGGGGCCGTCTCGCCACGCCGAGTGCGATCACGCCCGGTGTGATGATGAATTTACCTGTTGGGGTGGATCGCAAACGCGATCGGGTCAGTCGCCCTCGCGCCGTTCCCTGGTGGCCAGCAGCCTGCGCAGCGAGTCCAGCCGGGCCGGATCGGCGTGGCCGTCGGCCACCCAGGCGTCCAGGGCGCATTCCGGTTGACGGCTGTCGTGGGTGCAGCCGCGGGGGCACTCCTCGGCACCGGGCTCCAGGTCCGGGAAGGCGTGGATCACCCGGGACGGGTCGATGTGGTTGAGCCCGAAGGAGCGCACGCCGGGGGTGTCGATCACCCAGCCCCGGTGGCCGGGCAGCGGCAGCGCCAGGGCCGATGTGGTGGTGTGCCGGCCCCGGCCGGTGACCGCGTTGACCACCCCCGTCGTACGCCGCCGGTCCTTCGGTACCAGGGCGTTGACCAGGGTGGTCTTGCCGACGCCGGAGTGGCCGACGAAGGCGGTGATCCGGTTGTCGAGCTGCTCGCGGACCCGGTCGGCCGCGTCGCCGTTCTCCAGCTCCTCGCGGCTGGTCACCACGTACGGGACGCCCAGCGGGATGTACGCCTCCAGCAGCTTGTCCGGGGGCGCCAGGTCCGACTTGGTGAGCACCAGGAGTGGGGAGAGCCCGCCGTCGTACGCCGCGACCAGGCAGCGGTCGATCATCCGCGGGCGGGGTTCCGGATCGGCGAGCGCGGTGACGATGGCCAGCTGGTCGGCGTTGGCGACGACGACCCGCTCGAACGGATCGTCGTCGTCCGCCGTCCGGCGCAGCACGGAGCGGCGCTCACCGATCCGGACGATCCGGGCGAGGGTGTCCTTGTCGCCGGAGAGGTCCCCGACGAGCGAGACCCGGTCCCCGACCACGGCGGCCTTCCGGCCCAGCTCGCGGGCCTTCATCGCGACGACCGTACGGTCGTCGACGAGGCAGGTGAGGCGGCCCCGGTCGACGGTGAGGACCATGCCCTCCTCGGCGTCCTCGTGCTTGGGGCGGATGTGGGTACGGGGCCGGTTGCCCTTGCGGTTGGGGCGGACCCGGACGTCGTCCTCGTCGGTGTGCTTGCCGTAGCGGCGCATGTCTCAGGCCCCGAGCATTCCGGTCCACATCCGCGGGAAGTCCGGCAGGGTCTTGGCGGTTGTCGCCACGTTCTCGATCTCCACTCCGGGGACGGCCAGGCCGATCACCGACCCGGCGGTCGCCATCCGGTGGTCGTCGTACGTATGGAAGGTACCGCCGCGCAGCGGACGGGGCCGGATGTGGAGGCCGTCGGCGGTCTCGGTGACGTCGCCGCCGAGCTCGTTGATCTCCTTGGTCAGCGCGGCCAGCCGGTCCGTCTCGTGGAGCCGGAGGTGGGCGACGCCGCTCAGGGTGGAGGGGGAGTCGGCGAGAGCGGCGAGCGCGGCGATGACCGGGGTCAGCTCGCCGACCTCGCCGAGGTCGGCGTCGATGCCGTGGATCCGGCCGGAGCCGGTGAGCGTGAGGCCGCGTGCGGTCAGCTCGCAGCTGCCGCCCATCGCCGTGAAGATCTCCCGCAGGGCGTCGCCCGGCTGGGTGGTGCGCTCGGGCCAGTCGGGGACGGTGACCCGGCCGCCGGTGACCAGCGCGGCCGCGAGGAACGGCTGGGCGTTGGAGAGGTCGGGCTCGATGGTCAGGTCACGGCCGAGCAGGGCCGAGTGGGAGACCCGCCAGACGTTCGGCTCGCCGCCCGTCTCCGGCTCGTCGACCTGCGCGCCGACCGCCCGCAGCATGTCGACGGTCATCCGGATGTGCGGCATGGAGGGGAGCCGGGAGCCGGTGTGGCGGACCTCCACCCCCTGGTTGAAGCGCGGCGCCGACAGCAGCAGGGCCGAGACGAACTGGGACGAGGCGGAGGCGTCGATCTCCACGGTGCCGCCGTCCAGCGCCCCGCCGCCGTGCACCGTCATCGGCAGCGATCCGCGCCCCTCGTCGTCGATCCGGGCGCCGAGCGTCCGCAGCGCGTCGATCACGCCGGTCAGCGGGCGCTCGTACGAACGAGGGTCGCCGTCGAAGCGGACCGGCCCGTCGGCGAGGGTCGCGACCGGCGGCAGGAAGCGCATCACCGTGCCGGCGTTGCCGACGTCGACCGTGGTGGGGCCGCGCAGCCCGGCCGGGATGACCCGCCACGCCTCGCCCGTGCCGTCCGGCCCGACGCCCTCCTCGATGCCGACGCCCATCGCGCGCAGCGCCTCGGCCATCAGCAGCGTGTCCCGGGAGCGCAGCGGGCGGCGCAGCCAGCCGGGCTCGGCGGCGAGCGCGGCGAGGACGAGCGCGCGGTTGGTGACCGATTTCGATCCGGGGACGGTGACCGTCGCGTCGACGGCCCCCGTCGCGTGCGGGGCGGGCCAGAGGGCAGGGTGCGCGGAACTCTCGGTCATGGTCCTTACCTTAGTGGCTCCCCACCGTGCGCAATCCTTGCCGAAAGCGTCGAAACCGGTCCGTACCCGAGGGCGGGAACGGCACCGGTCCTCGTCGGCTCAGAGCCCGAGCAGCCAGCGCCCGCCGCCGATCAGCGAGCAGAGCGACACCGCGTGGAAGAGGAAGAGCCAGAGCGCGGCCGGTACGTCCGTCAGCCTCGACAGCTGGTCCGCGTCCGAGTCCGGCGCACCGCCGTGCCGCCGCTTCGACTGGAGCTCGAAGACCGGGCGCACCCCGCCGAGCAGCAGGAACCAGACCACGGCGTACGCGAAGAACGCCTGCCAGTCCGGCGAGGCCAGCCAGGACATCAGCAGGAAGGCGGAGCCGGTGACGATCACCGTCAGCGCCCCGTACACATTGCGGATCATCACCAGCATCGCCGCGAGCAGCGCGGTGGCCACCCACAGCAGCAGGGTGATCCGGCCCTCGGTCAGCAGCCACGCGCCGCCGAGGCCCAGCAGGGACGGGGCGGTGTAGCCCGCCGCGGCGGTCAGGACCATGCCGATGCCGGTCGGTCTGCCCCGGCTCACGGTCAGCCCGCTGGTGTCCGAGTGCAGCCGGATGCCGGAGAGCTGCCGCCCGGTGAGCAGCGCGATCAGCCCGTGGCCGCCCTCGTGCGCGATGGTGACCGCGTTCCGGGTCAGCCGCCACAGCGGGTTCGGCACGGTGGCGATCAGCGCGAGCGTGCCGGTCACCACCACCAGCCACTGCTCGGGAGCCGGCTGGGTGCCGAAGACCCGGTCCCAGAGATTGCCCAGATCGGTGCTGTCCATGGTGCGGGCGGCTCCTCGTGGTTTCGGGGTGCGGTGGCGGCGTCCTGCCGGTGCGGCGGTCGTGGCAGTCTGGCACCCATGTGCGGACGGTATGCGGCGAGCCGGCGGCCCGAGGCCCTGACCGAGCTCTTCCAGGTCGAGAAGTGGGATCCGGCCGAGAGCCTGGCGCCCGATTGGAACGTGGCCCCCACCAAGGAGGTCCACGTCATCGTGGAGCGCCCTCTGAAGGACGCCGGGGACCCCCGTCCGGTTCGCCAGATGCGGGTACTGAAATGGGGGCTCGTACCGTCCTGGGCCAAGTCCCCGGAAGGCGCCGCCCGGATGATCAACGCCCGCGCGGAGACCGTCCACGAGAAGCCGTCCTTCCGGAGCGCCTTCGCCGCGCGGCGCTGCATCCTGCCCGCCGACGGCTACTACGAGTGGGTCACCGGCGTCGACGAACGGCAGCTGGAGGAGGCGGGGAAGCGCAAGCGCCCGCGCAAGCAGCCGTACTTCGTGACGCCCGCCGACGGCTCGGTCTTCGCGATGGCCGGACTGTACGAGTTCTGGCGCGACCGAACCCTTCCGGCCGACCACCCGATGGCCTGGTGGGCGACCTGCTCGGTGATCACCACCGAGGCGGAGACCACCCCGCTCGCGGTCGCCCCGGCCGAGGGCCCGGCCACGCTCGCCGACATCCACCCCCGGATGCCGCTGATGCTGACCCCGGACCGCTGGGACGCCTGGCTCGACCCGGCCCGCACCGACGTCGACGAGGTACGGGCGCTGCTCGCGCCGCCCCCCGCCGGGCTGATGCGGGCCTACCCGGTGGCCACGGCCGTCAGCAACGTCCGCAACAACGGCCCCGAACTGCTGGAGGAGCTGGCCGCGCCGGAGATCGGCACCCTCTTCTGACTTCCGGGGCGTCGGCGGCAGGATGGGACGCGTGAGCACAGCAGAGGCGGGCCGGGGCGCCCGCACCACCGACCTGGTCGACACCGGCGCCGGACCGGCGAGGATCACCTGGCACCGCGCGGCCGGCGACGCGGCCCCCCGCCTGGTGCTGGCCCTCGGGCACGGCGCGGGCGGCGGCATCGAGGCCCGCGACCTGACGGCCCTGGCCGCCGCGCTCCCCGCCCACGGGATCACCGTCGCCCTGGTGGAGCAGCCGTGGCGGGTGGCCGGGAAGAAGGTCGCGCCCGCCCCGAAGACCCTGGACACCGGATGGCGGGGGCTCTGGCCCGCGCTGGCCGCCGACGGGGCGCCGGTGGTCGCGGGCGGGCGGAGCGCCGGGGCCCGTGTGGCCTGCCGGACTGCGTCGGAGCTGGGCGCGCACGGGGTGCTCGCGCTCGCCTTCCCGCTCCACCCGCCGGGCAGGCCCGAGAAGTCCCGGGCCGACGAGCTCCTCTCCACCGGTGTCCCCACCCTCGTCGTCCAGGGCGGCCGCGACCCGTTCGGGCGCCCCGCCGAGTTCCTGCCGGGGGAGTACGGGATCACCGAGGTGCCCGGCGGCGACCACGGCTTCGCCGTACCCAAGAGGGCCGACCCCGGCCAGGAGGCGGTGCTGGGACTCCTGACCGGTGCCGTGACCGCGTGGCTGGCCGAGCTGGCGTGACGCCCGTCCCGGCGGCGCCGCGGATGTGACGTGACGCACCCCCCGCGACGGGCCGGGCCGGTGTGCCGCGACGTGCCCCCGGCACCCCCGCGTACCCCTGTGGCGTACCTCGGGAATGCCGGGCACGGGACCGCTGTTGTCCGAGTCATCGGTACACAGACGTCGTTGTGGAAAGGGAGTCCGTCGCATGGGTCCGACCATCTGCCCGCACCGCTCGAACACCGCTGACCTGGAGTGGACGGTGCTGCACGCGGCCAGGACCGCTCCCGAGCGGGGGCTGGGCGGAAAGGATCGACAGCCCGTCCCGAAGCAAGGTCGACTATTCTCCGATTCGAGCGGATCCGGTCTCGGTTCCGCCACGGCGTTGGAGGAGGTGGGTCCGGTCACTGGGACCGATACAGGGACCGACGACGGCCGCGCACAGGAGACGCCCGCCGAGCGCAACGCGCGCTTCGAACGGGACGCGCTCGGATACCTCGACCAGATGTACTCGGCCGCGCTGCGCATGACGCGCAACCCCGCGGACGCCGAGGACCTGGTCCAGGAGACGTACGCGAAGGCGTACGGCTCGTTCCACCAGTTCCGCGAGGGCACCAACCTCAAGGCGTGGATGTACCGCATCCTCACCAACACGTTCATCAACTCGTACCGCAAGAAGCAGCGCGAGCCCCAGCGCAGCGCCGCCGAGGAGATCGAGGACTGGCAGCTGGCGCGCGCCGAGTCGCACATGTCGACCGGTCTGCGCTCCGCGGAGTCCCAGGCACTCGACCACCTGCCCGACTCCGACGTGAAGGCCGCTCTCCAGGCGATCCCCGAAGAGTTCCGCATCGCCGTCTACCTCGCCGATGTCGAGGGCTTTGCGTACAAGGAGATCGCGGACATCATGGGGACTCCCATCGGTACGGTGATGTCCCGACTGCACCGGGGCCGCCGCCAGCTGCGCGGCATGCTGGAGGACTACGCCCGTGAGCGCGGGCTCGTCCCGGCCGGTGCCGGAGAGTCGGACGATCGGAAAGGCTCGGGCTCATGAGCTGCGGAGAGCCGCACGAGACGGACTGCTCGGAAGTCCTCGACCATCTCTACGAGTTCCTCGACCACGAGATGCCCGACAGTGACTGCACCAAGTTCGAGGTGCACTTCGAGGAGTGCTCCCCGTGCCTGGAGAAGTACGGCCTGGAGCAGGCCGTCAAGAAGCTGGTCAAGCGGTGCTGCGGTCAGGACGACGTGCCCAGTGACCTCCGGTCCAAGGTCATGGGCCGGATCGACCTGATCCGCTCCGGGCAGGCCGTCCCCGAGCAGGACATCACGGCCACCGGCAGCGAGCAGCCGACCGCCGCCAAGGAGTGACCCACGGCGGCCGGTCCGCCCCGGCCGCCGCCACCGCATCACCCGAATGTGCTAATTGGGCTCATTGACGCTCGACCGCTCGCACGAATCGCTAGCGTGGCGCCTCCATTGACGACGTCGGAGGGCGGGCCGAGCGGGTGAGAGCCACACGCGGGGCGGCCCGCGCGTACATCGCGACCGTCGCGGCAGGCGCCCTGTGCTGCGCCGCCCCCGCGCTGTCCGGCGGCGCCGGAACACCCTGGGGCACCACCGCACTGCTCGCCGGGCTCTATCTCGTCTGCGAACTCCCCGGCCGCCGCCCCTTCCCGGGCAACTCGCTGCCGATCAGTGCCGGATCGTTCTTTCCGCTGCTGCTTGCCGCCGCCTTCCTGCTGCCGCCCGCCGCCGCGGCCCTGGTCGCCGTGCCCGGCTCGCTCGTCGGGCGGGTGGAGCGGCCGCCCGCCGCCGAGCGGCGCGTCTGGCGGGCCGCGCAGCTCGCCGTCACGGTCTGGGCCGCCTCGGCCGTCCACGGGCTGCTCGGCGGCCCGGCCACGCTCGGCGGCCCCGGCCGGCTCCCCGGCCTCCCGTACGCGATGCTGCCCGGCTGCGCCGCCGTGCTCGCCTTCAGCCTGGTGCTGGCGGCGCTGGACGGATCGGTCCTGGCCGTCGCCGAACGGGTCCCGCCGCGGCGGGCCTGGAGCGGGCTGCTGGGCCGCTCGCTGGGACCGCACCTGGTGCACGGGCTGGCCGGGCTGATGATGGCGGTCCTGTGGCACGGTCCGTACGGGCCGCTCTCCGCGCTCCTCGTCCTGCTGCCGATGTACATCTCCTGCTGGGTCTTCGCGCAGTACCACCGCGAGCACGCCGCGCACCGCGCCACCATCCGGGCCCTGGTCGAGGCCGTCGACCTCAAGGACACGTACACCCGGGGCCACAGCGAGCGGGTCGGCCGGGCCTCCGTCCTGATCGCCCGGGAACTCGGCATGGACCAGGACCGGATGGAGGTCGTCCGGTTCGCCGGGATCCTGCACGACGTCGGCAAGCTCGGCGTCCCCACCCGGGTGCTCCGCAAGGACGGGCCGCTCACCCCGGAGGAACGGCAGGTGATCGAGCTGCACCCCGAGTACGGTCACGAGATCGTGCGTGGCATCGGCTTCCTCGGCGAGGCGCGGGCCGCCATCCTCCACCACCACGAACGGCTCGACGGCACCGGATACCCGTACGGGCTCAGCGGGCGCGAGATCCCGGAGTTCGCCCGGGTGGTCGCGGTGGCCGACGCCTTCGACGCGATGACCTCGACCCGCTCGTACCGGCGGGGCAGGCCGGTCCCCGCCGCGCTGGCGGAGCTGAAGAGGTGCGCGGGCACGCAGTTCGACCCGCGGATGGTCCGGGCGCTGGCCCGCGGCCTGGAACGGCACGGCTGGGCGCCGGAGACGGCGGCCGGGGCGTTGGACGGGCCCGGTCCCGGCCGTGTTCCCGCGCCGGTGGCGGCCGAGGGGGCCGGTCCCGTACCGGGGCGGCAGGCGTCCGTGGACCGCAGCGGATGACCCGCGCCGGGGCCGGGGCGCCCCTCGTGCTCCTCGGCGCCCCCGCCGTCCGGGTCGCCGCGGTGCTGCTCGCCGCCGCCGGGCTCGGCCGCACCCTCTGGGAGGGCGTCCACGACCCCGGGCACGCCCTCGTCTTCGGGGTGCTGATCGCGCTCGGCGAGCTGACCCGCTGGGGTGCGCTGCCCGGGGAGCGCGAGCCCGCTCCGCTCGGCGCCGCCGGGGCGCTGGCGTACGCCCTGCTCGGCCGCAGCGGCGGTACGCCGACCACGCACGGGGTGCACCAGGTGGTCGCCGTGCTCGTCGCGGCCCAGCTGGTCGCCTCGGTGCCGCATGTGGCGCGCGGCACCGGACCCTCTCCCGACCGGGTGGCCCGCCGCGTCCTGACGGTCGCCTTCGCCGCGGTCTGCTTCCAGCCGCTGTACGCCGGGGGACTGCTCGCCGAGGGCCCGTACTACGTCCTCGTGCTGGTCCTGATCCTGGTCCTGACCGCGCTGTGCGACGCCGTGCTGGCGGCGCTGCTGCTGTGCGCCCGTACCCGCCACCCCTACCCGCCGCTCCTCCGCGACGAGCTGCGCGGCCTCGTCGGCATCGGCTCGGCGGTCGGCGCAACCGGGGTGGTGATGGCCATCGGGGTGGCCGTCGCCGGGCTGTGGGCGCTGCCGGTGCTCTGCGTACCGCTGCTGCTGACCCAGGTCTCGTTCCGCCGCTTCATCGCCGTCCGCACCACCTACCGGCAGACCATCGCCTCGCTCGCCCGGTCCACCGAGATCGCCGGGTACACCCCGCCCGGCCATGCCCGCAGGGTCGCGGCGCTGTGCCGGGCCGTCGGCCGCGAGCTGGGACTCTCGGGGAGCCGGCTGACCGTCCTGGAGTACGCCGCCCTGATGCACGACATCGGCCAGCTCTCGCTGGTCGACCCGGTCCCGGCCGGGGCGACGGCCACCCTGCCCGCCGCCGAGCAGCGCCGCATCGCCCTGCTCGGCGGCGCGGTGGTCCGGCAGACCGGGGTGGACGCCGAGGTCGCCGTCGTCGTGGAACGGCAGGCCGACCCCTACCGCGAGCAGCCGTTGTCCGCCAGGATCGTCAGGGTCGTCAACGCATACGACGACCTCTGCGGGGAAGGTCTCATCGGGCCACTGGGCGCGCTCGAACAACTCAGGCTCGGCACGGCCCACGACTATCAGCCCGAAGTCGTGGAGTCGCTGGCCAGGGTCCTGGCCCGGGGCGCTCCCGTCCCGGTCCCGCCCGGGTAACCCACGGGTAATGAGCGGGCGTCCGGCCCGGCATGGTTGGATGCGAAGAGAGTGGAAATCAGAGGGTGTCCAGTCGGGACAGGCGGGAATCGTGAGGATCTTCGGGAAGGTACGGCATCGGCCCTCCGCCTCTTGGCGGCAGGCCACGGACCGCGCGTTCACGCTGATCGGCGACGGCCGGTACGAGGACGCGGGCGCGCTGCTGACGCGTGCGGCGGACCTGGAGCCCTGGCTCTCGGAGTCGTGGTTCAACCTGGCGCTGCTGCACAAGTTCCGGCACGACTGGGAACAGGCGAGGTCCGCCGGTCTGCGGGCGGTCGCGCTGCTGGGCAAGGAGTCCGGCGCTCCGGACTGGTGGAACGTGGGGATCGCCGCCACCGCGCTCCAGGACTGGCCGCTGGCCCGCCGGGCCTGGCAGGCGTACGGGCTGAAGGTGCCGGGCACCGGCCCCCATGTCTCGGCGGCCAACAGCGAGCCGCTCGGCATGGAGCTGGGCAGCGCGGCGGTGCGGCTGTCGCCGGAGGGCGAGGCCGAGGTGGTCTGGGGGCGCAGGCTCGATCCGGCCCGGATGGAGGTGCTCTCCATCCCGCTGCCGTCCTCCGGCCGCCGCTGGGGCGAGGTCGTGCTGCACGACGGGGTGCCGAACGGTGAGCGGGTGACCGCGGCCGGGCCCTCCTACCCCGTCTTCGACGAGATCGAGCTGTGGGCGCCGTCCCCCGTGCCGACCTGGGTGGTGCTGCTGGAGGCGGCCACCGAGGCGGACCGGGACGCGCTGGAGCGGCTGGCCTCCGACGCCGGGTTCGCCGCCGAGGACTGGTCGTCCTCCGTGCGGCTGCTCTGCCGGGCCTGCTCGGAGAGCCGGATGGAGAGCGACGAGGGCGACGGCGAGCACCTCGACCCGCACGACCACAGCGAGCCGGGCCATCCCGGTCCGCTGGGCCACCGCACCTCCGGCGAGCTGTGGGTGCCCGAGCGGGAGTGCGGGATAGCCGCGCCGGCCGGGCTGGTGCGCGGTCTGCTGGACGGCTGGGTGGCCGACAGCCCGGACAGCCGCGAGTGGCGGGATCTGGAAGAAGTCTGCTGACCGGTGCCCGTAGGCTGTACGGACACCGGTCGCGGTGCACGGGCAACCGGGTCCCGGGGACTGCCGGGCGGCCGGTTTCGGGCTTTGAGGAAGGCGTACGGCGGAGATGGCGCAGCAGGAGACGGACGAGCAGATCACCCTCGACGACGAGGGATTCGTCGTGGACACCGAGGACTGCGAGGCGCGCGAGGCGGCGTACCGCGAGCGCGGCACCGCCCGTCCGATCACGGTCGTCGGCAATCCGGTGCTCCACAAGGAGTGCGCGGACGTCACCGAGTTCGGCGACGAGCTGGCCACGCTGATCGACGACATGTTCGCGAGCCAGCGGGCGGCGGAGGGCGTCGGCCTGGCCGCCAACCAGATCGGCGTCGGCCTGAAGGTCTTCGTCTACGACTGCCCGGACGACGAGGGCGCACGGCACGTGGGCGTCGTCTGCAACCCGGTGCTGGAGGAGCTGGCGCCCGAGCTCCGGGTCCTGGACGACTCCAACGAGGGCTGCCTCTCGGTGCCGACCGCGTACGCCGAGCTGGCCCGCCCGGACTACGCGGTGGTCACGGGGCAGGACGCCAAGGGCAACCCGATCCGCGTCCGGGGCACCGGCTACTTCGCCCGCTGCCTCCAGCACGAGACGGACCACCTGTACGGCTACCTGTACATCGACCGGCTCTCCAAGCGCGACCGCAAGGACGCGCTGCGGCAGATGGCCGAGGGCACGCCGCGCTACGAGACCGTGCCGAACGACTGATCCGTACGTACGCGTCGGGCTTCCGCGGACGGGCCCGGTCCTCCTCAGCGGGGGACCGGGCCCGTCCGCCGTTCCGTTCCGGAACTGTCAATTGCCGTTCCTTTACGAGAAGTTGACGCGCGTCGACTCGTCCGCCAGTCTTTCCCCCCACACCTCTTTCGTGTTGGGAGCCCCCTCATGCTCAAACGCACCGCACGACTCCTGCTCGGCCTTGTCATGACCATGGCGTTCGCCTGGGGTGGTGCCGTGGTGACCGCCGGCACCGCACAGGCCGACGGCTGCTACACCTGGACCCGCACGCTGTCCCCCGGCGCCACCGGCAACGACGTCGTCCAGCTCCAGATCCGGGTGTCCGGCTACCCCGGCTACAACTCGGTGCTCGCCATCGACGGGTCCTACGGGCCGGCCACCACCGCCGCCGTCAAGCGCTTCCAGGCCGCCTACGGCCTCGCCGCCGACGGCATCGCGGGCCCCGCCACCCAGGCCAAGATCTACGCGCTCCAGGACAACGACTGCACCCCGGCGCACTTCACGTACCCCGAGCTGAACACGTGCAACAGCACCTGGGCCGGGGGCAAGGTCGCGGCCGGAACGGCGAAGGCCAACGCGCTCAGCTCCATGTGGAAGCTGGAGGCGCTGCGGCACGCGCTGGGCGATCAGCCGCTCCGGGTCACCAGCGGATTCCGCTCCGCTCCCTGCAACTCGGCGGTCGGCGGCGCCTCCAACAGCCGCCACATGTACGGGGACGCCGTCGACCTCGGCGCCGGGCCGCACGCGCTGTGCACCATCGCCAAGCAGGCCCGCAACCACGGCTTCAACGGGATCCTCGGCCCCGGCTACCCGGGCCACAACGACCACATCCACGTGAACCAGGGCCCCTCGCACTACTGGTCGGCGCCCAGCTGCGGCATCTGACGCACCGGGTCCCGCGCACCGGCCCTCCGGTGCGCGGGACCCTTTCCGTCCGGTGGCTCAGGCGGCGTGCGCGGTGAGCCGGGTGCCGTCCGTCGTCTGGACGGCGGCGCCGTCGGCGGCCCGCTCCGTCAGGCGGAGCTGCGAGATGGCGTTGCGCAGGACGAGCGCCCCGGCCGAGGCGTCCAGCTGCCAGCGCTGGGTGCGTGAGGCCGTGGCGCAGGCGCCGAGCGAGAGTTCGGCCCCCACTTCCAGCGGTGCCCCGAGGTACTTCCTGCCGCGCACCGCGTCCAGGCACTGATCCGTGCCGGCCGGCCGCACCGTGTAGTAGCCGTCGGAGGTCGCCGCCAGGGTCCACGCGGTGCTGCCGCCCCGGACCAGGGACACCCCCGCATTGTTGCCGGGGGCCAGGGACTTGGCGCCCGATGTCAGCCGGTACGTGCCGTCGGGGAGCGGGGTGCGGTCGGTGTTCGACCAGCCCGGGGCGTGGCCGATCCGGCGGGCCATCGCCTCGAAGCCGTCGTAGCTGTCGCTCGGCTTCGGGCCGCCCCAGGTGGCCTGGGCCAGGAAGCGCAGCGGCATGAAGGTCTTGGCCTCCACCTCGTTCTCGGTCTCGGCCGCCGCGCTGTCCGGCCACAGGCTGATCTTCGCCCCGGTGAGGCCGGCCGGCCGCGCGGGCAGGGTCTCGCCCTCGAAGCGCAGCGGCGTCCAGTCGCTCTCGTAGAGCTCGCGGGTCCGGCTGGTGTAGCCGCCGCGCACCAGGTACAGGGCGTACGCGGAGTTCATGACCGGGCGGCCCTCGGCGAGCAGCGCGGACGGCTTCTGGATGGACCCGCCGCCCAGCCAGTGCTCGACGGTGATGTCGGGGGCGAGCCGGACCACGCCGTTGCGGCCCACTAGGCCGTCGTTCCAGATCCGCAGCGACCGGCCGCCGGCCCGTACATGCGCGTCGACCTGGTTGACGAAGTCGACGAAGAGGTCGTCCGGGGTCGCGTCCGCGCCGAACCGCGCGGTCGCGGCGGCCTGGAGCTGCGGGTAGTCGGGGTAGGAGGAGCCGATCATGTACTCGTCCGCGCCCATGTGCCAGGAGCGGGTGTCCCACACCTCCAGCGCCTCGTCGACCAGCGAGGTGTAGTACGTGAGCGCCTCGGGCCGGGAGATGTCGAGGCGGGGCGGGGAGGAGACCCCGTCGCGGTCCTTGAGCTGGAGCTCCGGGTGGTTCTCCAGGTAGGTGTCCATGTGGCCGGGGGAGTTGATCTCCGGGACCAGTTCGACGTGGTACTTCTTCGCCAGCGCGACGAGGGTGCGCACCTGGGGCTTCGTGTAGTAGCCCCAGAAGGCGGACGCCGGGTCGGTGTCGCTTCTGACCTTGGCCTCGATCCACAACTGGTTGAGCTTCTGGGACGCCATGTCCTTGAGCAGCCGCTCGAACCAGGGAATCGACACATTGACGTAGCAGGCGCAGACGCCCACTCCGCGCTCCCGGTACGCGGGTACGTCGGTCGCGGTGCCGCGCGCGGCCCTGCCGTCGTCGTTCAGCAGCTGGAGCACGGTCCGGGATCCGTAGAAGACGCCGGTGGAGGTCGCGGCGGTGACCGTGATCCGGTCCCCGACGTCGAGCCGGTAGCCCTCCGTGCCCAGCGAGCTCTTCAGCGAGGGGTCCTGGCGCAGTACGACGTCCCCGCTCCGGGCCGCGGCGGGGCCCCGCGTCACCGGGGCCCGGCCGGTGGCCAGCTCACCGGCGAACCGCCGGGCATCGGCGGCCGTCCGGCCGTCCCGAACCCCGGCCAGCACGATCCGGGTCCGGCCGGTCAGGGTGAACTCGCCCTCCGCGGGCTGCCACTGCCGTAGCGAGGGCAGCACCTCGGGCGGCGGAGCGGTGGTGGAGGGGTCCGTGGCCGAGGCGCTCTGCCAGGGCAGCAGTGCGGCGGCGAGCGCGACGACCAGGGCCCCGATGGTCCTTCGTCCTGTCCTTTGCATGTCCATGCCCGAGACCCTGCTGGGCCCGCCGGGCGCCGGTCCATGGACAGGTGCGGCGAGCGCTTGGACGAATCGTCAGACGTCAGACCTTCCAGGGTTCAGGCCACGTCGACGACGGCGTCCGGTCCGCGGAAGGTGCGGCGGTACGCGTTCGGCGTGGTGCCCAGGGAGCGGACGAACTGGTGGCGCAGGGCGGCGGCGGTCCCGAAACCGGTGCGCCCGGCGATGGTGTCCACCGTCTCGTCGGACGTCTCCAGCAGGTGCTGCGCCAGGAGGACCCGCTGGCGCAGCAGCCAGCGGTACGGCGTCGTGCCGGTCTCCTGCTGGAAGCGGCGGGCGAAGGTGCGCGGCGACATGTGGGCCTGCGCGGCCAGCTGGTCGACGGTCATCTCCTCGTCGAGGTGGCGCTCCATCCAGACGAGCGTCTCGCCCACGGTGTCGCAGGAGGTGCGGGGCAGCGGCCGCTCGATGTACTGGGCCTGGCCGCCGTCCCGGTGCGGCGGCACCACCATGCGGCGGGCGATGGCGTTGGCGGCGTCCGGGCCGTAGGACTGCCGGATCAGATGCAGGCAGGCGTCGATCCCGGCGGCGGTGCCGGCCGAGGTGATGATCTGCCCCTCGTCCACGTACAGCACGTCGGGCTCGACGACGGCCCGCGGGTAGCGGCGGGCCAGCTCCTCGGTGTGCCGCCAGTGGGTGGTGCAGCGGCGCCCGTCCAGCAGTCCGGCCGCGCCGAGCACGTACGCGCCGGAGCAGACGCTCAGCACCCGGGCGCCCCGGTCCACCGCCCGGCGCAGCGCGTCCAGGACCTCCTCGGGGTACTCCCGGTCCACGTAGTGGCCGCCGGCCGGGATGGCGATCAGGTCGGCCTCCTCCAGTCGGTCGAGGCCGTGCGGCGTGCTGAGGGTGAAACCGGCGTGGGTGCGCAGCACCGGGCCCTCGGCGGAGACCACCGCGAAGTCGTGGAACGGCAGCCCCTCGTCACTGCGGTCGAGCCCGAAGACCTCGCACAGCACCCCCAGCTCGAAGGGGTGGACCTCGTCCAGCAGCAGCGCGGCGACATTGTTCAGCATCGCACCAGTGTGGCAGTAATTCGATGCTCTATGACAGTCCTGCCACTGCCGCGATCCTCCGGCGGGGGCGAGAGTGGAGCCATGACCGCAATCGAGAACGTACTCGGCATATCCGCACTCATCGTTCTTTTCCTGGCGCCGACCCTGGCCGGGCTCGCCCGGGAGCGCCGCATCGACCGCGAGCTCCGCGCCGCGGAGGCACCGGCCCCTGCCCCCGCCGCGAGACGCCCGTACGTCAGAAGCTGGGCCCGCGTCTGATGCCGTGTCCGGGGCCACCGCCCCGAGGCCCCCGAACAGCAGGAGGCCGGTCCCGCCGCGTACACGGCGGGACCGGCCTCTTCCACGTGCTGGCGCCCTGGGGCGTGTTTCGGAAGTCCCGTCTGCTCGGGGGCGCCCGGCGCTCACGCTCGCCGCGTTGTCGGGATCGCACGCACCGGACACCCCCGAGCCCGCCCTCCGGGCAGACGACGCTACTTCCGGAACACGCCCTAGATGTATTGCCCTGTGAGGTTGGGGACGCGGCTGGCGGGTGGTTTGCCTGCGAGTGCGGTGTGTCCACGGTGGTGATTGTAGGTGTGCAGCCAGCCG